>JBFMFY010000001.1:0-166784 GCA_040751955.1 Bacteroidota bacterium
CGGTGAATTTTTTACCGGATTCAATTGCTGATAGTTTAAACACAACAATCAGAGTGTATTCCAATGATACACTATTCAGTCCTCATGTAATAACTATTACAGGCGCAGGGATTGGAACATCATTAATAATGGAGGAGGCGGAGGCACCGGCATCATACCTTTATCCCCCCAGTCCCGTTTTCTATCCTGACCCGGCGAATATGAATAAATGGCAGCAACTTAATGATGCAAGTGCAAGCGGCGGTAAACGGCTTGTCGGTTACATTTATAATTTGCAGGGTGATCCGTCGATAGAAAAAAATGCCGGGTATGTTGAATATTTTCCAGCGCTTCCTACATTGCCAGGACGAGGAGTGGAGTTGGATACATTCGCTGTCTATGCGAGAATGGCACCCGGATCAACGAATTCGTCACCACGTGCAAAGTATTCTATTTTCTCTGCCGGCGGCGGGCGCGCTGATTCAATTGTTAACCAAAATAATCGCGGTAGTATGGTATTTTTGGGTAACCATATATTTCTCCGTTCCGGACAGCGCGATGCTCACGGCGGAGCTGCAATAAACGGATATATCCGTCTTGAAAACGATACGGCATTGGTAAATGCATACTATGCCGATTCAGTGGAAAATATCGCTAAGCGGGATACTTTTGTTATACGGGCAGATGCGATAATTTTATTTGAAACTGAGAGCAGCATTTTGGGAGTCGGGTATGAAGTCTCTCCCACAATTCCTGCTGTTTACTCGCTCAGCCAGAATTATCCTAATCCATTCAACCCGACAACGAAAATCCAATTTGGATTGCCGCGTGCGGGAAAAGTATATTTGAAAATTTTTGATATACTTGGGCGAGAAGTAAGAACGTTAATCAACGAACACTATAACGCAGGAAGTTATGCGATAGAGTGGGACGGAAGAAATAATTTTGGCGGACAGGTAGCGACCGGAATGTACATCTATCATCTCGAGTCAGGCGGCTTTGTCCAATCCAAAAAGATGTTAATGCTGAAATAGTAATAGAATTCTGTTTTTGATGGTAGTCAGTAGTTGCTGCCGCAGGTGACTACTGACTACTGTCGTTTTTACTCGATGAATCATGTCATTTCAAATTATTATTACAATACTGACAGCAGTAGGGGCGCTTGCGTACTTTATCCCGACACCGCAAGAACTGCGTGATTCGTTTGTTGCAGGGCAAAATTATTTTGCGGCGAGAAACTATACAAAGGCGATTGAACAATACGATAAGATACTGGAAACGGAGAGCGACTTGCTTACCCCCGACAGTGTCCGCGTCGTACTAATGAACGGCGAACTGAATGTCGGCGTCCGTTCCGCAGCACTGTATCAAAAAGCAAATTCGTACCGCACGCTCGGTATGCTCGATTCGTCCATTGCAACGTTTCGGCGAATGTTATCCCGTACCGATTCACCTAAACTGACGATCCTTTCCCGGTACCAAATCTATGATCTATTCCTTCAGAAGAAGGAATACGACAGCGCAATTACAGCTGCGCGTGATTTAATCCAATATCATCCATTCGATGAAAAAGTTGAACAGGCATTGTACGATATGGGGTGGGCGTTTCGTTTCAAACTCCAGTACGACAGTTCCTCCGCAACGTTTAAGAAACTTGCTGATACTTACAGAGAAAGTCCTTTTCGGGTGCGCGCACTGTACCAGATCGGACAAAATGATCTCGATGCACACCATTGGAGAAGTGCAGTACATTCATTTTCCTATCTATTGACGGAATATAAACCGGAATCTTTTACCCGCACCGATTTTGAAAATATGGAATTGAGAGTGAACAGAGAACGCCAGATCTTTGACGCTGTCTCAAATCGTGAATCGGATAACACGAATCTGGAACTCGCTTCGAAAGCAGAATTCAAGATCGCTGAGGCGTACGAGAGATTGAATAGCATTGATTCTGCCGTTGCACGGTATCAATATATCATACGGACATACACGCTGCTTCCATCGTTGATAGAGATTTCCTACATCCGGTGGGCAGAGTTAATGCAGCGGGTAAAAGGGACAGAAAGTGCCATTCAGGTATATCGGCGCGCGATCGATGAACATTTCCAAAACAAAGTGTTTCAAGCGCGCATGCAATACAAAATTGCCCGCACGTATCAGGATCAAAAGGAATTTTCACGGGCGGCAGAAGAGTATTCGTTTTATGTGAAGGCATACGCCGAGTTTGCCGATCAGGCTGACTTTTCGCTTGAGAATGCCCGGTTCTTTTCAGTACTCAATTTCAGCGCCGCAAAAAATCACGAGCAGGTCATTGTATCGGCAGATTCATTTCTTACACATCACGGTGGAAGCGAATTTACTCCTAAAGCACTTATCATGCGCGGTAATGCATATCTGGCACTTCAAAAATTTGATGAGGCTCGCGCAAGCTACCAACAGGTTATGGATGGGTACACATCATCCGCAGAATTTACACACGCACGAATGCAATTTCCGCGTTCCTTTTATGATGAGAAGCGTTACCAAGAAGCTCTTTCACACTATAAAAATTTGGAAATGGAACTTCAGAACGGAATGGAAGCGAGTGAAGTGCAATACTATCTTGGAATGTCACATTTTTATTTGGGAAACATGGAGGAGTCTGTCTCTTCACTAAAAAAAGTCGATCCTTCTTCTCAATTCTATCCGTTCTCGTTTGCCCGCATTGTGAAGATATACGCCTCTCAAGCAAAACTGGATACAGCTGAATCGTTCATTGTTGGAGTGATTTCACAACTTCCCGATTCATCTGAATTCAAACCGTATGCGCATCTTTCGTACGGCGAATTGCTTGCTATATCAGGGAAATTTGACAAAGCAATCGGCGAAATGACGATCGTAGTCAGTGACTCATCGGTTGTTGAAAATGCACGGTTGCAGGCGAGGTATGCGCGCGGTGCACTCTTTCAGCAAACAAAAAAATTCAAAGAAGCGATTGATGACCTGGAATATTGTCTGCGACAGAAGGCATTCAAAGATAATTTTACAACGACGATTCCGATTGCCAACGAGAAACTTGCCTTATCATATCTCGGAATTGGGAAGCGAAAAGAGGCGACAGAGAAAATCCTGAACTTGCTTCAATCCGCTTCTTCAAAAGTGGAACGGGTGAAGTACTTATCGGCATTGACCGAATTGTACGTGCAAATGAACGACTTCTCAAAAATCATTGAATTCGGCAGTCAGGTAATTGCTGCGGACAGTGCCGATGAAAATTCTCGTGCCAAAGCGTACGCAGCGCTTGCGAATGCTTACGGCAATGCCAATAATCTTGAGAAAGTCGTTTCCGTGCTGCAACAAGCAGCGGATACGCTGCCTCATCATCCGTTTATTAAAGAAATAGTTTGGCAGATGGCGTCACTCTTATTCGATGGCGGGGCTTATGCATCTGCCGATCCGTTGTTTGAAAAGTATAGAGAACGGTATCCTGCAGATGAGAAATCTGAAACTGCATTGCATAATCGCGGAATCTGTCTTTTTGGTATCGGTAAGATTGACGAAGCCGTCAAATTGAAACGTCAATATATTTCATTGTACACACAGAGCACACGTTTACCGCAAGTGCAATATGAAATTGCAGAGTTATATTACAATGCAGAACGGTTCGACATGGCGGCGCAGGAATATGATAGAACGGTGAGAACGTACCCTGCATCGGAGTATGCAGCCACGGCACAGTATAATAAAGGATGGTGTTATTACCGATTGGGAGACACGCTGAAGATGGTCGAAACGTTTGATCGATTTGTGCAGGCGTACCCCCGCAGTCCGCAAGCACCGGACGCACAGTTCAGCATTGGTGATTATTACTATAATACAAAAGAATACGAAAAAGCGAAGCAGGCTTACCGTGTGATACTTGAGAAATATCCGTCCTACCCCAGAGTTGAAGAGGCAAAAAATCTTGTTCGTGAACTCGATCAGATCAATTCGTTTACCGAGTATTCGAAAGCGATGGCGTATTTTGACACTCAGGATTTTCTTCGTGCAATTCCTCTGTTGGAAGAGGTTCTGAAAAAGTATCCTGATGCTGATGTGCGGTATGCCTGCGAAGCGAATATTGCATCAGCATACTCGGAACTCGGAGAAAAGAAAAAAGCGTTGGAAATGTTCACAAAGATCATCGAGAAGTATTCGGGAAAACCTGACGCACAAATGGTCGTCTTTTTTGCAGAACAGCACAAACGGTGGTTGGAGACAAGTAAAAATCAATGACGTTGACGGAAAAATTATATTCGTACAGAAAGTATGCCGCACTTGGGATTTCGATCTCAGGAGGTCTGCATCTCTTTTTCGGCCTATTGATATTGATGACGGGGGGTGAGAAAGGGGAGAAGATCATCAGTGTGGAACTGAAAACGTACGAGATGGTTAAACCGCCGGTCAAGTTTGAAGCACAGCCTCCCCGTTTTGTGAAATCGTTCGATCTTGCCAAGCAGGTGGATTATGTACCGCAAACGGGAGCGAGACAGATTGTATTTGCAAGGGCGGATGCGCCGACTGTCTCGACGGAGACGAATACACAACAGCAGGCTTCATCATCACAAGGGCGTCCCAGCGAAGGGAGTGTCTTCTTTGGGGCGCTCACTGCATCAACGGGTGCGTCGGATCTTGGATGGGGATTGCCCGGCGGTGCAACAAGCTACGGGAGAAGTTTCGGTGTTGGTGGAACCGGAGGATGGGGTGCAGGACCGGGTGACGGGAAAGATTGGGGACCACAATTTGCCAGCGATGTTGAAAATTCACGCGGTGGCGGCGGTGGCGGATTGACTGCTATGCGGGATAATCTTATTTCATCTGAAAATTTTGAAGACCGGTTCGACGGATTTATTGAGGTCAACCCTCGCAACAAGAAAGATATCCGCGGATTTCTCAACATCTATCAATTGCAATACAATTCAACAAAGCTGGAAAAATCCCCAGCAAGCGGTTGGGATGTTGTGGATGGGCAGCCGTCATGGAACTGTGTACCTCAGGCGCTTCCAAGTCTCGCTCAATATGCTAATGATAGCACAAAATTACGCGTATCCATTCGTGGAACGATCCGCCTGGATTCGAAAGAATTAAGTACGGTTCCATTTTTATACATGATGGGATTTCAATCAGGAATTCGGTACACAAAAGAAGAGGCGAGAAACATCGCACAGTACCTTCGTAACGGCGGATTTCTATTCATTGACGACGGCTTAGCGTATCAATCTGGTGCTTTTAATATAACTGCACGACAAATGTTAAAAGATGCTCTTGGTTACGATGCAGTCTTTGAACGCGTACCCAATTCGCATCGATTGTATACCGCGTGGGAAAATTTTAACGGTCCACCTTCAGGAGAGGATATTCAACGGTACAATAACAACGTGCGCGAAGTAAAAGAAATCTACCCGTATCTTGAAGCAATATTCTTAAACGGACGTATGGCAGTGTTGATTTCAAACCGCGGTTACAATTTTGCATGGGGGTATTGGAAACTTCTCCCTTCGTCCCAAGGGGGTCCGTTTGACAACACGCGTCAGTTACAGTTTGGATTAAATATTGTCGTCTACGCCTTAACCCAGCGTGGCGGCATCGTTGATCAAAACCGCACGCGGATAGCTCAAGAGCAAAAACGATGATTTATCAGGAGTATGTCATGAGAAAATTTTGCTACACAATGGCGATTTGGTTTCTTGTAATTTCCGTCTTATCAGGACAAGAAAAACGTCACGAGGAAGAGCGTGAAATATACAATGCTTATTTTGATCAGGCAGGTGAAGAATTCGGAGTTCCCTCCGACCTTCTTCGCGCTCTTTCATTTGCTGAAACCAGATGGACCCATATGAAGTGGGATGACGACGATACACTTTCTTCCTGTTCAGGTATGCCTCGTGTGTATGGTGTGATGGGATTATGGGACAACGAGTACTTCGGTTACAGTTTGCGCGAAGCTGCAAATCTGATCGGTAAAACTCATCAGGAATTAAAAGAAAGCCCATTGCAGAATATCCGCGGCGCTGCTGCTCTGCTGAAAAAGTACTACGATGAACTTTCTAAACCTGAAAATGTTAATGCCGGTGCGATTGAAAGCTGGCAGAACGCGATCGCCAAATTCAGCGGCTTTCCTCAGGAGGAGATAGCGCAAAGGCGGGGACTGGAAGTATATGCTGTACTTTCGACAGGGTACGAACGGGACAGGATTACGATCCGGAAACAAAATATTGATCTCGAAACAATTCAACGCATTGTGGACAAAACTGCCAAGACTGCTGCCGCAAAGAATCAGAATAAGCAATTGAATAAAACTGCAAATCAACCCGACTATCCTCTCGCTAAATGGAATGCGGCATATTCCGGGAATTTCGGTACGCAGCTGATCCAGCAAAAATTTGTTGTTGTGCACGATGTTGAAGGATCGTATCTCGGTTGCATCTCCTGGTTCAAAAATCCCGCCGCACAAGTGAGCGCTCACTATGTATTGAATTCCCACCCAAATTCACCCGTCAGCAAGCAACCGACCGGAAGTCCTGACGCGCCGGTGGGAGAAGTAACACAGATGGTAGAAGAAAAATTCAGAGCATGGCATGTCGGCTGCTGGAATTCATACATGGTCGGCATCGAACACGAAGGATACTACAATGTGAGCGGATGGTACACACAGGAATGTTATGAATCGTCGTCACGGCTTGTCGCGTATCTGTGTGATAAGTACGGCATTCCTAAAGACAGAAACCATGTGATTGCGCATAGCGAACACCAAAATAGTGCGTGGCGGAATTGGGTGACTTCTACGGGACAAGGATTCGATCCCACATGCAACACACATGTCGATCCGGGTCAATATTGGGACTGGACAAAATTCATGAATCTTGTCACCGTGGGTGATACAGTGAAACCGCAAATTCTTACAGCGACACCTGCCGGCGGCAAGCCGGTTCCGACATATAAAGAAATTACTGTTCAATTCAATACTCCGATGGATGCCGCATCGACTGCTGCAGCATTTTCAATTATTCCGGCTGTGACAGGAACGAAATCATGGAATAACGATAATACAGTCCTGACGTTTGATCCTTCATCGAATTTGGCATGGAATACATTATACACTGTTACTGTCGATTCATCTGCAAAAAATGTTTCCCTGAAGAAAAGCCTCGGTGGTATTCCGTATTCGTTCTCATTTACAACCGAACCGATCGATACCGCTGGTCCGACGGTGTTATGGACGTACCCGTACGATAACGCTATTGATGTTCCTGTAAAACCCGAAGTGATACTCGTGATGGATGACGGTGTGCTGACTCCGTCACTTTCTGCGACATTGAAATTCACAGACGAAAATAATGTGAACGTATCAATGTCCGGTGCAAAGAATGAAGTGATTGACGATCTTGGATACATCTCATTTATGCCTGCATTAAAACCGAATCGAACATACAGAATAAAACTGCTCCCGGGAATAAAGGACTATTACAATAACTCCTCAAAGGATACAGTGCTGATACAGTTTAAAACCGAAGCGCAGGAATTTATTTCCACCGGAATACCGATCGATCTGTTTGAATCGAACGGAAGGGGATGGATGCAACCCGCCGCTTCACAGGTATCTCAAAACATTGATACAGCGATGACAAAATTTGGATTCGTACCGGAAAAAAGATATTCAGGAACGAATTCGGGAAAACTTACCTACAAATTTTTGAACTCCACAGGCGGTGTTATCGATCTGAAGACTTCATCCATGCCCGAAATTGATTCATACATGTCTATTGGATTGTGGGTGTACGGCGATATTGGCAACAATGCATTGAAATTAATTTTTTCACCGGATAATCAGTCGTTCGACTTCGGCCCCATACACTGGCGCGGTTGGAAATACATTTCTCTTCCGGTTGCTCAAATTACCGGAACAAATAGAAAATTGAGTTCTGTGCAGATCCTCCAGCGACCGGGTGGTGCTGTGGAAGGTGTGTTGTACTTTGACGATCTGCAAGTGAATGCAGCAACGACAGTTGTTCCTTCTCGCGAAGTTCTTTCGCCTGCAGCATTTGTCTTGGAACAGAATTTCCCGAATCCGTTCAATCCTTCCACGACATTTCAATTTTCGAGTCCGGCAGCAGGTATAATCACGTTGGAAGTGTTCGATGTTTTGGGACGCCGCATTCGTACGCTTTTGAACGAGTACAAAGAGTCCGGACTTCATCGTATTGCGGTCGATTTTAGCGAACTTCCTTCCGGTGTGTATTATTATACTTTGAGAGCCGGAGATTTTGTATCTTCCAAAAAAATGGTGCTGCTGAAATAAGGATGTGGATTCATTGTTTTTATGAGGTCTTTATGCGAATGTTATTAACAGTTGTATTGCTTGTTTCTTCTTCGATCGCGCAGATCCGAACGGTTTCAATCGAAAAAATTCAATTGCCCGCGACCGAATCTTGGAGTAATCCGATCTTTTCTCAGTCCGGAACAGAAATATTTTTTACCAATGGTGATTATAACGGTATCTGGCGGTACTCTTTCGAGACAAAGTTATTGAATGAGATCACTCGTGACCGACACTCTGGGTATAATTTCTCTGTATCGCCGGATGGTAACCAAATTGCTTTTCGTCGGACAAACACAACAGGCGATTTTAGAACAAGAATTCAGGAGAGCATTGTTCTCGATCTCAAAACCGGAACACAGCAAAGTTTACAAAAAGGAAACTCCGTTTCTTTGCCGATTTTCCATAAAGGTGAAGCGATCACTGCTGAAAGGATTCCGATAAAAAGCCAACTTCAGAAAGTGTCAAACGACGTTGCCGTATTGGGAATTGAAAACACTAAAATTATACTCCTTGTTGATGGTGAGAAAAAGATATTCGATCCGCTCAATGGCAACTATGTTTGGCCCGTGTTATCCCCCGACCGCCAGCGGATTGCGGCAGTCGATATGGATCGTGGAGCGTTTGTATGCACCGTGGATGGCAGACTGCCTATGCCGTTAGGCAGATTAGATGCGCCCCAATGGGAAAGAAGCGGAAGTTGGATCATTGGAATGGAAGATATCGACGACGGTCATCGCATAATTTCATCGGATATTGTTGCAAAGTCCAATGATGGAAAGACATCGGTGAACCTGACGGAGGAATTCAACGGCATTGCAATGTACCCCGCTTGTTCTCCAGCAGAAAACAAAATCGCCTTTAGTACGGCTGATGGTGAAATATTCATTCTGACCTATGAGGAGGCGAAATAACATGAAAAATGCTTTGATCATCCTCGCAGGAATTATTTGCTGTCTGTATATATCGCCGGCACAACCGCCGAACGATCTCACCGGTTTGAAGATCTGCATTGATCCGGGCCACGGAGGATTCAATCCATGTAATGACAGGCGGATTGATCCGAACCCCGGCAGCGGCAACATCTTTTGGGAATCGGAAGGTAACTTCCGCAAAGCGCTTTGGCTGAAACCGTTGTTGGAAGCACGAGGTGCTACCGTTTTTATCACACGAACTACTAATGATAGTACAACAGTATATCCAGATCATCCGACAAACTGTAATGCCGATCCTAACGAACCAAGTCTCTCAGCAAGATGGCAATTTGCAAATGCTAATAATGTCCATTGGTTTCATTCGATCCACAGCAACGCGACAGGAGGAACCAATACATCTACAAACTATACGATGGTCTTATTGAAAGAAAATATCAGCACGCGACAACCCGCATTTCCGGCGGCAGTGGATATGTCTTCAATGATCTACAATAATATCCGCGCCATCAATAGAACAGGTTCGTCTGGCGGAAACATTGCCGGCAAACCGGGTGTTTACCTCGACTACACGTTTTATGGGGGACCGAGCGGCGGATATAATCTTGGTGTGTTGAGCGGATTGATTATGCCGGGTGAATTATCCGAAGGTTCATTTCACGACTACTACCCTGAAACACGCCGTCTGTTGAACAACGACTATCGAAAAGGTGAAGCATACGGGCTTTACAACGGTTTTGTTGAATACTACGGGATTCCATTCGATACACTCGGAATTATTTGCGGTACCCAGAAGAGCGGTTCAACACCGATCAACAACATTGTTGTTCGGTTACTTCCTCCCAATAAGGTGTACAATGGTGACACGTACAACAACGGATATTTCTTCTTTGATTCATTGGCGCCGGGAAATTATAAAGTACTGTTTGAGACCGGTGGATATCCACTCGATACGGTCAATGTTGTGTTAACGGCGACGACAAAATCGGTTTCGTCTTCCGTTCCTCAGCACACTGCAACAAATGTCAGCCGCAGCCAGAATATCGTGATTAATTTTCTCAAGCCGATGGATACAACGAGTGTCAAGAATGCATTTTCCATCCTACCGGCAACCTCCGGCACATTCGTCTGGAATAATGATCGAACGAGTTTAACATTTACTCCTTCTGCACCGCTGTTGTATTACGCTAATTATACAGTCACCCTCGCCGGATACGGGGAAACACGTCAGCCAATCGTTTTTGTTGACAATAAAACTGTGACGTCGAATCTCTCAACGGCAAATTTTGTCATTAATTTCCAGACGGAACAACTTCCCCCGTATCTCATACTTACACAACCGAAGGAGGGTGATACCGCTTTTGCAGTGACAAAGCAGATAGGATTAAAATTTTCGCTTTCGATGGATACAGCGAGTGTCCGATCTGCTATTTCATTCATTCCTTCGGTGAGTGGTACATTCGGATGGTCTCAAAACAATACGACACTCCTTATTACGCCGACAGGCGGATTGGCATACAATACAAATTATACCGTTACTGTCAGTGCAGCTGCAAAATCAATATACGGCGCTTCTATCGATGCAAACCGGGACAGTATTCCCGGCGATCCGTTCATTCTCACGTTCCGAACGCAATCGAATCCGAATTTTGTAGAGAGAGAAAATGGCATACCCGCCGTCTATTCGCTGTACCAAAATTATCCGAATCCTTTCAATCCTCAAACGTCGATAGACTTCTCTATTCCACAAACAGGGTTCGTATCGTTAAAAGTGTATGACAATCTTGGAAGGGAGGTGGCGTCATTAGTGCATGCTATCGTTCAGGCAGGAACATATACTGCTTCGTGGGATGCATCGGCATTTGCTTCAGGAATTTATTTTTATAAATTGTCATCGGAAAAATTCACGGATATCAAGCGGATGGTGTTGTTAAAATAACGATCGGATGACAGAACGCGCATCAAGTCTTACCCAGAACATCAATATTGCACTTTCACTAGGCGGCCTGATCGTTTGGCTGTCGATCTCCATGCTGACGGACAAACGTGAAGCATGGGACAGCGACCTGTTTTGGTTCATGGGTGTGCCTCTGATGATTCTGCTGAATGCCGTCGCCTCTTTTCTTGATCCATCCCAAATAGTATTGAAAGGAATTCTTTCTGTTTCACTTCAGCCCGTTGCAATGATCTTCCAGACAGGAGAAATAGGGTCGATGCTTCCGCTCGGGTTGATCCTCTTTGGTTTCATGGGGCTCTTCTACTCGGTGGGAGGTGTGGTCGGCAGCTTCGTTAAAAGAAATTTTTTTTCAACTCCAGAAGCCTAAGAATGATCCGGGAACAGCTTTCGAATACACAATACGGCAAAGAGACAGGTTTTCGTTTGCGCGGCGGCGAGATCTCCCGCATTGAAGGATTCAGCGATAACGTCTTTGGTTTCGCACTGACGCTCCTTGTCGTAACTCTCGATGTTCCGAAGACATTCTCTCAATTGGAAGAGACTTTTCACGGCTTCATCGGCTTTGCCCTTGCCTTTTCTCTGCTTGTTGTTGTGTGGTACGATCATTATCAATTCTTCCGCCGCTTCGGGCTGAATGACAGGTTTGTTCTCTGGATGAATTTTGTTCTCCTGTTTGTGGTCGTCTTTTTTGTTTATCCGACAAAATTCCTTGCGACGCTTCTGGTAAAAATGTTTTCGGGAATGTCCATCAACGTGACGCTGGCGGACGGAACCGTTGCCAGAGCGATCGAAAATCATCAATGGCCTACCATGATGATTGCGTACGGTATCGGATTTATTATTATCTATGCTATTTATTTCTTCTTGTATCTACATGCATACCAACAACGAGAACAACTTGAGTTAACGGCAACGGAACTCGTCCACACAAAAGGAGAGATGGTGGGGCACTGCGCGAATTGCATTATTGGACTCTTATCGATTTCATTTGTGATCTTCGGCGGACCGGGCATGGCATTTTATTCCGGCATGACGTACTGGCTTATCGGTCCGACGCAGGGTGTCATTGGTTATCATCGGGGTAAAAAGATTCGCACCCTTCTCGATCAAAAAAACTGAGCTTCTCCTCTCTTTGTATTCAGCTTCGTTTTTCGTATTTTTAATCGTCGCTCTCGTAGTTCAAGTGGATAGAACCGGAGTTTCCTAAACTTCTAATCGCAGTTCGAGTCTGCGCGAGAGCACTTTTAATTAATTATCAAGTCACAAATTATCAAGTTGCAAATTTTTTAACTTCCATTGAGATAATGTGAAAATTTGCAATTCACCACATTCGGTTGAAGTAAATGAGATTAAGCAAAGGTTTTTTCCCTACCGTTAAAGAAGTGCCTGCTGATGCAGTGATTCCAAGTCATCAACTCATGATTCGCGCGGGACTGATGCGCCAATTGACCGCAGGTGTCTATTCGTTTCTGCCTCTTGGCTATGCGGTTATGAAGAAAGTCATGCAGATTATCCGCGAAGAGATGGATGCAATCGGTGGACAGGAATTCCATCTGCCTGCGCTGAATCCTATTGAACTGTGGGAAGAAACTGACCGCGTGAAAGCGTTCGGCGACATTATGTTCCATCTGAAGAATCGTCCCATGGTTCTCGCGCCGACGCACGAAGAGGTGATCACTGCGATTGCAAAGAATCATGTGAAGTCATATAAAGAGATGCCGCAAATTTGGTATCAGATCCAGACTAAATTTCGGAATGAACCGAGACCGAAGTCCGGCGTGCTGCGCGGGCGTCAGTTTACGATGAAAGATTCTTACAGCATGGATTCTTCATGGGAAGGATTGGACAGGAGCTACGATCTTCATGCACAGGCGTACCGGAATATCTACACACGATGCGGGCTGACATTCTACATAGTTGGAGCGTCGAGCGGAGCAATGGGAGGGAGCGGTTCACAGGAATTTATGGTTGAATCGAACGCAGGTGAAGACAATCTCGCCGTTTGTCAGGAAAGCGGCTACGCAGCAAACATTGAAATTGCATCATCGCTGGTTCCAAAAGCGGAACGATTTTCCGAAAATAAACCGTTCGAAAAAGTTCATACACCGAATGCAAAAACAATCGACGAAGTTGCGGCATTCTTAAAGATGCCGACACACCGTTGTGCGAAATCGCTCGTGTTTATGAACGGCACGCAGCCTGTTCTTGTGTTGATGCTCGGCAATGACCAACTCAACGAATCCAAACTTCAATCTGTTTTTGGCGCCGATATTCGCCCGGCGCACCCCGAAGAATTGCAGACATTGACCGGTGCAGACGCAGGTTCGATCGGTCCGGTCGGTCTCGAAGGAAAAATAACTATCGTTGCTGATACACGATTGGAAGGTGCCAACGGGCTTGTTTGCGGAGCAAATCAGAATGATTATCACTTCATCAATGTTGATTTGAATCGCGATGCAAAGATTCAATCATATCATGATTTCAGAACGGTTGAGGAAGGTGAAATGAGTCCTGATGGGAAAGGGAAACTTCGCATTGTCAAAGGAATCGAAGTTGGTCATATTTTCAAACTCGGGACGAAATATTCTGTTGCGATGAAAGCAAATTTTCTCGACGAAAAAGGGGAAGAGCATCCGATCATCATGGGAAGTTACGGAATCGGCGTTGAACGTATTGTTGCCTGCCACATCGAACAGCATCATGATGAATTCGGCATCAAGTGGCAGAAATCGATTGCACCGTACGATGTGCATCTGATCAGTGTGAACATGAATTCCGAATTAGTGAAGCACCATGCAGAAGCACTGTATGCTGAACTTCAGAAAAAAGGAATTACAGTATTGTACGATGATCGCTCGGATGTAACTGCGGGATTTAAGTTCAAAGATGCCGATCTGTTGGGAATGCCGCTGCACGTTATCGTCGGTGAAAAGAATCTAAAGAACAATGAGATCGAATTGAAAGATCGGAATTCAGGGAAGCGTTGGAATGTTCCGGTTTCTTCTGCAATTGATGAGATTGTAAAGTTCGTTAAAAATTAGTTGTATTTAATTGCGGACTGCCCGTTACGAATTTACCGATTACGGAACGACTTTAATCTTGTAATTTTGGAATCTTGCAATCTTGAATATGATTTTCCCCTCCATGCAAACAAAACAATTCTATATCGCCGGAGATCAACAATCAAGCAGTAAAACCACTGCAATAAAAAATCCTTATACTAATACCGAACTTGCGCAAGTTTATCAGGCAGACAAAGAACACATTGAACAAACAATTCTTTCCGCTCAAGAGGCATTCAAAACTACCTCTCAATATTCAAGTCACGAACGGTCAGAAATCCTTCGTTCAATTGCTTCTCAACTGAAACACCGCAAAGAAGAATTCGCACAGTTGATCACTGCCGAAGCTGGAAAACCGATCACATTCTCCCGTGCCGAAGTTGACAGGGCGATCTCGACATTTGAGATTGCTTCTGAAGAGGCAAAGAGGATAACGGGAGAGATGGTGCCGCTCGATGTCACGACATCGACAAAAAACAAACAAGGAATCATCACACGTTTTCCTATCGGTATCATTGCTTGTATTTCCCCTTTCAATTTTCCGCTGAATCTTGTCGCTCATAAAATTGCACCTGCAATTGCAAGCGGCAATTCATTTATTCTCAAACCTCCTCCGCAAACACCGCTCACATCGTTGTTCCTTGCTGAAGTGCTGTTAAATTCCGGTTTCGTGAAGAGTGCAATCAACGTCGTGCCGACTTCGAACGAACTAGCCGAACAGCTCGTTGCAGACGAGCGAATTGCAATGCTCAGTTTTACAGGGAGTGCAAAAGTGGGATGGATGCTGAAGCAAAAAGCAGGGAAGAAAAAGATTGTGCTTGAACTCGGCGGAAATGCGGGCGTTATTGTCGATAAAACTGCCGATGTAGAGCATGCAGTTGCCCGATGCATCCTTGGCGGATTTGGTTATGCCGGACAGGTGTGTATTAAGGTTCAACGGATTATTATTCATGAATCGTTGTACGATCGTTTTGAAAAAGAATTTGTTGATGCTGCTTCGAAAGTTGTTGTCGGTGACCCGCTCAATGAAAAAACGATTGTCGGACCGATGATCTCAGAAAGCGAATCGAAACGGATTGAAGCGTGGGTGAGTGAAGCAGTTTCTCAGGGTGCAAAAGTATTAACCGGCGGGACAAGAAACGGTATTTTCTATCGACCTACCGTGCTCACAAATGTAAAATCTGAAATGAAAGTGTGCTCTGAAGAAATATTCGGACCTGTAGTTACATTGGAAAAAGATTCGACAATCAAAGAAGCGGTTGAAAAGATAAATAACTCCAGGTACGGATTACAGGCAGGGATCTTCTCCAATGATTTTCGAAATATTCAGTATGCCTACAGGCATTTGAATATCGGAGCTGTCATTGTCAACGACTATCCGACATTTCGAGTTGACAACATGCCGTACGGCGGTGTGAAGGATTCAGGATTTGGAAGGGAAGGGGTGAAATACGCAATTCAGGAAATGATGGAACCGAGACTATTGGTTTTTTAATTTGGTATTCTTGATAATCTTGTAATTTTTGAAATTTGTAAATGTCTGAATTCATACATCTTCATAACCACACTCACTATTCCCTGCTCGACGGTGCTGCGACAGTTGAAACGCTGCTGAAAGCTGCTGCCGATAATAACATGCCCGCTGTTGCACTGACTGATCACGGTGTGATGTTCGGTGCAATTGAATTTTACAAAAAAGCGAAGAAGAAGAATCTCAAGCCGATCATCGGTTGTGAAGTGTATATCTTGACCAAAGGAAGCCGGTTCACCAAATCGAAAGAGAGGGATGACGGGAACGATCTACTTGTTTCGGACGGCAAGACAAAAAAGAAGAGAGATTACCACCATCTTATTTTATTGTGCAAAGATATTGTTGGTTACAAGAATCTCATCAAACTTGTCACGTTGGGGCACACCGAAGGATACTATTACAAACCGCGCATTGATTTTGAACTTCTTTCGCAATATCACGAAGGGCTTGTGTGTATGTCCGCTTGTGCAGGAGGTGTCGTCGCCAATCCTTTGATCAATGGTGATTATGAGGAAGCAAAAGAGATTGCGACAATGTACAAGAATCTCTTCGGCGACGATTTCTATTTAGAAATTCAAGATCACGGCATTCCTGCAGAGAAAATTGTCCTGCGCGATATGCCGAAACTCGCCAAAGAATTGAACATCAAACTTGTTGCAACGAACGACTGTCATTACATCAAAAAAGAGCATGCTGTTGCACACAATGTGATGCTGTTGATTCCTGATGCCGACGCATCAAATCCTCCTGATATCAATAATCTTCGATACGGCACAGACCAGATATATTTTAAGAGTGCGCAAGAGATGTGTGAACTCTTCAAAGAGTTTCCCGAAGCAATTGCAAACACGCTTGAAATAACTGAAAAGTGCAATCTAAATCTTGAACTCGGTAAAAACCAGATGCCGAAGTTTCCCATTCCCCCCGATGCGGGTGTTTCGACTCTTGAAGAGTATCTTGAAAAGATTGCATGGGAGGGTTTGCGAAAGCGATATAAAGAGATCACTCCCGAAATTAAAGCGAGAATCGAACATGAACTTGCAGTTGTTAAGAGCATGGGGTATGCAGGATATTTCCTGATCGTCGCTGATTTTATTCAAGCAGCACGTGACCGAGGCGTTATGGTTGGTCCGGGCAGAGGAAGCGCAGCCGGTAGTATTGTTGCCTACGCGACAGGAATTACAAATGTTGATCCGTTGAAATACGATCTTCTGTTCGAACGATTCCTGAATCCAGATCGTATCTCAATGCCCGATATCGACGTTGACTTCTCCGATTCAAAAAGGGAAGTGGTCATTGAATATGTCCGCGATAAATACGGGAAGGATAACGTCGCACAGATCATCACGTTTGGAACGCTTTCATCGAAGGCGGTACTCAAAGACGTGGCCCGCGTTCTCGGAATTCCTCTCTCGGTCGTCGAAAGTATCAACAAACAAATTCCAACGATTCTTGGAAAGGTGATGCCGATCCAGGAGGCGCTCGATACGCTTCCAGATCTAAAACCGTTTAAGGAGAATCCTGATCAGAAAATCCAACAGATGTTCGAGATTGCAAAAGTGCTCGAAGGGATGAACCGCAACGCCGGAATGCACGCAGCAGGCGTCGTTATTGCGCCGGAGCCGCTCGTTAACTTCGTACCGATGTATAAAACACCGAGTACAGAATTGATGACGCAGTTCACGATGAAGGACCTCGAAGAAGCAGGTCTGCTCAAGATGGATTTCCTTGGATTGCGGACTTTGACTGTGATTGAAAATGCGCTCGACCTCATAAAAAAGAATCACGGGGTATCGATCGATCTCGACAACATTCCGGAGAACGATGCGAAAACATTCGAACTATTTGGGAAAGGTCAAACGGTTGCAGTATTCCAGTTCGAAAGTTCCGGAATGCAGGATTGGCTGCGGAAGTTGAAACCAACTTCTATCAGCGATTTGACGGCGATGAACGCGCTCTATCGCCCCGGACCGATGGAAAATATCGGTGACTTCATTAAACGAAAACATGGCTTTGCGAAGATCGAATATCTCCATCCCAAAATGGAACCGATTCTCAAAGAGACATACGGCGTTATCGTCTATCAAGAACAGGTGATGCGCATTGCATCCGAGATCGGAGGCTTTACGCTCGCAAAATCCGACTTGATGCGCCGCGCGATGGGTAAAAAAGACAAGAAGATCATGGAGGGATTGAAGGCTGAGTTCATTGAAGGGGCGCAGAAGGCAAGTAAACTGAGTGAAAAATTAGCGGGTGAAATTTTTGACTTGATCGAAAAATTTGCTTCCTATGGCTTTAATAAATCGCACTCGGTAGCATACTCCGTCGTTGCCTATCAAACGGCATACCTCAAGGCGCATTATCCGGCAGAGTATATGGCGGCAACACTCACGTCGGAAATAAATAACACGGATAAAATCGTTCTCTTCATCGACGATTGCAGGAAGATTGGACTGCAAGTCCTTCCACCGGATGTCAATGAAAGCGATAAAGATTTTAATGTTACGAACGATGGAATCCGTTTTGGACTTGCCGCGATCAAAAATGTCGGCGTCAATGCTGTTGAAGCAATCGTGAAAGCGCGTACGGAAAAAGGGAAATTCACCTCGCTCTACGATTTTTGCATGAAGGTCGATCTCCATACAGTTAACAAAAAGACGATCGAAGGGCTTGTTCTTTCCGGAGCGTTCGACTCCGTAACAAAGAATCGTGCACAATTATTTAAGGCGATTGAACAGATGCTTGCAGCCGCTTCCAGCGCCCAGGTCCACGCCGAGCGGGGGCAGGACAGTCTATTTGGCGGCAGCACGCAATCGGCTGTCGTTGGTACGATGGTTCCTCAGCTTCCCACGATTCCAATGTGGACCGATTCTGAAAAATTATCGCGCGAGAAAGAGGTTCTTGGGTTTTATGTTTCCGGCCACCCCTTGTTGAAATATGAAAAAGAGATCAATGCGTTTGCGTCGATCCATCTTGGGGATGTGGAAGGGATGAAGAATGGTTCGGTAAAAGCGGGAGGAGTGATCACGTCGATTAAAAAGAAGATCGATAAAAAAGGGAATACGATGGCGTTCCTGACAATCGAAGATTTCACAGGGAAAGCCGAGTGTGTCGTCTTTTCAAGTCTTTATAAAAAGAAGATTGAGTTGCTGGCAGAAGAAAAGATGGTGCTCGTCGAGGGGAAAGGAGAAGTAAGTGGAGACATCATTAAGATTGTTGTTGACGACATCTTGCCGATGGAAGAAGTGCGGGAAAAATTCGCGAAAAAAATTTTCTTCTTGCTCAATGCGGATGAAGTTACCGATATTACGCTGACGAAACTCCGCGAACTGATGGAAAAGAACAAAGGGAACTGCAACTGTTACTTCAATGTTGTAGGGAAGGAATTTGAAAACAAACCGGTATTTAGATCACGGAAATATTCGGTCAATCCTTCAACAGATTTTATCGAACACGTGGAAGAAATACTCGGGAAAAACGCAATTATATTATCATAACTAATCTAACTTGCAGAACAGAAGGAGATCAAATGAAACCCGTAGAAGTAAACGACAGCAACTTCCAGACTGAAGTGCTTAATTCTCAAACACCTGTCCTTGTAGATTTCTGGGCAGTATGGTGCGGTCCGTGCAAAATGATCGCTCCGATCGTTGAGGAATTGGCAAAGGAATACGATGGTAAAATGAAATTCGGCAAACTTGACGTCGATTCGAACCCGCAAGTTTCCATGCAATACGGTATTCGCAGCATCCCAACGCTGCTTGTGTTCAAGGGTGGCAAAGTGGTTGACCAAATCGTCGGTGCAATGCCGAAGAAGGCATTGGTTGACAAGATTAGTCCCCATATGAATTGATGCTCTAAAGAATAACAAACCCCGTCTCAGCGGGGTTTGTTATTGCATTTCCCAATTGCTTCTCCTCCTCTTTAGTTCTACATTTGCACACAATCGAATATTCCCTCACCAAAATGTATCCGGTAAATGCCATGAACACTGAACTGCAACGAACTATCCCCCAATTACTTGAAACAAGCACGCAGAAATTTCCCAATAATGTGCTGATGTGGGAAAAGAAGACAGACGCGTACAAAGGTACAACCTATTCGGAAATCCGCCAACAGGTGCATCAATGCGCCGCGGGATTGATGAGTCTCGGCATTGCGGCGGGAGACAGGCTCGCTCTCATTTCGGAAGGGAGGAATGATTGGGTCGTCTCTGAACTCGGTATTTTGTATGCTGGTGCAATCAACGTTCCTATTTCCGTGAAAGTGGATGAACTTTCCGATTTGAAATTCCGCATCGCTCATTCCGGTGCTCGTATGGCGATCGTCTCCGGCGGGCATGCTCACAAGTTGCGCGCCATCGAAAAGGATCTTCCTGAACTGGAAAAGATCATCATCCTTGACGGCGAACCACGGAGTGAAGATGAGATGACATTTGCTGAACTGATAGAACATGGGAAGGAGTTTCTTAAATCCCGAACTTCCGAATTTGAGCAGCGATGGAGATCGATCCGTGAGAACGATCCGGCAAATATCTGTTACACATCGGGAACAACCGCTGATCCAAAAGGAATTATACTGACGCACCGCAATTACACCGCCAATGTCGAGCAGGCATCCGGCTTGCTGCCGATACCGGAATCGTATTGTTCGCTCCTCATCCTTCCGTGGGACCATTCATTTGCCCACACGGCGGGAATCTACACGTTGATGAAGAACGGGGCAAGCATGGCATCGGTGCAAGTTGGCAAAACGCCGATGGAGACATTGAAGAACGTGCCGGTGAACATCAAAGAGACGAAACCGACATTTTTACTGAGTGTACCTGCGCTGGCGAAGAATTTCAAGAAGAATATCGAGAAGGGGATTCGCGACAAAGGGGAAAAAGTTGAGAAGCTTTTCAATACCGCTGTGGAACTCGGCTATAAGATCAACGGCATCGGGTGGGACAGAGGAAAGAATGGAACGCTGATTGAAAAATTGAAATACAAATTGTTCGATGTGCTCATCTTTAAAAAGATCAGGCAGGGATTCGGAGGGAATCTGAAGTTCTTCATCGGCGGCGGCGCACTGCTGGATATTGAACTGCAGCGGTTTTTCTATGCGATCGGCATGCCGATGTATCAAGGTTACGGATTGACAGAAGCCGCTCCGATCATTTCAGCGAATGTTCCGAAACGGCACAAACTCGGCTCGTCGGGTTCTATCGTTCCAAATCTTGAAATAAAAATTTGCGACGAAACGGGGAACGGACTTCCGACAGGAAAGCAGGGGGAAATCGTCATTCGCGGTGAGAATGTAATGGCGGGATACTGGAAGAATGAAAAGGCAACGCGAGAAACAATACGTGACGGTTGGCTGTACACAGGAGATCTCGGGTATCTCGACGAAGATAATTTTCTGTATGTTCTCGGACGGGTAAAAAGTCTGCTCATCGGACACGACGGCGAAAAGTACAGTCCCGAAGGGATCGAAGAAGCTCTGGTTGGCAATTCGCCGTACATCGATCAGGTAATGCTTTACAACAATCAGTCGCAATACACAGTCGGATTGATCGTGCCGAACAAAGAGAATCTGTTGAAGTATCTCTCTCAAAAAAATCTTTCTCATCACACGGAAGAAGGACAAACGGCTGCGCTGCGGATGCTGGAAGGTGAAATCGCGGAATATAAGCAAGGGGGAAAATTTAGCGGAGAATTTCCCGAACGCTGGCTTCCTTCAGCCGTTGCTGTGCTCGGAGAAGGATTCACCGAGCAGAATCATTTTCTCAACAGCACGCTGAAAATGGTGCGGGGAAAGATCACCGAATTTTATAGAGACAGGATCGATTTCCTTTTCACCGCTGAAGGTAAAGATATTTGCAATCACCAAAACAAGAACATCATCAAGAGAATGGAATAAGAACAAGTGGCAATTACCAGTTACCAATAACCATTACTAATTTCAAATCACCAAAGAATAGTGGTAGGAATAAAAGCATGCTGAGGATGAAATGAAGTTGCAATCGTTGTCCGATCTCGAAAATTTATTACCTGAATCCGAGCGGAAGAAAAATACCGGGAATACTGAAGTGAAGAAAGGAGAACATGAAGGGAAAGGCAAATCTGTCCGCGTGCTCCTTGATACAAAGAACCGGAAAGGAAAGAGCGTAACAGTAGTGGTAGGACTGCAACATAATCCGCAGACAATTGAAGAGATCGCAAAAATGTTAAAGCAGCATTGCGGAGCGGGAGGAACTGTAAAGGGCGGGAATATAGAAATTCAGGGAGACCAACGACAGAGGATAACGGAAAAACTTCAACAGATGAATTACACTGTAAAGCAATGAACAATGACCAATTACCAATAACAAGTTACAAATACCAGTTATCGGTTAGGTTTCTAATATTCAAATCCGTATGTTGTATTCGGTGCCTCCCTGAACACCATCATCAGACTGGCTATCGTATTATATAAGATTTGGTGGATCATTTATTTATCTATGGAGGTACAATGAAATTATACGTCGGCAATCTGGATCGGGAAGTCACAAAAGAAGATTTGGAAGAGGCGTTCAAACCGTTCGGCGAACTCGGCGATGTTGTGGTAATCAAAGACCGTGTGAACAATGTTTCGAAAGGATTCGGATTCGTTGAAATGCCGAACAAGAACGAAGCGGAAGCGGCAATTGCAGCGTTGAAAGGGAAACCTCTCAAAGGGCGCAACATCGATGTGAACGAAGCGCGTCCGAAAACAGATGCACCCCGCAGAAGTTTCGGCGGAGGGGGTGGATATGGAGGGGGTGGTGGACGACGCGGCGGTGGAGGAAATCGGTATTAAAAGTGCGGCGCTTAAAAGCTAGTTGGTTAAAAATCCCGCTATGCGGGATTTTTTTTTTATCTGAAAACTTTTTTTCCAAAAACTTTCAGTGTATGCGCTAAGTCGATTCTTGTCATGTTGAGCGCAGCGAAACATCCAGAATTTCACTGGATTCTTCACTTCGTTCAGAATGACTATGCTCAATAGTTAGTTTTCACACAACCTGTCTGTTTGGGAACATCTCAAGAGAAGCAAGAAGCACACCCCCTGCCCCTCTCTCCATCGCAAATAGCAACGCACAGAGGGGAGTAGATTTCGTTCAAAAGCTCTGCACCTGTAGGGCGAATCTCCAGATTCGACCGTGTAGTGTAAACGGAACTGGAGTTCCGTCCTACAGTATCACTCGTTCCCAAATTCTGTTTATGAAGGAGAAGAAAAGATCACTATCTTTTAAAAATGAATTCTCTCCCGATTGATATCGTCCTCCCTGAACTTCTAAGTGCATTGACAAACCATCAAAACGTCATTCTTTCTGCCGATCCAGGTGCAGGAAAAACGACTCGCGTTCCAATTGCGTTGATGAACGAACCGTGGCTGAAAAACCAAAAGATCATTATGCTTGAACCGCGCCGGCTTGCGGCGATCCGATCTGCAGAATATATGGCGCAGCAGTTGAATGAAAAAGCGGGAGAGAATGTCGGATACCGCATACGAGGAGATCTGAAGGTTGGGAAAAGAACAAGAATAGAAGTTGTGACTGAAGGAATCCTGACACGGATGCTGCAGGATGATCCTTCGTTACCCGATGTTGGAATTGTCATCTTCGATGAATTCCATGAACGAAGTATCAACGCAGACCTTGGACTTGCATTGACACTCGATGTACAAGAACAGATCCGCAGCGACCTGCGCATCCTTGTAATGTCTGCAACTCTGGATGGCGTCGCGATATCAGCGTTGCTTGATCATGCACCTGTCATTAAAAGCGAAGGAAGGATATATCCCGTTGAGACGATCTATCTTCCGCTGCAAAAGAGAGGACAGATCGAACCGATTGTTGTGTCAACAATTCTCAAAGCGCTGCGAGAACAGGACGGGGACATTCTTGTATTTCTTCCGGGACAACGCGAGATACGAAAAACGGAATCATTGCTGCTGAAAAAAGAACTCTCGCCACACATCGAGATCCATTTATTGTACGGCGAAGCGAGTGCTGAAAAACAACGTGCGGTATTGCAACCTGCAGCTTCAGGAAAAAGAAAAGTGATTCTCTCCACCAACATAGCGGAGACGAGCTTGACGATTGAAGGCGTCCGTATCGTTATCGATTCCGGACTCACACGCAGTGCATCGTTCGATCCGCGGCGGGGAATGTCCGGACTTGTAACGACTGCTGTCTCTCATGCTGCTGCAGATCAGCGGCGCGGGCGTGCCGGAAGGCAGCAGCCGGGAGTTTGTTATCGGCTTTGGACGCAGGCAGAACATTCTTTGCTCAAGAGATATTCACAACCGGAAATTCTTTCTGCCGATCTCTCTTCGTTCGCATTGGAACTGGCGCAATGGGGAGATCTCTCGGGGAGCAGACTCAAATTTCTCGACTCTCCTCCGCAAAAACATCTAAACCACGCACTGTCACTTTTGAAAGATCTCAATGCCATTAATGAACAAGGAAAGTTAACTCGTCACGGAGCGGCGCTTACCCGATTCGGTATTCACCCCCGTTTAGCGCACATGCTGGTTCGAGGAAATGAACTTGGCGTCGGAATACTTGCTTGTGATGTTGCAGCAATATTGGAAGAGCGCGACCTGTTGCGCGGGAAATCTGATTCAGATATCGATCTGTATTCACGATACATTGAGATGAAAAGAGGGAAATCATCAGACTCATTTGCTGTGCGGAGAGTACGGGAACAGTCCGGTCGGTTAATGATGATGTTGAATCTGCAACCGACGCCAGGATTCAGTGACGATCAAATTCAGCAGCATCTCGGAAAACTTCTCGCATTGGCATATCCGGAACGAATTGGAAAGAGGAAGGATCAAAGCGGGAAGTATCAGTTGTCGGGAAATACTGTCGGCGTACTGCCGAAAGAGAGTGCGCTGTTCAAAGAAGAATATCTTGCCGTTGGTGAAGTGGATGGAGCGGGGAGCGAAGTAAAGATATTCCTCGCCGCACCGATCATAAGAGATGACATTCTTGAATTGTTCGCTGATAAGATCGAAACAACGGAAGAGATATTCTGGGATCAAAAACTCGAATCTGTCGTTGCACGGCGTGTTTCTCGGCTTGGGTCTATCGAACTGTCGCATCAATCATTTGAACCTTCTGCAGAAATAGTAATACCGCTCATCTGTAGTGCGATACGGGAATTGGGCTTGCAATCGCTTCAGTGGGAGAAAGAATCCGAATCTTTGCGCACACGGAGCGAGTGGCTGCGTGCGCAAAAAATTGTCGATGAAAATTGGGTTGATCTAAGTGACGAACGATTGTTGTCCACTCTCGAAGAATGGCTCGGACCGTTTCTGCGTGGGATTAAGAAAAGAAGTCAATTTTCAAAACTGGATATGGCATCTATCCTGAAAGCATTGTTCACGTACGATCAACTCAAAAAACTTGATACGCTTGCTCCGAAACATCTGACGGTACCAACCGGCTCGCATATTCCGATTGATTATTCGAATCCCCAACCGATACTAGCAGTGCGATTGCAGGAGATGTTTGGAGAAACAGACACACCGACTGTGGCTGAAGGAAAGGTGAAAGTGTTGCTGCATCTGTTGTCACCAGCACGGCGTCCGCTTGCGGTAACGCAAGACCTTCCCAGTTTCTGGAAGAATGCATATCAGCAAGTGCGTAAAGATATGCGGGGAGAATATCCGAAGCATTATTGGCCTGAGAATCCGCTGGAAGCGGAGCCGACGAAGAGAACGAAGAAGTATATGAAATGATTCAGAGACGCTTGAATGAATATCCGCGCCGTTTTAACTCGCTGATCAATCCATCCAATTTTTCATAGAATTTATCCTCTCGCTGTTTATCAGTGCCGATGTGGGAAAGAAGAAGGAATCCGTTCAATCCATTTCGTTCGACTGATTCATACCGCAGAATTCTGCCCGCAATTGAATCGGAGGAAATGTAATTGGGCATGGAAGGAGTTGTGTAGTCGGCGTTCGACGATGTACCGGGGGTGAAGTTGATCAGCGTGAGTCCGTATTCGTTCGTCCAATTGGAAATGGTTCGGTTGTACCATTCAAACGGAGGGAGAAAGTATTTTGCTTCCGAAGAGGAGATACCGAACTTTGCCATTTCTATATAATTCTTTCTTAGGTCGATGATAAATGAATCCTTGGTCACCAGCAACGAGTCACGCTCTTTCCACGAACAATACGACAGATGTTTATCGGAATGTGCGCCGAGATAGTGTCCTTCGTTTTTCAATTTGCGGATCAATGAAGAAAACTTCTTGTTCCGATAGAAGTCACCAGTGAAAAAGAATGATGCTTTCACGTTCTGCTTTTTTAATGTAGCCAGGATCGATGCGGCACCGTCGGCAAATTCATGTCCGGTAACAATGAGATAGACCTCTTTTTTTGTCGAATCCATCCGGACGATTCCACCGTGGCTTTTGCTCATGTGTTGGCGTGAGTGCAATGAGTTTTGTTCTAATGAAGATAGATACATCGTCAATTCTGCCGTGCCATCCATTGTCGGTTCATTGTTCGTGTAATCACCCCAATCGTCATGGTACACTGCAAGGTTTGATTGAAATGCTGCATACGGATCCGGTTTGGTCAGCCGGATGTACCGTCTGTGCTGGTCAAATATGGTTTCGCGCACAGGTCCGTCAACCAATCCACCGTCGATCGGATAATTGTACACATGTGTAAATGCAGAATGGGGATCGTCCGGTGTATCACCCCATCGCGGCAGCCCAACGATCATACTTGTTCCCCAAATATTGCATCCGAAGAGCCAGTCCCGCAGTGATGCTTCCATACGGTCATAGGAAGAATCAGCGGTCAGTTTTTTATAAAGATGAATCTGCGTAAGCAATGCGCTTACAAGATTGTTAGAACACCAGATAAACGGGACACCGAAGAGGAATGGGTTAGATGCCCCGCGTTGATACACATTCTCAATTCCTTTTTTAATCAGCGGAATAAATCTGTCCGAGGTCTCTTTGATTGAGGCAAGATGGTAGTGACCGAGATTCACGAAAGGGTACCATTGATAATGCCGTGCCGTGTCGGCACCGAGCCACGGTGTTGTCTCTTCCAATGAACCGTATTTGACTGCTTCTGTGAGATACCTTTCATCACCTGTTGAGAGATACAATTGAATTGCAGCTAATTCCATGTCATCTGTCCAATTATCCTCTTCGTAAAAATAAGGAGCACTGCACGGCGCAGTTTGACATACACCGGGATACTGAATTCCAAAATCGTACGCATCGATTGCTTTTTGGAGCAAGTTGTCGGCAAACGCAGGATAGTACCGTTTCATTGTCAACGCACCAAGAGCGAATGACGAAGCAAATTTTCCGGCTGTCGATGCGACGCCGGTTGTGCGGTTCTTATGCTGAAAAATTCCTTGCGGCTGACCGGTGATAAAATAGACCGGGCGTTCTTTTCCTTTTCCGTAATACACCGTGTCTTCGGACGGAAGACGAAATCCGCGATGATCGCGGTCGTCCGCAATTTGATTGAACATGAAATTCTTTCCCGGATTCATTTTGACAAGCCACTCAAGTCCCCACTTTGCTTCGTCAAGAATATCGGGAATACCGTTCGAGCCGGGACGTCCGTTCGCACCATATGAATCGTCGAATGCATCAGGATTCTGTTGATATGCAAACATCATCTGGTATGTTGCGGTAGCGGAAGTGGTGACGTATTGCAAATAGTCGGACGCGTCGTGCCATCCCCCGGATACATCTATATGCGTTGAGTCCAGCGTTGGATGATAAATAATAAAACCATCATGTGTGTGACACGAATCGTCAAGGTATGGATTATATCCGCTCCGCTGCTGCCGCATGTAGTTCAAAAGAAAATCAGCCGAAGCAGCATACACGTCGTCATCGATTCTAAAAATGGGAGATCGCACCGAATCCACTTGAATGTAAAACACCCCCCGTTGTCTCAATGAAGTGAAATCCAGCCGGAATGTTGAGGCGAAAGCAGCATAAGATCCAAAGCGTTGTACATGCAAGAATGAGTCAACGGGATGTTCTGTTAATGCGTCGTACACGGTGAACGAGCGGAGGACAGGAAGGTTCGGTATTGTGCTGACAAGTACAGCTGCCTTGGTAGATTGCAGCGTATATCCGAGTTGATTGATCCGAATCCAAGTTTGTGGGGTGCATATCTGCAGTCCTGCAAACAGGAACGAGAATAAGATCTTTTTCATATTGCTTGACCGGAAAAAATTGTGGAACTTGAAGCCGTCGCTCGCAACATCTGCAATCAATTCTTAAAAAGCAAAGCACGAAATGAAAATAATTCTTCACCTTCTGCTACTAACACTTTCTCTCAAAAGCCAGACCGCTTTTCGATTTGCACACATTTCCGATACTCATATCGGAAGCGCTACAGCGGCGGAAGATTTGCGGCGGACAGTGCATGACATCAACTCTCTTGGAAATATTTCTTTTGCCATCCTCACCGGTGACATTACGGAATTCGGCGCTGACCATCAGCTACGGCTGGCAAAACAGATTCTGGACAGCCTGACGGTTCCGTGGTACATCGTTCCGGGGAATCATGACATGAAATGGTCCGAATCCGGAGGGATTTCATTCTCAAAAATATTTGGAAGTGAACGGTTTGTGTTTGATCATGAAGAGTACACATTCCTCGGTCTCCATCAGGGTCCGCGCATGCGGATGGGGGATGCCTATTGGGCTACTGAAGATGTAGCGTGGCTTGATTCAGTATTGAGTGCAATGAAAAATCCCAAACGACGATTTTTTATTGCAACACATTATCCGGCCGATTCCGGAATTGCAAATTGGGACGTGGTAACAACGCTGGTTCGCAAATATAACATTCAGGCATTTCTCAACGGACACTGGCACAGGAATTATTTTGGCTACTTCGATGGAATTCCCGGTGTCGTGGGCAGATCGAACTTGCGCGCACGAGATTCTGTTGGCGGTTACAATCTCGTCGAGGTACGGAATGATTCGATGATTTACTCAACGCGGATTCCGGGGAGAGAAACGAAACATCCCTGGGCAATTGTACAACTCGGTGAACGCATTTATTTGTCCGACGGGAATATGCAAGCAAGAATCAATGCCGCATCAACAAATGTTCGTGTTGCATGGGAGGAAAGATTTCGGACTTCCATGTCTGCTCCTCCTGCGGTGACAGATCGGTACCGAACATTTGCATTAATGGACGGTTCGGTTCATATCTACAAGGATGAGAAAAAAATTGCAACACTCTACACACAGGCACCAATTGTAGCATCGCCGGCATTAGACAAATCCCGAATTGTCGTTGCATCCACCGACAGCAGCATTTCGTGTTATGAAATCACTACACAAAAGATGATTTGGAAAGTGAAAACCGGTGCATCGGTTGTTGCAGTTCCGCTGATAGACGACGGTGTTGTGTATTGCGGTTCGAGCGACAGAAAATTCCGCGCGATCAATCTCAAGAAGGGCACACTGCTTTGGAGTTTTGATTCAC
This sequence comes from Bacteroidota bacterium, assembly GCA_040751955.1. Classification (GTDB taxonomy): domain Bacteria; phylum Bacteroidota; class Ignavibacteria; order UBA10030; family UBA8401; genus SpSt-333. The sequence continues at coordinate 29,294 of JBFMFY010000001.1, forward strand.
TACAAGGTCATGTGGAAGCAAAACCGCTTATTGTCGATGAGAAGATAATTTTTGGTGCATGGGACGAGCATTTGTACTGCCTCGATAAAAAATCCGGAACGCTTCTCTGGAAATGGAAAGGAGACAAACCGGGCATTCTGTTATCTCCCGCTGCGTGTGAACCTGTCTCTGCGGGAGGAAAGGTCTTTATTGTTGCTCCTGATCGATACACGACTGCAATAGATATCATTACGGGAAAAGAAGTATGGCGCACAAACAGATTTCAAGTTCGGGAGACAATTGGGATGTCAGAAGATGGTGAAAGGGTGTACATCCGAACGATGAATGACTCGTTATACGCACTCTCAACTATGAGCAACAAACCGGAAGTTATCTGGAATCTTCATGCGGGATTCGGGTACGATATTAATTCGGCTCAAATACGAGAGAAGGATGGCGTTCTCTTCTATGCGACCAAAAACGGGTTATTAATTGCTGTTGACGGGAAATCGGGGAGGTTGTTGTGGAAGATCAAAGTTGACAATGTCATTGCTCATACCCCAATTCCAATTTCAAAAAACAAAGTCATATTTTCGAACATTATAGGGACGGTGTGCAAAGTAACTACAGATTGAAAAGTTGAGAAAGCCTTTCCATACATCCACTTGTGTCATAATGCCGCTTTTCGAGCGGCATTTTCTATGAAATGGACAAAGCGCTGGTATAAATGACTATTAGAAATTTCTAATCGGAAATTAGAAGTATGTAAGTATCAACTTGCATACTTTTGAACACTGTCGGATGCAGAAGCACCGCTTTGCCCCCAGCGAATAGAAAAATTCTGAGAGAGAGTGTTGAATAATACGATACTATCCATACTACTATTGCTTTTTCTTTCAACAATTGTTACGAAGAGCCAAACGGTAGTTGTACCTGTCAACATTCATATTCCTATTCTTTTTAAAGCAATAAGTCTCGAAAAAAACATCAACAAACCGGATTTGGAAACATTTGTCGTTGGTGTCGCCTATGAAGAAGGGAACGAACGATCCGTCGGTATTAAAAATGAAATACTCTCATTTGGGAAAAATGAAAAGTATGATTTGTTAGATGGTAAATCAGTTCGCTTCGAGGCGATTGATGTGAATACTACGAAGGACATACGGGAATTGCTCTATCAAATAAATCCTGCCGCACTTTATATTGCACCACTGAATCAAAATATGCTGCAGAAAGTTATGAGTGCAACACAAAAGGGAAAAGTACTTTCTATAACCGGCGTTCCCGAGTACGTTGATGATGGAGTTTCGGTTGGCATCGGTATTAAAGGTGATTCTCCTGAAATCATCATCAACCTTGCGGCATCGAAAGAAGAAGGTGCTCAATTTAGCTCAAAAGTTTTGGGTCTTGCAAGAATTGTTCAGTAGGTCGCAGGTATAGCATGAACTTTACTCTTTCATTTAGGACCAGACTCAACATAGTATTGACGATTGTGCTTGGTGCGATCTGTTCAATTGTCTATTTCTATGTTCCGGAGAAAATGGAAGAGCAATCGCTTCAAATTCTTCGCTCAAAAGCACGCACCATTGCTCAAATATCTGCTACCACTGCCGCTCCTGCGGTCTATTTTAACGATGCCGACGCTCTCGCCGAAGTCGTACGAATAGCACAAAATAATACAGACCTTCGATTCCTGATCATCACCGACCACACATCCCAATTGACTGCGGGACACAACGTTGAGCAGGCGCTTACGTTGAATTACCGGCTGGCAAATCCTTCCGGAATAATTTCGTCCGATCAGCGGACATTCATGATATCCACAAATATTGTCATGAACGGAAAACCGATCGGGACAATGTACATCGGTGTCGGTCTTGATGAAATGTTAGCAGAGATAGACGGAAGCAGACAATTGCTGCTTGCAGTCTGTCTGTTCGTAATGTGTATCGGTATCGTACTGGTGCATGGTATGAGCTATTTTATTACGAGACCGATCGATTCGATGGTTGCCATCTTTCGCCACATAGCGGAAGGAGATTACACAAAACGTGTTGATATGACAGCAATGAAGGAAACAGACCGGCTTGCTGAATCATTCAACAGCATGGCTGATTCCGTACAGAAAGCACAGAGCGAGCTGCATCTTGCAAATAAAACCCTTGAGTACAGGGTTGCCGAACGGACAAGGGACCTTCAGCGGGAGATCCAACAGCACAAAATGACAGAGCTTGCATTACGCGAGAGTGAGGAAAGGTACAGGACATTGATAGACCTTTCTCCCGACGGCATCGCCGTACACGACGAAGAGAAATTTGTTTTCGTCAATTCATCAATGACCACGTTGCTGAAATCGCACGGTTCGGCAGAATTGCTGAAATTATCCATTTTGGATTTTCTTCCCGAAGGACGAAGAACAGAATTCCGGGAACATTTAATTCGCCTGTTGTACGGTACGGAACAGACACTCATCACAGAAGAAACACTGCTCCTTTCCGACGGCTCACACATCGTAGCAGAAATTGCAGCGACCAAACTCAGTTTTCAAGGAAATCCTTCCATTCAAATCGTCATCCGTGATATTACTCAAAGAATTAAGAATGAAAAGCGCCGAGCGATGCTTGAGAAACAAATGGTACAGGCACAAAAAATGGAAAGCATCGGTACGCTGGCAAGCGGCATATCCCACGACTTCTCCAATATTCTTTCGATCATTGTTACCGGCGTAAATAAATTGACTTTTCTCAAAGAGGTGAATAGAGAATCGATCGCAGAAATTGCTGAACATATCACTCGCGCGGCAAACAGAGGGAGCGCTCTGGTGAAGCAATTGCTCACATTTGCCAAAAAGAACGAGATCAAATTCGAAACACTCTCCATCAATCCCATCATCCTGGAAATTGCCAAAGTATTGCAGCAGACGTTCCCTCAGAATATTTCGTTCGATGTGAGACTGGCGGCGAACCTCAAGCAGATCAAGGCGGACAGCAACCAGATACATCAGGTAATGTTGAATTTATGCCTGAATGCCCGCGATGCAATGCCGAACGGCGGCAGGTTAGTCATTGAAACGGAGAACATCCCGACTGCTTCAATCAATCATGCCGGACTCAAGATCAATGAATCAGAATGTATCTGTGTGAAAGTATCCGATACAGGAATCGGCATGTCTGACGAAATGAAGAAAAGAATTTTTGAACCTTTTTACACCACAAAAGAACAGGGGAAAGGTTCAGGACTCGGGCTTGCAATGGTGTACGGAATCATTGAAGGCCATCGGGGGGTGATCGATGTAGTTTCAAAGGAGGGGGAAGGAACAATGTTCTGTATCTATTTTCCCGCACTGAGCGAAGAACCTATTTTTCCAAAAATAAAAGCCGCTTAATGCGGCTTCATGTTTTTTTGGATTGAAATTTGTATTAAAGAAAAATCTCCGTCAGCCAATAAGTTATTGCTCCAATAGCCGCTGATGTCGGTATTGTTAAAATCCAGGCGATGATTATTTTTCCTGCAATGCCCCACCGAACTGCTGAGAGTCGCTTCGTTGCCCCGACTCCCATAATAGAGCCGGCGATTGTATGAGTGGTGGAAACCGGAATGCCTGCAATTGCTGTTCCCAGTAAAACAAGCGACCCTGCTCCTTCCGCACAAAATCCTCCGACCGGTTTCAGGTGAGTGAGTTTCACTCCAAGAGTTCCAATCACCTTCCATCCTCCCAGCAAAGTACCAAGTCCGATCGCGCTGTGAGCAGTAATAATTACCCACCACGGAACGTACATTTCTCCCCCTTGAAAATATCCTGTTGAATACAGAAGAATGGTGATAATGCCCATTGTTTTTTGAGCGTCGTTGGTACCATGCCCCAAGCTGTATGCGGCAGATGAAACAAGCTGACCTACACGGAAAAATTTATCCACACGTCGAACATTCCAATCTTTGAAGAGCCATGTCACAACGATCATCAACAAGAACGCCATCAAAAGCCCGATGGTCGGTGAAAGAAAAATAAAGATGACGACTTTCGTGATACCCTCGAAATTTAACGCTGCTATTCCTGCTTTAAAAAGACCCGCTCCTGCAAGTCCGCCGATGAGTGCGTGCGAAACGCTGATCGGATACCCGTAGTGCGTACACAAATGAGTCCAGATGATTGCTCCGACAAGCGCTGCAAAAATAAATTCAGGGGTAACGATCGATGGATCGACAATTCCTTTCCCGATAGTTTTTGCAACCGCAACACCGAATCCGAATGCGGCTGCAAAATTGAAGAATGCAGCCCACAGAACTGCGATGCGGGGGGAAAGGACCTTGGTGGAAACGACGGTGGCGATCGAATTTGCCGCATCATTCATGCCGTTGAGAAAATCGAACAGCAGTGCGATGACGATGATGAAGATGACGAATACATCCATGGTGGTGTCGTCCTTCCTTATGCTTGTTTGATCATGATCGCTTCAAGCACATTGGCGACATCTTCACATTTGTCGGTAGCGGTTTCAAGAGAGACGAGGACTTCTTTATTCTTGATTAACTCGATTGCATTTTCTTCGTTGTCGAATAGTTCTGCAATCGATTGGTCGAAGATCGCATCGGCATCGTTTTCATACTGATTGACCTTTTGGAGAATTTTGTTAAGATCGTCGATGCGCCGAAAATCGCTCAACAATGCAATTCCCCTCTGAATTTCAATGGATGATTGATAGATAATATCAGTGAGGCGTTGAATATCGGCGGAATTTTTTTTGATCTTGTAAAGGTGGAAGCGTTGTGCGGATCCATCAATATAATCGATGACATCATCGAGCATCGATGCGAGTTTGTGTATATCCTCTCTGTCGAACGGCGTAACAAACGAACTGTTCAGTTCAGTAAAAATCTCGTGAGTGATGGAATCACCCTTGTGCTCAAGCTCTTTGATCTTGTCCACAACAGGCTGCCTCTCTGTCTTAGATAAACTTGGCAGTGAACGCAACGTTTCGGCAGATTCAACTAATGTGCGCGCAAGGTTATCAAAGAGCACAAAAAATTTTTCGTCATGGGGGAGAAGTGATTGTATGATTCTGTCGAGTCTCATATAAGGTCCGCGGAAATGTTGAACATTCTCTGAAATTGCGTTGAAACATACCCAAGTTTATCTTAAAAAGAAAGCTCCCGCAGATAATAAATTGCGGTTAAAATTTGAAATTGCAGTTTTTTTCGCCTACTTTTTTGCAGTTCACTCATCATTGTCATGAGGCTTATCAAATGAAAAATACGCGCCGCTCTTTTTTTACCACGTCACTGCTTGCAATGGGAACTGCTTTGATGTCTCGTCCTTCCAAAGCGTTTCCGTTGTTCAACATCAATACGAAGACGAATAAAAAAATGAAACTCAGTTTCAGACCGTACACACTCGAACTGCGGCACACGTTTACTGTTGCAACAATGAGCCGCACAACAACACCGGCAGTACTGACTGAAATAGAGTACGACGGTGTTGTCGGTTATGGGGAAGCATCTATGCCGCCGTATCTCGGCGAATCGCAGGAAAGCGTCATGGCATTCTTGAAGCGTGTCGATCTTTCCAAATACGAAAATCCGTTCGACCTGGAAACAATTCTTGCCGATATTGATGTGCTTGCGTTCCATAATACTTCTGCGAAGGCTGCAATCGACATTGCGCTCCATGACTTGGTAGGGAAATTAATGGGACAGCCGTGGTACAACATCTGGGGATTCGACAAAAACAAAGCGCCGAACACAACATTCACAATCGGTATCGACAAAGCGGATGTTGTTCGGGAAAAAACAAAAGAGGCTGCAGGATTTAAAATATTAAAAGTGAAACTGGGGAAGGATAACGACAGGGAGATGATCGAAACGATTCGCTCCGTTACGGATGTGCCATTGACAGCCGACCCGAATCAAGGATGGAAAGACAAATTTTATGCCCTGGATATGATCCACTGGTTGAAGGAGAAAGGTGTGCAATATATTGAGCAGCCGATGGCGAAGGAAAAGTACGATGACCATGCGTGGTTGACGGAGCGAAGTCCGCTGCCGATCCTTGCGGATGAAAGCTGCCAGCGGCTCAACGACATCAGCAAAATTAAAGGAGCATACAACGGCATCGTCATTAAATTGATGAAGTGCACGGGAATGCGTGAGGCACACAAAATGTTGACACTTGCAAAAGCATACAACATGAAAGTGTTAATCGGCTGCATGACTGAGACTTCATGCGCTATTTCCGCCGCATCTCATCTCTCGCCGATGTGCGATTGGGCAGACCTCGACGGAATGTTGCTCATCAAGAACGATGTCTTCAACGGAACGACGGTTGTGGATGGAAAGCTGACGCTGACTGATTTACCTGGAATTGGTGTGAAGAAAATTTAATTGACAGCGAAGCGATACCATGATCCATAGTTATCGCATCATTTTCGATTCTGAATTTCCCACAACAGCACCGCACTTGCGCTGGCGACATTCAGCGAATCAATCCCTTCTTTCATTGGAATTGTTACGAACGCATCGCACAAATCTAACACTTCTTTTGAGATGCCATGCCCTTCTGCGCCAAGCACAATACAAATTTTTTTTGAAAAGTGGACGGAACGAATGTCGGTGCTTATAGTGTTTGGATGTGCTGCGTAGAATTTTAATCCTGAACGTTTCAGAGAATCAATGTCGCTTCTGGCGTTTGTGAGATATGTGATTGGCATCTGGAATATATTTCCCATCGAATTCCGGACCGATCTCCGCAAATATGGATCGCATGAACTTGGCAGCGTGAGAATTGCATCGACTGCAAAACAGGCGCAGTTCCGTACGATTACTCCCATATTTTCTGCATTAACAATCCCATCAATCAAGACGCAAAGAAAATTATCTTTTTCCTCAATTATTTGAACAAGTTCAGTGATCGGAACTCCTTTTGGCACTTTAGCAATTCCCATTATCGCTTGGTGCAATTCGTGTCCGACAATCGAATTAAGCAACCGTTTCTCTCCGATAAATATTTTGATCGGATCCGGATGCTGTTCAATTGTTGCTCGATGTTGTGCAAACCACTGTTCAGTCAAAAGAAGCGAGAAGAGACGGATGCCGCTCGCCAGCAGCCTTGAAACCACTTTCTCCCCTTCAGCAACAAAAATTCCTTTCTGCAAATGTTCGAGCGGCCTTTTAAGAGTTCGGTACGGTTCAAGTTCGGGCATCTCGAGCGATCTGATATGTTCAATTCTCGCTATCATTCTTTGAAGTCAGTCAAATCTTTGGTATTTTAAGTGGTGTCTCAGTTTGATTGCTTAGATATTTCTTCAAGAAAAAATTCTTCATGCTGAACTTATTTCAGCATCGAATGTAGATCCCGAAACGAGTTCAGGGTGATGAAACTGTGACACTACCGTATTTTATTCTCGCTATTGTTAAATCTGTGAATCTGTAGTTTCGCGTTTTTGAAAGGTTTATTCTGTAATGTCTGTTCGAGTTCGATTCGCTCCAAGCCCAACCGGGTATCTTCACGTCGGAGGTCTTCGTACCGCTCTCTATAATTTCCTCTTTGCAAAAAAGCACAACGGCACATTCATCCTGCGCATTGAAGATACTGACCAATCGCGTAAAGTGGAAGGGGCGATGGAAAATTTAATTGCAACGCTGAAGTGGGCGGGAATTAATTTTGATGAAGGACCGGATAAAGATGGCAGCCACGGTCCGTACATCCAATCACAGCGACTGTCAATTTACAAAGAACATGCTGAACAACTGATAAAAAACGGAAAAGCGTATTACTGTTTTTGCACAGCAGAACGGCTGGAAGAGGTTCGCAAACAACAATCATTGCAAGGATTAGACCCGAAGTACGACGGACATTGTCGTACAATCACGATTGATGAAGCAAGGAGGAGAATTCAATCGGGTGAATCGCACGTAGTGCGTATGCGCGTACCTGACGAAGGTGAAGTAAAATTCACGGACATGATTCGCGGTGATGTCTCAATACAAAATAAAATTCTTGATGATCAGGTGTTGTTGAAATCGGATGGGTACCCGACGTACCATCTCGCCGTTGTGGTTGACGATCACCAGATGGAAATCAGTCATGTTGTCCGGGGTGAAGAATGGCTGCCGAGCACGCCAAAGCATGTTCTGCTGTATCAATATTTTGGATGGGATGTACCGAAGTTTGCACATCTGCCGCTGCTGTTGAATCCTGACAAAAGCAAACTGAGCAAACGACAGGGAGATGTTGCGGTAGAAGATTACCGTTCCAAAGGATACTTGAAAGAGGCGCTGGTCAACTTTGTTGCATTACTTGGATGGAATCCGGGGGATGAACGGGAAATTTTTTCACTCGATGAATTGATCAAAGAATTCTCGTTTGAAAGAGTCGGAAAAGCGGGAGCTGTTTTCAATATTGAAAAACTTAACTGGATGAACCAGCAGCATATCAAATTGAAATCGACCGAAGAACTTTTGCCTCTCGTGAGACCTCTTATTCAGGAAAAAGGATGGAAAGTGCCGGATGCATATGTTCGGCAGGTTATAGGGCTGATGAAAGAGCGTGTTGTAGTCCTTGGTGATTTTGTCGGCGGATGCCCATATTTTTATCAAGATCCGACATTGTATGATGAAGCAGCACGTGCAAAGAACTGGAAACCGGAATCAGCTGAGCAGATAATGAAACTTGCCGGGAAATTTGAATCATTAACGCAATTCGACGCTGCGACAATTGAATCGGCACTCCGTTCCACTGCGGAGGAATTCAAAATAGGTGCTGGGAAATTGATTCACCCGCTGCGCCTCGCTCTTTCGGGCGTTGCAAACGGTCCTTCGCTTTTTCATATGGCAGAAGTATTAGGGAAAGATGCCGTGCTGCGCCGGATCGGCAATGCGATAGAACGGTTGCGATGATACTGGTCTTAAAATTGATTCTCGCACAACCCTTCAATATATTCCTGTATGAAATCACTCGACATCATCAAACTTCACAATGCAGTCTTTTATGCCTACCACGGCGCGCTCAGCGATGAGCAAAACCTCGGCGGCAAATTTGAGATCGACGTAGAATTGCACTGCGATCTCACGAAAGCAAAACAGAGTGACAATCTGAATGAGACGGTGAATTATGAAAAAGTATATGCTCTGATGAAAAAAATCGTGACCGAAAAAAAGTATTATCTCATTGAAGCACTGGCACATTCGATCGGCAAAGGAATTCTTCAAGCGTTCACACAGGTGCAGAAGACTGTCGTTCGTGTCCGCAAGCCGGGGGCGCCTGTTCATGGCGTCATTGATTCAATCGAAGTGGTTATTGAAACGGAACGGGAATGAGACACACAATTTATTTAGGGCTTGGCTCGAACGTCGGGGATAGGATTGAATTTCTTGCCGCCGCCATACGCGGGATTGCCGATTTTTCATGGACTGTTGTGGATGACGTCTCTGATGTTTTCGTCACTGAGCCGGTGGGAAATGTTCAACAACCCGATTTTCTCAACGTTTGCATTTCAGTGCGTACCGATCTCGATCATCTTACGTTCCATTCCAATATGAAAGATTTGGAGAAATCGATCGGACGCACAGAATCTGTCCGGTGGGGTCCGCGGGAGATCGATATCGATCTTTTGTTTTTTGATTCTGTGATCGTGACGCTGCCGGCACTTACGATTCCTCATAAAGAGATCCTTAACCGTTTGTTCGTACTGCAGCCGCTGGCGCAGATTGCTCCGATGTTTTTGCATCCTGTTGCAGGGAAAACAATATCCGAACTGTTAAAGGCATCGAATGATGCTCATGGTATCGAACGTTCAGAACACTTCACTTCACAACTCTTGATGTTGATCAATGATTCAATTACACACCCGACCGTCTGACATTCGATATGTCGCCATTGAAGGAGTTATCGGCGCAGGCAAAACGACGCTTGCGAAGATGCTTTCCGAACGGCTTGATGCAAAACTTGTATTGGAAAAGTTCGAAGAGAATCCCTTTCTGCCGAAATTCTACGAAGACCCGGAACATTATGCATTTCAGACTCAGATTTTCTTTCTTCTATCCCGCTATAAGCAGCAGCAGGAATTATTTCAAGGGGATCTGTTCCATAATGTTTTGATATCGGATTATATTTTCGATAAGGATAAAATCTTTGCGTACCTGACGCTGCAGGATGACGAATTAAAACTGTATGAGACGCTGATCGGCACCATTGAAAAAAATATTCCGACACCCGATCTTGTCGTTTACCTGCAGTCCAGTGTCGAACGGTTGATGACGAATATCAAGCGGCGCGGCAGATCATACGAGGAGAATATGTCGGAGGAGTACATCAAGGATTTGAATGAAGCGTACAACTATTTCTTCTTCCGGTACAAATCTGCGCCGCTGCTGATCATCAATTCAACCGAGATTGATTTTGTGAACGATCCGCAAGACTTCGAGGATTTGCTTCAACAGATACTTCGCACCGATAAAGCGCCCGTTGAATATTACAATCCAAAATCAAAAAAGTAAGGCATGAGCATTAACTTGCCGGGAAAATTGATTTATGCTCCTTCGTTTCATACTCTGGATGATCATCGTTTTCATTGCAGCAAAAATTATCGGCAGTACGCTTCGGTACTTGCGACGTCTTGCAACTCCCAATCGTCACATCAAAGACCAACGACACGAAACAAAAGTAGATGAGTATAAGGATGTGGAAGATGTTCCGTATGAAGATATCTCCGATAAGAAATGACATCAATGCGCACGCTTGAAATCTGGTCAAAAAAAATACTCATCGGCATCGTCGGAACGTTCCGTTCTTCCAGAAGGATTTCTCCAAATCAAATTCCCCTGCAGCGGCTCAAACGGATTCTGATCGTCAAGCAGCACGATCAACTCGGCGACCTTGTAGTGACAACGCCTGCGATCAGGGCATTACGGAAGAAGTTTCCCCATTCTCACATTGCAATTGTTGTGCGGGAGTACACAGCACCTATGATCTGGGAGAATCCGAACATCGATTCGGTGATAGTCTTCTATGAAAAATTGAACCGATGGAATTGGCAAAAATTCAGATCGTTCTGGGATCAATTGCGGGGAAACGGGGGCTTCGATTGCGCGATTATGTTCAATTCCGTTTCTCGTTCCTTGTCGTCAGATATAATTGCGGTTGCAAGCAAAGCCAAAATCATTATCGGTCCCAATCATATCGCTCTCGATCCCGAAATCCCCGAAAACATTTATAATGTGTTGACTCCACGATCACGGAAACCACAGCACGAATCGGAACATTACCTCGATATCGTCCGGGCGTTGGGTGTGCCGCCCGATGGATTGGAATACGACCTGCTGTTGACCGGAGAGGAAGAGGCGGAAGCGGAAAAAGTACTTTATGAATTGGGAACCCAATCGGCGAAACTACTTATCGGTGTACACTTCGGCGCTCTGAACAAAGAAAAACGATATCCGCTGGAAAAATTAGCGAAAGTAATCGAGTGGATCAAATCAAATTATCATTGTGAAATTCTCTTGATTCCCGGACCGAACGAGATGCATCACCATGATAATCTGATATCGCATATCAAAAATGCGGAAGTAAGGTCAGTACCGGTTCAGCAATTGAGAATATCATGTGCCGTAATCGCAAAATTGAATTTGCTGCTTTGTAACGACACCGGCACACTGCACATTGCTTCTGCGCTGAGAGTTCCCACCATTTCATTTCACAGCATCAGCGACCCGGCACAATGGAAACCGCCGCATGAACGTCATATTGGTCTTCGTACAGATGATAAAAAAATTACGTCCATTACAGTAGAGATGGTGACCGCCGCTATTCAACAGCAATTGCAGAAAGCGGGTTTCCTTGAAAAAGAATACACGTGACAGGATCATTCGCTTTGCCTGCTGCAACTTGTTAATCACTCGAAACATCCGTACTTTTCATAAGTATGGAAACAGTAATTGAGAAAAAGAGACCCTCAGCAATTCCAGTGAATCTTGAAGAAGAAATTCTTCGACTTAAAAAAGAATTAAACGCGGTCATCCTTGCACATTATTATCAAGAGTCCCAGATTCAGGATCTTGCTGACTTTGTAGGAGACAGTCTCGATCTGTCACGGAAAGCCGCTTCGACAACAGCTGATGTGATCGTTTTTTGCGGAGTGCATTTCATGGCGGAGACAGCGAAGATCCTCAATCCGCATAAACCCGTTCTTCTTCCCGATCTGCTTGCCGGGTGTTCATTATCGGACGGATGTCCTCCGAAGTTGTTCGAGAAATTCCGCAAACAGCATCCCGAGCATGTGGCGATCACCTACATTAACTGCAGTGCCGAAGTAAAAGCGTTGAGCGACATTATCTGCACATCCAGCAACGCCGAAAAAATCATCAATCAAATCCCAAGAGATCAGCCGATTCTTTTTTCTCCCGACAAAAATCTCGGCGCATACCTTCAAAAGAAAACCGGCAGGGAGATGCTGCTGTGGAACGGCAGTTGCATCGTTCACGAAACATTCAGCGAGCGGAAACTGATCGGATTGCAACTGGAACATCCCGATGCTGAATTAATCGCGCATCCAGAATGTGAAGATATTATCCTGCAAAAGGCATCGTATATCGGCTCAACCAGTATGTTGTTGAAGCATGTGCAGAATTCGCCCCGCACGAAGTTTATAGTTGCAACCGAAGCAGGCATTATTCATCAGATGGAAAAATCGACTGTGGGGAAACAATTCATTCCGCTTCCGCCTGACGCAAGTTGTTCCTGCAACGAGTGCCCGCACATGAAGCGGAACACAATGGAGAAATTATATCTCTGCATGAAGAATATGAACCCGCAGATAGAAATGAGTTCCGATCTTCTGAAGCGCGCCCGTACACCAATCGAGAGAATGCTGGCGATGAGTTGATCAAACCAACACGAATGATACCGCTATGAGAAAATATTTTATCTCCCTTCTCGTTTTCTCCTTTGCCCAAGTCCTCTTTTCTCAATGGAACTATCTTCAGATTCAGCATCCCCAGCAAACTTGGCGATACGGTCAGGGTACAATTGATCAGGCAGTCATATCGATAAAACCGAAGGGGAATTATCAACAGTACGATCTGTATCTCACACTTTCAGCAAAAGATCTCGGCTTCACATCATCGGACAGTGTTGAAGTACAAATGGATTTCAGTCTGCCGAAGGAAGCAATCGTCAACGATTTGTGGCTATGGATAGACGATGTTACTATCATGCGCGGAATTATTCTTGACCGATGGACTGCATCGAACATTTATGAGAATATCGTAAAGCGGCGGAGAGATCCGGCATTGCTGATGAAAAATTCTTCAGTTCAGTATTCTCTTCGAATCTATCCGATGCAAGGCAATAAATCGCGCAAGGTGAAGATCACATATTTGCTGCCGATGGCATTTTCGGGATCGAATGCACAAACACCGATCCCGACAAATATTCTACGGCTGTCGAAAACTACATTGCCAAAAGTAACTACTCTCTTTTGGAACACACCGGAATTTTCCAGCCCGAGGTTCAATGAACTTGCAACCGGATTTGAAGCAAATCCTCGATTGGATGCCGAGACGGGAAAAAATTATTACTATGGAGAAATTTCCGGCTCTGCACTGCAAGGGAATGTGACATTTTCCGCGACAACAAAAAACCAATCGGTATTATTGGGACGATACTCAAAACCTGACAAAGCGGATGAAGGATATTTCCTGCTCTCATTCAACCCGTCGAATATCTTCAGCATCAACACAGAGCAAAAGATCACATTCCTTTTTGAATTCGATGAATCGAAATCCGCCTATTCTACTCTCAGTCTGATCAATAATCTTAAATCGTTCATGTCATCGAATTTTACCAAGAAGGATTCATTCAATTTTATTTTCTCCGGCGCGCAAATAAAAAGGATGAAGCCGAGCGGTTGGTACGGAGGCGATTCGGCGACGATAGAAAATGTGTTCAATGCGATCACACAGAACATGCTGCAGAATGCGAACAACATGCAGGCACTTATTACTGACGGCATTGATTTTATCAGATCGAATGGAAACAACGGCGCATTGTGGCTTATCGCAGGAACCGATGCATACAATCATCATTCCGTTGCCAATCCTGCGATCGCTTCGATCACAACACTGCTGAAGCCCAACATTCCGATTTTTGTAACGGATATAAGCAACTGGTCTGTTGTCTATTCATATTTCAATAGTAAGTATTACTATGGTAACGACTATTTCTATGAGAATCTGACACGACTCACCGGCAGCGTTTTTGTATCATACAGACAGAACCCTGTGTTGCAGTCCAATTTGTCCGCTGTGTTCGATCAGATCAGAGGAACAATTCAATCGTTCGATCTTATCACAAGGATCGAAGGAGGATTCTGCTCAAACAGATTCACGAATATTTCGACAACTTCAAGCGATATTCCAATTGACAGGACGATTACTCAGGTTGGACGCTTCAATGGTTCATTCCCGTTTGTGTTGGAAATAGCAGGGATATACAAAGGAACAACGCTGACGACCAAAGTCACGATCCACGATTCATCTGTTGTCAATGTCGACAATTCGCTGGAAACAATCTGGGCGGGGAATCAAATACTTGCGTTGGAATCTCTTCCGGAAAATAACAACAACACCAAGACGATTCTTGACGCTAGTTTGACATACAGGGTCTTGAGCAGATATTCAACATTCCTTGCACTCGAACCGAGCGATACACTGCCGGCGTGCACGACGTGCCGTGATGAATCGAAACTTGTTTCTGTCGGAAACAGAAAAAATCCACTGATACCGAACAATGATTCGCTCCTCTACGCGTATCCTAATCCGTTTAATCCGGAAACAAAGTTGAAAATGAGACTCCCGAAAGGTGTGAACCCCGCTTCAGCAACATTTCAGATATTCAATGTGCTTGGACAACGAGTGAAATCGTTCGATATCTCTTCGCTCACCAGCGAATCATTCACGGAGATCGTTTGGAACGGAGAATCTGATGCAGGAGTCAAAGTTACCAGCGGTGTTTATTTTGCAGTGTTATCAACACCGGTAAAAAGAACTTCTCTTAAATTGCTCATGATGAAATAAGGCGTTGGTGGAAAGAAATCCCGTCTCGTGCGGGATTTTTCATTTTTGAGGAGGAGGAATTGTTTTGTATATTTTCCCATCGAACATGTAACTTAGCCGGGTGACCGTTGCTTACGAAGTGACGGTCACCTGTATTATAAAAAAATTGAAGGAACAGAATGGCTACAAAAGTATATATCGAGGATCTGTCGAAACATGTCGGAGAAAACATTACGCTGCAAGGATGGCTGTACAATGCACGTTCAAGCGGGAAGATAAAATTCTTATTGTTACGTGACGGAACAGGCGTCTGTCAGGGCGTCGTCGTCAAAGCGGTAGTCGGTGAAGAAATATTCAACCGCTGCGATCAACTGACGCAGGAATCGTCATTTAAGATGTCCGGAACCGTGCGTGCCGAGCAGCGCGCTCCCGGCGGATATGAAATGGATGTCACAAACATCGAAATCATTTCTATCGCAAAAGAATATCCGATCACGCCCAAAGAGCATGGCGTAGAATTTCTTGCTGACCGCCGTCATTTGTGGCTCCGTTCGTCACGACAGCATGCGATTATGCGCGTGCGTCACGAGATCATCCGCTCAATCCGGGAATTCTTTGACGGACGGGGATTCACGCTGCTGGATGCGCCAATTTTTACTCCGGCTGCGTGCGAAGGTACCTCGACATTATTTGAGACGGAATATTTTGATCTCGGGAAGGCATACCTGACGCAGTCAGGTCAATTGTACGGCGAAGCGGGAGCGATGGCGCTGGGAAAGGTCTATGTCTTCGGTCCGACGTTCAGAGCTGAAAAATCGAAAACACGCCGTCATCTCACCGAATTCTGGATGGTGGAACCGGAAGTTGCATTTAATGATCTGAACGACAATATGGATCTTGCGGAAGATTTTTTAGAGCACATCGTAACCAACGTGTTGAAAAACCGTATGCCGGAATTGAAAACGCTGGAACGCAACGTAAAATTTCTTGAGAATGTGAAAAAACCGCTCCCGAGAATTACATACGATGAAGCGGTGGAAATTTTGCATTCAAAAGGATTGCCGTTTGAATGGGGAAACGATCTCGGCGGAACAGATGAGACGGTCATCTCCGAACAGTTCGACCGTCCCGTGATGGTGCATCGGTATCCCGCAGCAGTCAAGGCATTTTACATGAAGCGCGATCCGAAGAACGAAAAACTTGCGCTCGCCGTTGATGTGCTCGCTCCTGAGGGATACGGAGAAATTATCGGCGGCAGCCAGCGCGAAGATGATTACGACACCCTTCTTGCACGATTAAAAGAACATGATCTTCCGCAGGAAGCGTTCGAATGGTATCTTGATTTGCGTCGATTCGGTTCTGTTCCTCATGCTGGTTTTGGTTTGGGAATTGAAAGAACAGTTTCGTGGATTTGCGGACTTGATCATGTGCGCGAAACGATACCGTTCCCGAGAATGATTTATCGTTTGACCCCGTAACAGAGACGGCGGCAACTGAGTCGTTGAGTAGTTGAGATTTGATTATTCAACGTCAGAAATGAACTTAAATAATCTCAACTACTTATATACTCAACTACTCAAATACTCCATGGAAACTTCCCAACAATACGTCGAACGGCTTCTCGGATACCTCGGCGAGAAAGATCAGTTCAAAGTGCTTTCTTCCACTGTTAACAAGATCCGGAAACTTGTGAAGAAGGCAAAGAGGAAAAATCTCTATAAGAAACCGGAGTCCAACAAATGGTCCGTGGCTGAAATTGTTGCTCATCTCGCTGAGACCGAACTGGTAATGGGTTGGAGGTATCGTTCGATTGCGGAAAAGAATGAAGTGCGCATTCAATCATTTGAGCAGGATGATTGGGCGAAAAATTCCCGCTATGAAAAAAGTGATGTTTTTGAGATGCTCGATCTGTTTGAAACACTGAGAAATGCAAATCTTGCATTTGTGAAAGGACTGCCGAAAGAAAAACTGGAGAACTTCGGCATGCACGAAGAACGGGGAAAGGAAACGATCCTTCACATCACACGGTTGGAAGCAGGGCACGATCTCAATCACTTGATGCAGATAGAAAGAATCTTGGAGAGGTAGTTGAGTCGATGTGTAGTTGAGCAAATAAGTATATCGTTTGCCCAACTGCATTTTCTCAACTACTCAAATACTGTATACTCAACTACTCAATGCTCAAAGCCGAACACCTCAGAAAGCAATTCACAACAGTACTCGCTGTTGACGACGTTTCGTTGGAAGTACGCAGGGGAGATATTTTCGGTCTCATCGGACCGAACGGCGCCGGAAAAAGTACAACCATCAGAATGCTCCTGAATATCATCAAGCCTGACGCAGGAACCATTTTGTATGACGGGAAACCGTTCGATGTTTCAATTCAAAATTCGATCGGTTACTTGCCGGAAGAGCGGGGCTTATATAAGAAGAACGGATTGCTCGATACGATTATCTATTTTGCTTCACTTCGCGGGATTGATTCAGTAACAGCAAAAAAGAAAGGTATGGAATGGCTCGAGCGTTTCAATCTTCAATCGTACGCAAAAAGAAAAGTCGAAGAGCTCTCGAAAGGAAATCAGCAAAAAGCGCAATTCATCACCGCCATTCTTCACAACCCCGAACTGGTTATTCTTGACGAACCTTTTTCCGGACTTGATCCTGTGAACCAGATCGTAATGAAAGATATTTTCAACGAGCTGAAGCAGCAGGGGAAAGCGGTCATTTTTTCAACCCATCAAATGGAATCTGCTGAACGATTGTGTGACGAGATCTGCCTGATCAACAGGGGGAATATTGTGCTGGAAGGAACTGTGAAGCAGGTAAAACAGAAATTCGGTACAAACGCAGTGCGGTTGGAATACGATGGGGATGGTTCATTCCTGAAAAAACTTCCTTTTGTTTCAAAATCTACTGTCTATGAAAATTACGCCGAATTGATGTTGACTGACGGTGTATCGACTCAGGAAATTCTCAAGGCGGTATCTTCAAAAATAGATCTGAGAAAATTTGAATTTGTAGAGCCCTCCCTCAACTCAATCTTTCTCGATGTCGTCGGCACATCCGTTGAACAAATTGAACGTGATCGGGCAGAAGAAAAAAAACCGACGATTCCCGCAGCACTTACAAATCCGGAAGTTAAAAAGCAGAGAACCTCTCTGCTGCTGGGTATCGGGATGACCGTTGTTGGTTTGATCCTTTCGTTGACGGGGAAAGATATGTGGGTGCTTGTCGGCGCCGGTGCTGTAGCATCGGTCATTTCATATGTGAAACTGCAAAAAATTCAGCAGCGGCTGCGGAAGGAGGCATCGAATGAATAAAATGCTTGCCGTTGCAAAATGGGAATTTATTGAGAAGGTAAAAACAAAAGCGTTCATCATCGGATTGTTCATGACACCGCTGATCATGTCGGTGTTTATGGTGCTGCCGGGATTACTTTCGAAGAGTGAGAAAGAGACGACAAAAAAAATCGGCGTAATTGATGAAACAAGAGTGCTCGCAAGTTTGATCAATACCAAACTGCATGAGAAATATAAACTGTCGTCCGGCATTCCAACGTACGAATTGTACGAGATCACCGACGAGAATCGGGAAACAGATCATCTGAAAGTCATTGCGACAGCCCAATTGATTTCAGGACAGATCGAAGGATATTTCGTCATTCCCATGAGCGTAATGGACAGCGGAAAAGTAGAATACCGTGCGGAGAATGTCGGCAATGTGCGCGATCAGAACCGTTTTTCGAATATCCTCAAAGATATCATCATCGAACAGCGCGCGAAGAAAGCGGGATACGATCCCTCAGTCATTAAAAAATTGATCACGGAAGTCGATATCAAAACGATCAAAGTGTCGCAAAAAGGGGATGAGAGCGAATCAGGATTCATGGAGACATTTTTCAGCGGATATATTTTCATTATGATGCTGATGTTTCTTGTAATGTCCTCGGGACAAATGTTGATACGAAGCGTTGTTGAAGAGAAGTCGAACAGAATCATTGAAGTGCTGGTTTCTTCCTGTTCCTCAAAGGAATTAATGTCCGGAAAAATAATCGGTCTCACGCTTCTTGGTTTGACAACAATTGCTTTTTGGGCTTTCATTCTTATCGGAGTGAATTTTGCATCCGAAAAGCCGTTTGTCACGGTTGACAACGTCATGCTGCTGTTGATCTATTTTATTCTCGGGTATTTCATGTATGTTGCCATTTTCATTACTGCCGGATCGACTGTTTCAACGGAGCAGGAAGCGCAGCAGATGACAGGATATATTACTATCCTGCTTGTTCTGCCGATAGCGCTTGCAGTTCCGGTAATGATGAATCCTGATTCGACATTGGTCAAAGTGTTATCGCAGATACCATTATTGACGCCGACGATGATGGCGCTTCGTTTTTCTGTGCGAGTGCCGGATATGTGGGAGATCATACTTTCACTGGTAACACTTTCGGGAACGATAGCCGGTTTGATGTGGGTAGCAGCAAAAGTATTCAGAATCGGAATATTGATCACAGGCAAGCGCCCGAATATTAAAGAAATAGTCGGCTGGTTACGAAACGAATAATGAGGAAATCATGAATCGCTTTTTTCTTTTCGGCACGGTAGTTTTGCTCGCAACGTTCACATATTCATATTCACAGGTTGCCGTTTCCAGCGTGAAAGGAGATGCGTTTGGCACCGGCGTCCATGGATTAGGATTTTCCGGCGGACCTGCAAGCGGGGCAGGAATAAGCTACCGGTACCACACGGAAGGAAAGTCCTCACTTCAGGGGATCGTCGGCGTGTTCAAACCGAAATCGACCGATACGTTTTATTCATTCGGCGCGGAGTTTCAGCAGGACCTGACGCGGAGCAACTCGGCGAGATTCTTTTTTGCGGTTGCCAGCAGTTATGTTTTTAACGGAACCGGCACGAATAATTATTCTGCCCCATTCCGTGCAGGTCTTGGAGTCGGAGGAGAATTTTTACTGCAGGATGCTGTACATTTTTCATTTCAGGGTCTTTTCACATATTTTTCGGACGGTACGATCCTTCCGCTTCCTCAACTGGCTGTGCATTACTATTTTTACTAATTGCCGAAAAGAAGTGCGGCATGCAGCAAAACGGTATATTTAGTTACCGACGGATTTAAAAATACAAAACCCGCTCCCAAAAAAGGAACGGGTTTTGTAGCTAAACAATGAAACCGATAATTACTTCACCAACATCATCTTCTTTGTTTCGGTAAAGTTTCCTGCTTTCAATGTATAGAAGTATGTCCCTGCAGCTAATCCGGCTGCATCGAATGTTACTTCATGAGTTCCGGCTTCAATCATTCCTTCGTACAGAGTTCCGACCTGTTGTCCCAATGTGTTTGAAATGAACAGGTGGATATTAGATGCTTTTGTTACAGAGAACCGAATCTTGCTCGTAGGATTGAATGGGTTTGGATAATTTTGATCCAGTTTAAATACCGCCGGAGCAGTAGTGGAGAGAGTCTTTACACTTTGTACGACGACCTTACTCTCAAGAATGATCAGTGAGACATCTTCCGGATGATCAATTCGTGTATTTGTGTTCACTATAATTAGTTCACGCCTTCCGTCTCCATCGAGATCGTTTCCAAAAGTGACATTTGGCAGTGCGTACGAAGAATCACTTGGCGCATGATATATCGTATCGAGTTTATAGCCTGTTGAATCATCATATGGCATTCCGGTTAAGTGCCGCAAACGATAAACCTTGCGGTCTGAACCCCAATCGCCGATAAAGAAATCGACCTCGCCGTTCCCGTCAATATCGCCAATGTCTGCACCCTGAAAATTCAAGTTAAGCGGAGAGGTAAGCCACTTTGTGTTTGCCGCAGTCAACGTGGAAACATCGTTCGTATTACCGACGTAAAACACGGCGCTCGGTGTGCTGACCTGACCTGCAATAAACATCTCTAACTTGCCATCCTTGTTCGCATCGTAGAAAGCAACGCTGTTTTGTTCGCCGTAGTCATCTGGATTTGTTATTTGATTAATATCTGCCTGTAAAGAATACGTGTTTGCACCGGTTGCTTCATACACTGCATACGTCAACATGTCCCAGGTAAATCCCCAGATTTCTTTTTTGCCGTCACCGTCAAAATCTACAACGTGATTGTTGAAGTAGTATCCCCCATTGAATGTGCCGATCGTATCGGCAAACTCAAGTTCAAACGAGCTAAACCCGGGGCTGACATCGCCGAGTAATCGATAAATGAACAGCGGACGCGTGGATGCAGAGAGGGAACCATTCCCGTACGATCTGCGTGCGCTTGTAATCAATTCAACCTCACCGTCACCATCCACATCATCAGCAACAATGCTGGTAATTGCATGGTAATAAAAATCTCGGAATCCGAGATTGGATATCATCGTCGGCTCGCTCAGGAAATTGCTCGAATCGGTGTCGTACTCATAAATAAAAACCCTTCCGGGATTCGGATTCCCGGTCGAGCGTGCATCGGATGGGAGTCCAAAAATAATTTCCTGCTTAGTATCTTTGTCAAGATCTCCGACAGTCAAGCAGGGCCACGATCCTTCTACGGTGTTCTGCGGCGGAAGCTGTGCGCTCCAAACGAGAGCATACGTATTATTGCCGGTTGCTTCAAACCGAAGGATTCGTGCCATGGTTGTATCGGAAGATGTTGTTGCCGGATCAACAATAACCAAGAATTCTTTTTTTCCATCGTTATCCAGATCATAGTTCGCATACACTCGCCATGCAGCAACATCATCCGGCCATTGTGCATAATCGCTCGGTTTAAATTGTGCCGACAAGGAAAAGTTTGCAGTGTCAATGTATGCCTGTGCAAATCCGACGTGAGATACGCACAGTGTCACTGCCAATACAAAGATCGCAGTACAAAATTTTTTCATGTAGAAATCCTCCTGTTAAATTAAGAGTGAATGGTAGGTTTGGAGTTTTACAGCAGCACTACACTTGAATAACCAAAAATAAGATTTCATAATCAAGAGTTAGTGCAGTAGATTTTACAAAAGTATATAGAGAACGTAATAATCGTTTAATTTCTAAGGAATTGCTTGACATAATTCCGATGTGTAGTTATATTCTTTGGGCAAGCGAACACAAATCACTATTACTTCTAATAGCCGGTACCATAATTCTCCCAACGTTGTTCATTCTTATCAGGTATGCCATGAACGCTGCAATACTGCGATTTTTTGTGTTATCTAGTTTCATTACACTTTCCTTCACATATGCCGGTACGACGGGAAAAATTTCGGGAACGATTACCGATGAAAAAACCGGTGAAGCAATCGTCGGCGCCACTGTACTTATCAACGGCACAACTATTGGCGCTGCAACCGATGTCGAAGGTAACTTCGTCATTTCGAATCTTTCCCCGAATGTATATTCCGTCTCCATTTCAGCAATTGGGTACAGGAAACAATTGATTCAAAATGTTCAGGTGAATGTCGATCTCACAACGCGGCTGGATGTCAGGATGTCGTCAGAAGCTGTGGACCTTGAGGCAGTCGTGGTAACAGCAGAGAAACCGCTGGTACGGCGTGATCTCACATCGTCGCAGACAAATGTTGATGCAAGCCAGATCAGGGCTCTTCCGGTGGAAAGTATCACCGGCATTTTAACGACGCAAGCGGGTGTCATTCAGGATGCGGGCGGCGCTCTGCATTTCCGCGGCGGAAGATCGGATGAAGTTGCATACACCGTCAACGGATTGTCGGTGAACAATCCGTTCACTAATACGAACAGCTTCAGTATTGCCACCAACGCCATTCAGGAACTCTCCGTTATGCAGGGAACATTCAACGCGGAATACGGCAACGCGTTGAGCGGCGTTGTCGAAGCGGGATTGAAGGAGGGGGGAGAATCGTACACAGGTCAACTGACATTTTACGCCGGAAGCAGAGTGAGCACTCATAACAATATTTTCCTTAATATCGATAAAATAAATTTCAACGATCTTATTTATGAAGCTACATTTGGCGGACCAGTTCCTTTGACGGATAATGCGCTGACATTCTTCATCTCATCCAGATACAATGACGACGGCGGATACCTGTACGGCAAACGGGAACACATGCCGTTTGACAGTTCGTTTTTCTATGCCGATAAGCCGTGGGTGATCACTCGTTCCGGCGACGGACAATATGTTGCGATGAATAATTCAAAGTCGCTTACGGCAACCAACAGGTTCAGTTACCGCTTGACACCGACTACAAAAATCGGATATGATTTCGTCTTCAACGAATCGAAGTACAGGAATTATAACCACAGTTTCCGGTACAATCCGGACGGCATCTACAATAATTTTGAAAACGATGTACTCCATGCGCTTGAATTTTCTGACGTCCTATCCAGCACCACATCGTTCAAAGTGAAAGCGTCATACGCACGCAACAGATACGAACAGTACCGATATAAAGACCTCAGACAGGACCACTACGCTCCCGAAGAGTTCCTCCGTGTTCCATCAGCGGCAAGTTTTTACTACGGCGGTTCGCAGAACGGAATATTTGAACGCGTTGCAGAGACATATTCCTTGAAATTTGACGGTGCCAGTCAGATATCTTCCAAGCAGGAAGTTAAAATCGGTGCCGAAGCGAAATTCCCTCAGATGAAACAATTGAGCTACACAGTGCTTCGGGATACGGTAAATTTTCTTTCACCGACATTGCCGAACACAGCAGATTCACGGTACAACAGCTATGCCCGGTTTCCAAAGCAAATTTCGGCGTACGGACAGACAAAGATGGAATTTGAAAGTATCATCATGAACCTCGGATTGCGGTACGATTATTTTGATGCCAACAGTATTACTCCGGTGAATATCAATTACCCGAAAGGACCGAAGAAGTCATCAACCGTTAAGCAGACTGTTAGTCCTCGTATCGGCGTTTCATATCCCATCACTGAACGGGGGATTATCCATTTTTCGTACGGACATTTTTTCCAGATGCCGCAGCTGAGAAGGTTGTATGAAAATCCCGATTTCAAATTCAATCCGGGGTCAACCGGTTCTACATTCGGCAACCCGAACCTCGAGCCCCAAAAAACCGTAACGTATGAATTCGGACTTCAACAGCAACTGACGGAAGATCTTGCATTCAACGTTACCGGTTTCTACAAAGATATCCGGGACCTTTTCGCGACACAGACTATCCGCGTCAGCGGCGACACAACCATTAATGTCTATGTAAACAAGGATTATGGAAATGTTAAGGGATTGACATTCTCTTTGACTAAACGAAGAAATGCTTCCGACATCGTTGCATTTACGGTTGATTATACATTTCAGACGGCAGAAGGAAATGATGTGAGTGCCGATGCATTTTTTCTTGACACACAATCAGGTAGAGAGAGTGAAAAGACCGTTGTGCTGCTGGACTGGGACCAGCCTCATACTTTAAATGCGACACTGTCTGTCGGCAAATCAAATGACTGGAATGTAAGCCTTATCGGTAAAGCAGGAACAGGGCAGCCGTACACGCCGTTTGTCGGGGAGAATCAAGTCGTATTGAAGCGGAACACGGGACGAAAGCCATTCACAACCACTGTTGATCTGCTTGCACAGCAAGAGTTCTCCTATTCATCACTGGCGATCACCGTGTTTCTAAAAGTCTTCAACCTCTTCGATGCGTTAAATGAACTTGTTGTGTATGACGATACCGGCAGATCTACCTACACGCTCGCGCCGAACCGCGGAGAAGGAAAATCAACTCAGCAGCAGTTTGAATCCGGAACAGACGGCGTTCGGAGTATCTATGAATATTTTTCCAACCCCGGTCTCTACTCATCGCCCCGCTCTGTGATGATAGGACTCAGCGTTGGTTTCTAAAATAACGGAACAATCAATGTCTATCAATTCTATGAAAAAGATCTGTACGCTTATCGTTCTCGGCTCATCGTTGGCGGTATCGCAATGGTCACAAGAACAACGCAATGAACAAGAGCAGATCGCTCGCGCAATCCAGCAAGCAAGTCTCACCCAGCCCCGTTCAACGTCGCGCCTCGAAAACCGTGCAAAAGATTTCGGCTCTGTTCCGATGTGGAAATCCGCATCGCAAGCGGACAGGAAATATTTTTTGATGAACGGGAATCAGATCGTCGGAAATATTTACAATTACGGCGGCATCGCTCCCGGCGACGGATTGACACGACACGTCAATAACATGGTCTGGAGAGGTTTGGGAGACATCTATCAATTTGGTCCGTTGGTTGCGGCAGAAGTGATCGACACATCGGGGAAGAAAGTTCAAATATCATCCGATGGCATCAATGATAGTTACGCTCGCGATTTCAATCCGGCAAACAATACAATTCTATATTCCTGGCAACCTCTCCCGGAGTATGCCGATCCTGCGTCGCCGGTGATGGCATCAAGCGGAGCCGGAGATATCAGTCCGCAGGACGGCAAACCGGACAGCTGGCCCCGTCAATGGTACAACCCTTCAAAAGGTGAATATGTATGGCCCGGATATTTGCGGCAGGATGTACCGAATGCAGACCTTGAAGTGTTGTGGGGGATGGATGACAGAGAAAACGATGAGTTCGCATATTTTCCGTTCGGATATGATACGATCGATGCAACGATCAACAAACCGATCAGAGGGCTTGGTGTAAAAATTGAAGGACGTGCACTGCAATGGAGCAATGCACTGGCGCAGAACACGATATTCTTTGTCTATACGGCACAGAATTTCAGCACGCGCGATTTATCCGACGTTCACTTTGGAATGTACGGAGACATTGATGTTGGTGGAGGTTCACCGGAGAATCAGGATGACCTTGGTTTTTTCATCTCACCTCTAGATACGGTAATACGAGGAACTACGATACCGATTCCGCTCTACTCCCGCAACCTTGTCTATCTGTGGGACAATCCGCCGGGTATTGGTGAATTGGGTTTAAAAACCCATTACACCGGCTGTAAATTTTTGGAGAGTCCGGGAAATCCGAACGATGCAAAGGACAACGACGGCGATGGGTTGATCAATGAAAGCCAAACCAATTTGATTGATGACGATGGTGACTGGCGTGTTGCATCCGATGACGTCGGTATCGACGGCGTACCGGAAACAAATGACTTAGGAGAAAAAGACGGGATGCCGACCCACGGTGTAAAACTTGCAGACGGTACGGTTGATCCACTTCGCCCGGGCGAACCAAACTACGAATTGACAGACCTTGATGAGTCCGATCAGATCGGGTTGACTTCATTTAGAAGCTGGCGGTGGACAGAGCGACGGTTACGGGACGATGACCAAACATGGAACATCCTTGATTCGGGTTTTGTGGATAATTCCATTCCCAATTACAGCGATGTGATATTCCTCTACGGTTCGGGACGGATACGGTTGAATAAAAGCGGTACGGATGGATCGATCAAAAGATTTTCAATTGCACTCTTAATGGGCGCCGATCTGAACGATCTGTTGACATCTGCACAGACAGTGCAACTGATCTATAATCAGAATTATCAGTTTTATCGTCCGCCAGATAAACCGACTGTTTATGCAGTACCGGGGGACAGAAGAGTGACGCTCTACTGGGATGACATAGCTGAAAGCAGCGTTGATCCCGTGGCGGGAAAAGATTTCGAAGGGTACGTCATTTACCGCAGTACTGATCCGCAATTCTCAGACATCAATACCGTCACAGATGGGAAGGGAACTCCGACCCTTTATGAAGCACTCAAGAACGGAGTCGGCACTGAAGCACGATTTGATATTGCATTTCGCAACGAACCGTTCACCGATATTAATGCCAATGGTAAATTTGAATCGGGCGAGCCATACAACGATGTGAATTTGAACGGACGATGGGATGCGAGCATTGAAGATTATTGGAAAGGATATTCACCCGTTCCATATGGAAACAGGGGTGTCCAATATTATTTAGGTGACAATACCGGGCTGGTGCACATGTACGTCGATTCCAATAATGTCATCAACGGGCAGACATACTATTATGCCGTTGTTGCATATGATCATGGTGACTCGACGAAAGTTCCACCGACAGAGACTACAAAGCGGATCAATATTGATCCGATCACATCGCAGTTGGTATTCGATGTCAATACGGTGCGTGTAGTACCTGGACCACGTGCAAGCGGATACATTCCGCCGAAGTTCACTTCTGTGAATGGCGTCGATCATACTGTCGGAACAGGTACAGGAAAAGTAACAGCAGTATTTATCGACGATCTTGCAGTGAAGGATAACATCAGCTATACTGTTATGTTTAGTGATACGTTACGAACTGGAAATCAAAAGACAGCTACTCTCAATTACTCGGTGCTTAAAGTGACTCCTACCGAATCTGAAGTAACGCTGCTTGACACGAACAATGTCAAAATCGGTAATGCGCATATTCTAAAAGATGATATATTCAGAGTGACGCACGCCGCTACCGGGCAATCGTATATCGACAATGTCGATTTTGTCATAGATACAGCACTCGGGTACATCAGAAAAACAATTAATGGTGCAATGGCAGGCAGCAAAGGACCATACAAGATACGGTATCGTTATCTCGCACAGCCGCCAAGCACATTGTTAAACAATGAGGAGGCGAATCCAGTATTCGATGGAATAAAAATTTTTACTGAAAATAAGTTGCTTGCGGTAAGCTTAACGAAGAGCAATTGGCTTATTCATAATAAAAAATTAAACTTTAGAATATTTCCTCCAAGTATTGGCACGTTAAAGCTTGCACCAATTGATTTTCAGATCCAATTGAAAAGTTCTGACACTTTGGCGAACGGGATGTACGCACAGCCAGGGGACACAGCCTATAATATTTTCTTACAGAAAGTTGTTCAGACTCCGTTCATATTCAAAAATATCACAGATGATACAGCTAGAGCAAAGTTGCCATTTAGGGTGATTGTTAAAGAAGATCAAAATGGGAACAAAAAATGGGATATTTCAGAGGCAATAGTCTTTTTAACGCCGGCTCCTTACGGTTCCGGTACAAACACCCATGCTGAAGTTCGATTTGAGTTTGCTGATACAGCAAGTAAATCTTTTGGCGGCGAAGTGTTTAATTTATTGACGGAGCAACCGTTTACATCCGTGGATAAATTCACGTTTACGACCCGTGCTGCGCAATATAATCCAACTGATGCAGCCACATCTCTTGATAAAATTAAAGTCGTTCCTAATCCGTACGTCGCGGTCAATGAGATTGAACCGACAGACCGATTACCCGGGACGACACGTGGAAGCCGGAGAATTTATTTTGAGCATCTTCCACCGCAATGCACGATCCGCATCTATACAATAGCAGGAGAGTTGGTGAAAGAGATTCATCATGCAACAGGGATAGACAACGGACGTGAATACTGGGATCTGTTGAACAGAGACAATCTCGGCGTTGCATACGGTGTTTACATCGCACATATAGATGCTCCCGGCGTCGGCGAACGGATATTGAAATTTGCGCTCATTAAATAGAGTGACTGCCATGAACAAAATATTCTTTATTGCTTCTATCATTATCGCTTGCACTTCCGTCGCGTTGGCACAACAAGCATCCATAACCAAAACGGGAACGACGGCTGCGCCATTTTTGAAGATCGGTGTCGGTGCGCGGTCGATTGGAATGGGGGGAGCGTATGCTGCTGTTGCCAACGATCTTTCAGCCATGTACTGGAATCCTGCGGGTCTCTCGCGGTTGACCACAAATGAAGCGGCATTCAACCACATTGATTGGATCGCTGATATTAAATTTGATATGGCGGCAACCTCAATACTCATTAATGAAGTCGGCACCATCGGCGCAAGTTTCACTACATTAAATCTTGGCGAAATGGAGGTGACGACCACCGGTGAGCCGGAAGGAACAGGGGAGCGGTTTTCTGCCGGAGCAACAATGATCAATCTTTCGTACGCCAGAAATCTTTCGTACAAATTTTCGATCGGATTTAATGTGAAGTACATCAGCGAATCCATTTGGAACATGCGTGCACAATCCGTTGCGCTTGATTTTGGAACGTTATACACTGCCGATATTCTGAACGGTGTTAACCTTGGTGCAAGCATGTCAAACTTCGGACCGAAGATGCGTTTAGAAGGACGCGACAATTTGGTGCTCATTAATACAGGTGCCGGAGGAAAAAATATAATTAACGGAGAGTATGAACTCGACAGTTACGATCTTCCTTTGATCTTTCGAGTAGGTGTCTCGACCGATCTTATGCGATCGGAAAATAACAGAGTAACAGTCGCTGTTGATGCGGTTCATCCAAACGACAATACCGAATATGTGAACTCGGGTATTGAATATTCATGGGGAAGTATTGTTGCGCTCAGAGGAGGATGGAAATCAGCGTATGAACGAGGTGGAGAACAAGGACTGACACTTGGAGCTGGTATTCACTACATATTGGCAGCGCCGGTCGATTTTTTGTTTGATTATGCCTACCAGGATTTCGGAAGGTTGAAAGAAGTCCATTATTTCAGTTTTGGTCTTCGGTTTTAATCAGAGGTCCCGTATTGATTCATCGGACAGCTTTTTCTATATTTCTCTACACCAATCACATCCACCACTAATTTAGAACGGATCAGATTCCATGATCAAACGCTACTCTGTTCTTTATGCAACACTCTGCATCCTCATCTCCATCACTCACCTCATAGCAGGAACCACCGGAAAGATTTCGGGAAAAGTTACGGATTCAAAAACCGGAGAAGGAATTCCATCTGCGATAGTAACAGTGATTGGCACAGCGTTAGGTGCAGCGACGGATGCAAGCGGCAACTATGTTATAGTCAACGTTCCTCCGGGTACATATTCCGTGTCTGTCAGTTATATCGGGTACCAACCGACACGCGTGAATAACGTTGGTGTGAATGTGGACTACACAACGACACTCAATATTCAACTTCGGGAATCAGCGGTTGAACTGGGTGAATTTGTAGTTGAAGGTGAGCGGAATCCGTTGATCCGTCAGGATCAGACGAACCCGGTAGTTGCCGTGACATCGGAGAACATTCAAACTTTGCCGGTGACAAGTATCAGTGAAGTAGTCGGTCTTCAAGCAGGGGTAGTAACATCAGATGATGGGCTGTTACATATTCGAGGCGGGAGGTCGAACGAAATTGCGTACACGTTAAATGGTATTTCTGTCAATAATCCGTATGATAATTTCAGTTCTGTGGGTGTTGCAACGAACGCAGTGCAAGAGGTGACTGTATCCACAGGAACATTCAGCGCAGAGTATGGCAATGCGTTAAGCGGTGTTGTAAATTATGTCACGAAAGAGGGAGGACAGCGTGCGTCTGGCAGTGTGCGATTGCTGACAGGAGATTACTATACAAAAAACAATGTCGTATTTCCTCACCTTAATAAGTATCAACCGTTTAATACATCACGGGCAGAGCTGACATTGGGAGGTCCGCTCGTTCTTGATGACCTTTCATTTTATGTTTCAGGAGTTTTTGACAGGAATAACGGATATCTCTACGGTAACAGGATATACCGCCCAACCGATATGTCGATTCAACCATCAGAATTTATTAAGACACTGCCTATTCTCGATTCACTTGGGAATCCATATTCGGATCCGAATACACCGGGTCAATATATTTACACAGAAGATTGGCGTCTCGATTCAAGGACAAATGCTCCATATTACTTCAATCCCCTCGGCGGATCGATGAAGTATGCAGAAGCGTACATCCGGAACTCTAACAATCAAATAGAGAAAGTCCGTATCCAATATCCTGACACAACCGGACTGCCGACAGGTGACAGTGCATTAATTCCACTGAACACAAGTCGATCCTATAATATCCAAGGAAACATATCATACCGCATTTCATCAACGATGAAATTAAAGTATGAAGCGGTGTATGACAATAGTGAAAGCAAGGATGCGTTTTACTATTCATACCGATACAACCCCGATGGGCGTCCCACAAATTATAGCAACGGTCTTGTTCAAACTATAGATTGGACTCACACACTGAGCAACGCAGCCTTCTATACCCTGAAGGTCTCACTGACGGATTCGGAAGACAAAACATATGCATTTGAAAATATTAACGATCCCCATTATCTGCCTTCGTTTTATCAAACGACACTTGTCAATACGAGTTTTCTGACCGGTGGTGTGTCATTGGGTCGAACATTTAGGTCAACAAAATCGTTAGGGGCAAAGGTGGATATTCAAGCGCAGATGTTTGGGAATCACGAAATTAAACTGGGGGGCGAACTTCGCCGTCATACGATCGACTTTGAATCATATACGCTTCAATTTTACAATGTCAATAAGCCGAGTGAGATCATCGATGATTTCCAGGACGTATATCGTGACAGTGTAAAATATGCAGCACAGATACCGGGTGTGGAAGGCGGATATACAAAGTATTCACGCACACCAGTCCAGCTGTCGCTATACATCCAAGATAAAATCGAGCTTGAAAAGTCATTCATTCTAAACGCAGGGTTGCGGTACGAATATTTTGACCCGAGTGCGCGGTTTAATCCAAATCTCAGTGACGAGTATTCAAATCTCGGAGTTATTTTTGTTACAAAAGGGTTGAAACCTGCAACAATCAAACATACTGTCAGCCCGCGAATCAGTATGGCGTATCCGATCACCGATCAGGGGGTCATCCGGTTTTCGTACGGACATTTTTATCAATTGGGCAATCTGTCGCAGTTGTACAGGAATCCGAACTTCCGAGCAACCGGAACACCGACGTTTGGCAATGCCGATGTCCGTCCTCAAAGAAGTGTTCAATATGAAGTCGGCTTAATGCAAGGGCTCACCGCAGATCTCCGTTTGGAGGTTGTTGCATTTTACAAAGATGTGCGTGATTATCTTTACAGCCAAACTGTGAAAGCTGGAAAAGGTGATATTGAATATGTGATTCTTACAAATCTTGATTACGCAAACTCGCGTGGAATTACTCTTTCTCTGTTCCAACGCCGTACTCCCGGCAGTATGTTCTCGTCATCCGTAGATTATACGTTTGCGGTTGCGGAGGGGAACCGCACGGAACCGATCGACGAACTGTTCTTTAACGAACTGTCAAAGAAATCGACCGAAACATTTCTTGTCCCGCTTGATTTTGACCGCTCGCATACATTAAACACGACATTGAACCTGACACAACCGGACGATTTCAGCATTAGTTCAACGATACGCCTGCAAACAGGATCACCGTACACACCAAGTGTACCCGCAAACTTATCGACATTGATTTCACGTTTTATTCAAAATAGCTCCGCAAAGCCGTTTCAGTGGTCGGTGGATTTGAAGGTTGAGAAGTATTTTACCATAGGAGAGTTGAAATATTCTGTCTTTGCTCTTGTTGACAATCTGTTCAATACCGAGAATGAGATTGCAGTATATTCTACGAGCGGAAGAGCGTTGTATAACGCCAATCAAATAGCCGATCCGACCGCATTTCAGGATATTCGTTCACGGATTACGCGCGGTGATCAGGGATTGATACCGCTCTCGGCGATTGATAATTATTACGCTAATCCGCAGAATCTAAGTCGTCCGCGCCTAATTCGCTTTGGTCTCTCATTATTGTTCTGACAAGTCAACGTTCGATTTGAATTAAGGAATTCACTTTATGAAAAAATGTGTCGTAATATTTTTAATCGTGTTTCTTTCATTCGCGCAGGCGCAAAAAGAAAAACCGGATTTTCTTTCTATTGATGTCAAGTACTTGACGAAAGATCAATTACGTAGATACCAGGAATGGCGTGAGGAACAATTTCGTATGCTCAAAGCGGCAGGCGATATCAACGAGGTAAAAAGTCTCATTATTCAAGGGAATAAAATTCGCTCGATTATCTATAATACAGGGGCGATTAGTAATCCGGGCGTTACAGGAAATGTGCTCGATCTTGTATGGAACGGTTTGGGTTATGGTTATGAATTCGGTCCTTTGGCGGGTGCCCGCGTTCCTCGCCCTCTCAATCCTTCCGATTCAGTCGATATTGTGATCGATGGATTTGGCGGCGCAAGCAGAAGAACCGATGACGGTGATTTCTCCGCCGATGGGGTCACGAAATGGGGATGGCTTCCTGTTCCCGGGTATTCTGCCCCGGGCCAAAAAGATATTGCAAGTTGGGGATCTCGTACCTCTGATCTTCGAATTCGTCCTAAATCGTGGCCAGAAAGTTGGTATAATGAAATCCTCGGCGAATACGTTTACCCCTCATTCTTGGGAGGGAACTCAACCGTGCCGGATGAGGAAGTTTATTACATTGTTGACGATTCGACCGATGTCGAATTCGATTATCGTCCCATCGCAAGCG
Source organism: Bacteroidota bacterium (assembly GCA_040751955.1). Taxonomy (GTDB): domain Bacteria; phylum Bacteroidota; class Ignavibacteria; order UBA10030; family UBA8401; genus SpSt-333. The sequence goes on from JBFMFY010000001.1 coordinate 62,590, forward strand.
AACCGAATCACGGCGGACTTGGTCTCGACCTTGAAGTGAGGACAATGCAGTTTGCAAACCCCCTTGCCGAAGATATTATTTTCCTTGTCTATACCGCAGAAATGGATCTTCGCGCCAAAAAAATTGATCGTGTCTTTTTCGGTATGTTCGGCGATCCGCATATCGGCGGTCCGAATAACTTTGGTGATGATGCTGCATCGTTCATTCCCGGAAAAGCGATCGGCTTACCTGCGTTTGATAACCTGCTAGAAGTTGACGGAAGAATAGTGACTCAACGCGCAAGGAATATGGTGTACAGTTGGGACCCTGACGGTAAAAGCGACCTTGCTGCTTATACACCCGGATATTTTGGATATAAATTTCTTGAAAGTCCAAACAACAGTGTTGATGGTATTGATAATGATGATGACGGCATAGTTGATGAAAGTCCATTCGGCGGCAAGGGAGTCTTTGTTGACGGAATTAGTCTCCCCCTGACAACCGGCATAGCTGATGTTGCAAAATACACAGCGCTCTACGGGATACCGAAACCGAGATGGGGTGGAGATGAAGATGGCGATTGGAATAAGGAAAATGACGATGTGGGTGTGGATGGTATTGGAGGAACAAATGATTATGGAGAAGCGGACGGATTTCCATCGCAGGCATTTTACCTTGATGCCAACAGCAATGGGAAATATGATCGTGGTGAATTGTTGGATACACTTCAGAAACCGGGATGGGGATGGGCTGGATCTGAACCGAATTTCGGCTTTCGAGATGTGAACGAATCAGATCAAATCGGACTGCGAAGTTTCTGGTCGTTGAGATATGGGAATCCCAATCGGCCGAAAAACGACCAGTTGATGTACTCGTCAATGTCATCGGATATGGATACGGCGGCTTTGGCACTGTTATATCCCTATGCCCCTGAAGAAAACAAGACAGGTGATTTCATCTTTCTCTACGGTACGGGACCTTTTCCGATGGAACCGGGGCATCGAGAGCGCTTTTCGATAGCATTGTTGATGGGGGATGATCTGCGCGATTTATTGTTAAATTCGGAAACTGCGCAATTGATTCTCGAGGCGAGTTATCGGTTTGCCCAACCGCCTCCCAAACCAAAAGTGACCGCCGTAGCAGGAAATGGAAGAGTAACACTCTATTGGGATAACAATCCCGAAGATACACGTGATCCGTTCACCGGAAAACAGGATTTTGAGGGGTATAAAATCTACAGAAGTCAGGATTATACATTCAAAGATGTTTTCACCATTACCGATGGTAATGGATATCCTTTCCTTGGAAAAGCTTTGTTCGACGATAAGGCGAGAAAAACCGCACAGTGGCATCGTCCCTGGACACAGGCAGAGAAGGACAAATATACCGGTGGATTTCATCCAATCGAATACCGCGGACGATTTATCAGATACTATATGGGTGAACCGGAAGATTCATCGGGTCTCAGGCACGAGTATGTTGACTCGACGGTAACCAATGGCATCACTTATTATTATGCAGTCGTTTCATTTGATCATGGCGATGATAGCCTGCAACTACCTCCCTCGGAATCCCAATCGATCATTCTGCGAGATCCGATCACACAGATATTTAAGTTCGACGTGAACACCGTTGCGGTAACGCCAAACGATAAGGCGGAGGGAACTATTAGTCCGAAAACGACAATAGAAAAAGGTGCCACGCTCACCCACTCGAAGGGTCCGGGAACAGGAAAAATCGCAATTAAAGTGCTCGATGAGATGTCTTTGAAAAATAATTCTGTAACGATACGTTTTGATTCTATGGTTGTAAATACAACCAAGCGGTTAACATACAACGTGTTGAAAAACGTTCCTGTAGTAGAACAGTTCACGGGAAATGAAATTCAATTTGTAAATCTGCAAAATAAAAACCTTGTTTTATCAACGGTCAAAGTATATAACGGGCAAGACACTCTTGCTCCAAGAATTCACGACACATTGATATTTGTAGATTCAGCAGGCGGGAGGTTGCGTGCGTTAGTGCCGGGAGTATTATTGAAAACCGCAACATATACCGTTTCGTACAAATATTATCCAATTGTACAAAGCACTATTTTTGAAGGAAAAGACGGCAACCCTGTTTTCGACGGTATCCGACTGTATGTTACTAACGATCCGTTGGTGTTCGATAATACCAACAGTTTCTTTCTCCCCGCTACACCGTACGGAATCACCGGTGCCGTTGTAACACCGACTGTCGGTTCTTTGAAGATTGCTCCCATCGATTTCAAAATTGAATTTCTCAGTTCAACAGGTGATACATCGGCAACAGGAGACTATATTGCGCCGGCGGATAGTTTTGCATCGACCACAAATCCAAATCTCAGAAACGTCAAAGCCCCATTCCGTGTATTAAATATTACCGATACAATCCCTGTTCAGATTCTGATTAAGGACGGTGGTTTTCCGGGTAAAACTGGCAGATGGGATATCGGTGAAGAAGTTATTGTATTAACGCCGCCGCCATACCGCGTTTCGGCGACGAATACTTCGATCGGGATAATGATCAGAAAATCATCCTCCAATGCAACCCCAACCATCAATGCAGGAACATCGTATTATGCCCGCGTTAAAAAGCCGTTTACCAGTTTCGATGAATTCACGCTTTCTACAACCGGAATGTCATACGATCCATCAATTGGAGATGCCAATCTAAATAAAGTGTACGTTGTACCGAATCCGTATGTCGTAACAAGCGCATTCGAACAACCGTCGTTCCGTCAAGATCTTCGGGGAGAACGAGTACTTCAGTTTCGGAATTTGCCGCGTGAGTGCACAATCCGAATATACACCATTACCGGTGAGTTGGTGCAGACGTTGAGAAAAAATGATACTTCCAATTATATAGCATGGGATCTGCTGTCGTCCGAAAGTGCCAGGATTGGATACGGCATATACATCTACCACATCGAAACACCGAGCGGTGCAACCAAAGTAGGTAGATTTGGCGTCATTAAATAACCTAACGGAGTAACCCAGATGAATCGAATGAATCAATTGTTTGTGATTGCGTTGTGCGTCGTTTTCGGGATGCACGTATCGGTTGCACAACAAACAAGAAAAATTACGAAGGTCGGTACTACTGTCGCTCAATTCCTTAAAATTCCGGCGGGTGCACGCACGATAGCTATGGGAAGTAGCGGGGCTTCACTAGAAGGGGATGTGTATTCAATCTACTGGAATCCAGGCGCGTTAGCGAGATTAAAGACCTATGGTGAAGCGGCTTTTAACCATGCTGAATGGCTTGCTGACATTAGTTATGATTACGTAGCATCAGGATTAATGATCGACGGATTCGGTGCCGTTGGACTTTCCCTCACGTCGCTTCGCGTTCCCGAAGATATCGTACGGACAGAACTGAATCCGGAGGGGGATGGAAGACGCTGGAGTTATTCAGCCTTTGCACTCGGAATTTCGTACGCGCGCTCGTTAACAGACCGCTTCTCTATCGGCTTCTCTGCAAAGTATATCCGGGAGGCAATTTGGAATATGTCATCCTCCGGTATTGCTTTCGATATTGGTACAATATACACAACATCGTTCAATGACCTTAAAATCGGGGCAAGCATTTCCAATTTTGGTACAAAGCTTCGGTTAGAAGGGCACGACATTTCATTCAATAGTTTTCCCGGCGGGGAACTTGGACAGGGTCCTCAAAATATAGAATCAATGTACAAGACAGAGTCGTTCGACATTCCGTTGAATTTCAGGATCGGTATTTCAATGGATGTGTTTCGCCTGGACAATATTCGCGCCACGGCTGCTCTCGATGCTACTCACCCGAATGACAATGTCGAATATGTGAATTCCGGACTCGAGCTGGCGTACGATGAAATGTTCTTCGGCAGAGTTGGGTACAAATCCTTGTTCTATGAAGAATCAGAAGAAGGGCTCACGTGGGGCATTGGAGTAATGTTTGCACTCAGCAATGTCAACGGAATAAAAGTGGACTATGCATTTGCTGATTACGGCAGATTGAAAAACGTCCAATACGTTTCAGTTGGAGTAACATTCTAAATTTTTTTCGGTACTATACCTCTATCTCGGAGATATTTATGACCAGGAAGTTTTCATTTTTCGTTGCACTGAATATTATACTCATGTGTACAGGCTGCAAAAAAGATGCACCGAATGTGGTCAATAATGCACCAAGCGGACCATTGTGGACGCAAACGAACGGACCATTTGGCGGTACAATTTCCTGTTTTGCTCTCTCAAACGATACTCTCTTTGCCGGAACTCCTTCAGGCGGGTTGTACATGTCTGCCGATGGGGGTGGAAGCTGGAAGATTCTGGATTCAGGACTGACAAACAGATACATTCAGGCGATTACTTTTTATAACGGATTGTTCATCGTAGGCACAGCTGACGGTCTGTTCGCATCAACAAATCGAGGAAAATTCTGGATACCCGTATCTGGTAATTTACCGACCAGAGCAATTCGTGCAATAGCAACCGGCGACAGCGGGATCTTTCTTGGAACTGATGTTGGTGTTTTTCGGACAACAGTACTCAACGGCTCATGGAAAGAAATCGATTCTGGTATGACAAATCTTTTTGTCAATGTTTTGAAACAGAAAGATAATATCCTGTATGCAGGGACGAGATCCGGAATTTTTCGTTCGACGGATATTGGTAAATTTTGGACGAAGATCGACACCGGTATCACTTCAAAATCCATAAATGCGATAGAATTTATTGGCACAACGATGATTGCAGCTACCTACGGCGGTGGTGTTTTTGTTTCAACCAACAACGGGGCAAATTGGACTGCAGCAAATTCCGGAATAACCAATAATTATGTTTTAACTGTTCATGCAAGCGGTACTGACCTTTATGCTGCAACATACGGCGCTGGTATCTTTATCTCGTCTGATAATGGTGCGAGTTGGAATAGCATAAATTCAGGGATTACTACCAAGTATGCAAAGTCATTCATAAGTGTTGGATCGACAGTATTGGCAGGTACGTATAGCGACGGAATTTTTAAAAGCACGAATAAAGGCGTTTCGTGGTCGCAGTCGAGCAAGGGGCTGTATTTTAATCATGTGAGTTCTATTGCATTGGTCGCCGGGAATCTTTTTGCAGGAACCGACGTTGGAGTTCATCGTTCATCTGCCGATGGAAACAATTGGGAACAGGTACTTTCGACAGGATTTACTGAAATTGCTGTTCGATCAATTGCAGCAAAAGGAAATTTGCTGCTGGCAGGAACCGTAGAAGGTATGTATGTATCGTCCGATAATGGTGCCTCATGGAATCAATCCAACACTGGATTGACATCAAAACAGATAAACGCCATGGCGGTGAATGAAACAAATATTTTTATCGGCACCTATGGAGGTGGGGTATTCACTTCCAATGACAACGGAGCGACATGGACTCAGATGAATTCAGGATTGACGAACATGAATGTAAGTTCGCTGCTGCTGAACGGCAATACGATCCTTGCTGGAACGAAAGGAGGAGGTATATTCCGTTCCACCGACGCAGGAGCGAACTGGGTACTCAGTTCGTCAGGGATTCTCAATTTGAACATAACCTCAATTGTGTCCAACGGTACAAAATATTTTGTAGGGACAGAGGGGGGCGGTATCTTTCTTTCGTCAGACGGGATCACATGGACTCAGCAATATTCCGATGTTTCTTCATTATATGTTTATTCGATGCTTGCATCAGGAACCTCCGTCTATGCAGGCACCAACAAAGGTGTTTTTACTACATCTGACGGAGGGACGACATGGAGTTCATTGAACTCTGGTTTAACTAACGTTTCAGTTCATTCGTTAACCGTAAGCGGTAGAACTCTTTTTGCAGGGACAAATCTGGCGGGTATATGGAAAGCGCCGTTGTAGCCAATTGGTTGCACTGATTATTCCTCCTTACGCAGATATAAAAAAAGCACGGGTTTTTTCCCGTGCTTTTTTGCTTTCCGAAGAAAGGTATTTCTTACTTCAGCATCATCATCTTCATTGATTTCTCTACATTCCCTGCTGTCATCCTGAAGATGTACGTACCGGATGCAACCTGCCGTCCGTTGTTATCGCGGCCATTCCACACGACGTTATGAGGACCTTTCACATAGTCTTGATTATTGATTAATGTCCGGACCTCTTTGCCGAGCATGTCGTATATCTTCGCCGTTACTTTCTTATTTAACGGCAGTACGAAGTTGATCGTCGTTGCCGGATTGAACGGATTCGGATAGTTTTGGTTTAATTGATAATCATCCGGTGTTATAACTGTAACATCACGTCCGATTACCGATCCCACTGCATCCCGTTCCAATGACCTGAACGCCCATTTTTTTGGGTTCGACATTTTCTTCGTCGAGTCGGTAATGAAACGCGAACTATCGGCTACATAACGCGACCATGTTATGGTCATAGAATCGTTTAGTGATTGGTACGGCAAGATTATCTCAATCCTTCCATCACCGTCAATATCGATCGGTTTTGACATCTTCGACACAAATCCTTCTCCAATAGTCCTGAGGGTGTCTTTTACACCAGCCGAATCTCTGTACGTTATGCTGGAATAATTATCAGATTCTCCGGTGTAGAAAACTTTTCGGACGTAGCTTGCAGGATCTTTTACCGAACCGCCGGTGTACTCTATGCCAACAACGTTGCTCGGGTACGACGATCCTATCAGTATTTCCTGTTTCCCGTTGCCATCGAGATCAGCTACAACACCTGTAAAGTTCGAAATGGGTGTACCTGTTGTGCTTTGTGCGACACCTTGGGCAACCCTGACACCGTGTGTGGCATTGGCAATCTGAACATTATCGCCGCTGCTATAATCGATGACAAATATCGATCCATCAAGAGTGTCCACAATCGAACTATACAACGGTAAATACACCTCTTCGTTGTTGTCCTTGTCCAAATCGGCAACAATACCGCCAAAGAGTGCAACATAATCATGGGGAGATGTCATTTGGAAATACTGATTGCCATTGGCAGAGTTTGCAGTATCCGGTATGACATAGGTATCTGCACCGGTCACCTTAATAACCCAGTAATCGAGGAAGTTCCAATTGTGGCAGACAAGTTCTTTTTTCCCATCACCATCAAGATCTGCGGGATGTATTGCATACGGAGCGCCGCCGCCAAAATATGTGCTAGCAATTCTGCCGGTTCCACCCTCGATCTGAAAGCTGGCGAATCCTTGATCTTCAAATTCCCAAGTTCCAACTGCTGAGATTACAAGAAAATCATCGTTTATCGATCCGCCTAAATTTTTTGGAAGGACTAGTTCCTGAACACCATCGCCATCCACGTCCATGACCTCAAAATGTTCGACAGTCAATTGCAAGCCACCTTCGTTTGCAGTTCCGGCAAGCGTACCAAAGTTTGGTCCGTACGGTACGTTGGCAGGTACGAATGCGGAGGGTTTTGTACCGAAATTATGACTTCCGTTTACACCGTTCCATTCAAAAATCAGATATCCGCCGGCTGCACTGCCGCGTGGGAAGATTATTTCACCCTTGCCGTCTCCATCCATATCGCCATGACGGATCGTCCGTGGTGTCGATGAACCGCCTGCACCATACGGCAGTCCAGCAACAGTGTCCAGCCGCGGTGATGACCAAATCCATTCAAGAGTATCATTGCCTGCTGCTTGAAATGCATGGACCCGTCCTGTCTTTGTGTAATCGGTGACAAGTATTTCAGGCTTTCCGTCATTATCGAGGTCTGGTGCTACCCATGATCCCCTGATTCCGATATCACCAAAATAGGCGCTGTCGGGATTTGTTGTCGTCTTCTTCGGTACAAATTTTGCGCCAAGATGTACCTGTGCAATCATGTACGTTAACGACAACGCCGACATTACCAAGAGAGTAAGCGCTTTCTTCATTATAAGGCTCCTTTGATTTGTGAAAGAATGGTGGTTTGAGGTGGAATTCAATTTGTTCACTGAAAAATAACTAATTGTCATAGTCGAAGCAAGTATCAATTCTATTTTTGTTTTAACGGTTTGAAATACTTTACATTTTTGGTATTTTTAGTAAAAATTTTAGATTGTGAATTTCTCAAACATTTTTTCCACCGGCTCAACTGTATTAATTATTAAGCCCCGCGCTATCGGTGATGTTCTCCTGTCATCACCCGTCGTAACAAATTTAAAGCGATTTAACTCTCGATTACAGATTGACTTTCTGTGCGAGGACTTCGCCGCCGATGTGGTACGTGGAAACGAGAATATCTCAAACGTTCTCACATTCGATAAGAAAAAAGATTCTACATTTTCTATTATTTCATCTGTTCGCAAGAAAAAATATGATGTGGTCATCGATCTTTTTTGTAATCCACGGACGGCGTTGATCACATATTTCAGCGGCGCGCGATACAGAATCGGATTTCCGTTCCGCGGAAGGGGGTATGCCTACAATATTCAAGTTGAGCCGCGAGGGGGGGAAGTGCACAACGTTGACTTCAATCTGGATGTATTAAAAAAATTCGACATTCCTATTGTAGATTCAAGCCCTCATTTTCCGTTGAATGAACGAGCAAGACAATTTGCTGCAGAGTGGATCCTCTCGCAAAAGTTTTTGTATTCTACAATAGTCGGCATCAATCCAAGCGGGGGATGGTACACAAAAAAATGGAAAGCCGATTCGTATGCTTTACTCGCGGATCGCATTTGTGAACGAACTAAATCAAATATAGTTTTCTTCTGGGGACCCGGCGAGTTGGAGGATGTTAAAAAAATTCAAAGCACAATGAAAAATCCATCCGTGATGATTCCGAAAACGTCATTGAAAGAAATGGGTGCATTGTTGCGTCATTGTCACTATCTTGTCAGTAACGATTCCGGACCTATGCACATTGCTGCCTCCCTTGGCGTGCCCACGCTCGGTATTTTTGGTCCTACAAATCCGTTGCTACAAGGTCCGTATGGTGGAAAACATCTGTGGGTACGGCACGAGGAGTTGGATTGCCTTGCATGCAATCTTACAGAATGCCCGATTGGCAATGTTTGTATGACTGAACTTTCCGTTGATGTTGTCTTTAACGCGTTTAATAACCTTGTAAGAAATAACCCAATCTGAATATGCCAAAGAAAAAAAGAAAGAAATCCGCTGCAAAAAAACTCCGCATACCTGAGTGTAAACGATTTACCGGATACAAGCCGTGCTTTCCAGGAACCGCGTGTTACAAGGAATGTGTCGATCATGAACCGATCGGCAAAAAAATTCTCATTGTGAACCTGGATGCTATGGGAGCGGTTGTGCAAACGACGGCAATGCTTCCCGCCATTAAAAGAAAATATCCGACAAGTCACATCTCATGGATCACCCTGAAAAATGCATACCGGTTGCTGGATAATAATCCTTATGTCGATGCGGTGTATGTGTGGGAACCGGAGAATTGGATGATACTGCAGGAAATGGAATTTGACATTCTGTATCAAACCGATAAAACAAAACGTTCATGTGCCTTCGGGAGTACGATCAACGCGAAAGAAAAGATAGGGTTTGGTCTCAATAAACACGGAAAGATCGTTCCGTTGAATAAAGAGGCGGAATACAGTTATATCCTTGGGCTTGATGACGATCTTAAATTTAAAAAGAATACGAAGTATGGAACTGAGATCCTTCAGGAATCAATGAAGTTGAAATTCCGCAGAGATGAGTATGTCCTGAATCTGTCCGAAGAGGAGACAAGATTCTGTGAACAGTATAAGAACGATAACAAACTCAATTCCGCCGATCTCATAGTCGGATTTAATACGGGCTGTTCATATCTGTATCCGAATAAAAAAATGACGATCGATCAGCATGTGGAACTGATCGAGAAAATGCATTCCATTTCCGGCGTTCGGCTTGTTCTGGTCGGCGGACCGGAGGATACCGAACGAAACGCCGAGATCGCACGGAGAGTGGGAGACAAAGTGTTGAACACTCCGACTACGGAAGGAGTGCGGAGAGGGATCTGCTATGAGAATATCTGTGATGTGATGATCACCGGTGATTCATTTGGTATGCACGTGGCGATCGGTTTGAAGAAATACGTGATCGCATGGTTTGGATTGAGCTGCTGGAGCGAGATTGATCTTTACGACAGGGGAATAAAACTTATTCCTGAAGGACTGTTTTGTGCCCCGTGTTGGAAAAAGGAATGTCCGTATAACCTGGAATGCATTCAGATGATCGACCTGGAACGCATTGCTGCTGAGGTGAAACGACTGGCGGCTCTTCGAAGCGATATTTTTATTAAAGGAGTGAGATAACATTACGGCTCGATGAATAGCCGTATTTAAAATTAGAGACTTCTGAAATATTCATATTCATGTCATTTCGAGCGAAGCGAGAAATCTGATAGGCGATTTTAGAAGAATATCTCAGATTCCTCGTCGCTACGCTCCTCGGAATGGAAACAAGGTGGATTTTTCAAAAGGTTCAATTATTTTTTGACTCCCCGTTCAGCGAGATAATCCGCAAACTTTTTCTTTTGATAGTGATCTTCACCGATAAAACTTATAACATGGATGAACATATCCGCTTCTGCGTATCCGGGAAGCACGGTGATCGGTTCGCCGCTGCTTTTCAAGAATAACGTTGCAGGATATCCGGTAATCCCCATTCCTTGCGAAAATTCTGCTGCGGAAAATTTCTTTCCGTCATACAGTACATCGCCATCTTTTTCAGGGTTCAACTTTACCAGAATGTAATTCTTTCGCAAGTACTCTTGTACTTTCGCGTCGGAGTATGTGTTGGCATCCATCTTTTTACACCAGGTGCACCAATCTGTATAGACATCTATCAACACCTTCTTGCCTGTTTTCTTTGCCTGTGCCATTCCATCATTGAAGTTTTTCCATTGCGGTTCCTTGCCATAGATGTAGCCGCTCAAGAATGCAATACCGAAACTTAGGAACAAAAACCGGGAAAATGATTTCTTCATATGTTGTCCTTATTTTTTCTTACACACTAACTAACATAGATAGGATGCGCACTGTTCCTGAAAAGGTTCACAAAGAGATAACTTTTTCTATGCGCTCTATTACCGACTCGATTGATATTTCATCAAACGGGCAGATTTTAGGGTTGCCCGGACATCTTCCCTGGCAATATCCATCAGGCGGTTCGATGATCTCTGATTTATTCCCTAATGGTCCCCACAGTTTGTATGAACATGCGGTGAGCGGGCAGAAGAGTGCGACCGTGGGGACATCCAGCGCCGCAGCAATGTGCATTGTGCCGGTACTGGATGAAACAAGAACGCTCACCTGGCTTGTCAATGCCATCAGTTCCCGCAGGTCGTTGTCATCATAGAGAATTATCCTGTCGCCGAAATGCTCAAAATATTTCCGGAGTCCGGAGTCTTTTGGACCGGCATTAATGAATACTTGATTATTCGTCAATAATCGTTCAGTCAAACGCACATATCGTTCGGGAAGCCAATTGGGAGATGAATTCTTTGATCCCGGATTAATTCCGATCAACGGTTTGTTGAAATTGATCCCCCGTTCGATAAAAAACTTCCTTGCACCGGCACGTTCACTGGGAGTGAGGAACAGTTGTGGAGTGAGATCATTCTTTGCTGTGCCAATTTTTCTTCCAAGGTCCATCACGTAATCTGCCTCATGCCGCAGAGGAATATACTTATTCCTGCTGACGCTTTTCGTTCCTGTAAGGATCTGATAAATTTTCCCACCGACACCGATACGCGTTTTTATTCCCGCAAGCAACATCATCCATGCATGTCGTTCACGCGGAAGAGGCATGAGACCGGTGTCGAATCGATATTTCCGGAGCGTTTGTACCTGTTTCCAAAACCCGGCGCGTCCCGAATCTTTTCCTGCCGGATCATCGGTGATGATTTCATCCACGTACGGATTTTCTTTTATCAACGGAACCGTGTATGATCCGACCATCACGCCGACAAAACATCCGGGGAATGAGATTTTTACTGCTTTCATTAATGGTGTGGTGAGAACAACATCGCCGATGCGGTCTGGGCGAATGATGAGGATGCGTCGCTGTTTCATGCAAAGACTTGGTTGTACACGGAAAGTGTTTTTTCAGCCACTTTATTCCAAAGAAATTCTTTCTTGATATGATGCTGTAAGACGGAATTTTTTTTCTTGTTCAACGCTGATTGTATTCCATTTGAAATGGATGCTATATCGTACGGATCGACGTATTCCGCCATCGTTTCAAAATAATCTTTAGTCCCTCCGAATGGTGTAATGACTATTTTAGCACCGGCAAGTCCCGCTTCAAGAGCAGCGATGCCGGGTGTCTCAAACATTGACGGCAGAGCAAACACATCGCACGCAGCGTATGCAGAGGCGAGCATCTCTGAATTGTTCTCCAGACCCGGAATGATTAGAACGTTCTTGTTTGCTTTTGCTTCTTCCACACATTGTTGTCCGAGAGTCCCTTCGGCTACTTTTCCGATGATAACAGATGGATGATCGATCTGCTTGAGTGCGCGGATAAGGTTGAGAACGTTTTTTCTCTTCGGTCCAATGTGCCCTACGTTGAGAATGAAATTCTCCATTCCATATTTCTTTTTAAACAATGATGGATCGCCATGCTCAAATCGAGCTTCTACACCGTTGGGGACGATGTGGATTTTCTTGGATTCGATGTTCATCCCTTCAGAGATCAATCGCCCTTCATCGGTCGTATTTGGGAGAACTGCAGCTGACAAATCACAAATCTCCCGGGTAATCTCGTACCCAGTCCATACCGCAGGTTTTATTTTTCTTACCCAATTTGTTGCGGCAATCGTCGTACGTATGGCAGAAGGAGAATGCCGTGTAAAGAAAATTGGAGAGACAACAAAAGGGATTCGATAGGAATCCAATATTTTTGCAGTGTGATAAGTACCGATATTTGCGGCAAAGATGTGAAAACGCAATTTTTCGGTGGTGGAGTAATGCTTCCATGGATCGAACAATTCAACGTCAACCCCCAGGCGTTCAAGTTCATTCTTTGTTTGCATGATCTGAACACGAGGTCCGCCATGGATGATGGATACTGGCTGATACCCTGCAAGGATGATTTTCATTCTTTTAACCGATAATACATTTCGAGCATGTTGATAAGGATATGCCGCGGATCGAATTTTCGTGCTTTCATGATATCGTGCGGAATAGATCCTTTTGTTGTCCTCTTGGTTTCTTCTATCGTATTCGGCAATGTTACTTTTTCCGGAGATACAATCGTTTCATTTCCCGATGCGGATGAGATGCGAAGCCAGACATCCGAATATTTGAAACGATGTTGTCCGGTAATAGTTCCGGTCTCCGGTTGAAAAGAAAACTCATGTGAAGATTCCAACCGTTTATTCCACCATGATGCATACTCCTTATATGAAAGGGATGTAACTTGCTGCTCGTGAATATACCTGAAAATATTTTCGAATACATCACTGAAATGATGTGTTGGGTGATGGTACAAACAGACAGGCTCATGCTGTGAAATCTTACGCTGTATCGTATCACGAAAATATGCTTCCTGATCGTGCGGAGTCATTCTCGCACGACGCATGACACCGGGGCAGACAGGATGAACGGGAAGTTGAAGGACGGATGAAAAACGATCTCCGAGCCACGGATACGAGGGAAGATTATCATAATCAAAACTGAATTCTGATGAATACTGCAATCCTAATTTTTCGAATGCGAAACCGAGCGACACATTCCATTCACCGCGTGGAGCAGATGCCCCGGCAACGTCACCGCAATGTTTACGAATGTGCATTATTGCTTTTTCAAAATTCTTAAAGTTTTCATCCATCGATTTGTAAACCGTATGATCGTAACAGTGGACACCGATTTCTTGGCTTTTAAATTTAGAAAAATATTCCACCCATGATTCATGACTTTTGACATCCAGAAACCAACTTGTCGGGATCGAATATTTTTCCGATAGTGCAAATAGTTCTTCCACTTCATCTCGGCTTCCCTTGTCCGAATCGATCCGAAATGTAAAAATCGTCGGTTCGTTCTTCGGGAAATACCATGTATGGATGAAGGGGAGATTTCGTCTGTGATAAAGATATTCTAACGCTGATGTGATGAGCGAGCGCAACGTTCCTTTCGAAACGGATGAAACGCGTTCATTCGGCATTCTTTCGGTTTGGGAATAGAAATTCTTTCTTTTATCTCTCTGTTGTATCATGAGTGCATTCACATCGAACGGAATGTTGATGATGAATCCGTTCAAATGATGATGTACGGAGATTCCATGTACACTCGCAAATGTTTTGCCGTACGAATAAATATCGAGGATATCGTTGGCGGTGCCATATTCCGTTGTAATGGGGGGAATGGATCCGTAAAACATCTGTCGCGGTGAAATCGAGAGGAGTTGCTCAGCATTTCCATTGACTGATAAAATATTGCCGCTATGCGTCAGGAACTCATGCAGCAAATTCTTTTGAGCAGTAGAGCACCGGGAATTCAGAATGATGACACCGTAGTGCTGCCCAATGTTTGCATCGAAATCTGAAATGACTTTCCAGTTCAATCCGATCTGGCGCAAAATAATCTCCCATCCCGGTTCGTATGCCGTAATACCGACTGTTAAATTGATTGCCTGTTCATTCATATATACAATGACCGTATCACTTGATGCAGCTGCTCGGTACGCAATGTCTGTGGAAAATTTTCAATGATCCTTTTTCTTGCTTTCTTCCCTGCGTCTGCATTCAGCATGAGGGCGTTACGGATGGCACTAACGATATCGTTACGCCGCTCGGGATCAACAATGAATCCAGTATCACCGATGCCGTTTGGAATGCCGAACCTGTCCGATCCAACGGGAATGCATTCGCACAGCATCGCTTCGCAGAGAGAATTTGGCAAACCTTCGTGTCTTGACAGTTGGCAATAGACATGAGCCCTCTGGTAGTACAGCAGCAGTTCTTCTTGAGTAAGCGAAGGGTATATGTGGACATTGTCGGGAACGGAGAATTGTTGTGCAACAGATTCTGCAATGCCGATGATGATAAATTGTACATCTGTCATGTTGTGTGCAACATCGAGGAGAATATCAAATCCTTTTTTCTTGAACCGCGCCAGCGTATGTATAGAACCGACACTGAGAACGAAATTCTCTTTCACCGCGCCGGGTTTCCAGCGTTCAGGATCGTATCCTGTCGGTACGACCTGAATGTTGTGTCCGTCGTACTTTGCCAATCGGATCGCTTCACGCTTCAATGACTCGTCAACAGCGAGCACGGCATCGGCATGGGTTATTCCGTAACGGACAATTATCGCCTTCCACCAGCTGTTCCAAATTCCATAGTCATATTCTTTTTCTTTTGCAACATCAACACCGCCAAGAATGATGATCGATTTTTTCCCGAAGAGTTTTGCGATGAAGACCAGTGTTGATGAATACACTGAGGCAAACCATGAGAATGTAATATCGCAGTGTCTGATCTCATTCAGGAATTTCCTGAACGTACCGACTCCGGACGAGATGACTTCAGTGACAGAGTATTGCGAACGGAGTGTTTGCAAATCTTCCTGAATGAAAGGGGTTGAAAAAGTAGCAGTGAACAGTATTCTTGGTTTATTGTTCACGTCGAAGAATGATGTTACAAGAGAAACGAGAATGAGAATGTATGGGTGGAGGTAAATCCCTCCGTGAATGGAACAAATGCATAATCGAACTTTACAATGCCGTAGCGCACGCCGAATCCACTTGTGAGAGATGTGTTGCTGTATCCCGTCCTGTACCCGGCACGAATTGCAAAGAGTCGATCATACATCGCTTCAACACCCGCATTGAAATGTGTCTGTTTGTCATTCAGTGTTTTAACAACATCTGCAGCGCCGATAAGAGAGATTTGTTCGATCCCGGAATAATTGTATGCAGCGCCTGCACGTATGGTTGTTGGCAATTCGGTCGCTTGACTTCTCAGCACATTCATTGAACCGATATTCAGGATGCTTGCGCCGAACATAAGATCGTCGGAGTACCGGTACGATCCGCCGATATCGAATCCGTATCCCGATGCTTCATCAACAAAGATCTTTTCATATAAAAACTTTCCGGTAAGACCGACTGCAAGTCGTTCGTCGATGGAGAATGAGAGCGTCATTCCTAATGCAAAATTCTGTGCGCTGAATGTTCCTTCGGGAGGACCCGGTTTTGTTCGAACTTCAATTTCCCCCACAGATGTATTCAGTGCGGAGAAACCGTAACTGAAATTCTCGCCCAGTACCGATGCGCCAAGATACTCTGATGATGTCTCAGCAATCCATTCTTTGTGCATCAATTGAAGTTCATGTTCTTTTGCAAACCGCAACGAGGCGGGGTTGTAAAAAAGGGAAGAGTGGTCCGATGCCATTGCGGTGTACGCTTCGCCCATCGCAATTGAACGCGCACCCACGCCCAGTTTCAGGAACGACAATCCCGTTCCTGTTTCTTGAGCTGCCGCGCTTCCGGCTATAAGGATGATGAAGAAAGATTTTTTCATTGAAGTTTTATTGAAAGGGCAAGGATATGCATGGCAAAAACATTGTACGGCTCAACAACATACGCATACGTGAATGACGGATTCCAGTCATTCACTTCAGTCCGGACCGTGAATCCGAATGACGGGTGTGCTTGTTTTGTATCTTCCAGATCCCAACCATCCAATCCTGAACGAAGCGTCACGTACTCATTGACGGTATATTCGGCGCCGACCCGCAAGATGTTTGTTGCTCGATTGCTGTTCTCATATTCCACCGACAAAACGCCGGATTGGTTTTCCAGAGTGTACGAAATTCCGATTGCTTTCCGTATGGGAAATTTTTCGGTGGTCGTATTCCCTTCGGTATCGTACAACGGTGACGTATCCCACCTGTACTTGGCGTTAAGATCTTTCACCACCGCACCGATGACAATATTCGATGTCAACGAGTACAATACCCCGACATCAAATCCTAAACCGGTTGAAGACAGATCTTCGAACAATGAATAGTAATAAATCTTGGTGGATAAGCCAAGTGTGATCTTTCTGATCTTCAATGCAAACGACAGACTGAATTGATTTTCCGACGTCGAATACGTTTCTGTATGGAATCCGTCGATATCCCTTCCGTCAATATCTGAAACGCCAGTGTTGAGGATCCTGACTGCAACGCCGGCATTCGTGTCGATCGGTTGTCCGTAAAATAATGCATTTAAATTTCTGTCTAACGAAAGCGCACCATATGAAAGGGTGGCATATTGTCCATCGAGGTGTTTGACTGATGCAGGATTGTAATATCCGGAATTTTCTCCATGCAATACGGCAATCATCGCATTTCCCATTCCCATTCCCCGCGCGCCAAATCCCAATCGCGTTGCTGCACCCGCCGTGCCGGCAAGCTGCGCATTCGTGATACTCGAGACGAGGATACACAATAGTGCGATATTCAATTTATTGGATGACAAGAATTTTTCCCCAGCGTGGTTCGTCATTATCGATTGTCAGTTGATAAAAATATACACCGTTACTCACGAATTCATTCTTTTCGTTTCTTCCGTTCCAGATCTCGTCATGTTCTCGGTTCGGTTCACGCAGAACATTTTGCACGATTGTCTTCACGAGGTTCATCCCATAATCAAAAATTCTCAGATTTACTTCTACACTGCCCGGCTTTCCGGTGGTATAATGAATTCGCACGATCTCATCATCCGGCGCAAACGGATTGGGATACGCGTATGTGTCTGTTTTTAAAGCGAGAGATTGAGATGCGTGAATGATGTTCCAGTTACTTCCAAACGGATTCGATGCATTATCAATTGTCGTTACAGTGCCATCCACTCCGCCAAACCACGCAGTGTCACCATGCGCTGCTGCGGAGTAAAATGCGGTTTGAGTATATCGTTGACGATTCATCGGATCATAGATCGTTCCAGTTTTAATCCACGACGCGCCGAAATCGCTTGAACGAAAAATTCCGTTGTCGGTCGGGATATAGACGACATCCCCTTTGAATCCAAAATTATGTGGAAACTCTTGCAGCAAAGTCTGTTTCCACGTCATCCCTCCGTCGTCGGAATAACTCACGCCACGTACTTCTGTATTGTCGTTCGCATTGATGGTTGCTGCCCACATGATCTTCTTCGATCCTGTCTGTTGATGTCCGAGTGCAACCACAAAATTCCCGCTGATAGGCTGGATCTGATTTTGTTTTGTAAATCGAACCCACGATTTGCCATTGTCGGTAGTTTTATTGATTCCTCCTGCTGTACCGATCCAGATAGTGGAATCATTCTCAGCGAACACGGAAAATGCGCGATGGTTCAGATTTTCCCTTAGTCCGAGCGCGCCTCCGCTTGGGGAAAGATCGAAAGCGAGAGAGTCGTTGATAGATATTGAGTTCAAATTATCCGGTGGAATGATCACACGCTGCCACGTCTGTCCCTTGTCGGTTGATCTTCGGACCATTCCGGCAAACGATGTAATCCACACAGCGTTGTTTGTTAATGCGATATCGTACGTAATGTTGTTGATAGCAGTCGTGATCCCCAAAGCGCGAATCGTACTTTTCGAATTCCAGAACAGCGTATCGACATTGTTTGTGTCGAGCGGCTGGGGAATCGACACCCATGTTATTCCGCCATCCGTCGAACGTTTGAATCCGCTTCCTTCCGGCAGTGATGCATCGTTGCGGATCACGGAATGAGCGGTGGCTACCCATATCTCATTGCCGCGCACTGCAATAGCAGAGACATCTTCAGTGCCGAACTCCGGTGTGTTATAATAATTTTTCCACGATCTGCCGCCATCAATGGAACGGCTCAAACCTTTTCCCGTGCCGAGCCAAATGGTGTCGTTTTGAATGACGATATCAGTGACAACATTGCTTGCCGGTAATGATTGAGAAACAGATGCCGATTGTAACGAAAGCGACAATGAACGGGGAATGGAAATCTGTGCAATCGCATTGAATGAGATTGAAAGAAGAAGCAAAACAATGCGTGTGTATTTATTGAATGACGATGTCATGCTTAACAGGAAGACTTTTTGTGTTTGCCAGATCAATTGCTTCAAAGACAAAGCGACGTGTTCCTTTCGGAACATCAGGCGGAAGAAAGAGCGTGACAGAATATTTTCCATCACCCGGGATTCTATCAGTGTTGCCGTTTCCAGCAGTATTGTCTTTGCCTCCGTCGTCAAACAGCCTAATTGGAAGACCGCGTGGATTCACAGTGTCGGGTAGTAGGTATGCATTAAAAAAAACCTGAGCAATGTCCGCTGTTCCATCTTCATCACGCACATAGGCAAAGATTTCGACTGTCTGAGGTGTAGTGCCGAGTGTTAGAGTATCCGGGACTTGAACTGAATCAATGACCGGATTTCTGTTATTTCGGGTGACAGTGTAGAATGTTGTAATTGTGGGACTTGTTGCCTGCGAATTGCCCCCTTCAACCGATACGATCAATTTTCCGTAGTAACTACGTTTAACAGAAAAATCTACGGATCCGGAGTATATGCTGTCTCCGCCGATAACATCCGGAAAAATTCCTTCGTCATTAAGAGAAGCAAAACCTATTGAAGAATTATTCTGAAACACTTTGATAGATGTCGAAAGAGAAATTTGATTTCTATTTCGATTAGCTTTTACAAATACATTTGTGGCGAGAGAAATATTATCATTGGGTGTTTGCGCACCGTTGACGAATATTGAATCTGTATTGACACTGTCCGGCGTGATGGTGATCGATGATACTGTCAATGTCTCTACCGTCGGTTCGATTACAGAAGAATCTTCAAGCGAGCACTGCAGGTTGATGACGGCAAGTAGAGCCGCTAAGGTAAGAAGAGTATGTCGAGTTGATTTCATCATCAAAAAAAAACCGAGGCTTTATCCTCGGTTCCTGATAAAGCAGTCTGCAATGAAAAAGTTGTTGAGTGCTATAAAACTGACAATTACTTCGTATCGAACTTTTCTATGGCTGACTGCCTGTTGTTAATGATTCTGGACTATGATACCGAAATTTCGCCCGATTGTCAAACTAAAAACTGATGTTGAATGGGGAGGGAGCAAAACAGACGATAAGAATTCCATATGTAATCCAACCGATCAATTTTCTGTTCTGATCCAACTCAGTTTCATCGTTAACCGGGGGGTGATACAATTTTACAAAAAAGAATAAGATCAAAGCCCAGAATAACCATCCCGACCAGCCGTAGGGAGATCCGACGCCCAATTCGGGAAGCCAGCCGATAACTCCCATCGAAAGAATTATTACGAATGCAATGCGCGAAATGATCTTGTGCTGATCGCCAAACATTGCATACGACAAATGTCCGCCGTCCAACTGTCCGACAGGGATCAGATTCATTGCAGTAACGAACAAGCCAAACCATCCTGTGATTAAGAACGGATAGTGATACATCTCGGTCATTGGCGGAATGAATTCGCGCGTGGGATCAGTTAGTGAGAGCGAGAAAAAATTGTACAGCATCGACGATCCGAATTCGAGTGCAACTCCCCCTTCTTGTCCCGTTCCGGAAAAATATTCGGGATGGATCTGCAAAATAAATTCTTTGCCTGGGAGATGAGTAAATCCATAGATCAACACTCCTAAGGTTGCGATAAACCCGGCGATTGGTCCCGCCACACCGATGTCGAACATCGCTTTCTTTGAAGGAATAGGAGAGGTTGTCCTGATTACAGCACCGAACGTACCGAAATTGAGAAATCCGGGCAATGAGGGAGAGGGAATATAATACGGTAATGTTGCGCTCACTCCGTGATAGCGCGCTGCAAAGTAATGTCCGAACTCATGGCAGGTGAGTATGAACAATATTGAAAGTGAGTAGGGAAGCCCTGCCGTAAAGTTGTACAGATCAAACGGATCGAGATTTAGCCACGAGACTCCGGCAACCGTTGTTGTAAAGAATGTGATGATGAAAAGTGTACTGTGTATGATTATTTGCTTTATAGTCATAATTAAAGATCGATGTTGAATCCGATTCCGGAATACTCATCCTTTTGATCGTAGTATTCGCCGTGAATGCTGTTGCCGTTGTGATAAATGAAATACAACTGAGTTCCTCTTCCGTTCCAATTCCCGATTTTTATTCCCGTCTGCAATTCATGCCGTGGTCTCATTCCTGTAACGGTGAATTGATATGCTGCGTAGAGATTGATCGCCTTCGTCACCGAGTAATGTATTTCTGATCCAACATAGAGTAATGACTTTGGTATTGACGTCGGATCGACGTGCCAGAGATATACAGATCCGATATAGAAACGTAGCATATCATCCGGTTCATACCCGACTGTCAGATCGAAAAATTCTCTGCTGTACACTCGCGGACTCAATCCATCTTTCCATACTCCTGTCGGTCCGTCATAGTGTCCATCCACAAAATGCGCACTGATGTGGCTTAATCGCAATCGTGTTGTGAACACTCCGAGTTCGAATGTATCGCGATAACTTGTATTGAATCCGAACAGGTAATCAACTGCATCAACCGGAAAATGGAAATTTTTTTCTCCGCGAAGAAGTGTGTATGTGAAAAAGTCTGAACCGATCGTCAGCAAGCGTCGTTTGTTCTCGTATTGATATCGTATGAGATCGATGGAATTCCCTATATCCAGCCGCAATCTGTTGTTGTTGGAATGCCAGATAAGTCCGACGCGCGGTTCAAATGTGTTTGCAACGAGTGGCCTAAAATTAAGCGGTCCATTGTAAAACGCAAAACCTTCACCTTGAGAAAACAACAGAGAAGAGAAAAAAATAGAGAGCAGTGCAAACTTTTTCATTCCGGTGAAATCCAGATCGGGTTCGTGTAACAAAATCCATGACGGTCAGTCCCTTGTCCGTCGGTTGTAAATCCTTCCGCTCTAATATACGAAAATGAGGAAACAGTTTCCCACTCGGAAATGGTGTGGATTGCGTACGGATCAGGAAAGGTGTTCTGTTCGATCAATATTTTTTCTTTTTTTCCGATTGTTCCGATATACACAATGATCGAAGTGAAGCGGCCGAACTCGGCAGACGTTTGTGCTTTAATTTTGAGAATGAATTTTTCTCCCCGTACCGTATCGCCGATTTTTCCATTGCCATTCTGATCTGTCTCAACTTCGATGACGATGAACGGTCCATTTGTAATGACGGAACGCCCCCGTTTTAGAGCGGCAATGACGGCGTTTTCATTCGGTGAGGAGAAGAGTGCGGTTTTCATCTTACCGAACAATTGAGTCTCTTTTTCCTTTATTGCAAAGAAAGGAATGCCGATCTGAATAAACCTGTTGAAATTTCCGTGCGCGTCGTTTCCCGCCGCAATAAATTTTTTCTCTCCCTTCAATAGCAACCACTTCCATACATCAAGACCGTTCCTGAACGAATCGGAAAGTTCGCCGTTCAGGATCTGAATGCCGTCCAATCCCGTCGAAGCCATATCACCTTTCGTCCATTCGCCGCGATTCAACAACAGGCTCTGAAGAAAAGGTACCTCTTCAGTAGGATGACCGGCATAGGCAGCAACCGGCATCTCCTTGTTGTTCAGAACAGAGGGGACAGTGTGTTCACACTTGGTCTGCAACCATTTTTCAGCGCCGTCGCCGGAACCGTGAAAAAATTTTCTGTTGCCAAACAGAAGCAGATGAACTGTGCGCCCATCCGCATTTTCGCATGATACTTCTTCACCACGCACAACTGCAAAATTTTGCTCATGGTGGTTGACGTCGGCAATTTCAGATTGAAAGTCTTGCCATTTTGGGAGTGTGGGATCGTTGACGAGATACGAATCGATGGAATCATCGAGATCGTACGAATGATCGGTGACGCAGAAGTATGAAAGTCCCATCGCTTTGCACAACGCCGGTGATGCGCCGATCGGAGATCCGAATTCGACCTGATCTTCGGTGTACGTTGAATGTGTATGGACATCGCCGAAGATCCATCCCGGGATCGAAGGGAGAGGAGTGCGCGACCGATAGACGTTCAATGGTTTTTTTGTTGATGTGCGGTGATTATTATTAAGAATGGTTTTTATTTTTCCATTCTGCTTGATCGTCATTTCTACATCTACTTTAAGGTGACCGTATGTTTCGGAAAAATCATCCTTAAAGAAAATTTCTGTGACCTTCCACCAGTATTTTGATTCTATACGAATCGGGTGATCTGGCTGGACGGTTTCAGAAAGGATGAATTTTCCATTCTGCCGCACAGTGATTTGTACTGAAATGATTTCAAACGGATACACGTGAGCATCTTTTGCCAACAACAAGATCGGAAGCGGCTTGTCGGGATCCAATCGGTGCGGGGCGTCCGTTAGGATTTCCGGCTCCGGTTTTTTCAAGAAACTGAAAAAATATTTGAAACGATAATGCGTTTCAGCATACAGGAAGATTGGAGGAAATATCATCGGGATTTTTCTATTGGTTCAACAAATGGCGAATCCGCTGCTGCAATATGGATGGATCGTACTTCATTGCGGAAAAGCCGGAATATTCAGCTGACCGTGTCAGCGCACGTTCAAGATTAAACTCCGCCTGGCTTTCACAATAACAGATCTTGTTCTTCATCAACTCAGATGCAAGATATTCCTGCTCTGTCTGCTGCGGCGTCGGAATCAGTATCGCTTTCGCACCAACAAATGAAAGATCCATGACTGTACTATGTCCCGGACGCGAGATGATCATCCGCGACGAGGCAACCAGTTGAGACATTTCGCGTCCCGAAACTGCATTGATCATTGTGATATTCGGAGTCACTTTCATCATTGTGTTTTGTTCGGGCTTTCCACGCGCAAAGACTGCGACAAGTGAAGTATTCTTCAACTGTTCAAGGATCATTTCTTCAAAGATTGTCCGCTGCGGTTCAGGACCCGATAGGATAACAAGCACGTCGATACTCTTTTCGATCTCCAGCCGTTCCAATCTCGTAAGCGGTCCGATGTAGTATGTGTTGTTCGGTAATTTCTTAGGACGAGCCAATTCGCCTGCAATATTTACAACGCCGGGAAAATCGGGCACCCATACTTCATCGTAGTTGTTACATTTCATCCGGTTAACGAATCGAACAACTCCGCGGCTCCATTGCAGCCACGGTGGAACCATAATGTTCAGCTGATGGATGACAAATATAGATGGAACTTTATTTGAATAAGCACCAAAGCGATTATCGGAGATGACGGCATCAATTTTATATTTATCAATCAATGACTCCAAAACTTTGTGTTCCTTTGAAAACCCGTTGAGAATGGAAGGGAGCTGAACGATAATTGCACGTGTCAACGACTGTGTTGCCGAATAGTGAACGGAATATCCGGGAAATCGGATAAATTCCAAATGCGGAAACTCTTTTCGCAGCAAGTCATACGGACGATTATCTGCTCCGATTATTACTTCGGCATTCTGGCGAAGCAATTCGTTGATGATGGCGATGCTTCGTGTTGCGTGACCTAAGCCCCAATCAAGCGGTGCAACAAGGATTCGTTTCTTCCGGCTCATCGGATTGCTCCGAATTCAAATCCAAGGTGTTGTATTTCGGTAATCGTCCGGTTCAAGACATTGGTTATTTTATGAAATGTCAAATCGTTATCATGAAAGACGAGTATCGATCCTTTCCGCAGTTTCGAAATAGCAGTCGAAACGATCTTATCGTCAGACCAATTTCTGAAATCGCCCGTCAAGCAACTCCACATCACAAGTACGAAATTGAGTTCTTTTGCTGCCGCTATCGTGTTCCACGAAAAAAAACCAAACGGAGGGCGAAAGAGTCGGATTTTTTGGTTCGTCATCGATTGGAGCAGATGCTGAGTTTTCAGAATTTCTTCTTTTGTGCGCTCTTTGGAAAACGCAAGTGTCCGCGTATGCGTGTATGCGTGGATGCCGATGGAATGTTCTTCTTCAACGATGCGTCGTACGATCTGTTCATTACCTGGAATATTTTTCCCTGTCAAAAAAAATGTGGCACGGATATTCATCTTTTTGCATACATCCAGCACCAATGGAGTTGCAGCAGGGTGCGGTCCATCGTCGAATGTGAGAAAGATTTTTTGTGACGGCATCCGCCACACCAATGAAGGGAAGAGCATCCGATGAATCATTCCGGTATGTGTGATCATGAAGCGGATTCCTTTTTCATGGTACGATCTTTCCATTCGAATGAAAAAAAGTATCCGCCAATCGTAGCAACAAGGATCATCGGAATGTGAATAACAGCTGTCGGAATGAAATACTTCATCGCTTCGCGCGTCCCTGTGAGATGTGTAAATCTTCTCATGGTAATGTAATCCATTAAAAATTTTACGATCACCACTATCCACGGGACAATGTTCATCTGAATGAGTGTTAACGGAAGCATTATCGTCAATGTGACAAACATGACAAACGTTGCAATCATAAACAACATCATGTATGGCGGATAATAAGCAGTTTGTCCAACCCATCTCAATCGTTGGTGGAGCATTTCACGGAACGACATGGCGGGTTGCGTAATAATAGTTGATTCGGGTGAGAGTGCAAATCGCGGTCTCCATCGTCTGCTGTGAGTAATTTTTTGCGCCAGCAGTGAATCGTCGCCGCTATTAATGTGCTTTAACGATTCGAATCCTCCTTCGGTCTCAAACGCCTCCCTGCGAAATGCCATGTTGCTGCCGTTACTGATGAGCATGCGTTCCCACCCAATCGCACCGGCGGCAATGGCAGTGTACGAAAGGAAATCCAGAAACTGAATTCCCCAGAACAGACGGTGCTGATTCTTATTTTTTTCAAATACTGTCAATCCTGTTACAACTCCGACATTTGCATCAAAATACGACATGACTGATGTGACCCATTTTTTTGGTGCGATGCAATCTGCATCGGTAGTAAGGATAATCGAACCGGATGCGTGCTGCATGCCGTGTGCAAGTGCTCTTATTTTGGGTGATGTAATATCGGTAAACTCTGAAGTTGCGACAAGCAAAACAGGAATTGGTGATCGCTGAGCGATACGCCGAACGATTTCCGCGGTAGCATCGGTCGATTGATCGTCAATGACGATGATGGATAGTTTTTCCTGAGGATAGTGCTGGTTCAAAAGTGAAAAGAGGCAGCGCTCGATGTTTTTTTCCTCGTTCCGTGCCGGAATAATGATTGTCACCGGAACCTGTTCAGTTGCTGTTCCGGGTGAAAGTTTTTTCAGTCCGCGAAAAAAGAAAAAGATTCTGTGTGCATAGATAATTATGAGAATTGAAAGAAGCAGTGAGCCGTATGTTACAATGTTCTCTACCATTTCGTTTTTAATCTCACGATCATCAATGAACCGATGGCGCTGGGGAGAAGAACATTGGCAAGGAACATACACATTGAGGCGTTGAACGCTGCTGCGGCTGAAACGCCGACCTTTGAAAAGAAAAATATCGAAGCACTTTCCCGGACACCAAGATCACCGATGGATATCGGCAGGATAACCGCTTTGACGAAGTACACTGAAAGCGAACAGAGCACGGTATCAAAAAACGAGACAGACTCGAATGCATTGATAAATATGAAGAACTGTACGCCAATGATTGCATACAACATCGCGGTCAATGCAAAAAGCAGTCTCCCTTGTTGATTGAAGAAGGTCGTTTCTATGATGCCTATCATCGAATAGAGATTGTGTTGTCGTATTTTTTCTGGAATGTATTTTAAAAACTTTTTCATTGATTGAGGAAACAAAAAGACCGCACAGATCAGCACAAGAATCAGTACGATGGGGAGAACGTATAACAAATTCCAGTACTCAGAAAAATACTTTGCTGTATATACAGTAAGTGCCGATATCCCCGTAAGGAATGTTAAAGCAAGAATATAAAGTTTATCAATAATCGTTATTCCCACAACGTGACTTTTTCGCAATTCAGGATGGCTTGCAATGCGCCCTGCAATTTCACCCACCTGCGCCGGAGTGAAAAACCCTGCGGCAAAACCGACAAGGAGTGATGTAACAACTTCGCTATCTTGAATTTCCTTTGAAAGTAAACGAAGCAGATACCGCCATCTAATAAAATGGATCCCGGTATTCGCAATGACCAGCACAAACCCAAGTATCAACAGAGGAGTATTTGCCTGCCTAAACGAACGGACTATTTCATCAATCTCGATATAATAAAATAGTGCAACCAGGATCGAGAGAGTAATTGCAAACTTGAGCAGAAATGAGATGACCGGATGGGAAAAAAATTGTTTCATCTATGCTGCAGCGCCTTTCCAGTCATATTTTTTTATAAATCCCATCGGTCCAATAACAATCGTGTAGCAGATGAGAAGAAGTTCATTCCGGAAGAACTCTGTTACCGTGAACTCTTCATTGAGTATCTTTTTTCCCTGAGCGATAATCACTGCATCGGCATTTATTCGAACAAGAAAAAAAATAATGCTCCACAACGGAGTAACAAACAATCCTACAAGGAAAATCAAAAGATGCAGATGGAACAATCCAAGAAGTATTTTCATTTTTGGATCGTAGTACTTGCTCGCGGAGATATGCCGCGTCCGCTGATTAACAAAAGCTGCAACTGTTGTCGGCGGCACCGTGAGAATATAACTGTCGTAATCAGTCATGTATCGCACTTTCCACGATGTTTCTCGGCTGACGAGTTGCAAAAAGAGATCGTCATCGCCGCTCACGGAATGTTTAATCTTTTCGAAACCGCCGACCTCATCATATACTTTTTTCCTGTACGCAAAATTTCGCCCGGTACACATGTATGGCGTACCATTATTGATTGCCGCTGCGGCGTAGAGTGATCCTTTTAATTCTTCATACCGCAAAAAGGAAGGGAAGAGTCTGTTCCGATCAGGTAATTGAAATGGAGAATACCCTGCAACGGCACCTACGTCGTCGGTAAATTGCTCCGATAATTTTTTTAACCACTGTTTCGGCACAACACAATCGGCATCGGTAAAAGCAAGAATGTCAAATCGTGCATTGGCAATCCCCGCGCGAAGTGCGTTCTTTTTGTGGGGCATGTCGGTTTCGTTTTTCAAGATCGAAATAATTTTGAGATTCGAGAGACGGGCAGTAAACTTTTCGGCAATCAACTTTGTCGAGTCGGTAGAACGGTCGTCAACAATGATGATCTCGAATTTCTCTTTTGGGTAGTCCAACTGAGAGAAAGAGTCTAACAACCGCGAAATGTTTTTTTCTTCATTCCTTGCGGCAATGATGATTGAAAAAGAGTGTATCTGGTCTGATTTATTTCCCGGGGTTGATCGTAATCCACGCCATTGCAACAATTGAATGAAAATTACACCAATCGTAGTGACTGCGAGTATCCAGAAGAAAAGTGTCTCAATAATCATTGTGCCCAAAATACGGAAACATTCACTTGCATTCAACGACTGAAAAAGGAGAGTGCCGTCTTAATTTAGCGGCACAACGTCATGCCGAACTTGTTTCGCATTTGTTTTGGGAAAGATGCTGACATTCGTCAGCATGACGAGTGTGTTAACAATTAAATTACGACACTACCAAAAGGAGAATTCTGCCTTGCTTCTGCATCATCCTTCATCTATATTCTATTCGAAATTCTGAAAGTTTTTATGAGACAACTTGTTATTGGCATAGCCGGCGGAACCGGATCAGGAAAAACATCAGTCACCAACCGCATTCTTGAGCGGCTTCATGCAACGGAAAATGTCGTCGTCATTCAGCACGATTCATATTATCGCGACATCTCTGCGTACAAAGGGAAAACACCCGATCAGATAAATTTCGATCATCCCGATTCTCTGGAAACATCCCTTCTTGAAGAGCACATCAAAGAACTGCGGTGCGGAAAACCGGTTGAGCAGCCGATCTATAATTTTACCACCCATTCGCGGATGAAAGAGACACGGCATCTTGAATCAAAGCAGATCATTATTGTCGAAGGAATTTTGATCTTCGCTTCAGAGGAGTTGAGGAAACTTTTCGATATTAAAATCTTCATCGACACCGATGCTGATGAGCGGTTGCTTCGCCGTTTAAAACGGGATATTGTTGAACGGGGAAGGTCAATTGAATCTGTTATGAATCAATATGTCACAACCGTAAAACCGATGCATCTGGAATTTGTTGAGCCTAGCAAGCGTTATGCTGATATCATCATTCCGCGGGGGAGCGAGAATCTTGTTGGCATTGAAATGGTCGTTGTACGTATTGAGGCGTTGTTGAATTCGCTAAAATAGGCAGTATAATTAAGGTATTTTTACTATAAATTAAATTGTTTTCACTTTTAAGTTTCACGAAAATAATCTATCTTGCTTCCGCATAAATTTTGACATTTGAACCTTTTGAGATGGCATACAGAACAAAAACCAACCTCGCACAAACGGTAGCAAACACGTCATACAAAAAAACGACGCTCTCCAACGGCATTCGTGTAATCAGTGAAGAAATTCCCACGGTAAAATCGGCTTCCATCGGTATTTGGATCAACACCGGTTCGAGAAATGAATCGCAGGAGACCAATGGCATCTCCCATTTCATCGAGCACATGATGTTTAAAGGGACGAAGAAGAGAAATTACCTGCAGATCGCACAAAGCCTTGAATCGGTCGGCGGTTACATGAATGCGTTTACGACAAAAGAGCACACCTGTTATTATGCCCGTGTGCTTGATGAATACGTCGAGCACGCAGTGGATGTCCTGGGAGATATGGTGCAAAATTCGATCTTTCCTATTAAGGAGATGGAGAAAGAGAAAACAGTGGTTCTGGAAGAGATTAAGCGATCGGAAGATGATCCTGATGATGTAGTACATGAATATTTTGAGAAGCATCTTTTTGGCGAACATCCTTTTGGCCGTGCTATCATCGGGACGGCAGAAAATATTATTCGGTTTTCGCAGAATGATCTGTTCGCATACACGAAAAGATTTTATACGAATGAGAACATCATTCTTACTGCCGCTGGAAATTTGAAACATGAACAGTTGGTCCGGTTGGCGGAAAAATATTTGACTGCAAAACGAAAATCGTCCGAACGTCCGGCAGCATTCTCACCGTCAAAGCAAAAACAATTCTTAAAAGAATACACAAAACCGATCCAACAGGCGCATCTCTGCACCGGAACCCTGGCATTCGATATTCATCACAAACTCCGCTATCCGGGTTTGGTGATGAACTCCGTTCTTGGCGATGGAATGAGCTCCCGCTTGTTTCAACAGATCAGAGAAAAACACGGACTCGCATATTCTGTCTATTCATTCCTTTCAATGATGAACGAAGCCGGCGCTTTTGGGATCTATGTTGGCACAGACAAAAAGATGGTAAAGAACGCATTGGAGCTGTCGTACAAGGAACTCGAAAAGATCAAATCGACTCCGTTGAAGAAATCGGAGTTGCAGCGGGCAAAAGCGCAGTTGAAAGGGAGCATGTTGATGAGTCTAGAAAGTACATCCAACAGGATGATGCGGCTCGGCAGCGGTGAATTATATTTTGGCGAATATAAGACGCTTGATTCCATTGTAAAGAGTATTGACGCTGTGACGGCAGAAGATGTTCAGAAAGTGGCAAATCAATTATTTGAGATCGATAAGTTTACTACGGTAGTGTTATCGCCGGAAGTGAAGAATTAATTCTAAATGACGATACAGAAGACTGTATCTCTTAAAAAATAAACCAGTGAGATGATATCATGATTATCGGAGTACCAAAAGAAATTAAAACAAACGAGAATCGCGTCGGGCTTGTTCCGGTCGGCGTGGAAACATTACGACAGTTCGGGCATACCGTTATTGTTGAAACCAAAGCAGGCGTCGGCAGCGGATTTGATGATGCAGCATATATTGAAGCGGGCGCAAAGATTGCAAAGAATGCAAAGGAAGTGTACCACAAAGCGGATATGATTGTGAAAGTGAAAGAACCGATCAAACAGGAGTACCATTCCATCCGCCGCGATCAGATCGTCTTCACTTACTTTCATTTCGCAGCGAGCAAAGAATTGACCGTTGCCATGATGAAATCGCAGGCGGTTTGTATTGCGTATGAGACTGTTCAAAAGACCGACGGTTCTCTTCCGCTTCTCATCCCGATGAGTGAAGTTGCCGGACGTATGGCTCCCCAAGAAGGAGCAAAATATCTCGAACGAACAATGGGTGGACGGGGCATTCTCCTTGGTGGCGTGCCGGGAGTTGAACCTGCAAATGTTGTTGTCATCGGCGGCGGCATTGTTGGCACGAATGCAGCAAAAATTGCTGCAGGGTTAGGAGCAAAAGTGACGATCATGGATAATAATCTGTACCGCCTGCGTCAACTTGACGATATTATGCCGAAGAACGTGATTACAATGATGAGCAATCCGTACAATATCCGCAAAGTGATACAGACCGCAGACCTTGTCATTGGTGCAGTTCTTATTCCCGGAGCAAAAGCTCCTAAACTGGTGAAGAAAGAAATGTTGAAAACAATGAAACCGGGTTCGGTGATTGTTGATGTTGCGGTCGATCAGGGGGGCTGCATTGAAACATGCAAGCCGACTACACATGAAAATCCGACCTTCGTTGTCGATAATGTGATCCATTACTGCGTCGCAAATATGCCAGGCGCCGTTCCTTTTACATCGACGATCGCATTGACGAACGCTACGCTCCCGTACGCAGTTGAACTGGCGAACAAAGGATGGGAGAAAGCGGTGCAGACAAACGCCGAACTCAAATACGGACTGAACATGGTGGATGGCTTGATCACCTATAAAGGTGTTGCCGATGCATTTCACATGAAGCACACTTCGGTCGATACCATCCTTCGATAATATATCGTCTTGCGGAGGCGCACCTCCGCAAGACAACATTTTTTCCGCTTCTCACGTAACTTTCCTCTTTCAAACCTGAACTTTTTTTTATACATTTATTAAGTTTTTATTGTATTGTTCAGATCAGAATTAAATCTACGCTGCACATGCCGAACGTAAAAGTAACAATCGACGGAACCCAGCTCGAGGTCGACAACAAGAAGACGATCATTGAAGCGGCACGGGAAAACGGAATCTCCATCCCTCATTTTTGCTGGCACGAAAAACTGACTCCCGCAGGTAACTGCCGTATCTGTTTAGTGGAAGTGGAGAAGATGCCGAAACTTGCGATCGCCTGTATGACGCAGGTTGCAGAGGGAATGGTCGTGAATACAAAGAACGACCGTGTGATCAACGCACGCGAAGCGGTAATGGAATTCATCCTGATCAATCATCCGCTCGATTGCCCCATCTGCGACGAAGCAGGGGAATGCAAACTTCAAGATTATGCCTACAAGTACAGTTCCGGATTCAGCAGATTTTTTGAAGATAAAGTCCACAAGCCGAAACGGGTCGAAGTCGGTCCCCGCGTCATGCTCGATACCGAGCGTTGCATAATGTGTTCACGCTGTATTCGGTTCTGCGACGAGATCGCCGGTGTGCATCAATTGGAATTTACGCAACGAGGTGATCGTGTGGAGTTGACCACGTTTCCCGGTCAGCAACTCGACAATCCGTATTCGATGAATGTTGTTGACATCTGTCCAGTTGGTGCATTGACCAACAAAGATTTTCGTTTTAAATCCCGTGTGTGGGAAATGTCCTTCACCGATTCGGTCTGTACCGGCTGTGCACGCGGCTGCAATATTGAAATCGGAGTCCGCAACAACGAAATTCTCCGCTTAACTCCGCGTAAGAATGACAACGTGAATAGTGTGTGGATGTGTGACCACGGAAGGATGGATACTTGGAAACACGTGAACGACGAATCGAGGATTAAGTCACCGATGGTGCGGAAAGATGGACAACTGGTAGAGGTTGGCTGGGACGAAGCAATAGCGAAGGTTGCATCGGAGTTGAAATCATTCAACGCATCTCAAGTAGCCGTTCTCGGTTCCGCCTTTGCGACAAACGAAGACAATTACCTCCTTGCAAAATTTGCTAAAGAAGTTCTCGGCACACGGAACATCGATTTTGTCCGGCATTATTCTGGTACAGATGACAACGTGCTCATCCGTGCCGATAAAACGCCGAATGCTGCAGGCGCCGAAGCGGTTGGTGTCTCTCCTCATGACGGCGGATTGCATTTCGAGCAGATGATCGCCGCGATTAAAGAAGGAAAGATAAAAGCGCTTTACGCACTTGAGGATGACATCGCACGATATCCCGGTTTTGAAGAAGTATTATCCAAATTGGAATTTTTTGCGGTTCATGCGACGAACAATTCCAAAACAACCCAACTTGCCGATGTTGTTCTTGCGGCTTCAACATATGCCGAAAAGAACGGGACGTGGACCAACTTCCAGCACCGTGTTCAGCGAATCCGCCCTGCGGTGACCACATTGGAGCAAGACCGCGCATTGGACAATTTTGAAATGAGCCGTTGGGATAAATTTGCAGCGCACAATGATAAATGGGGAAAAGGTCCGCGGAGAGATGCCCGTCCATCCTGGAAGATCGTGACAGGCGTCGCGAATGCAATGGGAACAAAATTTAAATTCACCAAAGTGGAAGATGTCTTCAACGAACTGAGCCACAAAGTTGAAGGATTCAAAGGGCTCTCATATTTGAAGGTTGGTAAGCACGGAGCGCCAATGGAAGAATCAAAAGTCACTGCATAACACTGATGGCACTATGGAATCGATCGATATCATCGAAGCGTTAATCAAAATCCTTATCGTTATTTTCGGCATACTCTTGCCATGTGTAACGTACCTCGGGGTGCAGCTTGAGCGGAAGCTGAGTGCGTACATTCAAAACCGCATTGGTCCGAACCGCGTCGGTCCGTTTGGATTGCTGCAGCCCCTTGCAGACATTCCAAAGTTATTCATGAAAGAAGATGTCGTTCCGGCGAATGCGAACAAGTTCATTCATTCGCTCGGACCTCTGATTTCCTTATCCATTGCCTTTTCGACCTTTGCCGTCATTCCATTTGGGAATGTGCTGCCGATCGTGATTGATGGTGTAACGCACAATATCAAATTGCAGATCGCCGATGTAAATATCGGCGTATTATATATCCTTGCACTCTCGTCGCTTGCAGTGTACGGAATTACGCTCAGCGGCTGGTCGTCAAACAACAAGTATTCGCTTCTCGGCGGTATCCGTTCTTCCGCACAGATGATCAGTTATGAACTCTCGATGGGCTTATCGATCATCGGAGTAGTGATGGTGAATAACACACTGCAGTTGGATGACATCGTGGTTGCACAGGGAGGATATTTCTTCGATATCATCCCGAAATGGAACGTGTTCGTTCAGCCGATAGGTTTTATTACATTTTTTGTTGCGATGTTTGCCGAAACAAACCGTCTGCCGTTCGATCTGCCGGAAGCAGAACCGGAACTTGTTGCCGGATACCATACGGAATATTCCGGCATGAAATTCGGAATGTTCATGTTGTCGGAGTATCTTGCCATGTTTATGGCAGCAAGCATGATCACAACATTGTACTTCGGCGGCTGGCAGGCGCCGTACATCGAACGGTTCGATCTCTCACCGTTGTTTGTTAGTCTCTCGCAGCTTGGCGCATTCTTTACAAAGTTTGCTCTCATTGTCGTTTTCTTTATGATTGTCCGATGGTCAATGCCGCGGTTCCGGTACGACCAGTTGATGAATCTTGGATGGAAAGTGATGCTTCCTCTTTCGTTGTTGAATATTGCGATCACGGGTTTCTTCATACTATATTTTTCGTAATGGCGCATGCAGTCTATGAATAAACATCTGGAAAAAAACGAAGTCATTCGTCTCAAAGACCTGAAGTGGAATCAGAAGATGTACATTCCGGAGATCTTCAAAGGAATGTGGAGCGCCGTCAAACAGATCTTTAAGCCGAAATTCACGTACCAATACCCGGAAGTGAAGTTTGAGCCTGCATCATCATTCAGAGGACGCCCCGTATTGGTGCATGAGAATGGTGTGGAGCGGTGTGTTGCGTGCGGATTGTGCAGCCGCGTCTGTCCCGCGCTTGCCATTCAGGTGCAGGCGGCGGAGACGGAGCTCGACAAAGAACGGTATCCCGAACTCTTTGAAATCAACATGACGCGCTGCATCTTCTGCGGGTTCTGCGAAGAGGTTTGTCCCGAAGAGGCGATCATTATGAGCAATGAGTATGAACTTGCCTTCTCAAGTCAGCAAGAATCTATTTTTGGAAAGGATAAATTGCTCAAGTCGGTCGAGGAAATGAAACCGCGTCTCGATTTTTTGCGTGCGCAT
Organism: Bacteroidota bacterium; assembly: GCA_040751955.1. GTDB lineage: Bacteria > Bacteroidota > Ignavibacteria > UBA10030 > UBA8401 > SpSt-333. The sequence continues at coordinate 97,696 of JBFMFY010000001.1, forward strand.
AGATAATTGAGAGAATAAAATTTTCATTTTTCCCCTTGCGTTGAATAAGAAATTGTTCAGCGCATTTTTCTTTTAAAGAAATAGATTTTCCACATCAATGAGATTTGAAAAAATCTGAAAGAAAAACTATGAAAGTCGGAATAGTAGGAGCAGGGTTTGTCGGCTCGGCAACCGGATATGCGATGGTATTGCGTAATTCATGCAGGGAAATTGTCCTTATCGATGTGAACGATGCAAAAGCCAAAGCGGAAGCGAGTGACATTCAACATGCGACGCCTGTCTCGCATCCTGTATTGATCTCTGCCGGTTCTTACAAAGATTTAAAAGAGGCGAAAGTTATCATCGTTACGGCGGGCGTGAATCAACGCCAGGGAGAGACGCGTCTCGATCTCATCGGAAGGAATGTCGCCGTATTCCAAAACATCATCCCGCAAATTGTTGCTGTTGAACCGAACGCCGTAATTCTTGTTGCAACAAACCCGGTCGATATTTTAACGACGGTGACGGAACGAATTGCAAAGTTGAATAAAGGCAAGATCATGGGTTCGGGTACAACGCTGGATACAGCACGCTTCCGCACACTGGTTGCAGAACATGTCGGTGTGGATGCACATCATGTCCACGGTTATGTCGTCGGTGAGCACGGCGACAGCGAAGTGATTGTATGGAGCAGTGCAATGGTGGCAGGAATGCCAGTCAAAGAATTTTGCGCCGCACGAGGCATTGAATGGTCCGATTCGATCAAACAAAAAATATCCGATCATGTACGGAAAGCAGCGTACCACATTATTCAAGGAAAAGGTGCGACGTATTACGGCATAGGTGCTGTCCTTGCAAATATTACCGAGCGCATCCTCCGCAACCAGCGCGCTATTTTGACCGTGAGCGAAACGATCGATGAATACGGTGTTGCTCTTTCACTTCCGCGATTGGTAGGAGGAGATGGAGTGATAGGGAATATTGGTTTGTCCATGAATGACGATGAGAAGAAATTACTGCAAACGAGCGCGGATGTGTTGAAGGAGGCGCTATCATCCGTTAAATAAAATCTCTTCTTGAAACTTACTCCCACACTGAATATATTCCTGCAATAATTTTTTTTGAGTAGGAAATGCTTTCGACAGTCTTCTCTGCCGCAACGTACGGTATCAACGCATATCTCATTGAGATAGAAACGAACATCGAGAATACCGTACCTAACTTTTTTATGGTCGGATTACCCGACAACGCAGTAAAAGAAAGCAGGGAACGTGTTGCTTCCGCAGTCAAAAATTCCGCATTCACCTATCCTAACAAACGCATCACTATCAATCTCGCCCCCGCAGATGTGAAGAAGGAAGGTTCGTCGTACGATCTTCCCATCGCAATCGGAATGCTTGCATCCAGCGGACAGGTGAGTACAGACCTGCTGAAAGATTTTGTGATACTCGGCGAACTTGCACTTGATGGTTCACTCCGACCGATCCATGGTGCGCTGCCCATTGCAGTTGAACTAAAGAAAAAAGGGATCCGTGGTGTGATTCTCCCGGAATCAAATGCAAAAGAAGCTGCGATGGTTGAAGGGATCGATGTGTTCGGCGTTGCAGATCTGACCGATGCGGTCGATCTGTTGGAAGGGAAGAACAGGTTAAAACCGCTGCGTGTGAACATGAAGGAGGTATTTTCCGTTGATCAGAAATACAATGCTGATTTTTCAGATGTAAAAGGACAGGAGAATGTAAAGCGTGCATTGGAAGTTGCCGCGGCAGGCGGGCACAACATCATCATGATCGGTCCCCCCGGTTCCGGAAAAACAATGCTTGCTCGCCGGCTCCCGAGTATTCTTCCTCCGATGACTTTTGAGGAGAGCATTGAAACGACGAAGATTCATTCAGTCTCCGGGTTGCTGCCTCCGGGGTCTGCGCTTGTTGCGCAGCGTCCGTTTCGTTCGCCGCATCATACAATTTCAGATTCAGCGCTTGTCGGCGGAGGAACAATTCCGCGTCCCGGAGAAATATCATTGTCGCATCACGGCGTACTTTTTCTGGACGAACTCCCAGAATTTGCGCGCAACGTGCTCGAAGTAATGCGCCAGCCATTGGAAGACGGGAGGGTGACAATCAGCCGGTCAAAAATGTCAGTCGATTTTCCGGCAAATTTTATGCTCGTCTGCGCGATGAATCCATGTCCCTGCGGTAATTTCGGAAATCCGAATGCTGAGTGCACCTGCACGCCGATGATGATTCAAAAATATATGGCAAAGATCTCCGGACCGCTGCTCGACAGGATCGATATCCATATTGAAGTGCCTGCTGTAAAGGTTGCCGAACTCTCACAAAAGAAACCGGGTGAACAATCTTCTACTGTGCGCGAACGAGTGATCACCGCCAGAGAGAGGCAGCTCAAACGATTTTCTCTTCATAAAAAAAGTCTCTTCTCAAATGCCGGAATGCAGTCTAAAGAGATCAGGGAATTTTGCAAAATCGATTCTGCCGGAGAAGAACTTCTAAAAATGGCGATGACGAAATTAGGATTATCGGCACGTGCATACGACCGCATCCTCAAAGTCTCACGCACGATCGCCGACCTTGCAGGTTCCACAGAGATCGGCACGGAACATTTGAGCGAGGCAATTCAATACAGAAGTCTTGATAGAAATTTGTGGATGTAAAAATATCCACGGATGGTATTGACAAATCATTTTTATCTGCTATATTACATGTAGTTCTTTAGCATAAGTAAACATTCATCAAGAGTGGACGAGGGACTGACCCGATGACTCCACAGCAACCGGCGCTCCAAACAGCAGCGCGTCAGGTGCTACATTCAGAATCCGCTTGAGCGGAGAAGATGAACAAAAGACTGTGAAACTTTTTACAACCTCTTTTAGTTCCTCTTCTAAAAGAGGTTTTTCATTTTAAACATGTACGAACCATTCCGACGGCTTTGATCTACCGGATTGGTCAAGACAACAATGCAGCATAATTCAAACTTACATCTTTTCTACGCCTGCCGGCCCGTTATGGAGCACCTCTCTCCATATTTCGACGGGAATTTCCTCTGTTGTCGTTAATCATATTTCCTATCATATTCATTAATTTTTTGAAGAAACGTGAGTGCTCCGCAATGGAGTCGTTTCTTTGTTTTCAACAATTTTTATTAAAGGAATTTGATTATGTCAACCAACGGAAAAACCCGCCACTATCGATATGAAACATTGCAATTACACGCTGGTCAGCAGCCCGACCCGACAACAAAATCGCGTGCAGTACCGATCTATCAAACTACATCATACAATTTCAACAATGCTGAGCATGCGGCAAATCTTTTCGGCTTGAGGGAGTTCGGAAATATCTACACACGCATCATGAATCCTACCACCAATGTGTTTGAGCAGCGTATTGCCGCACTCGAAGGGGGAGTTGCCGCACTTGCGACAGCATCGGGTCAAGCCGCACAGTTTTTAGCGATCACAAATATTGTGCAAGCGGGAGAGAATATTATCTCGACAAGCAATCTGTATGGAGGAACATACAACCAATTCAAAGTGACGTTTCCTCGGTTGGGAATCGGAGTAAAATTTGTTGACGGAGACAAACCGGAAGAATTTAAAAAACTGATCGACGATAAGACGAAAGCAATTTATATCGAATCGGTCGGCAATCCGCGGTTAAATGTTCCCGATTTTGAGGCGATTGCGAAAGTTGCTCATGACAACGACATTCCGCTCATTGTCGATAACACCTTCGGTGCGGCAGGATATCTCATCCGTCCGTTCGAGCACGGCGCTGATATCATTACACACTCAGCCACAAAATGGATCGGCGGACATGGTACGTCAATTGGGGGTGTTATTGTTGATTCCGGAAAATTCAACTGGGCGAACGGAAAATTTTCTATCTTTACGGAACCGAGTCCCGGATATCACGGTTTGAAATTCTGGGATGTATTCGGTTCCCCCGGTCCATTCGGCAATATTGCGTTCATTATTCGTGCACGAGTTGAAGGTTTACGCGATATCGGTCCGGCGCTATCACCGTTCAATTCATTCTTACTCACTCAAGGTCTCGAAACTTTGTCGCTCCGTGTAGAACGGCACAACGAGAACGCGCTCAAACTTGCGCATTGGCTTGAAAAGCATCCTCAAGTGGAATGGGTGTCATACCCGGGACTGCCGAATCATCCGTCGCACAAACTGGCAAAGAAGTATTTGCGCAACGGCTTGTTCGGTTCAATCCTCACCTTCGGAATCAAAGGGGGAGCGGAATCGGGCAAAGCATTCATCAACAACGTAAAATTATCAAGTCTGCTTGCCAATGTCGGCGATGCTAAGACACTTGTCATTCATCCGGCATCCACAACACACGAGCAGTTGTCGGAGGAAGAGCAGTTGCTCTCCGGTGTTACTCCCGATCTTGTGCGTGTCTCGGTTGGTATCGAGCACATCGAAGACATTATCGAAGACTTTGATGAAGCGCTTCGAGCAATACGCAATTCTGTGAAGGTTGCAGCGTAACGTTTCAAGATGACCGTCGCCTTAAAGGTGACGTCATCAGTAATAAAAAATTTGGAATTCCACTCGACGCAGGCTGGAATCATTTCTCCGGCTTGCGTCACATTAAATGATGACTACTCAGATCGACAAAAAAAATATTGTTCAGACAAAATTTGTCACACTGTTTGACGAATCGAATCCATTGTTCATGGACATCGGCGAATATCTTGCCCCTGTAACAGTGGCGTACGAAACATACGGCGAGTTGAATGCCGAACGAACGAATGCAATTCTTGTCTGTCATGCATTAACCGGCAGTGCTCATGCTGCAGGTTATTCATCCGATGACCCGAAATCTGTTGGATGGTGGGATACATTCATTGGTGAAGGGAAGCCGCTCGATACATCCAAGTACTTTGTCATTTGTTCTAATTTTCTCGGAAGCTGTTACGGTACTACCGGTTCTATTTCAACCAATCCGCATACGGAAAAGCCGTACGGTTTGATCTTTCCGCAGATGACGGTGAGAGATATGGTGCGGGTTCAAAAATCTCTTATAGTATATCTCGGTGTAAAAAAGTTAAAGAGTGTTATCGGCGGTTCATTGGGCGGCATGCAAGCGCTCGAGTGGGCATTATTGTATCCCGATCTTGTCGAATCGATCATTCCGATTGCAACATCCGCGCAACATTCTGCGTGGAGTATCGGATTGAACGATATCGCCCGACAGGCAATTATGAACGATCCTGATTGGCGTGCCGGCAATTATTACGACTTCGGTCAGCCGCAAAAGGGATTATCACTCGCCCGGCAGATCGCCATGGTCTCGTACAGAAGTGAGAAAGAATTCAAACATCGATTCGGACGTGAACGTCAGAAAAAAAACGGCACTCCGGCAACGTACCATTTTGAACCAGACAATCTATTTCAAGTAGAAAGCTACCTCCGCTATCAGGGAAAGAAACTAGTGGAACGGTTTGATGCCAACACGTACATCTACATCAGCCGTGCGATGGATTTGCACGATATTACAATCGGACGCGGAACGCTGCCTGAAGTGCTCGGTTCTATTGCTGTTCCCACACTCAATATCGGTATCGATTCTGATATTCTCTATCCCGTGAGAGAACAAAAAGAAATTGCGCAGTACATCCCCCGCTCAACATATAAAGAGATCCCATCTCCGTACGGCCATGATGCATTTTTAATTGAATTTGATCAGATGGCACACCACGTTCGGGCATTTCTTTTTCAATTAAATTAACCCGATTGTGCTCTCGTCGAAAAAGCCCTTTTCCCTATTAATTTACTTGACATTTTAGCAGCTCTTAATTAAACTTCTCGAGACAATAACTCATTTTAGGGGAGGTGTAATGAAAAAAATATTATTCCAGGTAAGTTTTTTGATGTTGTTAATAGTTTCATCTTTAGTTGGAACTACGACGAGTTCAACTACAAGAGCTGTGGATATAAATGGAAACATAGCTGGTCAAAAGTCTGCAACAAATGGAACAAACGGTTCATCTTGGGAAAATGATGAAGCTTTTTCAGGTAACGATGGAGTAGTGATGTATCTAACTTGGGACGATACCAATCTCTATGTAGGTTGGGAGGGTGGTGATGCATCGCAACAGCATATTGTATGGATCGATATCGATCCACAAGTAACGCCTACCAATGGTACCGGCAGCACATCGACATTTTCTTATGGAGGAATTACTGCAACATTACCGTTCACAGGAAATTTTTTTGCAAATATACAATCGTCATATAATGAATACCGAACTAACACAACAGGAACATGGTCAGGTGGTACTTCGGCTGAGTTAACTGTTTCGAATACCAATTCAAATGATATAGAAGTTATTATTCCATGGTCTAAACTAGGTGGTAAACCAAGCAAAATATATATTCTTTCCTATATCAATGATCCTAGTGGAGGAGGTAGCGATGGATATGTTTACGGTGGTTCTCCTACAACTGTATCGAGCGGCGATTTTGATGGCGGAATGTCTATTGGTGCGTCAAATACGTGGTTTGCTGCCAATGTAACTTCTGGCATTGCTCCGTTTTCGGATCAGGGCGGGCTTCTCCCTGTCGAACTCACGACTTTTTCCGTGAATACTATCGGTAAAAATGTTCACTTACAATGGAGCACCGCAACAGAAACTAATAATGCCGGTTTTGAAATCGAGCGTCAGGATCAAACTTCGAATGCCTGGCATAAGATTGCATTTATTGAAGGACACGGAACGACCAGTTCTCCCAAATCATACTCATATGTCGATTCAAAAGTCTCCGCTGGAAAATTTTTATACCGGTTGAAGCAGATCGATCGCGATGGAAAATTTGAATACAGCAATACGGTTGAATCTAATGTGGGACTGACTGCTGAAGATTTTCATCTATCGCAGAATTATCCAAATCCGTTCAATCCTTTAACAATAATCCAATTTGCAGTACCGTTGAGTGAATTTGTCTCACTGAAGGTGTACAATGCACTCGGACAGGAAATGAAGACCCTTTTCAATGGCATAGCGGAGGGGAACACGTTACATAAAGTTGAATTCGATGGTTCGTCGTTACCAAGTGGTGTTTATTTCTATGCGCTGAAAACAAAAGAGCGTAATGATGTAAAGAAACTGTTGTTACTAAAATAGCAGTTTTTCAGTTCACGGCAAAAAATCCCGCTTCTCGCGGGATTTTTTTTGTCCATTAACTTTTGTATTTTGTTAATAAATACTGAAAGCACATCTCTTCAATGCCCAATCCTTTAATTGCCATTGTCGGCCGTCCCAACGTCGGAAAATCAACCCTCTTCAACAGAATTATCGGGGCACAGCACGCCATTGTGCATGACGAACCCGGCGTCACACGCGACCGTCATTACGGGCTTGCAGAATGGACCGGAAAAAAATTCATGCTGATCGATACGGGTGGGTTCGTTCCGGACTCCGACGAGGTTTTCGAAAAAGCGATTCGGGAACAATCGCAAGTTGCGATTGAAGAAGCTGATAAAATTATCTTTGTCGTTGACGGAAAAGATGGAATGACACCGATTGACCGGGAGATCGCACAAATTCTCCGCAAGGCGAATAAGAAGGTGCACCTCGTTGTCAACAAAATTGATTCTCCCCGCGATGAACATTCGGCTGCACAGTTTCATAAACTCGGTTTTGCAGATCCGTACTCACTCGCTGCGCTTGGCGGGAGGAAGATCGGCGACTTTCTTGATCTTATCACAGCCGAATTTCCGAAAGTACAGGATGACGATGATCTCGATACGCAATTAAAGATTGCTATCATCGGTAAACCGAATGTCGGAAAATCTTCCCTTGTCAATGCAATTCTCGGGAAAGAACGCTCGATTGTGACCCCGATTGCCGGTACAACACGTGATCCTATCGACTCTACCTTCACATATGCCGGAGAAGAAATCCTGTTGGTTGATACTGCCGGATTGATGCGGAAAAGTAAGATCAGGCAGAGTGTCGATTTTTTCTCAACAATCAGGACACTTAAAGCGATCGATCGTTGTAATCTTGCCATCGTTCTTTTCGACGCTTCCACGCCGCTTGAAAAGCAGGATCTTCGCATCGTTCAAACAGCAGTGGAAAAAAATATCAGTGTGATTATTGCTGTGAACAAATGGGACGTTGTCGAAAAAGAGACCAATACGACGAAAGAGTACGAGCAGATACTTCGGAGTAAACTCCGAACGTATGATTATATTCCTCTAATCTTCATTTCTGCAAAAACGAAGCAGCGGATTTTCAAAGCGATTGATCTCGCGAAGCAGATTCATGCAAACCGTGGGATGCGCATACCGACAAGTTCATTGAACGAATCTCTTCTGGCGGATATCAAACATTATCCCCCTTCATCAAAAACCGGCAAAGATATAAAACTGAATTATGTCACGCAGGTGAAGTCATCACCACCGGTGTTTGCGTTCTTTGCAAATGAACCGCAAATGGTTTCGGAAGTGTATAAGCGGTACCTTGAGAACAGGATTCGCCACCATTACGGCTTTCATGGAGTTCCGCTGACATTGGTATTCAAGAAGAAAAGAAAATGAAACGACGCATCGTCATTATAGGCGGGGTTGCCGCCGGACCCAGTGCCGCAGCAAAGGCAAAGAGAGTCAACCCCGACGCGGATGTTGTTTTGTACGAGTCGGGAGAACATATTTCGTACGGCGTGTGCGAAATTCCATACTATATCTCCGGCGAAGTTACTGATGCAAAAAAGCTGGAAGTTTTTACTCCGGAACGGCTGCAAAAAGAGAAGGGAGTTGTAGTTCACACGCAGCATCTGGTTGAAGAGATCGTTCCGTCCAAGAGGGAAGTTACAATCAAGAATCTTGTCTCCGGAATTTCATTCATCGACTCTTATGATAAACTGATCATTGCAACGGGGAATATTTCAAAGAAATTGAATATAGATGGTGAGAACGCACGAAACGTTTTCCATATTAAGACACTCTCCGGAGCGCATAATCTTTTTAAGTTTATCAAGGAAGAACATCCCCGCTCTGCAACAATCATCGGCGCCGGTTTTATCGGACTCGAAATGGCTGATGCCTTATTGAAAAGAGGAATGGATGTCACTGTTGTTCAACGCTCCTTAGCACCGCTTTCAATAACACCTCCTGAGATTCAGAAAATAATTCTTGCAGAACTCAACTCCCATCACATAGAATTTATTCCTGATGCAACAGTGGAGTGGTTTGGAATCGGCGCGAAACAAAATGTTGTTGCCGTCGGTCTCAAAAACAGAACTATTGATACCGATCTTGTTATCGTTGCTGTCGGAGTTGAACCGAACTCTTCGCTTGCAAAAGAATGTGGCATTCATATCGGAAATTTCGGCGGTATCCTTACCGGCGAACGGATGAATGCATTGGGAGCCGACAATGTGTATGCGGCTGGCGACTGTTGCGAAGTGAAAAACATCGTGACAAAAAAACCATTCTATCTTTCTCTCGCGATGACAGCAAGTAAAACCGGCTGGGTTGCAGGTGAAAACGCAGCGGGAGGAAATGCACAATTCAAAGGAACAATACGAGCAATCGGACTGCGTGTTTGTGAAGTAGAAGTCGCTCAGGTCGGACTAACACCTGCGGAAGCAAAAGCAGCGGGATTCGATGTCGTTACTTCAACAATCATTTCCAACTCCCGCATCGGATTTATGCCGGGGAATTCACAATTGACGATAACGACACTTGTGGATAAGAAAAGCGGCAAACTGATCGGTGCATCTATTGCCGGCAAAGATGGTGCCGTTCAGCGTGCAAATATTTTTTCCGTTGCCATTCGCCACGGAATGACTCCACGCGACATTTCTGAATTTGATCTAATTTATGCCCCGCCGTTTGCGCCGTTGTGGGATGGAGTTGTAATGAGCGGTATTCAACTTGATAAATTATTTAAAGGGGAGTACTCATGAAAAACCTGACTGTCATCAACCACCCGCTTGTGCAGCGCGATGTATCGATCTTGCGGGACAAGAATACACCGAACCACCTTTTTAGAAACGTCCTATCCAGAATTGCAGGGATGATGGCATTTGAAGTGACGCATGATTTTCAGGTCGATCAGTATTCGCTTCAAACACCGCTGGAGAAGACAAAAGGATATAAATTAAAAAATGATATTGTCATTGTACCAATCCTCCGCGCTGGATTAGGGATGGTGGAAGGATTTATGAATGTGCTTCCCGAGGCACGCGTCGGACATGTCGGATTATACCGAGATGAAGAAACGCTCGAACCGGTTGATTATTATTCCAAATTTCCCAAGACACTTTCCAAAAGTTTGGTGCTGTTGATTGATCCGATGCTGGCAACAGGCGGCAGCGCGAAAGCGGCATTGACATTTCTCAAGAAGAAGGGAGCAAAGAATATCCGTTTGGTGTGTCTGGTCGCTTCTCCTGCCGGTGTGAAGATTGTAGAAAAAAATCATCCCGATGTTCATGTCTTCTGCGCAGTGGTCGATCGGGGATTGAATGATAGAGGATATATTTTGCCCGGACTCGGCGATGCCGGCGACCGTGTCTTTGGTACGGAGTGAGTGTGAAGTTGTTGGTTGGAATCATATTCCTTCTTCCGGCATGCTACGGGCAAATTCTTCAAGAGAAGCGTTTGCACGAATTGTTACTTCGGGGCATTCATTACACGCTCAGTCAGCACTATGATTCTGCCGAGACGACGTTTCACACGATGATAAAAGAATTCCCGCAGCATCCCAGCGGATACTTGTATCTTGCCGGTATGTTTCAGGCAAAGTACACTGATTACGGCGACCGTTTCAATGAAGCGCAGTATGATTCGCTCTTAAACGAAGCAGAAGAACTGGCGGAACGAATGATCAGTACAAAAGAAACAACTGCGTGGGGATATTTTTATTCCGGTATGGCAGATGCTTTTCGTTCCTACACTGCCTCGGAGAGCGGCAGCCTTCCCAGCGGCTTCTACTATGGTATCAGTGCCGGCAATGCGCTGGAAAAATGTCTTGAAATGGATTCAACATTCACCGAAGCGAAGAACATCCTCGGTTCATATTATTTCTGGCGGAGCAAATTGGCGTGGATTCCATTTGTTTCCGATAGAACGGACGAGGGAATCAGCATGATAAAGGAAGCATTTTTTCATCCGTACGAAAAACATCTTGCATCGCATAATCTGATGCTTATCTTTATAGATGAGAAACGATTTTCAGAAGCAGAATACTACGGTATGCAGATGCTGAAGGAATATCCGGAGAATCGCTCATACTTGTGGATTATGATGACTCTGTACGAGCAGTGGGGAAAGCAGGAAAGTCTAAAAAGAATAGTCGATCGTCTTCTGGAAAGTACTTTGAATGCGCCTGTTATTAATAGATACACGGAAGCAACCTGCCGACTTAAACTTGCACAGTTTGCAGCAAACCGCAACGATGTGCAAACTGTGAAGTACGAGTGTGAGAAGATTATTGCACTCAAAAAGTATATCGGCAAAACAAAAGGTGACTTAAAGAAAAAAGTGCGTCAGGCAGAAGACCTTGTAAAGAGCATGGCACAATAATGCTGCAAGCAAAACATAAAAAGAAACTGGACGATCTGCTCTCGGTATGTCGCAAGAATCTCCGCAAAGTGAATGAGGAGCTCATTACCAAAGCATTTGAGATGAGTGTGGAAGCGCATAAGCACGACCTGCGGAGTTCAGGCGAACCGTACTTTGGGCATCCGTTTGAAGTTGCGATGGTTGTTGCGAAAGAGATCGCACTGGATGACGTATCCGTTGCCTGTGCGTTGCTGCATGATGTCGTCGAAGATACCGAGGTCACGATTGACGACATCCGCAAAGAATTTGGCGAAACAATTGCAGAAATTGTTGACGGTGCCACGAAGATCAGCAACATCTTTGAAAGCCACGAGATCACGCAGGCGGAGAATTATCGGAAACTATTGTTGTCGATGGTCAACGATATCCGCGTTATGATCATCAAGTTTGCCGATCGCCTGCACAATATGCGCACACTCGAATATCTCCCGCCGGAAAAGCAGCAGCGTATTGCGAAAGAAACTCTCGATATTTACGCGCCGTTCGCCAACCGGTTCGGTCTTGCAAAGATCAAATGGGAGCTGGAAGATCTTGCCTTTAAACACCTTCATCGCAAGGAGTACGAAGAAATTGCTCATTCACTGAACTCGAAACGAAGGGAAAGGGAACATTACGTCCGCAAGTTTACCGTACCGATTGAAAACAGGCTTCGTCAAGAAGGATTAAAATTCGAGATTGAGGGACGTCCGAAACACCTCTTCAGCATTTACAACAAAATGGTGAAACGGAACAAACCCCTCGACGAAATTTACGATATGTTCGCGGTTCGCATCGTACTGTACACGGACGACAACAACGAATGCTTTACGGTGTACGGCATCGTATCCGAAATTTACAAACCGATCCCGGAAAGGTTCAAGAACTACATTTCTATTCCGAAAAAGAACGGATACCAATCATTGCACACAACCGTCGTCGGTCCCGAAGGGAAAATGGTTGAAGTGCAGATACGCACGCGTCACATGCATGAGGTTGCCGAACGGGGTGTCGCAGCGCATTGGTACTACAAGGAGAATGGTTCGCAGGCTCCGCTCGATAAGGAATTGGAAAACTGGATTAACTGGGTGCGCGAAATCTTCGAACAGAAGCAAGGAGAAGATGTTTCGCCGAAAGAACTGATCGAAAGTTTCAAACTCAATCTCTATCAAGATGAAATTTACGTTTTCACCCCTAAAGGTGATTTAAAAATCCTTCCTAAAAACGCTACCGCCATTGATTTTGCGTTCGAGATACATTCTGACGTCGGTTTCCACACCATCGGCGCAAAAGTGAACGGCAGGATCGTTCCGCTTAACACCATTCTGCGCAGCGGCGATCAGGTGGAAATCATTACATCCAAAAAACAGATCCCGAATCGCGATTGGGAAAAATTTGCTATCACTCACAAAGCAAAGGCGCACATTCGCCGGTACTTGAAGGAAGAAGAACGAAAATTGATCGATGCAGGGAGAGAGATCTGGGAAAAGAAGATAAAAAAAGCGAAACTGCACGTCAATGATGATGAGTTGACAGAATTCGTACACACGAAAAAGTTTGACAACCTCCAGGCGTTTTATCTGGCAATTAAGAACGACGTGGTTGATGCCGATATCGTCATCGCTGAATTGAGCGACAGATCGAAAAATCCGCAGGGAGAAACGAAACAGGAAGCGAATGTTTCTTCTGATTCAATCTTTAACAAGTTTGTCGATACAGCGCGGAGCATTACAAGCGGTATCTCTATTTTTGGAACGAAAGGAAATCTTCTCTACGCCTATGCGAAGTGTTGCAATCCTATCCCCGGCGATGAGATCGTCGGCTATGTGACGACAGGAGAGGGAATCAAGATTCATAGGAAGAATTGTAAGAACGTACAATCGATGCTGAACAACGGAGAAGAAAGAATCGTCCATGTCGAGTGGCCCGAATCGACCGCAAGTGATTTTATAGCCGGCATCAGAATTTCGGGAGACGACAGAAACGGCTTGCTGAACGACGTGACAAATGCGATTTCGAATTATGAAAATACGAATATCCGGTCTGTGAATATCAATACGAAAGACTCGTTGTTCGACGGACAGTTTGTTGTTTATGTAAAAAATATTACCCATCTCAACAATATCATCGAGCGGTTGCGACGGCTGAAAAGCGTAACAAAAGTGGAGAGATTTGATGAATGACGACTTCAGCAGAATCTTGGGTGTGGACTACGGTTCGGTGCGGATCGGGTTGGCGTTAAGCGATCCATTGAGAATTATCGCTCAAGGATTAAAAACGATTCAGAACACTACTCACGCATGGAAAGAAATTGCAGCGATTGTTGAAGAACATAATGTATCGTGCATTGTTGTGGGTAAGCCGTTGAATCTTAGCGGCACCGATAGCGCGAAATCGGCGGAAGTGGATGAGTTTGTGAAGAAGTTGAGACAAGAAACTGCAGCGGATATTGTAATGGTTGATGAACGATTTACCTCTGTGATGGCTCAAAAATCAATCATCCAAATGGGTGCAAGAAAGAAGCAGCGGCAGAACAAAGGAAAAATAGATGAAGTGGCGTCGGCGATTTTACTGCAGGGATACTTAGATTCATTGAAACGATAATGTGAGAACGTCGATAGAAGTATTCGGTACTCTTTTCCACAAAGGTATTGTATGGGTGAGGGCGAACCCATTGAAGGGAATCGTGTTTGCCGTCGGTGCGATTCTTGCCGTTCAATATCTTTTGCTGCCAAATATACGGCTGCAAGCTCTTCGCAAAACAAATCCAGTGCGCACCGCCTTGATGTACCAGCGAATGAATGAAGCAAAGTCTGCCGGAAAACAATTCTCGCTGGACCAACGGTGGGTACCGCTGTCAAAAATATCGAGACATTTGATCAATGCAGTGATCGTTGCAGAAGACGGAATGTTTTACGCGCATGAAGGAGTTGATTGGTACGAAGTAGAAGAGTCTATCCGGAAAAACATTGAAAAGGGGAAGGCAGCGCGTGGAGGAAGTACAATCACCCAGCAACTCGCGAAGAATTTATTCCTTTCAACATCGAAAGATCCCGTCCGGAAATTCAAAGAATTGATTGTAACGCTTCGCATGGAACGTGTTCTTTCCAAACGCCGCATACTGGAAATTTATCTGAATGTCATTGAGTGGGGGAACGGCGTGTTCGGCGCCGAAGCTGCGTCTCTGAAGTATTTCGGTAAACATGCATCCGATCTGACACGAGAAGAAGCGGCACAAATGGCAGCAGTAATTCCCAGTCCGCGGCGGTACAAGCCGAACGAGATGTCTCGATATGTCGAGCGACGTTCAGCGATAATTTTGAACCGTATGGCAGCGAGAGGTTTCTGATGAATATTCATGATGTAAGGATGCTGATTGAAGAGGGGGAGGGATTTGAACTTGAATTTAAAAGGAAAACCTCATCTCCCGAAAAAATCGCAAAGACGATGTGTGCATTTGCCAACACGCAGGGGGGCATTCTGCTGTTCGGCGTGGATGATGACGGTTCACTGGTCGGAGTGGAAAGTGAAAAATCGGAAGTTGACTTGATTCGACAAGCAGGAGAACAATTTTGCGATCCGCCCGTCTCGTTGCATATTCAATTCGTTCCGTATAACCATAAAGATGTTATTGTTGTAACCGTTGAAGAAAGTGATAAGAAACCGCACTTCGTTGTTCGCAATGGAGATGAACCGAAAGCATTTGTCCGTGTTAATGACAATACGGTTCTGGCTAGCCGTGAAGTGATCAAAGTCTTACGGGATGAATCTTCCCAAAAAGGGTTAACCCTGACCATTGGGGAGAATGAAAAGCGGCTCTTCGCATATTTCGAAGGACGGCAGCGTATTACTGTAAAGGAATTTTCTGAACTCATCAATGTTTCTCATCGGCGCGCCTCACGCATTTTGACCACCCTTGTCCGTGCCGGCGTGATCAGGATCCATACGTTGGAAAAGACAGACTATTTTACACTCGCTTCGCCTGCTGAAGTATCCTCACACAGTCGTACAGCACAATCCCGTATGCGACAGCGACATTGAGCGATTGTTTATGCCCGTACATCGGAATTTCGATCGCCATGTCTGCTGCGTTTATCACTTCTTTTGAGACGCCGGTTATTTCATTTCCGATAACGAGACAGAGCGGAAAGTCTTGCGGCATCAGATCGTAATACGGCTTGCTGTGGCTGGTCAATTCTAAAAGACAAATTTTAATTTTTTGTTCTTTCATCTCTTCGATTGCATCCAATGGATTTCTGAAATAGTTCCACGGAACAGTTTGTGTAGAACCCAACGCGGTCTTGTCTATCTCTTTTCGAGGTGGATACGGAGTATATCCCGTTAGGTACAATCGGTTCAGCATTGCACCATCCGAACTTCTAAATATCGACCCGACGTTGTACAGACTTCTGATATTATCAGCAAGGGCGTAAATGGGATTGCGAACGACATTGGGAAATTCTTCCAAATTCTTTCGGTTTTTTGCAATTTCATCATGAGTTAGTTTGCGCATGGCTGAGAAAACTTTTTGAAAACAGACAGAAAATGAGTATATTTAAGTCCAATTTAAGCGAAAAAAGTTGAGTTTTGAAGAAAATAATCATCGCCATTGACGGTCCGGCTGCATCCGGAAAGAGCACTACTGCGAAACTTGTCGCTGATCAATTGGGTTACTTACATATCGATACCGGTGCAATGTACCGCGCGATGGCGTTGAAGGTTCTGCGCAGCAAAATTTCTCCTACGGATTCTGCGTCGATTGCACGTTTAGCGGGTTCTACAACTGTTCGTCTTGTTCATAATCCGGGACAAAAGCAAAAACTCCGTGTGGAACTTGACGGGCACGAAGTGAGCGACGAGATACGGTTACCTGAAGTGACGAACATTGTGAGTCCTGTCAGTGCGATACAGGAAGTGCGAGCATTGATGGTGAAAGAGCAACGTGCAATGGGAAAAGATGGGGGGATTGTTCTTGAGGGGAGAGATATTGGTACCGTTGTTTTTCCGAATGCAGAATTGAAAATTTTTATGAAAGCCGAACCCCGCGAACGAGCACTTCGGCGGAAAAAAGAATTTGATGCAAAAGGTGTCGCGGTAACACTCGATCAATTAGAGCAAGAGATCGTTGAACGTGACACAATCGATTCTCAGAGGGAAATAAGTCCGCTGCGCAAAGCGGACGACGCGGTTGAGGTTGATACAACAAATTTAACGATTGAACAGCAGGTTGCATTTATCGTTAATAAAGCAAAAGAGATCATTAACACGAGGTAACCGTCACTTTGAAGGTGACGGTTACCTGAACTGAACATGAAAGTAACAGTCGATAATAATTCAGGTTTTTGCTGGGGCGTAGTCCGTACGGTGGATATTGCCGAGCAGGAACTTGCGGAATCAGGCAAGTTATATTCATTGGGTGAGATTATTCACAATCCTGTTGAAATCGATCGGCTGGGTGAAAAAGGATTGAAAACGATCCGCCACGACGATCTTCCGAACATTAAAGATGCAAAAGTGTTGATTCGTGCGCATGGTGAACCACCCGAGACATTCCGGAAAATGAGAGACCTTGGAATTGATGTGATTGATGCTACATGTCCTGTTGTGACGAAAGTGCAGGAGCGGATCAGGAAATTCTATGATAAGGGATATCAAATCGTTATCTTCGGCAAAAAAGACCATGCCGAAGTGATCGGGCTCGTCGGTCATACGATGGGTACTGCAATCGTTATCAAATCGCTTGATGAGTTAGATAAACTGGATTTCACAAAAAAGACCGTCCTCTTCTCACAGACAACGATGGATAAAGCGACGTTCTATGCGATACGCGATGCAATTAAAGAACGGATCAACGCGGAATTTGAAGTCGGCACATTCGAAGAGATGGCGATTGATTTTCATGCTAAGGATACGATTTGCGGACAAGTTTCCGGTCGTGACAAAAAATTGCGTGAGTTCGCACAAAGCAACGATGTTGTCATCTTTGTCGCGGGAAGAATGAGTTCCAACGGCAAAGTGTTGTACGAAATTGCAAAATCTGAGAATCCAAGAACGTACTTCGTCGAAAATGAATCTGAATTGAACAACGACTGGTTTAACGGATGTGAGACAGTCGGTATCAGCGGCGCAACTTCAACACCGCAGTGGCTGATGGAGCGTGTGAAGAAAGCAATTGAAGCTAAGTATAATTGATTTGTAAGGTCATCAATAAAAAACTAAATCATCAACTCATATATGGTATCGTTGTGGATGTGCGTCGTTAAACCCGATGACCGTTTAACCAAACACCGATCAACGATTTGTTCCCGTCCCAAAGAAACGCTTTGAAGGCGGTGAACGTGAAAGGTTCTAATGTCAAAACGTAAAGATTTACTTATCGACGAGTCGCAGTACTCCGGTGAGGAAATGAAACAATTGATGGAGATGTACGAAGGAACGCTGGGGAAAATTACCCAGGGTGAAATCGTGAAAGGGAAGATCGTCTTCATCGGACAAAACGATGTCGTGCTCGATATCGGTTTCAAATCGGAAGGAACAGTCCCTGTCAACGAATTCCCGAACATCAAGGAATTGAAGATCGGCGACGAAGTCGAGGTCTTCCTTGAAAGCATCGAAGATAAAGACGGTCAGATGGTCCTCTCCCGCAAACGCGCAGATTTCATGCGTGTATGGGAAAAAGTGACCAAATCATTTACCACCGGCGAAGTGATCAAAGGAAAGATCATGCGTCGTATCAAAGGAGGTTTGGTCGTAGATGTGCTTGGTATCGATGCATTCCTACCCGGTTCGCAGATCGATGTTCGTCCCGTTCGTGATTTTGATGCATTACTTGGAAGAGAAATGGATTTCCGTGTCGTTAAAGTAAATCATCCCTCAGAAAATATCGTGGTCAGTCACAAAATTCTGGTTGAAGAAGAACTTGCCGATCAACGCAAAGCAATTCTTTCCGGTCTTGAAAAAGGTCAGATCCTCGAAGGTACCGTGAAAGCGATCTCCGATTTCGGTGTCTTCATCGATCTTGGCGGCGTGGATGGACTTGTGCACATCACTGATCTGTCGTGGGGACGCATCAACCATCCGTCCGAAGTTGTGAAACTTGATCAGACAGTGAATGTTGTTGTGCTCGATTTCGATCAGGAAAAGAAACGCATCTCGCTTGGCATGAAACAGTTGCAGCCGCATCCATGGGAAAAGATCGACGAGAAGTATCCTGTCGGCACAAAAGTCAGTGGAAAGGTTGTATCGCTTACTGACTACGGCGCATTCATTGAAATTGAAAAAGGAATCGAAGGACTCATTCACATTTCCGAGATGAGCTGGACGCAGCATATCAAGCATCCATCGCAAATGGTATCGATGGGACAAGTGATTGAAGCCGTGATCTTGTCGCTCGATGTTCAGGGAAAGAAAATTTCTCTAGGTATGAAGCAATTGGAACCGGATCCGTGGAATACCATTCTCGCAAAATATCCGATCGGATCGAAACACAAAGGCGCCGTTCGCAATCTCACCAACTTTGGAGTGTTTGTTGAACTTGAGCAGGGGATCGACGGTCTCATTCACATCTCCGATTTGTCGTGGACAAAGAAGATCCGCCACCCCGGGGAAGTAGTGAAGAAAGGGGAATCGATCGATGTAATTATACTCGGCATCGATGTCGAACAGCGTCGTATCTCCCTCGGTCACAAACAGTTAAATGATAATCCGTGGGATGCATTTGCAAATGCGTACAAGGTCGGCACCGAGATTGAAGGGAAAGTGGTTCGCATCATCGAAAAAGGTGTGATCGTTGAACTGCCGCTTGGTGTAGATGGTTTTGTGCCGCTCTCTCAATTGTCGCAGACTCCGATCAAGAATCTTGCCGAAGCATTTCAGGTCGGCGATTCACTGCCGATGACAGTCATCGAATTCGACGGCGAGAGCAAGAAGATCGTGCTTTCCGTGGTGGAATATCTCCGCGGCAAGGAACAGAAGATCATCGATGAGTACGTTGCGAAACACAAACTTCCTCCGATTACACTGAAAGATGCACTTCCGATTGAATTGACTCCTGAAGAGAAAAAAGCGATTGAAGAAGAAGCATCGATGAAGTAAAAGGATGATTCCTTAATATATCCTGTGGTAGGTCGGCGTTAACGCCGACCTGCCAGTTTTAAATCAACAATGAAAGTATCATTCTACACACTGGGCTGTAAATTGAACTATGCCGAAACGGCGGCACTTGAACGACAGTTTAAAGACCGCGGATTCGATATCGTTCCTTTCTCTGAACAGTCAGATGTGTGTGTGATCAATACATGCTCCGTTACGGAGCGTGCAGACCGCGAAGCACGACAGATCGTCCGCCGGGCATTGCGCTCTTCTCCCCACGCATTTGTTGCCGTAGTCGGCTGTTATGCCCAGCTTGCGCCGGAGGAAATTTCCTCTATCGACGGTGTTGATGTTGTATTAGGTGCCAGCGAAAAATTCCGGCTCTTTGATTATTCCGGGCAGTTTCAAAAACTCGATTCTCCACGCATCCATGTCTCTCCCATAGAATCCATCAGCGACTTTGGTCCGGCATTTTCCGGCGGTGTTGATGATCGGACGCGTGCGTTTCTGAAAGTGCAAGACGGCTGCGATTTCAATTGTTCATTCTGCACCATACCTCTTGCGCGGGGCGAAAGCAGAAGCCAGTCGATTGAAGCATGCGTGTCGCAAGCAGAACAACTTGTCCGGATGGGGTACAAAGAGATCATCCTTACCGGAGTGAATGTAGGGGATTATGGAAAGAAGGATGGCACTGCTCTTTTACAGCTGCTTCAGTCATTGGAAAATGTTGACGGTGTGCAACGAATTCGCATCAGTTCCATCGAACCGAATTTATTGTATGACGAGGTGCTCGACTTCTGGCTCTCTTCGGAAAAAATTTGCAATCACTTCCATATCCCGCTTCAGAACGGCACGGACGAGATACTGAAAAAAATGCGCCGCCGATATACTTCATCCGAATATAAAAAACTGATATATTCCATTCGTGAGAAAGCGCCGGACGCCGGCATCGGCGTTGATGTGATTGTCGGTTTTCCGGGGGAGACAGAAGCATTGTTTGAACAGAATTACAATTTTATCCATGAACTTCCTGTCAGCTATTTGCACGTCTTCACATATTCGGAACGTCCGAATACGCCATCGGTCAATTTCCCCGGGAGAGTGGAACCGAGGATACGATATTCTCACAGCGACCGGCTGAGGATTCTCGGACAGATGAAAAAATCGTCGTTCTATCAATTGCAGCATGGAACAATGCACAATGTACTGATCGAGGGATCGATCGAGAACAATAAGTTATCGGGTTATACCGAAAATTATGTTCGTGTCGAAGTTCCGTATCATCCAACATTAGAAAACTCAATCGCTCTTGTTCGTGTGGGAAATTTCAACGGTGAAACATGCGAGGGAGAAATAGTCAGCGTAGAATCTGGATCAGCGCCAAGTACAATTGATATACCGCTTGTCTCATCGGTCAATCGCTAAAAAGGGATATCTGGGAACGCTTGTTACTACTTCATAACATTCACATACGGAGAGGTAGTATGACCATGTCAAAAATATTTTGTGGAGTATTCATACTTGTTACAATGCTTACTGCACAAACCGATCTTTATCAGCTGCGGTCTGAATTTCAGAAACCGGTTGAACCATCTTTCATAAAATTTCAAGAAGCGGCATCATCTCAACATCGCAAATCCCCAGCCACGGCTGTTATTTATTCTTTGCTCATGCCCGGTATGGGTGAGCTGTATGCCGATGGCTTTGATCAAGGAAAATATTCATTGATTGCAGAAGGGGGATTATGGCTGACATATTTTTCATTCCGCCAATACGGAGGATGGCTGCGGGATGATGCAAGGCGATTTGCAGCAGTCCATTCCGGTGCACAGATCGATTCAAAGAACGATCAATTCTTTGTCGATGTCGGCAACTTTAACGACACCTACGAGTACAACGAAAAAAAACTAATCGACCGCGCTCCTGAAAAATTGTATGATGTCAACCAAGGGTATTATTGGCGGTGGGATTCGGATGCGAAACGGAGTGAATTCAGGGCAATGCGTGTTTCGAGTGAACGTGTGTTCAACAATTCAAAATTTGTTATCGGTGCAGTGATTGTCAATCATTTATTCAGCGCAATCAATGCCGCGCGGTTGACGCGTCAGTACAACAAACAATTGGAAGAAGGGCTTGGCTCGTGGTGGCTGGAATCATCATTGATCGATGACGGGGTGAAACCTGACGGCATCAAACTGAGTTTGGTGCACAGATTTTAACGCAGAGCCCCGAAATCAATCGGGGCTTTTTTTGTATGAAGCGAAATATAAAATTGACTATAGAGTACGACGGGACAGATTTTGTTGGTTGGCAGCGCCAGCCGAACGGTAGAAGTGTGCAGCAGGTATTGGAAGAAGCGATCCAGCAAGTCATTCAGGAAAAGGTTTCTCTTGTTGGCGCGGGACGAACTGATTCAGGAGTCCATGCAAGGGGACAAGCAGCAAATTTCTTTTCGCATTCCACATTGACAACATCAGATTTGTACAGGGCACTGAATGGTGTTGTTCCGGACGATATCATTGTCCACAGCGTGGAAGAGGTTGACGAGAAATTTTCTGCCCGTTACAGCGCCAAAGAACGGGAGTATCGCTATTATATCGCACAAAAGCCGACAGCAATTAACCGCAAGTACTCCTGGCGTTTGAACTACGATTTGGATATTTCTATCATGAATGGTGTGTCAAAGAAGATTTTAGGAACGCATGATTTTCAATCTTTCTGCAAAGCGGAGTCGAACGTCGATCATTTTATATGCAATGTTTTTCATGCTGAATGGTATCGAGAGGCATCAACATTAATTTTCGAGATCCGTGCCAATAGATTTTTACACGGGATGGTACGGGCATTGGTGGGAACAATAGTGAACGTAGGAAGAGGATATACTCCTGCAGATAATTTTGAAACGATCATACTTGCAAAGGACAGAACAAAAGCAGGACAGGCGGCTCCCCCGCACGGGCTTTTCCTGGAACGTGTGATTTATTGAATATCAGTCTCATTTACAGTAAATTAAACTATGCTGCAAGATGCAATACACAAATTGATCGACAAACAAGATCTTACCAAGCACGAGGCATATGAATGTGTCGTTGAAATAATGTCGGGTAAGGCAACCGATGCTTTGATCGCATCCTGCCTGACTGCATTGAGGATGAAAGGCGAAACGATTCCCGAAATAGCCGGATGTGCGCTTGCGATGCGTGAGATGGCGACAAAGATCAATACCCAACACGACAATGTCATCGATACCTGTGGTACCGGCGGCGACGGACTTGGAACATTTAATATCTCGACCGCAGCAGCCATAGTTGCTGCATCCGCCGGCGCTAAAGTTGCAAAGCATGGCAACAGAGCTATTTCCAGTAAAAGCGGCAGCGCTGATGTACTGAAAGCGCTGGGTGTAAATATTGAAGCATCGAAAGAAAAGACAGAGCGATGCCTGAATGAGATAGGGATTGCATTTCTGTTTGCGCCCTTGTTGCATGGTGCGATGAAATATGCGACGCCTGTCCGCAGAGAACTGGGGATTCGGACCGTTTTCAATATCCTTGGTCCGTTGACGAATCCTGCTGGCGCGAAAAGACAGTTGCTTGGTGTGTACCGGACGAAATTGACCGAGATACTTGCGTACGTGCTGCAAGATCTCGGATCGGAACGGGCTCTCGTTGTTCATGGTGTGGGAGGGATGGACGAAATTTCCACCATCGGTGAGACAAAGATTACAGAGATCAAGAATGGTGAAATATCAACATATTCGATAACACCTGAATCGTTTGGAATACAACGTTGCGAAATAGCAGAGTTAGCAGGGAGTGATGCGGCGACCAACGCAGAGATCGTTCGGTCTATCATGAATGGAAAGAAAGGTTCGTACAGGGATATTACAATTTTCAATGCAGGTGCGGCGCTGTATGTTGCCGGCATTGCGGATTCAATTCAGGATGGCGTACATCGCTCTGCAGAGGCGATTGATGCCGGGCATTCAAAAAAGAAACTGCAGGAATTGATCGAGTACACTCAATAATGGAATACAGAACACTCGGAAGAACCGGATTAGCTGTCTCAACGTTAGGTTTCGGCGCATTGGAAATAGGAAGGAACTGGCCCTATTGGCGGCAGGATAAAGAAGATTTTTCACGTCCAGCGGAGTCGGATGCAATCAAAGTTATTTACAGTGCATTGGATAATGGCATTAATTTTTTTGATACAGCACCCGCATACTTTCAGAGCGAAGAGATTCTCGGCAAAGCATTCAAGGGGATGAGAAAAGATGTTCTGATAGCCACTAAATGCGGTGAGTGGTTTGACGGAAAAAATTCCGTGTATGATTATTCATACAACGAGACAAAGAAATTTATTGACAATAGTTTACGGTTGCTGCAGACAGAGTATATTGACCTTCTTCAGATCCACAGTGCAAGTGCCGATGTTATTAAGCAAGGGGAAACCCTCAGGGCGATGAAAGAAGCCCAACGAGCAGGCAAGGTACGCTATCTCGGTCTCAGCACCGATTTTGTGGATGCAGCACTGTTGGCGATCGAGTTGGGCGATTATGACTCCATTCAAGTGAGCTATAATACAATTAATCTGGAGTATGAACAGAAGGTGTTTCCGACAGCAAAAGAAAAAAATATTGGTGTCATTGTAAAAGATGGAATGGCGCGCGGAAAATTATCGCCAAAGTTCGCCGATGTTACGACGCCTGATGAGAGAAAGAACATTGAGAAGATCAAATTACTTTCCGACAAAAATAAAATGAGTTTATCAGAGTTGGCTCTTCGATTTGTGATTTCGAATCCGATTGTCTCATCCGTAATCATCGGAACAAAAAAAATTGACCATCTGACTTTGAATATTGCTGCAGTTCGACAAGGCGGTCTGCCGCCGGAGCTTGTCCATGCAATACACGAGCTGAACGCATAATGTCTGAACAAAAACAGAACATATCGTTCTTACAATTGTTGAGCGGAATATTCTCGAAGCGACCAAAAGCAAAATCAGTCTCTGAAGAAGAGGTAAAACAATTCCTCGAAGAAGGAGAGCGGAGCGGCGCGATTGACAAGACTGAACACGAGCTGATTAAATCGATCTTCGAATTCACCGACACCACGGTGAAGGAGATCATGGTACCCCGCACCGATGTCTTTGCCGTGGACATAACAACGCCGCGCGACCAACTGATCCATATTTTAATCGATCAAGGATATACGCGTGTGCCGGCGTACCGGGACTCGATCGATAATATCATCGGCATCATTTATACAAAAGATCTTCTCGGTGTTCTTGAGCATCGCGACCTTATCATCCTTCAGGATATTATCCGTCCTGCGTACATGGTTCCTGAATCAAAAAAAATCAGCGTCCTGCTCCGCGAACTGCAAAAGAAGCGCCAGCACATGGCAATTGTGATTGACGAATTCGGAGGAACGGAAGGAATCATCACCGTTGAAGATATCGTCGAAGAGATCGTGGGAGAGATCCGGGATGAATATGATGAAGAGCATTCCGATGTTGTTACCGCGAGTGACGGTTCCGTTCAGGTGAGCGGCGGCATTACGATCCATGATTTCAATGAGAAATTCAAAGCGGAAATTCCGGAAGATAGCGATTATGACACAATCAGCGGATTTTTGCACAAACAAACGGGAAGGATACCCGAACTTCAGGAAGAAATTAAATACAAGAATATTTCATTTACCGTAACAAAGAAAAATGAACGGCGAATTCGACTCGTGAAGATCCGGGTCGCTCCCGTAGAAATTTTATCTCCTAATGAATAATAAACTGGACGAAATTCTTGAGTATAAAAAAAAGGAGGTCGAACTTGCTAAAGAGCACCTTCCTTTTGCAATGCTGATAGATCAGATTTCGACGTTATCACCTACTGCTGAATTTGCGGATGCTCTCCGTTCCCACGATAACGGAGAAGTAACCTGCATTGCTGAGATTAAGAAGGCGTCTCCTTCCAAAGGAGTGATTTCAAAATCATTCAATGTTGAAAAAATTGCGCGGGAATACCGGCAGGGGGGCGCTGCCGCTTTGTCCGTCTTGACAGACATGAAATACTTTCAAGGACATAACAACCATATTGGTTCTGCAAAAGGGGCAAGCCATCTCCCGATCCTGCGTAAAGATTTTATTGTTGATGAATACCAGATTTATGAATCGCGATTGATCGGTGCGGACGCTATTTTGCTCATCGTGGCGGCATTGACGGATCATCAACTCCGGTCATATCTTACAACTGCGGAAGACCTTACGCTTTCAGTCCTTGTTGAGTGTCACTCAAAAGAAGAGATTGATCGTGCATTGCAAGCGGGTGCAACGATGATAGGTGTCAACAACAGGGACCTGCAAACATTCACTGTCAATGTGAACCTTTCGGTGCACTTAAAGAATTTCATACCGAATGAATGTATTGCGGTGAGTGAAAGCGGAATACGGAACTACCATACTGTAGAAGCATTGGCGCAAGCGGGGTTCGATGCAATTCTTGTCGGCGAACATCTGATGCAGCAAACGGATAAAGCAAGGGGATTGAAAGAATTGCTTGGGAAGCGTATTGAAGCATGAAAGCGCCTTTCTTTATCAAGATTTGCGGAATTACTACCACCGACGATGCACTACTTGCCGTTGCCGCCGGTGCTACAGCGATCGGGTTAAATTTTTATACACGCAGCAAACGATTTGTTACAATCGAAAGAGCAAAGGAAATTGCAGACAGCGTGCGGGGAAAAGTGTCCATTGTCGGGGTCTTTGTTAATGAGCCGATTGAATCGGTGAAAAGAATTGCATCAACAGTGAAATTGACGTACTGTCAGTTTCACGGTGAAGAATCTGCGGAGTACGTCAACAAATTTTCAAATGCGATCAAAGCATTTCGTGTCAATGATTCGTTGAAGAATGTGTACTTCGATGATTTTACGTGTTCGTCATTTTTGCTGGATTCATTCAGCGAGAAGGAATACGGCGGAACAGGCAAGACATTCAACTGGCTGCTGGCACGTGAAGCGAATGAATTCGGGAAAATCATCGTTGCTGGCGGATTGACTCCGGATACCGTGACACAGGCAATTGAGATCGCGCAGCCGTGGGGAGTTGACGTCAGCAGCGGCGTTGAAATTGAACCGGGAAAAAAAGACAGAGATAAAGTGTTTCAATTCGTACGCAGCGCACGGGAAGCATTTCAGGACTAATCGGCATGAACAGTACTATACAAAGAAAATATCCCCATGTCCCGGATGACAGAGGTCATTTTGGTATCTATGGCGGACGATTTATTCCAGAAACTCTTCTTCCTGCGGCTGAAGAATTAACCGTTTGGTACGAAAAATTAAAGCACGACGAATCATTCAACAAGGAATTCAGATACTATCTAACATATTTTGTTGGACGCGAAACGCCGCTTTACTTTGCCGAAAGACTGACTACCCATGCCGGCGGTGCTAAAATTTACCTCAAGAGAGAAGATCTTTGTCATACAGGAGCGCATAAAATCAACAACACGATCGGGCAGATTCTTATTGCGCAAAGAATGGGAAAGAAACGAATCATTGCGGAAACCGGAGCCGGGCAACATGGCGTTGCAACGGCAACTGTATGCGCGTTGTTCGGGCTCCACTGTGTTGTGTACATGGGAGAGGAGGATATGGAACGTCAGGCGCCGAATGTGTACCGCATGAAATTACTTGGAGCAGAAGTCCGTCCCGTTTCATCAGGCAGCAAGACTTTGAAAGATGCAACCAGCGAAGCGATTCGAGATTGGGTAACGAATGTGAACGATACATTTTATATCATCGGCTCCGTTGTCGGTATGCATCCGTATCCTATGATGGTACGTGACTTTCAATCAGTTATTGGTCGAGAGACGCGAGAGCAGATCATGCAGTTGGAATATAAACTCCCCAACGCCATTGTCGCTTGTGTCGGCGGTGGAAGTAATGCGATGGGAATTTTTTATCCTTTTTTGGATGATACAGAGACAGTGCGGTTGTACGGCGTTGAAGCGGCTGGTCTTGGTATTGATACGGACAAACACGCTGCAGCGCTTGCTAAGGGAAAGCGAGGCGTATTGCACGGCTCTATGCAGTATCTTTTGCAAAATGAAGACGGACAAGTTGAGATTGCACATTCAATTTCTGCGGGACTTGACTATCCCGGAGTAGGTCCGGAGCATTGCTACCTGAAAGACAATGAGTATGTTCGGTATGTCTCCGTTACAGATACTCAGGCACTTGAAGCTCTTCAGCTGCTTGCACGAAAAGAGGGAATCATTCCTGCGCTGGAATCCGCTCACGCCGTTTCGTATGCTGTTACTCTTGCCGCAACGATGAAAAAGGATGAAGTTATCGTCGTCAACTTATCTGGAAGGGGAGATAAAGATTTAGGGACGGTGATGAAAGAACTGCATCTCTAATATGCATATTGTTCATTGTCTTACCCATAGCACACACGGTGGCGGACAGGCAGTTCCGTATTTGCTCGTTAAAAATCTCCTTCGATACCATTCCGAAATACGCCACACAGTTCTGCTTCCTTCCAATGGGATTTTTATTGAACGTTTCAGAGATATTGGTATCCAAGTAGTCGAATTTCCATTTGATGTTTTGAACCCGTTAAATTTTTTTCGTATTAAAACTATCGTGCAAAATCTCAACCCGGATATCATCCATTCCCATGGCAGAGGCGCAGGATTGTATCTTCGTTCGATTTCAAAATCGAGACTGAAGTCAAAGCGAGTACACACCCATCACGGATTTCACTTACCGGAAAAAATACTCCCGAGATTGATGTTCCGGTTGAGCGAAGATTTCTTTCTGCAAAATACCGACCGTGTTATTTCGGTCTCCGATAGTGAGGCGGACGTCATCAGAAAGACAAATCCCAGGTCGCGGGAAATAATTAAGATCATCCCTAACATTGTTGACCGCGAAAGCGTTCAAGACAATGCAAAACGTGAAAGTGGTGAGGATGATTCAATTGCAAAAAAATTAGATGGAAAATTTGTTGTTACAATGATTGGACGTGACGATCCGGTGAAGAACTATGCTCTTGCATTTTCAGCAATGAAAGAAGTGCTGGAATCCGATCGATCCATGCTTTTCTTGCTGATCGGTATTGGTGAGCGGACTGCGCAGCAAGCCGATGTATTCCACAGGTATCCCGAAAATGTCATTATACTACCGGCAAGTCCAAACCCACTGCCTTTGCTTTCAAAAAGTTCCGTGCTGTTAGTGACATCAAAAAGAGAAGCGGGTGCGCCATTAGTGATGATGGAAGCGGCGTGCCTCGGCATTCCAGTTGTCAGTGTTAGGGTTCGGGGTTTGTTTGATGCCATACAACATGAGCGAAATGGTCTCTGCGTTGAGAATAATTCACACTCCGTAGCCCAAGCGCTTTTACGTTGTGCCAAAGAAAAAACGTTAATGGATCGAATGTCAAAAGGTGCAATGGAATATGCAATGTCATTCGATACACAATCATGGTGTGATCAATACTATTCGATGTACACGGAACTACTCTAATGCTTTATTTTTGCACACTCTTTGATAAAAATTATCTGTCCCGCGGCGTAGCGCTCTACGAATCTCTGGAGAAAGTATCTGCAGGGTTCCATTTGTACGTGTTTGCCTTCGATGGCGAAACTGAGGATGTGCTATCGCGTCTGACATGGAAACATGCTACCATTATTCCGTTAAAAGACTTTGAGAATGAACGTTTGCGTTCTGTGAAAGCAGACCGTACACGTGCAGAATATTATTGGACATCAACGCCGGCAACAATTCTTTATGTGCTGGAGCACTTCGGTGTTGACCATTGCACATATATCGACTCAGATCTCTATTTTTATCGAGATCCGGACATCCTGTTTCAGGAGCTTGGTAATTCATCTGTATTGATAACGGAACACCGTTACACGAAGGGATATGACAAATCGAAACAAAGCGGCATCTATTGCGTTCAGTTTAACACATTCCGAAACAACTCAGAAGGTTTAATGGTGCTGCGCTGGTGGAACGACCGCTGTTTAGAGTGGTGCTACAACAGAGAAGAGGATGGGAAGTTTGGCGACCAAAAATACCTGGATGATTGGACAACTCGGTTCAAAGGGGTGCATGTCCTTCAAAATATGGGTGGCGCAATCGCTCCATGGAATGTGCAGCAATATTCATTTCACCGTCAGAATTCAAAACTTCTGTGTCGGTATCAGCATAGTACAGAATCGTTGGAAGTTGTATTTTACCACTTTCACTACCTGCGGTTTTATGAGCATACAACGATAGAGTTAGGAGATTACTATCTCTCAGACGAAGTCCGTCAAATACTGTATTATCCGTACATACGGCACTTGCAGGAAATTAAAAAAAAGATATCTGCCTTTGAACCTTTAATTGATGTACATGGTAACAGGCAATTTGAACGGGGGCTGAAACAGATGTACATTAAGGCGAAGCGAACGCTGTACAGACGCTATAATCGCTATGACCTAAATTCATTTTTACATTCCATCGATGCCCATGAATGAAACGCAGCCGCTCGTTAGCGTTATTACAGTTTGTTTCAATGCAGCAAAAAGTATTCGGCAGACAATCGAATCCGTTCTCGCTCAAACATACACAAATATAGAATATATTATCATCGATGGCGGATCAAAAGACGGGACGATGGATATTGTTCGGGAGTATGGTACCCGCATTTCAAAACTAATTTCGGAACCGGATAAAGGAATTAGTGATGCATTCAATAAGGGGATTAAGTCTGCACGTGGAGAATACATCCAGTTTATTCATGCCGATGACCGTTTGGAGCAAACGAAGATTGAAAAATCCGTTGCTATTCTCTCGGCAAAACCGGAATTCGGTTTTGTCTTTGGCGATATTCAAAAAATTCACAATTCAAAAATCGAATTGGTTCCAGGAGACCCATCCTACGGGAAGTCGCTCCATTATGTGATGGGCAGGATCAATCACCCGACTGTTATGGTTCGGAAACAAATCTTTGAGAAGTATGGGATGTTTGACCTCCGGTGGAAAATTGCGATGGATTACGAGTGGCATTTGCGGATTCATAATGAAGGGGTGCAGGGAATTTATTCTTCAGAACTTGTTGTGCACACAACCGCAGGTGGAATTTCAGATTCGCAACGGTTCCAGGCATTTGCAGAATGTCGCGATATTTCGATAATACATGGATTGCATCCGGTTGTTGCCTACTTATATTTTATTCTTCGGTGTACAAAACACGTTATTCTCACAGTAACGGGCTTGCGATGAGAAAAATCGGAATCTATGGCGGTACATTCAATCCCCCTCACATAGGGCATTTGATCACTGCAGAGTGTGTAAAGGAAAGCCTCGGACTTGATGAGATTTTTTTTATCCCATCATTTATTTCTCCGCATAAGCAAGAAGGGGAAGAGTTCTCCGCTGTGCACCGGTTCGAGATGATGCAACGTGCAATTGAAGGAAATGAATACTTCAATGTATCGGATTTCGAAATTCTACGACGTGAAACTTCCTATTCTGTGACAACACTTGAACATTTTAAAAAAGAATTTCCCCAAGATGAGTTGTACCTGATCATTGGCATGGATAATTATCTGACATTTCACTTATGGAAAGAGCCCGAAAGGATCATGGAAATCGCTCTTCTCGCTGTTATGAATCGTCCGAATTATCCACGGAAGGTCAACGTAGTGATCGGCACAAAGAAGACGGTTTTCGTCGATGTTCCCGACATCGATGTCTCTTCCTCTGATATTCGTTTCCGGGTGAAATCGGGGAAATCGATCCGTTACTTGGTGCCGTTCAGTGTCGAAAGGTATATCCGGGAACACAACCTGTATAAATGAAAAAATCCCGTCTTAGACGGGATTTTTTTGGTGGACAGGGCCAGAATCGAACTGGCGACACACGGCTTTTCAGGCCGTTGCTCTACCGACTGAGCTACCTGTCCATAATTTCTACACAAATATACGTAAAAATAATTTTTATCAAAAGAGATTTTTCGTACCAATAAAAAATCCTCGAAGTCTTGCAAGGACTTCGAGGATTTAAGTTTTAAAGATCAGATGAACAACGGCGCCATCACAAGTGTAATCGTGGAGAGCAATTTGATCAAAACATGTAGTGACGGTCCCGCTGTATCTTTGAACGGATCGCCGACCGTATCGCCGACGACTGTCGCCTTGTGCCAATCGGTACCTTTCTTGCTTTCTACTTCAACAAATTTCTTTGCGTTATCCCAGGCACCGCCGCCGTTGTTTAGGAAGAGCGCAACAAGTATTCCGACGATTGTTCCTACCATCAACAACCCACCGACAACTTCTGCACCACTTGCACCGTGCACAGGATTTCCTGTGGAGACATACAGCCATTTGAACAATATTCCAACAGCAATGGGCATGAGCACAACGAGCAAGCCGGGGACAACCATTTCTTTTAATGCAGCGCGGGTGACGATGTCAACGCATTGTCCGTAGTCGGGCTTTGAGGTACCCTGCATGATTCCGGGATTGTTTTTGAACTGCTCGCGAACGTTGTTGATAACCGCATATGCTGCTCGGCCTACCGCTTTAATTGCAAGAGAAGAGAATAAGAAAACCAGCATTGCACCGAGCATTGAGCCGACAAATACAGCCGGTTTAGAAAGATCAATATGTGTTAATGAAAATCCGTAGTTCCGTACTTCATCAAAATAAGCGGAGAAGAGAAGGAACGCAGCAAGCGCAGCAGAACCGACCGCATACCCCTTTGTCAGCGCTTTAGTCGTATTGCCGACCGCATCAAGACGATCTGTTTTGCGACGGATCTCTTCCGGTTGATGCGACATTTCAATGATTCCGCCGGCGTTATCTGTAATTGGACCGAATGTATCCATGGCAAGAATATACGCTGCTGTGCCGAGCATACCCATCGTTGCAACCGCTGTTCCAAATAATCCGGCATCTTTTAATCCGGAAGACTCGCCGAGAAAATATGCTGAGATGAGCGCGGCGCCGATAACCAGTACGGGATATCCGGTTGATTCCATGCCGACAGCAATTCCAGCAATGATGTTTGTTGCAGGTCCCGTTTTCGATTGCTCTGCAATAGTCTGCACAGGCCGATACTTGTATTCAGTGTAATATTGGGTTATAAACACGAATGCAAGTGATGTTAATACGCCGATCACTCCGCAAAGAAAGAAATTAAAATAATATTCATTGCCCAGAAGCCACTTTGATGCAACAAAAAATCCAATCATAGCAAGTACTGCAGTGACATAGAAACCGCGGTTCAATGCATTCATCGGATCTTCGGTATCATTAGTCTTAACGATCATGATGCCGATGATTGATGCAAGAATACCGAAGGCACGTGCGACGAGAGGGAAAAGGAGTACGCTGAAGAGTGTGAGATTGTGCAGTGCAAAAGCATCAGCATTCACTTTGTACAATCCTGCAGCAAGAATCATCGCTCCGATATTTTCAGCGGCTGTTGATTCAAAAAGATCGGCACCACGCCCGGCACAGTCGCCCACATTGTCACCGACAAGGTCGGCGATAACTGCGGGGTTTCGCGGATCATCTTCCGGAATACCCGCTTCAACTTTTCCGACAAGATCTGCACCAACGTCTGCAGCTTTTGTATAAATACCGCCGCCAAGTTGGGCAAACAAAGCAACAAACGAAGCTCCAAACCCATATCCAACAATTAAGAGCGGAATTTTTGAAGGATCAGGTACGATTTCCATCCATTCCACAATTGCAAAAAGCCCCGCAACACCGAGCAGACTCATTGCAACAACAAAAAATCCTGATACGGCACCGCCGCGAAGTGCAGTTTGCAGCGCGCCATTCATTCCCTTTGTTGCCGCTGCAGCAGTGCGAATGTTGGTACGAATAGAAGTCCACATACCCATATATCCTGCCGCAACGGAACATGCGGCACCAAGCACAAAAGAGATTGTCGTCCACAGAGCAAGCATTGAAGGCGTTGCAGGGTCGTGTTCGTTTGGAGTGCGTACAAACGCGTAGAGAATGTAAATCAATGCAGCAAGTGCTATCGAAAGATAGACGATAGTCTTATTTTGACGACTTAAAAATGCTTCCGCACCTGCTTTAATTGCGTTTGAAATTTCCTGCATGGCAGGAGTGCCTGTGTCGCGCTTCATTACGTCGCGGATGAGATACCAGGCGAACAGCAGTCCGAAAATGGAGATTGCAAGAATCAGAAAGAGTTCCATACGGGGTCCGTAAATCCTTTCTTAATACTACGATTGTTGGTGATTATGTAACACGTACCTCAAAAAAAAGCCCCGAATGTTTGTCGGGGCTTTTTCTGGTGGGAATTTGACTGCACAAATGTAAAAAAGTTCCGCTGATTTTCCAAGAAAAAATTTACAGGAAGAACAAAATCCAAACAATAATCAGCATCGGCATCATGAAGGGAAGTGTAAAGTGAGAAATGTACCTCACAAATGACGGTGTTGGAACATGGTAATGGTCTGCAATAGATTTTACCATGAAGTTCGGACCGTTACCGATATACGTGTTTGCGCCAAAGAAAACCGCTCCCACACTAATGGCAACAATGTGTCGTGAAAATTCGTCCGTGAGCAGCAATGTTTGAATGGGGAGACTGCTGTTATGTGTGCTGCCGACTGCAACACTAAAAAAGCTGAGATATGTTGGTGCATTATCTAAAAAGCTTGAAAGGATCCCCGTATTCCAAAAGAAAAATGAAGTTGAAAGGTAGCTCATTGTTGATGCACTTTTTGCTAGCAGTTCCAGCGCCGGGATCATGGTAGCAAATATTCCCGCAAAAATAATCGCTACCTCCTGTATCGGATGGAATGTAAAATGATTTGCATGATGAATTGTTTTTTTTGTCGTAACGTATGATGCGATTGTTGCGATGATGATGACCGCTTCCCGCAATAAAGGAGGAGAAGAAATAAACACTGCCGCCAGGATGATCAACAGAAACAGAATATTGTTCAATCCCTCGATCCTCCATTCATCGTGCTTCTCTATTTTCTTTTGCACGGATCGCGCCGTAGCGTAATAATTTTTTTTATCGAGAATGTAAAACATTACGAGCAAGATACCGATTCCGACGATCCACATCGGAAATGTTTTTGTGATCACCCAGAAGAACGGGATCCCTTTCAGATAACCGATAAACAACGGAGGATCGCCGATCGGTGTCAGCGCACCGCCGACATTCGATACTATGAATATAAAAAAGACGATATGGTACGGTGCAATGCGGACCTTGTTCATTCGAATCCACGGACGGATCAACAACATCGATGCACCTGTTGTGCCGACAAGATTAGCAATAATGGCTCCGCCAAGGAGAAACAAAATATTCTCTTTCGGATTCGTGAGGTCTTTGGTAGAAATATTAATGCCTCCGGAAACAACGAACAGCGAACCGATCAATGTGATGAAACTGAAATACTCCTGACCGGTGTGAAAAACAACGTCAGATCTTTGTAAAAAGAATACGTAGTACAAAATTACTGCACTGCCCAATCCGAGTGAGACCTTGGGATAATGCCTGTTCCACCAGTCCTGAAATAAGAGCGGAGCTAATGCGATCAAAAGAAGAAGCAGAATAAATGGTGCAACAAGAACCAATTCTGAATTCACGATTTACTCCGTAGTGAGAATTTTTTCCAAATATAATACACAGGCACGCCGGACAACACAATGAAAACTCCGGGCCAGGTATATGTTGGCTTAAAAATCAGTAAGTCAATGCAAATTGCCGATGCGAGCAATATATAGATTGCCGGAATAACCGGATACCCGAACGCTTTGTACGGACGCTCTGCGTCGGGTTGCTTTTTTCTCAATATAAATATTCCTGCAACCGTAAGAATGTAGAAAATCAAAACTGCAAAGACGACATAATCAAGCAAATCACCATAGCTGCCTGAGAGACAAAGAAGTGATGCCCAAATTCCCTGTACGACCAACGCCGCTCCGGGTACCGAATGTTTGTTTAGTGTTCCGGTCCTCTGAAAAAACAATCCATCTTTCGCCATCGCATAATACACGCGCGCTCCGGCAAGAATCAATCCGTTGTTGCAGCCGAACGTAGAAATCATGATGAGCACTGCCATCACAACAGCAGCCGGTTCTCCAAAAATATACGATGCAACCGCAGTACCGACACGATCTGAAGTCGCAAATTGAATTCCGCGGCCTGCAACATCGGCAGCATCAGGTGTTCCGACGATCGGCAGGACAAGGATATAGGAGATATTTGCAAGAATGTAGAGTAGTGTCACAACACCCGTTCCGATGGCAAGGCTGAGCGGAATATTTTTTTTCGGATCGATCACTTCGCCTGCAGTAAACGTAATGTTATTCCACGCATCGCTCGAGAACAGCGATCCGACCATTGCGGTACCGATTGCTGCGAGAATCATCAAACCGGATAATTGCTCGATGGAAATGATTTTTCCGTCTTCAACTTTCGTCCATGTTGCAGACCAGAAGCTTGAAAAATTTACTGAAATCGCCTCGGTGTTACTTGCAACAAATACACCAAGGAGTATGATCGAAAGGAGAGCGAGAGTTTTTGTAAATGTAAAGATGTTCTGAACAATCTTCGCTTCTTTCAATCCACCCAAATTAACGGCTGTGAGAACGATAATGCTGAATATTGCAAGCAGTTGTGCCGCAGAGATATTTTTGCCAAACAGCGGGAAGAGTATGTGCTGTTCGCTAAACCAAGGGATAACGACCGCTGTGAATTTTGCGAATGCCACCGCTACTGCGGCAATAGTTCCGGTTTGGATCACGAGGAACACCGTCCAGCCGTACAAAAATCCGACGAGAGGATTATATGCCTCTCTCAGGTAAACGTACTGACCGCCAGCTTTTGGCATCATTCCGGAAAGTTCGCCGTAACTAAGCGCAGCAGTGAGTGTAATACATCCTGTAATAATCCATACAACAAGCAGCAATCCTGCTGAACCTACGTTGCGAGCTATATCAGCACTGACAATAAAAATTCCTGATCCGATCATTGATCCGATAACGATCATAGTGGAATCAAATAGATTCAAGCCTCTCTGGAACTCTCTGTGTTCAGACATTCATTCCTCCTGTAATAAAAAACCTCACAGATATTGTATCTGTGAGGCGGTATGAAATGAAAAAAACAATTTACTGACTGTTCCGCAAGTTGCTGTGCTTTCTGCTGTAGGTAAAGTAAATCACGAAACCGATCAACAGCCACACAATAAGCCGGATCCAGTTTTCAAAACCTAAACCGTAGATCATCGCAGAACAAACAACAATGCCCATAATTGGCACAAAAGGAACAAGCGGTGTCTTAAATCCGCGCTGCATATCAGGACGGCGGACACGCATGATCCAAACACCAGCAGAGACCAACACGAATGCAAACAGCGTACCGATGCTTGTCATGTCGCCTGCGACACTACCGGGCAGGAATGCAGCGAACAATCCCACAAAAATGAAAAATGCAATATTAGATTTCCATGGCGTTTGAAATTTCGGATGCACGGCTGAAAACAACGGAGGTACCAGACCGTCGAGCGACATAGAAAAGAATACTCTCGACTGTCCCAACAGCATGACAAGGATAACTGATGAGAATCCTGCAAGAATCGCAATGGTAATGAAGTTTGCAAGCCATTCGTATCCGTGCATATACGTGAGAATTGCGTACGCTACCGAAGCTTCTTTTCCTGCTGTGCGGAAGTCTGCTGTTGTTGCAATTCCGGTGAGTACGTATGAAAAGAGAATATACAATACAGTACAGATTGCAAGTGAAACCAAAATTCCAATCGGCATATCGCGTTTCGGGTTTTTTGTTTCCTGTGCAGCAGTTGAAACAGCATCAAATCCGATGAAGGCGAAGAAGACAACGCCTGCGCCGCCAAGTATTCCGAGAATGCCGCCGAAATTATGTGTAACCCCCAGATCTGTAACAAACGTTGTCGGTTCCGGCACCATCGGTGTATGATTTGCCGGATTAATGAATGACCATCCGAAAAATATAAAGAGCAATACGATGGCGACTTTAAGTATGACGATTAAACCGTTTACAAATGCAGATTCCTTTGTTCCTCTAATGAGCAGCAGTGTCAGTAAAAACAAAATCACCAATGCGGGAATATTCATTATCCCGTGTACACCGTCGGGAGAAACTTCAAAAGGAGAGTGGGAGAATTGATAGGGCACCTCGATAGCCCAAATGGAAAGTAATTTGTTAAGATATTCTGACCATGCGATAGCAACAGTTGCAGCGCCAAAAGCATACTCCAAAATTAAATCCCAGCCGATAATCCAGGCAATAAATTCGCCGAGTGTTGCGTATGAATATGTGTATGCACTCCCCGCAATTGGAATGGACGAAGCAAATTCCGCATAACACAAACCTGCAAAAGCACAACCTACCGCAGCAACGATGTACGAAATAACTACGGCAGGACCAGCATATTCTGCAGCAGCAGCAGCAGTACGAACGAACAATCCGGCGCCAATGATTGCACCAATACCAAGCAGAGTCAAATTCACCGGACCCAATGTACGCTTAAGCGTATGCTCGCTATCTTCAGATTGCTTAATAATTGTTTCAATTGATTTCGTTGCAAAGAGTTTTGACGGCATACAGAGCTCCTTTTGGTTTGATAAAAATACAGTGATACATACGGAAACAAAGGTTTTTATGCAAGTATTATTTGCTTTTTCTGCTTACTACGAGAGCGCCAAGGGAGCAGACGATACCGGCAATAAACGGCAGCCATGTCTTTTTCTCAAACAGGTACCCCCCCAGTAATGGACCTATTACCATTGCTGCGGTCATCATCGAAGTCATGATTCCCATGATTTCGCCTTTCCTGGCAGGGTCCGCTTTTGAAATCGCTTGATTCGACATTACAATTCTCATAATTGCCTGGCTGGTGCCGATGAAAAGAAAAGAAGCGTAGTATAAAAACAGATTTTCAAACGCCAGGAATAATAAACCGAGCAGAGTAATCACCAGCATTATTGTTTCAAGTTGCTTCATCGTGAAATGTTTCGTCCAAAATTTATTGAGAAGTATAAGCTGATTGAGAGCCATGATAATGCCGATGGATGTAAAGAACATTCCGGTTGCAAACGACTCAAAGCCAAACACTTGCTTCGAATAGAGTGCAAAGATTGATTGGACAATGATAAAAGACATGGAAAAAAGAAACCAGATGATATAGAGCGGGCGAATTAATTGTGAACGATATGCATCTATGAGAGGCTTTACTGGGTTATAAACCAATCGAGATTTATTTTTAGTCTGATTGGATTCTTGAAGAATAAAAAATGCGACGACACCGTTTATAAGCGCCATAGTTCCTGCAATATAAAAGGGAAATGCATGTGATATCGTGCTGAGGATTGCTCCGATGAAAGGTCCTAGGATGAATCCTATACCAAACGTTGCTCCAATAATACCAAGATTCGTTACTCTTTCTTTTTCATCCCTTGAAATGTCAATAAGATAATTTTGTGCCGTTGTGAAATTTCCCGCAGCAAGACCGTCAATAATTCTTCCAGCAAACAACATTGGAATGGATGCTGCACTTGCAAAAACAAACCATCCTATTGATGTTGAAAAAATACTCAGGAGTAATATCGGCCTTCTGCCGATTCGGTCTGAAAGCGCTCCAAGTAACGGTGCGCTGAAAAACGCACAGAAAGAAAAAACAGAAAAGAGGAGTGTTATAGTAAATGCTGAAGCCCCAAACTCACCGAGATAAAAAGGGAGGATTGGGATAACAATTCCAAATCCTAACACATCAATGAAGACGGTCGTTAAAATGATTATTTTTTGCTTCGACATTCATGCAGAAGATACTGAATAATTGTATATTCACAAACCTGCTACCATCATTTCATAATTACGCGGAGGAATACATGCAGCTACATTTACACTCCAGCAATGACATTGATCGCCGTACATTCATTTCAAACATTGGAAAAGGACTCGGATTGGCAACTCTTTCGTCCGCTTACCTCACGGGCATTTACAATGAAATGACAGCAATGACGAAAAAGATTGATCATTTAACACCCGATGAAGCGGCGAAGGATGAAGATTTTTGGTTCCACATACAGCAATCTTTTTCTGTCTCCCGATCTATGATAAATTTGAACAACGGCGGGGTTTCGCCATCACCACGTATTGTTACGGAAGCGCTCATTCGGTATCAATGGCAACAAGAAGATGCTACGGCATATACAATGTGGCAAATAATGCAACCCCAAGTGGAAACAATCAGAACTGGATTGGCTGGTCTTTTTGGGTGCGACCCAGAAGAAATAGCAATTACGCGAAATGCTTCGGAATCATTGGAAATACTCCTCATGGGGTTAGATTTGCGTAATGGCGATGAAATCTTGACGACAACGCAGGATTACCCCAGAATGTTGACCACCCTCAGACAACGTGAACAAAGAGAAGGTATTTCACTTAAACTTGTCTCGATACCCGTACCCAGCGAATCCAAACAGGAAATCATCGATGCTTTTGAGAAAGGAATTTCTCCGAAAACCAAGGTAATCCTGATGTGCCATCAAATTAACCTGACGGGACAAATTCTTCCAGTTAAGGAGATTTGTACAATAGCGCGTAATAAAGGGATTGAGGTAATTGTTG
The DNA here is from genome assembly GCA_040751955.1 of Bacteroidota bacterium. GTDB lineage: Bacteria > Bacteroidota > Ignavibacteria > UBA10030 > UBA8401 > SpSt-333. The sequence goes on from JBFMFY010000001.1 coordinate 138,005, forward strand.
ATGGGGCACACTCTTTTGCTCAATTTGCTTTCAAAAACAATGATATTCAATGTGATTATTTTGGAACCAGTTTGCACAAATGGCTTTATGCCCCCAAGGGGACTGGTATGCTTTACGTAAAAAAAGGTAAAATTGCAAAAATTTGGCCATTAATGGCTGCAGATAAAAAACAAGTAACCGATGTTAGGAAGTTTGAAGAGATAGGAACGAACTCAATTGCTGTTAAACTTGCGATAGGTGAGGCATTAAGCTTTCATAACGGTATAGGATCAGAAAGGAAGGAAGCTCGGTTACGATACCTAAGCCGTCATTGGATGAATAATCTGAAATCACTTAAAAACATACGTTTTAACACCTCATTTAATGATGAGTTTTCATGTGCCCTTGCAAACTTTGATTTAGAAAATGTCGAAATTATGGAATTATATAGCTATTTATTCTCAAAACATAAGATCATTACGACACCGATAGTTCATGAAGAATTCAAAGGACTTAGAATAACACCAAATTTGTACACAACACTTGGCGAATTAGACCATTTCTGTGAGATTATTTCTGACATTTCTGTAAAAGGTATTCCCACAAAATAGCATTAACCTCCTGCTCCTTCCATTTCCACATCATCATTTGGTAACCCATCTTAATTACTTAATTTGTCTTTAATAGTTTCTAATTAGATCATGATAAAGTTCATTAGAGAAGTCTAAAAATTCAATCTTTGCTTAAAAACCCAAATAAAATGTACTTTGATACAAGCAAGAGGGCAAACCGCTCATTCGGTTTAGTCGATAACAAGAAAGGATACAGCCATGGGAGAAGTTCTCTTTAACACAAACGAGGTTGCAAAGATGTTGCGCGTTGATAAGTCAACTGTAAAACGGTGGACAGACGAGGGGAAGTTGAAATGTTTCCGCACACCGGGAGGACACCGAAAATTTCGTGCTGATGATGTGTACAACTTCATGACACAATTCAACTATGGCGTGTCAACGCTGCAAGTAATGCCTGAACTTGCAAGCGACGAAGCAATAATCAAACGGATCGTGCAAAAAAAGGAATTCAATATTTTGGCATCCGTTTGTTTCAACGCTTCGATCAAAGGAAAGAAAGATGAAGTGCTTGCTCTGTTCATTGAAACATACCGCGCCGGACTTTCTACCGCAGAGATCTTCGATTGTATCATGCTACCGTCGTTAAAAAAGATATTCAATACATTTAGTGCAAATAAAATTTCATTTGCAGATCACCAGCTTGCACACAACGCTCTTTCATCCGCGATCGTTCAATTTACAGACAGCGTCACACATTCTGCACGAAATAATAAAACCATCATTTGTGTCTCGCTTGAACAAGAAAAGTACGATGTTGAAATGAGAGCACTTGTAACCCTGCTCGAAGTTGAAGGTTTCACAGTTTTGAATCTCGGTGTCGGTGTCGCCGCCGATGCGGTCAATCAATTGATTTACAGAACAAAGCCGTTTGCAGTGTGTTTGTATTCAACAACGCCCGGCAGCGAAGAAAATTTTATCTCTGAAGTGGAAAAGGTTCTGCGCGCAGCAAAATTCAATATGACGCACGTTGTTGCCGGCGGAAAGGCATTTCAATCACAAAATGTTCAGGAAAATTTTGTCGGGGTGAAAATCTGCAGCCGGTATTCAGATTTCGTTACGCTGCAGTATCAAGAAGATCTTTCAAATATTAGTAAATAAAATATAAGCAAGAATACACCAATGATTACAAATAAACATAAGGAGATGCTAGTATGGAATACAAACCACCATAACACCACACAGGATGTAGAAACAACAAAACAAAATTCACAAGTATTTATCACAACATTTATAGGAGATACAACAATGAGACAGAACAGCATGTTCTCTCGATTAGGAGTCGCGATGATGATCGTGCTCTTAATATCTTCAGTGCAGCAATCATTTGCTGCCGGTACGCGTGCCGGTACCAAACTTACAAGCACGGCAACAATTACCTACAACGATGCAAACAGCAGTGCGATGACTCCGGTGAGCGGTTCAGTGAGCATATACGTTGCTCATAACCCCGGTTCTACTGTTACTATTCCGACATCCAATCAAGAACAGTATGATGGCGGATATGTTGTCTATACGGTCATCGTTACCAACAACGGTAACGGACAGGATAGATTTCAATTCCTCTACGACATTACAGCAGGAAGCGGCAATGTCGATTCGATCGGCTTATATAAAAATTCCGCTCTCACAGAAGCACTTGGTGGCAACAGCTTAAACGTTCTGCAAGATACCGTGACGAACGATGGTGCTGATACTGTGTGGGCGAAATTGTATATAAAAGCTGACGGCAGTTTCTCTTCGCTGGACAATCAAACCATTACCGTTCAATTCAGAACGCGTTCGACGGCGAACATGACCGACTCTGCGTTTGCAAATACCGATCTTACATCGCCGCGTGCAGTGTATCCCGCAAACCAAAATGCACTCTCATCAAACGTTGCAACGACAACAAGGATAAAGCAAGCAAAGTTGACGTTGAATCTTACCCCCGGACAGTCCGGATATCGTCCCGGTGAGATAACAGGATACAATGCTTCAATAACAAACAGCGGTACAGGTGGTGCATACAATACTGTCGTTACAGTGACGTTTGCCTCCGACCAATCCTTCAGCAGCGGCACCAACTGGAGTGGAAGCGGAAGCTCGAGGTCATATACGCTTGGTACCATTTCAGCGGCAGGTACAGTTTCTACCTCTGCATCCGATAGTTTAAAGCTCCTTCTTGCCGACTTGGCATCCGTACTCGAAGGGAGTACGCGGACACCGACCTTGACTGTTGCGTACGATGATTCGAATACAACATCGGGTGTTGCCGGTCGAACACGCACAGTTGGTAATAGCCCCACTGCTATTACGGTACTGTTCAAGTCATTCTTGCAACAAACTGATATCGCAATCGTCGATACGACAGAATCAGGGAATCCCGGTGATACTGCAACATTCGCATACACCATTACAAACAACAGCAATGGTGCTGATGGATATAATGTACGGTACAGCACAGCATCGCAAGGCACATGGACAGGAGCACGATTCTGGTATGAAATTACTGGAGCAGGATTCAGCGGATCGCAAGACTCTTTATTTGCTGCAGGCGGTGCAGGTTCAGATCTCAACACAACGAAACTTATTGCAAAAGGTGCCAGCATTACAATCTATATACGGATGGCGGTACCGAGTGGTATTACTACTGCGGTAACACACATCAGGCACCTCATTAATTCTCGACGTGATTCTGTAAATATTCCTACCGATTACAATCTCTTCGGTTCGGTTGATCCGCTTCTTCCTCTTATCGTTGTCAACCGCACAAAGGACTTTGCCAATGACAGCATTTCCACCGGTGGTGATTATGCAACGATCCCAGGTGATTCGGTCACATTCTACATCAATATTGAAAACCAGGGAGACGGGACAGCAAGCACGGTTGTGATTACGGATGATATCCGTGGGAATAGTAATCTCTCGAACCCGTCAAACTCGGCGTACATCTGGGATGAAGTGACAGGAACGGAAGCGGCAAATTCGGATCATGTCACAATTCCTGATTCACCAACGACTGCCGGAACATTATACGGCACGATTACAAAAACGGCAGGAGCGTACATTATTTCAGTGAGTTCGCTGCCTGCAGGAGCAAAGCGTCAAGTTAAATACACGCTGAAGATCAACTAGTTGTTCAGGATCTGTTCCGCTTGCTGCGGAACGGATCCTCAAAAAAACGTGAACATACGTCACATACCATATTATCTTTTAACGACACTGATCCTCTTCGGATCGGCTGTTGCGCAACGTTTGAAGATTGTTGCCCCTGCCGATAACTCCGTCAGTCTAATGACACGGCAAGCAGTGATTGTTAACGGCAGTCCGAACTCGAAGGTTGTGCTGTATGCAAACGGTGTTGCAGTCGATTCAGGTACGATACGTCCTGATGGAATTCAAGATTTCTTGAATATCCCGGTATCGCAAGGACCGATTACTTTTACGGTTGTTTCTTATGACTACGTCCGAATGGTTGATTCCGTGCGTGTCCATATTTCCGGTGAGCCGAACACGATTGAGTTGCTGTCGGTCTCTGAGAATCTCGTTGCCGATGGAAGAAGCAATGCAAAATTTAAGGCGATTGTTAAAGATAAATTCGGTGTATCGATTCCGAGCACTTATTACATTTCGTTGACTGCAGATTCGACTGTGTCTCTCATCGCAGATGATAATGACCCGAACCAAGCCGGTATTCAAAAAAGCATTAAAGATGGTATGGTTGAATTTGAGATCAAGGCGCCATCATCAGCAACTATCAGCAAAGTAACTGCAACATGGGGCAATGTGAAGTCCGAACGTGAGGTTGAGTTCAACACTCCTATAGTACCACTGATGATTGTCGGATCTGCTGATGCATCCGCCACTTCGTTGTCAACATCGGGCGATCTTTCTGTTTTGAAAAACAAAGACGATATCGATGCCGGTTTCCACAGCACCGGCAGATTGGCTTTCTATGGTCGAGGCACTGTGTGGAACAAATACTTACTGACAGCATCATTCGATAATGAACGCCGGCAGCGTGATCGCTTATTCAGAGATCTCGATCCAGATGTTCTTTATTCTATTTATGGAGACAACAGCCGAATAGATTATACGGCACAAACATCGAATCCGTTCTTCGTGAAACTCGAACGTAATCGGTCTCACGTCCTCTTCGGCGATTTCAACACTTCATTCTCGCAAAACGAAATGGCACGATATGACAGGACTTTCACAGGTGTCAACGGGCATTACGAAACACGTTCTGAGAAAGTGGATGGATTTGCCACGTTGACCGATAGGAAAGTTGTACAAGATGAAATTCGTGGTCAAGGTATTTCCGGTTACTATTTCCTCGGGTCGAGCAATGTCGTTCAAGGTTCGGAAAAGGTTCGTATTGAAACACGCGATAAGAGACATAACGAAGTGGTCATCAGCAGAATCGAAAAAAGCAGATTCGGCGATTACGAGATAGATTATGTGCAAGGGACTTTGTTCTTTAAGCAGCCGGTTCCCAGCATCGATCAAAACGGCAATCCTATCTATATAATTGTATCGTATGAATCGCAAGGCGGTTTTGCAAACAGTTATGTCGCCGGTATTCAAGGTGAAAAGCACATTGTGAACGGACTAACGGTCGGAGCATCGGCAGTAACAGAAGAACGAAAGCCGACAAATTACTCCTTGTATGGATTCACTACACGCTATACGCTTGGAAATAGATTAACTGCAAATGCAGAGTTTGCGCATGGATCGGATGTAGCAAACAGCGGTTCAGCATGGAAAGTAGAAGTTGGCGGTTCGCCAATAGAGCGGATGCAATTGAAATCATATTTACGTAAAGTTGAAAACGGATTCGTCAATCAAACGGCAGGGGCAGGAGGAAGCGCTGAGATCGGATCGACAAAGTACGGAGTTGGCGGATCGTACGACGGATTGTTTGAAACGAAATTGACGGCAGATTACTACCGAACAGAGCAATCGAGCGGCAATGCGAATGTCTTCGTAAATTCGATCACAGGCGGTGCAGAACGAAAGATCGCAGAATTTGCATCACTGGCTTTGCGCATTGAAAACCTTCAATACACAAGCGAACGCAAAGATTCAATCGTTGCCGGCAAACCGTTGACTGATGAACGTCAATCGACCTTGTTGAACACAAAGACAACCGTACGTGCGAGCAGCAGAATAAATGTTACCGGTGAATTTGAACACAGTATCAGTAACTCTTCAAAAGAAGAAGTGAAACCTTCGAGCGGCGCAATAGGTGTTGAGTACAGAGTGCTGGATAACGTTACACTTTCTGCTCAGCAGAGATTCTATCTGAACAACGGCAGTACTTCCGTATTCGGCATCGGTTCAGATGTTGGATACGGAACAACGGTCACAGGACGGTACGAAATCGGAAACGGCATTAGCGGTCGACGCAATCAGGCGAGCATTGGATTGAAGAATACAACCAAACTTACTGAAGAAGTAACGTCAAATCTTCAATTCGAGCGAACACGCGCCCTTGACCGCAATGTTGCCGAGACGGCAACAAATGATAACGATGCATTCTCACTCGGATTTGAATATCTGCCGAAACAGTCATACAAGGCATCCATTAAAGGCGAAATCGGAAAGAACAATCAATCGCTCCGTCGGAATCTCGTGTTCGGCGGCGATATCCGTTTGGCGAATGACTTCACTCTCATTGACAAATTCTCATATTTTGAAGAAGACAGAGATCATCCGCAGGTAGCGAATCAAACGTTTGCAGATGGTCCGCTTTCCGCACATCAAATTGGCAGCGGCATCGGCAGCGGATTGATGAAAAAATTGGACAATGCAATCGGACTTGCATACCGTCCTGTTGATGTCGATTGGCTCAACGCAATCGGCAAGTTCCAGAAGAAAATTGAATTCAACGGACTCGTTGCTCCGCAAACATCGTACGACGTTGATATCATCTCCTTGCATATGTTCGTTGAACCGATTATCGGACTTGAGATCGGAACAAAGTATGCGCTGAAATTAGCACAGGAAGAAGCATTCGGGCTGACGGCATCCACAGTGACAGATTTTTATCTCGTCCGTGCAGAATATGATCTGCGTTGGAATAACTTCGATGTTGCCGCAGAATATCGTATTTTGAACTCGAGAATTTCACATCAGGCAAATTCAAATTCAATCAAGAATGGTTACAGTGCGGAAGTCGGCTATGTCGCATTCGAAAATATTCATATCGGCGTCGGCTACAATTTTGTTGGCACAGAGGAGCGCGATCTAGTTGGAAAAGATTACTGGTCAGCCGGTCCGTTTGTATCATTCCGCATGAAGTTCACGGAAAAGATCTTACATTATTTCAACAAATAACATTATTTGAGATTCCAAAAAAGTCATGAAGAAACGAGATAGACATACTACCAACGTTTTGAGAGTGTTCGCTGCTCTGACCGGATTGGTTCTTTTTGTACAATCTCAACTTGATGCTCAGACATTGGCACGGTACACTGCCACACGCACGACAGGTATCACCTTTACAGGGATTAATACCACCGGTAATTCATTTCCATCCTGGCGCAACAGCGCAGGTGGCAATTACAATGAAGATGACAATCGCAGTTACCCCGTCGATATCGGATTCGATTTCTGGTACAACGGAGTTCGTTATACACAATTTTCTGTTTCGACCAACGGCTTCATTGATTTCTCATCGTCAACCGATGATGGCGGTCCTCTCACACATCAATATGGACCGTACGATGATGATATGAGCGAAGATGCACCAACGGAAATCACGACATTGGTGGTTGCACCGTTCTATTTAGATCTCACAACCTATGGCGCAACTGATCCGCTTGGTGAAAGTATCCATTATGATGTTTCCGGTACAACCGGAAATCGTGTCTTAACTGTCGAATGGTATAAAGTAGAACCGTGGGTCGCAGGCGGGGGCGGCAACCCCGATTTCACTTTTCAGGTGAAATTGTATGAATCATCCGGTGTGATTGAATTTGTGTACGGTGCTATGAACATGAACGGATTTGTGTTTGCAAACCAAACGGTGAATGTTGCGAAGGGTTATACATCCGGTATGAACGGCGCTACGATGAGTGCAGCGCCGACAGCGGCGGAACTATACTTACAGCAGTCGCCCAATTCAACCACTTTCAACAATTTGAATGCGACCGGTGGTGAGTTGAACCCCCCGCATACATTGCAAACCGAACCATCGTCAAATTCCAAAATTACAATTTCACCGCCAGCGATGAATGCCCCGCATACATTGTCATTCACAAGTGTCACGCAGACATCGATGACATTGAACTGGGTGGATACGTTGTGGAACGAAGTCGGTTTTGTGATTTATAGGTCCGATGACGGCGGTGCAAACTACAATTTTATTACTCAAACAGCTCCGAATGTAACTTCGTATAACATGACAGGACTCCTTGCAGGAACCACATACTACTATAGAGTCTATGCTGTGAACGAAGGCAGGTTGAGTTCGGCTCTTTCCGGAAATCAATTCACTGCGTCCCCTGGAGCTCCCACAACTGTTGCATCGGGTTCTTGGAAAAATCCTTTAACCTGGTCAACCGCCGCTGTGCCGGGAATTTCGGACAATGCGACTATTGCCGATGGACATACGGTATATATAGATACGACTGTCACAGTTAACAGCATCACCGTAGGTCAAGGAACGAGCGGAACGTTATTGATCGGTGACGATAATACCGCACGGTCAATCACCGTCATTGGGAACATTGATGTGAAAGCTGGGGCGATTTTCAGAGTGAACGGCACGTCGAACACATCAGGACACACGATCACCGCGGCGGGCAATATCTTGAATGCCGGAAGATTCTCCATGGCAACGGATGCAGATAGCCGGTGCGCCGTTGTATTTAATAAAAGCGGTACTCAGACGATCAGCGGCAGTGGAGATTCGACGCACTTCTACACGATTACACTCAATATGGGCTCATCAAGGTCAAATGTGCTTGATGTGTTTGCAACGAATTTCACTGTGTCCGGAACGAACTTTTTGACGATTACAAACGGAACATTCAACCTGGCTACCGGCGCAAATGTTACTCCATTCACCACAGATGTTTCCATACCGCTTTCCGGCGGAATTCGTGTGAATCATGCGTCCGCAATTTTGAACACGACAGGCGGGAATATTACTGTGCAAGGCGAATTCAAAGTACAAAACGGTACGGTAAACATCGGCAACAACGTCGATCAAAATCTTATTTCCCGCGGCGGTATTTTCGATTTCAGCGGCGGCACCACAAAGGTTCGTGGGAGATTTGAACCGTACTCAGCTTTTGATATCACGGATTTCACGATGTCTGCTGGAACGTTGATCGTTGCAGATTCGGGCAGTACATCGACGACGAATTCTCCATTTACAATGAATGTAGCCGGATCGAGGTTTACGATGAGTGGTGGAACGATCATCGTAAAGAAAGAGGGGGGGGGCGGCGCCGCCGATCTCGGCTTTGTGAACACTGGATACTCCAACTACACAGTAACGGGGGGAACTGTGCAGATTGGTCAAACGGGATTGACGCCTTCCGGCCAAACGATGAGGATCAATTCGTCAATCCCGTTATTTGATCTTGTTGTGAACAGCAGCAATGCGACAGCAACATTGATCACGAATAATCTTACTGTCTTAAATGATGTGACGATCACCCTGGGCACATTAAATGCCAACGGATTGGATATGACTGTTGCCCGCAACTGGACCAACAACAGTCAGACATTTACTGCAGGTAGTGGAAAAGTAACGTTCAATGGAACAAGCTCTCAATCTATCACTGATGCTGCTGGAGAAACATTCAACAAACTGACGATCAATAAGTCAAGTGGTACACTCACACTTGCGAATAACACGACAGTAAATGACTCGTTTCAGTTGTCAGCCGGTACTCTTGATGTCGGTACAACTACATTGACATTGAATGGAATCGTTGCCGGCGGTGGAACGTTGCTTTCTTCTTCGAACGGTACCGTTAACTACAATCGCAGCGCAGCCGGACAAACAGTACTAACTGCAAATTACGGAAATCTTACATTTTCAAATTTTACAAAAGTACTGCCGAGTGCAATTATTGGAATCTCCGGCACATTCACTCCGGGCAATGCTGCCGGGCATACGATTACAGGCAATACGATCGATTTCAATTCTTCAGGAGTTCAAAATATCTCGTCATTCACATATAATAATCTTACGACGAGCAACGGCGGGACAAAAACAATTCAACCTGGTGCCGATACCGTGCTTGGAACACTGACAATCGGTACAGGAACAACGATTGCCGATAACGGGATTGGATTGAGAGTGTTTGGTTCCGTCGTTCACAATGGCAGTCATTCCGGCACCGGCTCTATTATATTGAATGGATCTTCAAGCCAGACGATATCGGGAACAGGGTCGTACCAGAATTTGACGATTAATAATGCAAATGGCGTTGTGTTGAGCGGTGGAAAAACAATCAACGGTGTGTTGACATTTACAACAGGTGTTATTACGACGGGGACAGATACATTGACGATCGCCTCAGGAGGTTCTGTTTCCCGTACATCCGGACATGTGTACGGATGGTTGAAGAAAAATCTCAGCACTGGATCGAACGTTGCTGTAACATTTGAGGTCGGTGATGCAGCTGCTGCAAATTATACTCCGGCGGCATTCACATTTGCCTCTGTCACATCTGCCGGAAATCTGAGTACGACAACAGTCAATACAGAACATCCCGACATCAACAGCACGTACATTGATCCGACAAACAATGTCAATCGATATTGGCAGACGATCAATTCGGGCGGTGTTGCGTTCACAACCTATGACGTGACATTTACGTTCTTGAATCCCGGTGATCTGGATGCTACCGGTACTGAAACATCGTTCAGGATGAATTTCAACAACGGATCGGTGTGGGATTCGACCACAGCGGGAACAAGAACAACCACAACAAATCAGGCAACAGGAATCGCGCAATTAGGGACGTATGTTGTCGGTCTGCAAGTGACATCCGGTGCATATCGAAGCGCTCAAACAGGAAACTGGAATGTCACTTCGACATGGGAACGCTTTAACGGTGTTTCGTGGGTTGCAGCAACTGCAACACCGTCTTCAACTGATGGATTGATCACTATTCGTTCGGGACATACGGTTTCGGTAACAGCGAATGTTTCCATTGATCAAACAGTGATTGACGCGGGAGGCATTGTCAGCATCACGGGGACGACGATACTCACTGTCGCAAACGGAGGAGGGACTGATCTCGCAGTTAATGGCACGCTGCAGAGTTCAAGTTCAAATAATATTACGACCACAGGAACAATTGTCGTGAACAGCGGAGGTAAATACATCCACAACCGTAACGGCGGCAATATTCCGATCGCGACCTGGGATGTAAATTCCACGTGCGAAATAACTGGCGTAACAAATACTTTGCCTGGAAATCGCAACCAGACATTTGGTAATTTTACATGGAATTGTGCCGGACAATCTGCAGCACTGCAACTTGCATTACAGCCGGCATCAGTGACAGGAAATTATTCAATCATTTCAACCGGATCAAGCAACATTAGGATACTGAACAATACTACAACAGCACTTACCATCGGTGGTGATTTGATTATACAGGGTGGTACAGTGTTGGGAAAGAACGCAGGCAACAATACACAGCAGATCAACGTGACAGGTAATTATACCCAAAGCGGCGGTTCTTTTACGATGAGCGCCGGTGCAAACGATAACGCGACAATGAATGTTTCCGGCAGCGTATCGATCTCGGCAGGAACATTTACATTTTCCAGTGCAGCGGCAACCGATATAATAAATGTTAGCGGAGATTTTTTGCACACCGGTGGAACAATTACTGAAACATCCACTGGTACCGCCAGTGTAGTATTTAATGGAACGTTAGTGCAGAACTTTTCAGATGGCGGGACGATCTCGAATACAATTAATTTTACGGTCAACAGTGGAGCAATTCTATCTCTTGGCACAAGCGCAATTTCAGGGGCTGGAACATTTACTCTTTCATCCGGTGGAACGTTGAAGATGGGTTCAACAGCCGGCATCACAACAACTGGTGCAACAGGCAACGTGCAAGTGACCGGAACTCGGACGTATAGTACAGGCGCAAATTATACGTACAACGGTTCATCAGCGCAAGTCACGGGGAACGGATTGCCAGCGACAGCGAATAAACTGGAGATTAACAACAGTGCCGGTGTTACTTTAACTGCGAGTGTTGCTGTGACTGATTCATTGAACTTATTGGCTGGTACATTGGCTATCGGTTCCAATACACTTACCATCAACAATGTTGCGCATCTGGTTTCGGGATCGTTGTCCAGCGCCGCAAACGGAACAGTGAATTACAATAAATCATCGAACGGGCAGACTGTTCTCTCCATGAATTACGGTAATCTAACATTCAGTAATTTTAACAAAACTCTTCCGTCCGGAACTGTTGGTATTGCCGGATCATTCACACCCGGAACCGCTACAGGACATACCACGACCGGCAATACCATCGATTTCAACGGGAGCGGAACACAAAATGTCGGCGCATGGTCCTATTACAACAATCTAACGGTGAGCGGCACAAACTGGAAAAAACTGACCGGCAATACCATTGTCAACGGAAATCTTTCTGTATCGAATGGCACACTGAGCGACAGCATCTATACCCTTACCGTCAAAGGAAATATTACAAACAATTCTGTGATTACCGGAACGAATAATTTCGGCAAGACCATTCTCACAAGCGGAACGACTGCGCATTCCTTGAGCGGGACAGGTTCCTATTGGATCTTGGAATTGGATGACAGTTACGGTGCAATAACATCCTCTAATTTTTCAATCGACAGTCTGATCTATCTGACAAGCGGTATTCTCACAACCGGTTCCAACACTGTCATTTGTAACTCACTTCCGGGTGTGTACCGTTCGGTGACCGGAGGGCATATCAACGGAAGGCTGCGGAAGAATATTTCTGCAAGCGGCGTGCCTGAAAACTATACGTTTGAAGTGGGCGATGCTGTAAACTATACGCCGATCGAACTCACATTCCAATCAGTCTCTGTTGCGGGAACAGTGACCGCATTCCAAACCGCATCGGATCATTCGTTGGTCAAATATTCCGGACTCGACCAAAATAAGAGTGTCAATCGGTACTATACGTTGTCCGGCAGCGGATTAACATTTACCACGTACGATGCGACGTTTAATTTTATCTCTTCCGATATCGATGCAGGTGCAAACACAGCATACTTCTTTGTAAAGCGGTACGAGTCTCCTTCGTGGTATCCGTCAACGGTTAACGTACGTCAATCGACAAGCACACGAACATTGGGTATCACGGCATTCGGAGAATTTGCGGTTGGTGAAGCATCGTCAGTTTTCTATTGGACGCAGGGTGCAGGAACATATAATTGGGGAGACGACTATAACTGGAGTTCGCACAGTGTGCCGACTGCCGGCAACACTGTCTATTTTGACATGGACGATACCGTTGAGGTCAATGTCAACGGCATCTGTAAAGATCTCATCATTCAAAATGACACGATGCGATTAACCATCCTTGCCGGAAAAACATTGACGGTGAACGGCAATCTGTACCAGTACAGTGGGGAGTTCAGCACCCGGAATGGATTCCCGACTGTGACAGGATCGGTATCACTCTCCGGCGGGCTGTTTGGGTATGACTCTTCGGGAGGAACTCAAACTGTTTCTCTACAAACGTATTACAACCTGCGTGTGAGCGGCGGCGGAACAAAAACAGCGGCAGGCGGATTTACAGTGAACAAAAATCTTACAATCGGTTCAGGTGCAACTTTTGCAGATGGCGGATTCACGGTCACCGTGAAAGACAGTATTACGAACAATGGTGCTCATATCGGTTCAGGAAAAATTCTCCTCGATGGAACGACACAGCACCAATTGACGGGTTCAGGATCGTTTACGAATCTTCAATTGAATAACTCAAGTAACGGCATTACACTTGACAGCAATCTGACAATCAACGGTACGCTGACATTATCGAACGGCATTATCACCGCGCCGAACGATACTCTGTTCATAAGTTCTACGGGAGATATTGTTCGTACCAGCGGGCACATAAATGGAAATTTGCGCAAGTATTTTGCCCCTGCTTCAGACTCGCTCTCGTTTGAGATAGGAACTGCGTCAAGTTATTTGCCGGTCACGGTATCGTTCGGTACGATCACGTCCGGGGGCAACCTGACAATGAGAATGATATCCGGCGATCATTTCGATATTACTAACTCAACTGTAGATCCCGATTCAAGTGTCAATCGGTACTGGATTGCAGACAACAACGGAATTGTGTACGATTCCTATAATTTGACAGTGAACTGGCTGTCCGGTGATGTTGATGCCGGTATTTCTGATTTTTCTGATTTCATTATGGCAATCCGTTCTTCCAGCGGAGTGTGGGATGAATTGACAGCGGGTGCAGTAACATCGACAAGTTTTCGCGGAATGAGCGGAACGTACTTTGGTTCCTTTGCGGTAGGAAAGCCATCGTCCGGAACCTTCACTTCTGTAGCAACAGGTAATTGGTCAGCAGCAGCAACATGGGATGTGAACAAAGTTCCGAAACGTCGAGATAAAGTGATTATCGCAAGTCCGCATGTAGTAACATTGACAGCGGACAGCAAAATAGGAAAATTGACGATCAATGCTGGCGGAGAACTTGCGGACGCAGGGTACACACTTGATTTGTACGGGAATTTTATTTTCAACGGCACATGGAGCGGTTCGGGAAGAATCCGCTGGAATGACAATATTGGCGACACACTTTCCGGTACGGGCGGGAAGACTTCCGGTACTTCAACACTGTTTGTTAACGGTACGGGGAAACTGATCACGGCGACAAACGACACTTTGTATCGCATTCAAATTGCACCGGCAAAATCAATCACGAACAATGGAATAATTCGAACCACGCGATTGATCGGCGATGATGCAAGTGCTACGTGGGTGAATGCTGCCGGTTCTACATTGAACGTCGGCGATACACTTCTGACAACCGGAACGCTGACGGCGACATCTTCAAACAATACAGTTATATACAATGGCACAATTGCTCAGTCAGTGAAAGCGACCGATTACTTTAGTCTCACGCTGTCAGGCGCACGTGGCGCAAATTCTGTCACGCTGCCAGCATCAGCAATTACGATTGCCGGAACGTTCAGTCCGACAGCATCATTCACAAGCGGTGGGTATGTTGTTACTGGTAATACGATCGACTTTAGTAATACAACGGCACAATCAATCCCGGCGTTTGGATACAATAACCTTACAATCAGCGGCAGTCGTGGGGCAAACAGTATCACGCTCGTGAACGGTGATACAATAAAAATAGCCGGCATATTTTCTCCTGCTGCAACATTTACGAGTGGCGGTTATGTGAAGTCGGGAAACTGGATTGCATTCAATGGTAATGGCGCCCAAACGATACCGGCATTTCAGTACAACAGCTTGAAAATTTCCGGTGGAAGAACAACGAACAACGTGACATTTGCCGGTACGGATACGATCGGTGTTGCGGATAGTCTGAGTTTCCAAGCCTCATTCTCTACAGGCGGATATGTTACGACGGGAAGCACGATTGCATACAATGGAACAGGAACTCAAACAATATCGCCCTTCAATTATTATAATCTATCAATCAGTGGTGCACGGACGACAAACAATGTAGTCTTTTGCCCGACGGGAACGATCGGCATTGCCGGAGTACTTGCTCATTCAGCATCATTCACCTCCGGTGGATTGGCATTCACAAACAGTTCAATTGATTTCAATGGAACCGGCTCGCAAACAATTCCGGCATTCAATTATCACAATCTTACTATCAGTGGAACAAGGACTACAAATAATGTTACACTTGCACCCTCAACGATCGGGATATCTGGAATATTTTCTCCAAGTGCAACATTTGCAGGCGGCGAGTATGTTGTAACATCGAACACTTTTTCTTTCAACGGAAGTGGTGCGCAGAGTATCCCGGCATTCACCTACAACAACCTTCAAACCGGAACTGGAGGGACGAAAACGGCGGCTGGTTCACTGCGTGTTTATGGAAATCTCACTATAGGCGCAAGCACTACGTTTGATGCTTCATCCACAACGGATACTGTATACGGCGATTGGACCAATAATGGTACGTTCATTGCATCCACTTCGCAGATAATCTTGGCGGGGGCTCCTGCAGCGACAATTTCCGGAACAACCACATTCAACGATCTGGTTGTAAATAAACTCGACAGCGCCACTGCAATTTCAGTTGCGAGCAATATTCAGGTTGCAAATCTGACGATGACGATGGGAACGATGCAGACCGGCTCAAACGAAGTGACGATCACTTCAACACGGTCCGGAAACGGCATCATCATTGGAACTGTGACTCGAACTCACGCATTCGCTCTTTCAACCCCGTACGCATTTGAAGGACCGAATACCTTGCTTACATTTACTGCGGGAACAACTCCTTCATCGGTCTCGATCACGGTAACGCAGACAACACCGTCAAGTCCCACGATGGTGGTTGTTGACCGGTCGTTCAATATAGCGTTGAGCGGCGGGAGTGGATTGACCTCGACGCTGAGATTGCACTATGAAAATTCGGAAGCAAATGAATTGAATGAAACGATCATGAATCTGTGGCGCTATACATCATCGTGGCAAAATCAAAGTGCGACAACACGCGACAGTGTTAATAATTACATTGAGTTAAGCGGCATTTCAAGCATCACCGGTAATTGGGCTATCGGTTCGAGTGCTTCCTCAAAAACTATTTCGGATATTAATGGCGGAGTGGCGAATGCGGGCGATTCATTGCTTGTGACAATTGATGTAACGAATCCGTACAGAAGTACAAAAAATAATATCGTCGTTTCTGATCCGCTCGACAACAACTTCATACTCAAGGCAGGTACGATCAGCAATGCCGGAAACATCAGCGGACAAAGTGTCAATGCAAACGGCAGTCTGGTTGGCGGTACTGTGCAATGGCCCGCATTCTCTCTTGTGAGCGGTGCATCGACATCAAGAACATTCAAGGTGTTCCCTGATTCATTGACAGGTGTGCCAACGGAATTGATTGCAAACACGGCGTCCATCAATTTTGGCGGAACCAATATCGAATATGTCTCCGCGTCGATCACGATTACGAACATCGCAAATATCACCATTGATACCAATATTGTCAGCAATCAAACGCCGATTCCCGGTGATACGTTGATTTATACATTGAAGTACAGCAACGTTGGAACATCGAACGCAACATCGGTTGTATTGACGTACACAATTCCTGGGAACACTACGTTCCTGACAAACGGCTATGGAGCAGGAACAGGAATTGAACTAAACGGCGTTGCGAAAACAAATGCTGCTGATGCAGACGAAGTTTCAGTGAGCGGTTCGAATATTACCGTGACGCTTTCGTCGTTGACACCCGGGACACAAAAACAAGTGAAATTTAAAACAGTTGTTAATTAACCTTATTTAATGGAGAAGCCATGAAAAAGATCCTCATCGTTCTTTGTATCGCTGCTTCATATATCTTTGCACAGGGAACTACCCTGAAAGTATATGAGTACAACATAACCGCCAACTCTCTTCTCAAGCTGAAGAGCGGTAAAATCGGGTTCATCACCGTGAAGCCTGTGAAGAACGCGAAAGATGAAAATTCATTCGGATATTGGATTTCGAACAATACAAATGCCAACGCAGTATTTCTGGAAGTGAAAGAGGGCAGCAAAACTATTTTATCGGTTACAGCAAAAGATTTTTCAGCAAAGGCAAAAGTTCAGGGCTCAACAGCTGTTTATAAAAGCGGTACCGGGGCAAATGCCGTAGAGATCACGGTCGAATCTGTTTTGGAGACTGATGAAACTATGCCGCTTGCAAAAACAATCGGCGTTACCGTAAAGGCAAAAACCCAAGGGAACAAAAGTCTGACCGCTGTGATGACGTTATTTGCCGACGGTTTCCTTCGAACGATTGGAACAAACAGTGTCGCAAACAGCAGAGTGGAAAAAGGGAAAGCGGAATATCCTCTCGTACTCCTTACAGGAAAAACAGGAACCACTGTAACAACGGATGCAGGTGAACAAAAGTCGCCGGGCAAGATGGTTCAACTTCGGTCTGAATCGGCAGTGAGCAGCGCCGATGCACCGTTACTTTCGTTCAACGTCACCGGGACGACGGTAAAGAATTATGAAAAATCTTTTCAACAGGCATCGAACATTGAAACTGCACTCTCTGAGAAGAAGGAAAAAACAGAACTCGCAATTTTCAACAGCGCCAACAATACAAATCCGTTTCCCGGCGATACGGTAACGTACACGATATCGTATCACAATATCGGCAATGCATTTGCGCAGGATGTGGTGATTACAAATCCGATTCCGGAGAATATGTACTACGTTAATGGCTCTGCAGCCGGTGCAAATGCGGAAATAACACTTGAAAGAAAACAGGTCGCAGCGCCGCAGCAAGGGGATGTTGTATCGGTGAAATGGTTAATCAAAAAACGAATACTTCCGGGAGAGGAAGGAAGCGTTTCGATGAAAGCGGTCGTTCGCTAAATGCAGATGAAAATGTCTCATAATATATCAGAGGTAGTACAATGAAAAAGTATCTGGTAATAGTCGGATTAATGGTAAGCGCCGTTGGACTGACCGAAATTGCGTATGCAGTGGGAACGCCGGCTGGAACGGTAATTCAATCGAGATCACGAGTGATCTATTCAACTGCGAGCGGTGCAGTCTCAGACACTGTCTATTCAAACTACGTTAGTTTCTCAGTTGCACAGGTTGCAGCAGTCAATATGACGCCTTCAACCAACGCCTCAACGACAACGGGAGACAGCGTGTATATGACATATCCTTTGACGATCACAAACTCGGGGAACGGAACCGATTATTTCCGTTTCTCGTATGTTTCGTCAAAAGGATGGAGTGCTGCTTTTTACTTCGATGCGAATGGAGATGGTGTGTTACAGGCAGGTGAAATTTCCGCAGGAACTGTTTCTCAATCTGCAAATATTGCAGCCGATGCTGCGTACAAACTTCTGGTCCGCATTTTTGTTCCCCGCGGAGGTTCACTGAACGGACAAATTGATACAACAGTTGTCACAGCAAAATCGAATTTCGATTCTACAAAAACGAATACTGCCTCTGTCAGGACCACTGTGAATACAGTGAATATTCCAAACATCGGTACGTCATTGACCGTTAACCCAACAAATCCGACCCCCGGACAAAATGTGGAATATTCGATGACCATCACGAACAGCGGTAGTGTTGCTGCGACTGGTGTTACGTTCACCGACCTGATCAATACATCTCAATTCTCATTTGTATCGGGAACGACCACGCAAGGAACATTCAATGGCTCGATTGTCCCTGCAACGTGGACTGTCGGTACAATTAATCCGGGTGCAAGCGTAACAGTAACGATAACTCTGCAGGTGCTTCCGTCACTTCCGAATGGGACAGTGCTGAGCAATCAAATTAATGTTCAATATACTGTCGGCGGAAATACATTTACGATAACCTCAAACAATCCGTACGCTGCAGTTGGCGTTGTGCGGAATGTGCAAATTTCACCGACAGCTGCTTCAGCATCAAAAGAAGCTGAAGACACGCTTGCGTATGCGTTTACGGTAAAGAATACCGGCAACTCAAAAGATGTTCTTGAGATGGAATACAACTCGTCAAAATCATATACCTGGGCTTTTTACCGTGATGTGAATGGAGACGGTTTGCTCGATGGTGGAGATACACAATTAACAAATACAAATCCTGCACCAACAACTGTTGATGTCGATTCGGTTGCTGCAACTGACAGTGTCAAAATTCTTGCACGATTGATTGTTCCTAAGGTTACAACCGATCAGGATCAGGATGTCACAACATTTACGGTACGTTCCAGCGCAGACAATACTAAATTCCAAAGTGCGATTGGGACAACGACAATCGGTATTCCGGTTATAGCACTTGTTCGTACCGTTACGCCTGCCGGAGATCAGCCCCCGGGTGAAGAAATGACATTTCAGATTACATACCAAAACAATGGGCACGGAAAGGCGTATAATTTTTCTCTCACTGAAACAGAAGCGGACAGCATGTCTTATGTCGCAAATTCGGTAACAATTAACAATGTTGCGAAGACGGATCTCTCTGATGCGGATGAAGTGACCGTAACAACTGTAAGCGGAAGGAAAGTAATTTCTATTAATCTGGGGACATTGAGTGCACTTTCTACGCAGGGAACAATACGATATCGTGCAACGATCCATTAAGAATGACCGATGCAGGCGGCTGATAGCACACTTATTATGAAAAGTATGATATTACATAAACTGATTCCGGCGATACTTCTGCTTTGTGCAGGTTTCTTCACCGAATCGTTTGCAGCGGGAACTCCTGCCGGTACGATCATCCAAAGCAGATCTCGTGCAACATTCACCACTGCTTCCGGTGCAGTCGTTGATACTGTGTACTCTGCGTACGTAGCGATCACCGTAAAACAGGCAGGTTCATTCAACGTAACGCCGGCATCGAATGCGGTACTGACGAACAGCGACAGTGTGAATATTGACTATGCCGTGACAGTGACAAATTCCGGTAACGGAACGGATATCGGCAAATTGTCATCGGTATCGTCCAAGGGATGGATGACACAGCTCTTTTTTGATGCAAACGGCGACGGTGTATTGCAGTCCGGAGAAGCCGGCAGTACTGTCTCGCAGACGTCATCACTTGCTCCGGATGCGGACTACAAAATAATCGTTCGGGTTCGTGTCCCCCGCGATGAAATGCTGAACGGTGAAAAAGATACAACGACTCTGACGGTGAAATCGAATTTCGATTCCACACGAACGAATACGGGAAGGTACAGTACCACTGTGAGGACAGCAATGCTGCCGCCGGGATCTGGATTAACAGTAAATAATCCCACACCAAATGCCGGTTCGAATGTTACATACACCTTCACATATACAAATAACGGCTCTGTTCCCGTCACCGCCATGACGGTATCGAATCTATTTCCGGCCGGTGCATTTACTTTTGTTTCAGGTACAGGAAGCCAGGGAACATTCAATGGTTCTGGAAATCCAGTGTTGTGGAATATCGGTACGGTTGCGCCCGGAGCGACTATTACAGTTACACTCACATTGCAGGTGAATACAACCAATCCACCCGGCACAGTGCTCGGCAATTATTTTTCCATCAACTATACAGTCGGATCGAACACATACACTATTGCAACGAATACGTCCGAGATAACAGTCGCCGGAATTCTTGCGCCCGGGGTACAAGTGACTGCTGTTTGGAACTCCTTGACTAAAGAAGCGACTGATACTGCTGTGTACAGATTCAAAGTGCGTAACAGCGGAACAGTGAAGGATGTGATCGAAATAAATACCACATCGTCTCGCGGATTTCTTTGGAATCTCTATCGCGATGCAAACGACAATAGCCAACTCGATCCGTCCGATCCGTTGTTGACCAATACTAACGGCTCTGCCGGTATTGATGTTGATTCTGTTGCGGCGGGGGATAGCGTTCGAGTGTTTGCTCGTACAATCATTACACGTCAAACGGTCGATCAGATCAAAGATTCACTTTCGGTGAGAGGAACATCGTCATCCGATGGTACAAAGACAAGTACTGCTGTCGTTGTTACAACAATCAATGTTCCTGTCGTCACTCTTTCAAAAAATGTTTTTCCGGTCGGTGATCAGCCGGCAGGTGCGGTCATTACATACAGTATCACATTCCAAAACAGCGGCTCCGCCTCAGTTTCTAATTTTATTGTTGCCGATACAACTCCGTCGGCAACAGAGTACGTCCCGAATAGCGTCAAATTGAATAACACACCTGTTGCGGATAATCTTGTAGTAACGCCCGACGGGAACAATACGATTATTGCCGTAAATATCGGAACGCTTAATGCGGGACAGTCTGGTTCGATTGAATTTAAAGTGAAAATCAAATAATGCCCATACTCATGGCAGAACTTGTTAAAACATACCGTGGCTTACTAATCGCAGCGATGTTGATGATTGGTGTTGTACAGTCGCTGTTCAGCCAAACGGCAGCGAGCACCCAAATTACAAATCAGGCGAAAGCGACGTACCAGTATAAATCGTTCCCGGCTGATACCGTGAAGTCGGGAGTCGTTCAATTTACAGTTATCGAAGCGCCTAATTTTGAATTGAGTTTTGGCGCCCGTGATACAAATGTTTTCGGAAGAGAGACATTGCAAGTTCGGCTCGTTTATAAGAACGTCGGAAACCTGAAAGCAGACACCGCTACCATACAAGGTATTCTTCCTCCTGCCGGATTGCGATTTGTTCCCGGCTCGACAAAAGGTATAATATCCGGAGGAACGGTTACCTGGACGGTGTTGAATGTTCTTCCGGGTCAAGCTGACTCAGTGGGAGTTAAAATGGTGGTTGACAGCACGCTTGTTGCCTTAACTCAACTCCAACTGAATGCAAATCTCAATTGGCTTTCATCGCAAGTTTCATCATCAATGACGCTTGTTGTGAACAGTTTTCCTCGTCTTGAAATTACCAATACTCCACTCGCACAGGTCGCCGGTTCGGGGAGAACATTCTCTTATAGCATTGTAGTTAAAAACACCGGAAATGTACAATCGACGAATACGACTCTCGTTGATACCATTTCTTCACTTGGAACATTTGTGAGTGCAAGCGTAACGCCGGACAGCATTAAAAATTCTCAACGTCTCATTGTATGGAAACTCGGAAACATCCCTGCGTTTGCTGAACGAACTATAACGGTAACCGTGTCAACACCGCCAAATCTTGCCGCTGGCACATTGTCGAACAGCGCCGTTGTCTATTCGGCGAATGTTCCCGCCGGCGCCAAAGCTTCTGTCACAAATCCCATAGTTCCAATCGTTCCGAAGAGTATTACGATCAACCCTGTTTCCAAATATATCTTCGGTCAATTGAATCAGGACAGTTCGCGTATCGACATTATTGTGAAAGACTCGGTTGATCAGTCTGTACCAAACGGAGTTCCGGTGCAGGTGACCACGACGTTAGGAACATTTTCCAACAATGCACAGAATATATCTACTACTGTGCAAAATGGAACAGCAACGGTAATGCTCCGTTCGGCAAATGTGGCGAATGAAATTCAAAGAGTACGAATTACTGCACTTGGCGGATCGCCGCTGATCGGGACAATTCAGGATACGGCAAATGTCTTTATGTATCCCGGTGCTGTAACAGGCATCGTCGTCAGCGGACTTAACCGTACGCCGTACGCAGGTGCCATCGCCCGTGTCTATAATCAATCAAAACAAATAGTCGGTGCGGATACAACAAAATCGGACGGGAAATTTTTTGTACCACTGAACAAGGATGTGCTGGCGTATCTGTTGGAAATCTATGTTATCGACAAGTTTGGCGACACAATCACCACAAGCACGCCGATTGATCCGACGAAATTTCCGATGCCGCCAATTGAAATTCCGAACACCATTGCGGGCAGAATCCTATATCGAATTTCAGGACTTCCGGTACCAGCTGAAGGGGTTACGGTATTTTTGGATTCGGTATCAAGTTCCGGTCCAGTATCAAAATCCCGGAGCACCGGTCGCTTGTCGCAGCCGATCGGTAACTATTTCCGTCTCCAGGAGCAAAAAACTGATCGTCTCGGAAGATTTAAATTCGAGAACTTGAAACCAGCACGGTACGTTGTCTCCATCGACAGTACCGAGTTCCCTAGTTTTAAGGGGCAAAGTTTTGTCATGGATACCGTATCAGGCACGTTCACCATCAATCTCAGCATTGAAATAGAACAGGACTCTTCAATAACGCTGGTGATGCAGGCTGAGCCGGTGCGATATGCAGGCGACACATTGCACTATTCCATTCGCACGGGGAATGTAGGGAATGTGAATCATTACAATATTTCGCTGACCGATACGCTGCCGAAATTTACGTCGCTTGTCTCCGTTGAAAAAAGCAAGTTCAAATCAGTTTCATACGACACAACAGGAAGAATTATCCGCTGGACGGCAGATTCGTTGACCAGTTTTCAGGAGGATACAGTACGGCTGGCATTATTATTATCAAGGAACATTCCCGACAGCACACGTCTTAGAAACACTGTGTGGTATTCTTCGCATGTATTATCACAGCAACAAAGTACTGTTACTACTATTGTCCGTTCCGCACCCAATCTATCATTTGGCAACTTCTTTGCCGGAAAGGATTCAACCGTTGCAGGCGACAGTGTATTCAAAAAAATATGGTTCAGTAATACTGGTACGGACAGCCTAAAAGACATACGGATTGTTGACTCGATCTTTTTCGCCGGACAAAGTAAAATTGTACTCGGAAAGCAGGCAATCGATTCTGTATCCATCGTTGACAGCGTCGTAACGATTTTTGTCGGTGCAATTCCGCCCGATCATGCGGATACTGTTACAATTAAGTTCCTTTCAGATTTCAGTCTTAAGACGGGGACGAAGATCATTTCCAGGGCACGGCTGATGCAAGGGAATACAACACTGGACACTGCCACAACTGTATTGACAATGATCGACAATCCGAATCTTTCTTCGTTTCTCAAGATTGTAAAGACGGGAAATAAGAAGGTTGCTGAGATCGGTGATATTGTCACATACCAAATTCAGGTCAGCAACACAAGCCCGACATTTGTCCATACACTTGGCATCTTTGATCTTTTGCCTCATTCGTTCCGGTACATAAAGAACTCCGCCCGGTTTAACGGTAAGTCTGCTGAACCCTTGCTCAATCAGAATTTGAATTCTTTGACATGGAATCTTGCCGATACGATCCGTTCCGGAAAATCTGGTCAACTTGTATATCAATTGGCGATCGGAGCGGACGCACTTGAAAGTGAAGGAATAAATACTGCATATGCTATTTCGGAAGGTAATATCGGCGGCAGACTCCATTCGGCACCGTCGCAATGGCAAGTGACGGTTCGTCCCGGCGTCTTTACAGAAAAGGGACTTGTCATCGGCAAGGTGTTCTATGATGATAACAGGAATTTGTTCCAGGAAGCAGGTGAGACCGGCATAAAGGATGTTGAGTTGTGGATGGAAGACGGAACGAAAATCATTACCGGAGACGATGGCAAGTTCTCATTGCCGGAGGTGAAACCCGGTCAACATGTGTTACGCATTAACGAAGCGACATTGCCGAAGGGGGCGCAATTGCTTTCGGGAAACAATAAATTTGCGCAGGATGCATCGTCACAGTTTGTGCGCATTACGGAAAGCGGAATTGCAAAGGCAAATTTCTTCGTTCTCCGTACATTGAAAGATTCGATCAGTCAATTGATCGGCAAGGTGAACAAATTGTTTGCAGTCCGTCAATCGCGTCCAAAATATATCAATACCGATACGCTGCGGGGTGTGAAAATCGACACACTCGATATGTATGTTTCGTTCGTCTTCTCCGGCGGTAAATATCTGCAAAGCATCGATATCAACGAGACGCTTCCGGAAGAATTCTCCATCGTTCCCGGCAGCGCTACATTCAACGGACGCCGGATCAATCCCACAATACTTGGAACGAATGTGCAATGGAAAGCTGGACGCGGACCCGACATGATGCAAGGGTTGTTGAAATACAAAGTTGCATTGAATACACCGCCGAAGAAAGGAAGCTCGTTGCTCTCCGTTGGTTCAATTATTGTTGTAACCGCAG
This sequence comes from Bacteroidota bacterium, assembly GCA_040751955.1. Taxonomy (GTDB): domain Bacteria; phylum Bacteroidota; class Ignavibacteria; order UBA10030; family UBA8401; genus SpSt-333. The sequence continues at coordinate 163,344 of JBFMFY010000001.1, forward strand.
ATAGTGCTGTTGTGGAAAGTCAGAAACTTGTTACCGAAAATATTGTCCAGGAAACAGAGAAGAACCGCATAGAAACGTCGGAGGCATTGATAAGAACGGTGAATCCGGACGATCGTCAGATTGGGGATTCGGTGACCGTTACGGAAGGGGACGAAATATTTTTTAAGACGCGCATCTTCATCGATCCTAAAAAGAAAATAAAATCTGTCCGGTTGATCGATTCAGTGGCATCAAATTTCATTGTAAACGATCGTTCATTTACCGTGAACGGAATTCCACTCCCTTCAAAAAATCTTTCGGTTCGGGTCCGTTCATCAGCACTCTCTGCACGCATGCCGATTATGAAAAATGAAATCGAATTTATGAGGATCGCCTCAATCGATTTAACAGAGTTGATCCGCAGCGGATTAAATGAAGTGACATACAATGCAAAGTTGAACTCCGCAAGCAGAGATACTACACTGAGAAAGTACACATACATTCTTGTTGTGGATGAGTATAACACTGAAACAATGTCTCATTCCAAGCCGGTGAGGATCAGAATCCGTGCATCAAAGAAACTACCGGCGCTGGCGCTTGAAACCGTTTATGTTGAAATCCGCAAACCGCTCGCTAAACTGGAAGAGAAAGTGGCTGAAGCCGTGAAACTTGTAGAATCGCTCAAGCAGAGTACCTCAAAAACAGTGATCATGGAAGGCATAACGTTTGAGATGGGTAAAACGATCCTGACGAAGGATGCGATGGTTGTCCTTGATAATATTGCAAAAACACTATTGGAAAATCCAGAATTGAAGATACAAGTGAACGGACACACTGATAACACAGGAAATGCATCAGCAAACAGACGTGTTTCACTTGCACGAGCAAAAGAGGTGAGCAGGTATCTGATGGAAAAAGGTGTTTCTGCTGAGAGATTATTCGCGCAAGGCTTCGGTCCCGATAAGCCGATCGCAACGAATAAAACGGAAGAGGGGAGAGCAAAGAACAGACGAGTAGAATTTGTACGAAGGAAGTGATAAAAAGATTTCTTGCGGAGGCAGTCACCTCCGCAAGACTTCACTCGTTACAGCTTTTCAAATCTTGCCTGAAAGAATCTGAGATATTTCGGTTCATAGACCATCGTTAATCCTTTCACTCCGCTGCGGTTGTTCCACACTTCATAAACAGATTCGACAGTAACATCACAATGAGCCTGCGTGTACACCCTTCGCGGAAATGTGAGCCGTACCAATTCCAGTTTTGGAAAGTAATGATCGCCCGTCTCTTTATTCCTGCCGGCAGAAACTATTCCCCGTTCCATCGCTCTGATTCCCGAATCAACGTACAATTCTGCGGCAAGTGTTTGAGCGGGGAATTTTAATTGATCGAGCTGCGGGTAAAATTTCTTTGCATCGAGGAAGATTGCATGTCCGCCGATGGGGCGGACGATCGGAATGCCGAGTTCGATGAGTCGGTTCCCGACATATTCCACTTGACCGATCCTTGCCTGCAGATGATCAAGTTGGCAGGCTTCTTCAATGCCGCGCGCCATCGCTTCCATGTCTCGTCCCGCCAGTCCGCCATAGGTGTGAAGACCTTCATAGACAACTACCATATTGCGCGCTTCCTCAAACACATCGTAATCATTCACCGCGAGAAATCCGCCGATATTCACCAGAAGATCTTTCTTACCGCTCATGGTCGCTGCATCGGAGTAGGAGCACATTTCAAGAAGTATTTCCTTGACCGACTTGTCTTCATATCCTTTTTCACGCCGTTTGATGAAATAAGCATTCTCCATTGCACGGGTTGCATCAATCACGACTTTAATACCGTTTTTCTTTGCCATTGAATGAACAGCACGGAGATTTTCCATCGAGATCGGCTGACCGCCCGCCATGTTCACCGTTGCACCAATGGTGATGTACGCTATTTTTTTTGCACCGACGCGTTTGATGAGATCTTCAAATTTTTGAAGATCGACATTTCCTTTGAACGGATGCTCTTTCTGTGAATCGTGTGCTTCATCGATGATAACATCAACGAATGTTCCGCCGGCGAGTTCCTGATGAAGCCTTGTGGTAGTGAAGTACATGTTTCCAGGCACATAGTCACCGGGCTTAATGAGAATCTTCGATATGATATTTTCTGCGCCGCGCCCCTGATGTGTCGGTACAAGATATTTGTATCCGTAATACTCTCTCACTTTTGATTCGAGGTGGTAATAATTCTCACTTCCGGCATACGCTTCATCACCGACCATCATCCCTGCCCATTGATAGTCGCTCATGGCATTGGTGCCGCTGTCTGTTAAAAGATCGATGTACACATCTCTCGATTTCAGTAAAAACGTATTGTATCCCGCCTCTGCAATGTTTTGTTCACGTTCTGTTCGTGTAGTCATTTTTAACGGTTCAACCGTCTTGATCTTAAATGGTTCCGCCCACGAGCGGCGTTGTAAGGTCGGCATTGTTTTGCTCCAATCTGTTCGTTGATTTTAGGACTCGTTTTTGCTACTTTAATGTGAATTGCACGCGTTAATATACTTAACACTTCCTGGATAAACAATGAAACTTGATGGCGATTGGATCGTTGTCGAAGCGCATTTAGCGGGCGAACTCCTTCCTGAAGATATCATTTCCTCCTTCCGTCTCACAGTTAATGCCGATTCATACTCGAATACGACAGGAACAGAAATTGACAAAGGAAAAATAAAATACTACCAGTTTACTGTGCCGATGGGAATCGATATTGTCGGTGAAGATGGACCGAATAAAGGGAGGACGATCAAAGCGATCTACAAACATACGGGCGGATTCTTATTCATCTGCTTCAATTTATACGGTGACGACCGTCCGAAGACATTCACATCTACACCTGACAATAAGTTCTATCTCGTTCGTTACAAACGAGCCGGGCAATGATACAACCTCATGTACTAAACAACATTTCCTCCATTGTCGGGAAAGAAAATTTCTTTACTTCTCCCGAAGATAAAATTACATACTCCTACGACGGCACACCTCTTCTTGAGCATTTACCCGAAGCCATAGTTCGCCCGCAGACCAAAGAACAAATCTCTCATATTGTAAAACTCGCAAACGCAGAGAAATTCTCGATTGTCCCGCGGGGAAATGGTACCGGATTGAGCGGTGGTTCCGTGCCGACAGAAAATTGTGTCATCCTTGATATGTCACAATGGAAGAAAATACTGGAGATCGATAGCGAGAATCTAACTGCATGGGTTGAGCCCGGTGTTATTACTTCGCAGTTGCACCAGGAAGTAGAAAAAATCGGATTATTTTATCCCCCCGATCCGGGAAGCATGAACATCTGTACGATCGGCGGGAACGTGGCGGAGAATTCCGGCGGGCTTCGCGGATTGAAATATGGTGTCACCAAAAATTATGTGATGGGTATGGAAGTTGTTTTGCCGAACGGTGAGATTATTGTTTGCGGCGG
>JBFMFY010000010.1:0-76433 GCA_040751955.1 Bacteroidota bacterium
TCTTGACAATAAAGTTATATTCGCCTACCTTCTGAAAGCCCTTCCATAGACCTCAACTGTAAGGAGTAACTTGGCTGTAACCATATATGACATAGCCAGGGAGGCAAAAGTAGGGATTGGAACCGTTTCTCGTGTATTAAATAACAGTCCCAAAGTGACTTCTGAAACGCGGGAGCGGGTAATTAGTGTTGCTAAGCGGCTGAACTATCAGCCCCATGCCTTCGCACAAGCGCTTGCGCGTAAACGTTCAAATACGTTAAGCGCTATAATTCCTTTTTTCACCAACTACTTTTTTATCGAAGTTCTTCAGGGAGTTCAAGAGACACTTACATCATTGGGGTTCGATCTCATCATTCACGGCGCAAATAATCAGGAACAACTGGAAGAATATCTGGTCCGTTCCATGCGGAAAGGGAGAGTTGACGGCACGCTCATATTTTCACTTCAGCTACCGGACAAATTTGCTGCTGAGTTCAAAGAAAAAAAACTTCCGCTTGTACTCGTCGATTCATTCCATAATGATTTCGATTCCATTCGGGTAGATAATTTTGAAGGGGCAAAAATTGCAACAGAACACCTGCTCTCGTTGGGACATAACGATATCGGTTTGATCAATGCAAATCTCAAAAGCGTTCCTGCGCAGGAACGCTTAAAAAGTTTTCTACAAACGCTTCAGCGGCATTCAATTCCTGTTCGGGAAGGTCTGGTGAACAATAGTTCTTGGACGAAGAACGACGGTTTCAGCCGTGAAGCCGGGTACAGCGACATGATAAAATTTCTCAAGAGCGGGGTTAAGATTCCTTCCGCTTTTTTTGTTTCAAGTGATATTCAAGCAATTGGTGTGATCGAAGCCTTAAAGGAACATAATCTTCGTGTGCCGGATGATGTGGCAATTGTCAGCTTCGACAACATTGAAATATCGAAATACTTCGGATTGACTACTATGAGCCAGCCGATGTACCAAATGGGGGAACTGGCAGTGAAAAAAATGATACAACGGATAGATGCGATCGATCTTCCAGTCTCTTCCGTTAATTTCACACCCAACCTTATCGTGCGTGCGAGTTGCGGAGCGAATAAGAATTACGTTTTTCAAGACAGCAATTGACCATCGACGTTATGACCTGGGGAATAACTAAAAAACTACGATTAACTCTCAGCTTGCTTGTTAGCGTTTTCATTGTTGTACCGGCTTTTTCTGTTCGGCTGGTGGGAAGCGAAAAGAATAATTTCAATCCGCCACGATGGGCTGCGGATGTTGTGTGGTATCAAATATTCCCTGAGCGCTTTGCGAACGGCGATCCCGCAAACGATCCTACAGTCGATGATTTAACCGGATCGTGGCCGCACGAACGACCGCGTGAATGGAATATTTCCTTATGGACCGGCGATTGGTTCGAGATGCAGCCATGGGAGAAAAGTGGCGGGAAGGATTTTTACTACAATACACAATTACGACGGTACGGCGGCGACCTTCAAGGTATTCTTAGTAAGCTGGACTATCTGAAGGAATTGGGAATCTCAGCCATCTACCTGAACCCGGTTTTTGAATCACCCTCTCTCCATAAATATGATGCTTCTATGTACCATCATATTGACAATAATTTTGGTCCGGATCCGGCTTTAGATCGTCGAATATGGTCTGCAGAAAATCCTGCAGATCCGAATACATGGCAGTGGACTTCAGCTGACTCACTCTTTTTAAATCTCATCCGGGAATGCCATACCAGAGGGATAAAAATAATTATTGACGGTGTCTTCAATCATGTAGGGCTGACGTTTTGGGCATTTCAGGATGTGCAACGAAGAGGGGCAGCTTCGCCGTACGTTGACTGGTTTACTATCAACCGGTTTGACGATACCACGACAAGTACTAATGAGTTCGATTATGTCGGCTGGTTTGGCGTTAAAGAATTGCCGGAATTGAAAGAAGATTCAACTGGATTTCCACAACCTGTGAAACGACATATTCATTCTGTGGTTAAGCGATGGATGGATCCGAACGGTGACGGGAATCCGGATGACGGAATCGACGGATGGCGGCTGGATGTTGCTTCAATGGTAAATATTGGATTCTGGAAAGAGTTCAGGGAATGGACCAGAACCATCAATCCGGAATCATATCTCGTTGGCGAAGTATGGTGGGAAGATTGGAGTGCCAACAAAATGTACGATCCTGCACCGTGGGTTGCCGACGGGAGCGTATTTGATGCAGTTATGAACTACCGTGGATTGATGCCAATCGTAGATTTTTGTTCCAAAGGAAAAAACCGGATTTCTGCTTCTGAGTTCATGCAACGGTTTGTTCAGTTGCAACATCAATTTCCTGCCGACGTGACTGCAGTGCAAATGAATACGATCGACAGTCATGACACCGACAGGTTATCTTCAATTGTCGTAAATCCCGACCGCCAGTTCGACCATGCCGCAAGTACGAAGGACAATCCGGGGTATGACAATCGCAAACCGAACAAGCAGGAGAGAGCGCTCCAAAAGATGATTCTTGCTCTTCAATTTGTTAGTTCCGGTGCCCCATCTATTTATTACGGCAACGAAGCGGGGATGTGGGGAGGGGATGATCCGGATGACAGGAAACCAATGGTGTGGCGAGAACTGGACTATGCAGTGGAGCGTTCACACCCATTCGAGAAGCAGCGCCCGGCAGATACAGTAGCATTTGATGCAGATCTTTTCAGGTACCATCAATCGTTAATTCGCATGCGGTCGGAATACCGTTCAGCCAGAATCGGCAGGTTACAGCCTTTGATGGTGAATGAGAACGATGATATCGTTGTGTTCGCAAAAACATCACCCGAAGATTCAATTGTCGTTTGTGCTAACAGATCGGGCAAGGAGCGAAAAATCTCTTTCAAATCGATTTGGCAGACGAAGGAAACCATTATCAACGTGCTCTCAAAGGAACGTTGTTCTGTGAATAGGAATAACATCGTTGTAACAATACCGTCGCAACATGTTCTCGTGCTGGGAGTGTCGAAGTAAAGTATGGCGATTGTTCTTTTATTCATATGTCTGATAAACATGCAGGCGGAAACACTTGCGGTTGTGGGTGGAGAAGCGATCACTGTTCCCGAATTTACAGTACGGTACAAAAGATTTCTGGAGAACACCGGCACAAAAGACAATCTTGTTGCACGGTCCAACATACTACAGATTATGATCTTTGAGCGGGCAATCGTACACGACGCACAACAACAGCTGTTGATGGAACATAGTACATACAGGAACGAAGTCGAAAAAGTCCGGATTCAATCAATCCTTGGATCATATTTTGATATCCTTGCCGATACGATGGCAATTACGGATGAAGAGCTAAGATCAGCTTTTGTAAGAATGAATACCGTTGTGCATGCGCGACACCTGTATGCACAGACACGTTCAGAAGCAGAAAATCTGCGAATGAGGCTGTCCAAAGGTGAATCCTTCAATTCACTTGCACTGGAAGTGTTCAACGATTCGAAACTGAAATATTCAGGCGGCGATCTGGGATTCTTCCGCGGCGGAGAAATGGAACCGGCGTTCGAGGATGCTGTGTTTTCACTGCCCGTGGGGAGTATTTCCGAGCCGGTAAAGACAGAAGACGGCTACAGCATTATTAAAGTTGAGCAGCGAGTCGTCCGCCCTTTGATTACGGAGAATGAGTACGCAGAAAAGAAATCCAAAGTTGAGCTCCTGGTAAAGATAAGCAAACGGAGCCAAATGGCAGCCCGATATGCACAGGATACCAAACAAAGGATGAGTCCTGCCTTTGATGGTGTTGTAGTTCAAAAATTATTTTCCGCCTGGAAAGCGAACAAGTCGGCGGAACGTTTGCAGTCGAGCGAACTTTTGAATGCTATTGCGGGACGAACATTAGTGTCATGGAAGGGAAACCGGTGGCGGGTGAGCGATTTTTCGCAGCGGTTGTTTAAGGTTACTGATAGACATTATCGCCGGATCCATTCGGTCGATGATCTGAAAGAGTTGATATCCGGATTGCTCGTTCAAGAAGAACTTGTACGTCAGGCATCAGCTGTCCGATGTGATACTTCTTTTTCGTACAAGAACCGTGTTGCCAATGACACAACGGTCGAGTTGATTAGAATATGGACAGATCAATTGTATAAACGTCGCCTGTCGTTGGATGCCGCCACAGAGACAATCAACGATCCGAAACTGAAACAGAAATTTGACGCTGAACTGTCGAAAGAGTATGAAACGAATCCTTCGCACTATGTGCAAGCAGAGGAGAGGAATGTTGCGGAGATTGTTGTGGATTCGTTTTCCATCGCTATGGGCATTGTGAAGAAATTGAACGAAGGCGCTTCTTTTGCATCTCTGGCTCGTTCGTACTCGGTATCCCCCACTTCACCAATCGGGGGTGAACTTGGATATGGTCCGAGATCAACATTCGGTTTTTTTGCGGAGATGATATTTTCTTCTGCTAAGGGAGAAATAATCGGTCCCGTTTCTGCAGCCGGAAAATATATTCTATTACAAGTGCTCGACATTCGGCCCTCGCGGCAAAAGAGTTTTAACGAAGCCCGATCTGAGATCCGGCAGCAGGTTTTGAACAAATGGAAATCCGATGCGCAGCGTGAGGAAATGGAGCGCGTTTTATCGTTACTGCCGTACACGATTGACAAAGAGATTCTGGCATCAATTAATTTATAGTCGTCCGGAGATTGTTATGACCAAAGTATTCTTCTTATTTCTTTTTTTGCTGGCGGTGGCAGGGGGTGCACTTGCCGGTACAACCGGTAAGATCAAGGGGACAGTGACAGATTCACAAACGAATGAACCCCTTGTTGGCGTCAACGTTGTTGTCCGCGGAACGCCGTATGGCGCTGTCTCAGATTTTGAAGGAACGGTATTTATTCTCAATATTCCTCCTGGTGTTTATACTGTTACATTTTCTTCCGTCGGGTACCAATCGGTAACAGTGGAAAACGTGAAGATCTCCATTGATCAGACGACACCGATATCCGTATCGCTGCGCGAGCAGGCAATCGAAGGGAACGAAGTGGTGATTGTTGCAGAACGTCCCGTGATCAGAAAAGATATGACCTCAGTGGAAGCGAGAGTTGATGCCGATGCGATTAAAAATTTACCTGTACAAGAAATTCATGAAGTGCTGGGATTGCAGGCAGGCGTAACGGTTGACCGTGGAGGTGGAATCCACATCCGCGGTGGAAGGACGAGCGAAGTTGCGTACTGGGTCGATGGAAAATCGGTCTCCGATGTCTTCGACGGTTCACAATCGATTCCTGTCGAGAACAGTGCCGTTCAGGAACTGCAGGTTATCAGCGGAACATTCAATGCTGAATACGGAAATGCAATGTCGGGTATTGTGAATATCGTAACGAAGGACGGCGGGAACGAGTACAAAGGGAACATCATCATGTATGCCGGGGATTACCTGAGCAGCGATGCAGAAATATTCCGGCACATTGATGATTTTAATCTGCTGGCAACTCGTAATGTGGAAGGAAGTATCAGCGGTCCGGTACCGGTTTTTGGGGACATTGTGACATTTTACCTGTTCGGCAGGCATTACAAAACGGATGGATGGCTGTACGGCATCCAAAAATTTTTACCGAACGGTGCAAAGGGATCCGGAAATCCGGCAGCGATGAATCATCGGGAGAGGAACTCAGCGACAGCAAAACTGACATTTCAAGTGCTTCCCACTATGAAGTTCAGTCTGTCCGGCATCGGCAATGCGCAGGACTACAGGGACTACAATCATTTCTTCCGTTTGGAGCCCGATGGTGATGTCAGCAAGCATGAACGGAGTTATGACCTCTCCGGACTCTTTACACATCTGTTGAGTTCCGAGACGTTCTACACGATCAACATGTCAAAATTCCAAAAATCATTTCGGGAATATCTGTTTGAAAACCCGCGCGATAAGCGGTATTTATCTCCCGATTCGCTCGTGCAGCCAGCGTACAGTTTTTCGGATGGCGGAACCAACCTGCACCACTTTAACCGTCGTACCACCACGTACCTGTTAAAAATAGATTTCACAACGCAACTTACCAAATTGCATCAGGTCAAATTCGGCGCTGAGGCAAAAAACCACACGCTCTTCTTTGACGATTTCAACATCGTGCCGAAGGTAAATGCACTCGGTGAGCAGGTGATTCCCTTTGAACCGGATGTTCTGGATTCACGCACACCGTACCACGACAACTATACGCGTGAACCGAGTGAGTTTTCTGTTTACGCTCAGGACAAGATCGAATACGAGAACATGATCATCAACCTTGGATTGCGGTTCGACTATTTCGATCCGAACGGACAGATTCTTGCAGATCCTGAAGATCCGAACATCTATCTTCCGTTCAAAGATAAAAACAAATTCGATGTCAATGGCGACGGTGTTATCGACCTTTCCGACAACCAGGCGCTTGATGTTGCGGTTGCAAAACGGCGTCCATATTGGTACAAAGATGCATCGAAAAAATCTCAAATCAGTCCGCGGTTCGGCATCGCATACCCGATCACTGATAAAGGTGTCATTCATTTTTCGTACGGACATTTCCTGCAAATTCCTTCCTTCTCCCAGCTCTATCAGAAGCCCGAATACAAGATCACGACGTCGGGAGGGATGCAGGGAATTTTTGGCAATGCAGATTTGCGGGCGCAGCGAACCGTGATGTACGAGATTGGTCTGCAGCAGCAACTGACCGAGTTGATCAGCGGTGATGTGACAGGATTCTATCGCGACATTCGTGACTGGGTCTCGACAGGGTCACCAGTTGAAGTGCAGGCGGGAACATCGTACGTCTCATTTGTGAACAAGGATTATGCAAACGTAAGAGGAATTACACTTTCCTTGAACAAACGGCCGAGCGATTATTACTCCTTCAATATAAGTTATTCGTTCCAGGTTGCAGAAGGGGTGAACTCTTCACCCGAAGAAGAATTCTTCAACTCTCAAAGCAACGGTGATCCTGCCCGCGTGTTGAGTGCACTCGATTGGGACCAGACACATACGGCAAATCTGACATTGGGACTTGGCGATTCGGATTTTGGAGCGTTTCTTATAGCACGGTACTCTTCAGGGTTGCCTTACACGCCATCCATACTCGTTCAGACTCGCGTCGGGCAAAACGTCAGTACATCGTTAATGAAGAACAGCCGCAGACGTCCGGATGTATATAATCTGGATATCAGGGTATTCAAGAATCTTCAAATCTTCGGAGCGCAACTCTCCATCTTTGCTAAAGTCCTGAACGTGCTTGATATACGCAACGAGTTGGAAGTGTACGGCGATACCGGCCGCGCAGACAAAACGCTGCAGACAATTATTTACGGCGATACACAACTGCAAAATAATACGGTGGCAGAATGGTTCAACAACCCGACGTTTTATTCTGAACCGAGGGAAATACAAATTGGTTTTGAATTAGGTTTCTAAACTGTACGGAGTTTACACATGCGCACAATGAAACTATTTTTTATCATACTGCTGGCGATCGGTGTTGTTCAATCGGTAAGTGCACAACATGTTCCGAGCAAAGAGCGGGGAGATCCGACGCTCCGCCGAAAAAATAACATCGACGGCAACAATCTTCGTGCAACGATCTTTAACTACGGTTTTGCCGGCAGAACAGGTGGCGGTATTCCGGACGAGATTCCATTCGAATGGCCGAAGAACACGAAACAGCACTACATCGCTCTCATCGCTCTCTGGATAGGCGGTGAAGTAAAATATAAATACAACGGCAGAGACACCACACTGCAGATCGTTGATCTACCGACGTATCGGACGGATCCATCAACGGGAAAATCGTGGAATATGGAGCCGATTCGGGGATACCTCAGGCCTGAAACCAAATCTCAGATTGCAAAAAGCAGCGATAAAAAGACATGGCCCGACACCTGGCCCGATAAAATGGGTGATCTTAATGATCCAGGTTGGGCTGGGTCGTGGAACGGATATTTTGGAAAAGATCAGTTCAATGCCGATCAGGAGATGTTCTACAAAGCGTCGGACGATCAATACGACCGGTATCCTTCATTCTTTCCCGACTCAACCGATAAATCACGCAAAGGAATGGGAATTATTCTCGATGTGCGTGCAATGGAATGGTCGCAAATTCTTGTCAGCGATGTCCTCTTTATCCTGCACTCAGTAAAGAATGACGGAACAACCGACATGAAACGCGCAGGTGTTACACTGTGGCTTGCAGATCTTGTCGGCGGTGACGGTGATTCCGGCGACGATCTCCCCTTTTTCGATCTTCTCACCGACCTTGCATGGATGACCGATAAAGACGGAAAAGGTAACCAGGACTTCGGCAGTACACCGGTCGGCGTTGCGACTATTGCGTACCTTGAAACGCCGGGCAATGGCACAGATAACATTGATAACGACGGCGACGGGGAAGCGGGAAGTCCGAAAGTACTTTCTGCTATGATCGCAGGCGAAATATCGGGAAACGGCATTGACGACAACAACAACAATCTTGTCGATGAAGATTCAACGCACATTCCGTTCGGAACACAAGTTGGCGTCGGATTTGCGGACAACATTGACAATAACGGGAACGGGGAAAGCAACAGTCCTGTGATCAGCGCCGCGATGTTCAACGGTGAGATCGCCGACAATGCAATCGACGACAACAAGAACGGAGCCATCGATGAAGGGAACGAGGATGTCGGCAAAGCATACAAAGACGGCATCGACAACAACAATACCGGTGAAACAGGATCTCCGGTTATTACGCAAGTAATGATTGATACGGCGGCGAACCATAATAAAACGTTCGTTGTAAATTCTTCCGTCACTTTGTACGATGTAGGTGCAGAAGATCTCGGTCTTCCGTATGCCGATGGTATCGACAACAATGGCGACGGAAGGATTGACGAAGGGATTGATGAAAATATAGACGAGATGGTTGATGAACTTCGTGACGATTTTGTTGATAATGACGGTGATTGGAATGCAGTGACTGACGACGTAGGACTTGACGGAAAGGGAGGAACCGGCGATACAGGCGAAGGGGATGGTAAACCAACATCCGGAGCGGGAACAAATTTTCCGGGCGAACCGAATATCGACAAAACCGATGTCAGCGAATCGGATCAGATCGGGTTGACAAATGTGCAATACAAAGCAGCCGGTACATTCCCCAGTTTTGGATCAACCGCTGATCAATTATTATGGAACATGTTCATGCAGCCGGGAAGCTTTTACGATCCCACCAAACCGTTGGCAAGTACGGACAACGATCTATTCGTGTCGGCAGGGTTTTTCCCGTTGAAGGCTGGACAGACAGAGAGAATTTCGATTGCTGTTGTTATGGGTCCCGATCAAGCGAAGGCATCGGCAAATAAGAATAAGGCACAGCAAACGTACAACGAAGATTATCAGTTCGCAAAAGCACCCGTTCCTCCGGTACTAACCGCTGTTCCCGGCGACGGACGTGTGACACTCTATTGGGATTCTAAATCGGAAGATTCGTACGACAGTTTTCTTGCAGCGCTCGGGCGTCCCGGACTGGATTTTGAAGGATACAAAATATATCGCGCAACTGATCCAGCCTTTTTAGATGCATTGAAAATTACCGATGGACAGGGAAACCTGACATTCAAGAAACCAATTGCACAATTTGACAAAGCAAATCAGGTGAAAGGATTCCATGGTATAGATATTAACGGTGTGCAATTCTATCTCGGGAATGACACAGGATTGAAACATGAATTTGTTGACTCGACCGTGCAAAACGGTCAGACGTATTACTACGCAATTACCGGTTATGATGTCGGTTGGGAAGGGGGAGATATCGCTCCTTCGGAAAGCCCGATTGCAATCAACCTTACTCCCACTGGAGGCGTCGAATTGGGACAAAACGTTGTCAAGGTAACACCTGAAGCGCCTGTTGCCGGATTTGTCCCCTCCAGAGCCAACACGCTTCAACACGTGTCGGGGAGCAGCACTGGAATAATAAATCTGAACATCGTTGATCCACGGCTTGTAAAGAACAATAACAAATATAGAATTACATTTAAAGACACAACGATCAAAGCGCAAACACAAACACAGCAGGATACGTTCAAGACAAAAAGTTTTACCCTTGTCAATGTAACGAATGCTGCTCAACCTGATACGATCTTTGCGGATTACAGGAATTTTGCCGGAGGGGTTGAGCTGCCGATTGTTGACGGATTTAGATTATCTTTCACGAACGAAACAAATGTAGGATTTAACGATAAGCTGAGCAGGTGGTCCAACAGCAATGTCTATCGTATGACAGCACAGCCATGGAATATCGTCGCACGTGGAAACGCAAAACCGTCGGACTATATAATCGTTTTTGGAGAAAAGGGGATGGATACTTCAATCTACTTCCAGCCTGCATCGTTCTATAAAATGCCTTCCATCCCGGTCAATTTCTCTGTTTACAATCGTACCGAAAACAAGAAAATCAAGTTTGCATTCCGCGATGTTGTTGCTCCAGCCAATCCTGCCGATAGCGGAATATTTACAGTTGCATCGGGTGTAGAGAATTCCGACTTGATCGCATTTTTTGAACGGGATCTCAATGATTCACTCGTGTTGACGTGGCGCTTCAATTTGATTTATGATTCTGTCAGAACGAATCCATCGGCGGGTGATACGGCATTTTTGGTAATCAAAAAACCGTTCTTATCAGAAGATGTCTATGAATTTGTAACTGTCACACAACATCAAGATCCGGAAAAAGCAAAAACTGACCTGAACAAGATCAAAGTGGTTCCTAATCCGTACGTTGCAGCGGCTTCATGGGAACCGAAGAATCCGTACTCCAGCGGGCGTGGTCCTCGGTCGATCCATTTTAACCATGTCCCGCAGGTGTGCACAATCCGCATCTACACTGTCAACGGCGAACTTGTCCAAACAATCAACCACTCGAGTACGCTGCTCGATGGTTCAGCGGAATGGAACCTGTTGACGAGGGACAATTTACCCGCATCGTACGGTGTGTATATTTACCATATCGATGCCCCTGGAATCGGCGAAAAAATCGGCCGCTTTGCAATTATTAAGTAACCGGAGGAAGACCAATCATGACTACGACAAAAAAATTTGCAGCGGCTTCCAGTTTCTTTGCAGTGCTTCTCTTTTCGACGACATTCGGTCAAGATGTAACGAAGGTCGGAACAACGGCGGCGAAATTTTTGAGCATCCCGATCGGACCGCGGGCTATCGCTCTCGGAAATTCGTACGCGTCCATTGCCGATGAGGCAACATCGCTGTATTGGAATCCTGCAGGTATCACAAAAATTATGGGCAGCGATTTTCATTTTTCACATACACAATGGATTGCAGAACTCCGGCACACATTTACGGGTGTCGTTGTTTCCGACCCGGATATGGGTTCATTCGGTATCAGTGTTATTGCAATGACGATGCCGGAAATGGAAGTAACAACGGAGCAATTTCCGGAAGGGACGGGGGAACAATTTTCTGCGAACAGTTACGCATTTGGTCTTTCATACGCAAAGACATTAACCGAGTGGTTCAGCATCGGGATAACAGGTAAATATGTCCAGGAGGGGATTTACAATTCAAAGGCGACCGCGCTTGCCGTTGATATCGGCACGTTGTTTACCACCCCATTTTACGGCATACGATTGGGTGTTGCCATCTCCAATTTCGGGAATAAGATGCAGATGACCGGGAGTGATCTTCTTGTTCAAAAAGATATCGATGAAACCCAGCATGGCAACAATGCAAGCATTGATGCGTACCTCGGTACTGACAAATTCGATTTACCGTTAAACTTACGGATCAGTCTGTCAGGAGAGGTATTTAAAACTGAGGAACAACGATTAACGTTTGCTGTCGATGCGTCGCATCCGAATGACAATGTGGAGAGCGTCAGCGTCGGTGCTGAGTACTCGTTATTCAACGATCTGATTTCGCTCCGGGGCGGTCGTCATTTTCTTACGGATTTTGAACAGAAGTATGCATTTGGAGGCGGAATGAAATATCCGATATCCCCCAGCATTATTGTTCGCATCGATTATGCATACGCCTCCATGGGAAGATTACAAAATGTACAAACGTATTCTTTAGGTATTCAATTTTAACAACTATTCATAACGAAGGGAGGGAGGAACAGACACATTTTTACAGAAACGTTGTAGCAATTGCTTTTGGAAATAACTTGCACCATAATCCACTATATTACACATACACAACATAGGAGAAATTCTATGAAACAACTTACAACACTTTTTCTTGCGATAGTGTTTTCGGTTTCGATGATGTTTGCCGGCAACCCTGGTCGTGAAGAAAAAATTCAAGAAGAAAAGGCTATGAAGAACCTGTTCCAACAGGGGAACCCAGAAATGGTGAACGGGACTTCATCCTTTACAGCCATTGTCCTTGGGACTGCATACACCGTTAAATACATCGATTACCTGCCCTCAGGCCATGTGTATGCAACAGCATTTAACGCTTCCGGTGACTATGCACTTTATTCTGCCGATAATGGCAATACATGGTCAGCCACAAAACTGAATGCAACAACAAACGGCGGTCATTGCAATGTTGCTGCCGTGAATGATTCCGTAGCAGTTGTCGGCGATTACGACGGTAAATTGTGGAGAACGGAGGATTACGGGAAAACATTTACAGAAGTATATTCATATTCAAATACGGATACAGCATGGTTTGACGGTGTCAAATTTTTGGATGGAAATGTCGGATTTGCTGTCGGCGATGCTGATTTCTTCGGTCTTCACGTTGTCAAAACAACGGATGCCGGAAAAACATGGACTCGCCTGACGAACATTCCGGATTCAGCTAAGGGTGCTGCTCGCTTCTTTGCGATTGCGACGTACGGATCGATCATGGAATCTTTCGGCAATAACATTTGGATTGCCTATTATTCTGCTTCAACTCCGAGAAGAATGATTGCTCCGATCATCAAATCAACGGATGCCGGTGCAACTTGGACATGGCATGAAGCAAACTTAACTGGTGGAACGAATAACTATTTCTTTAGGACAATCACCTTTGCAGATGCGAATAACGGTTGGGGTGTCGGCAGACAAATTACATCCAGCTCCACGACTGCATTTCCTTTGCACAAAACAACAGATGGTGGTGTAACATGGAGTGATTCTATTCCTCTTGAACCCGGTCAAACAATGGCGAGCGGCAAAGCTATTCTTGTGAAGCCGATCAGATCATCAAGCAATCTTGTCGTGGTCGGATTTGGTACCGCGGGCGCCAGAGCATGGGTTTCTTCCGACAACGGAGCGACCTTTACATCACTTAAGACCCCGTTTTCCGGTGATCTTCGAGCAGTAGGTTACAAAGGTACGGATCTCGCAAATGTTATCGTTGGCGGTACCACTGGCCTCTATAAAAAAGCAGAAGGAGTTGGTGTCACATTCCAGGTGAACATGAGGATTCAGATGCTGGCGAGTAAATTCAATAAGACAACGGACTATGTTGTTGTTCGCGGCAATTTCCAGGGATGGGGTGGTGAAACACACAGACTTGCAGACGGTAATAATGACAGTATTTATACCGGTACGTTTTACATGGCAGAAAACCAGAGTCTCGAATATAAATTTGTCGTTATGCCCGGTGACAAGTGGGAAAGTTCACCAAACAGGACGGGAAACATCACCACTTCGGACGTGACATTCCCCGTTGTGTACTTTAACAACGACAGCACACCGCCTGTGATTGGAAATAATAATATCACCTTCCGTGTGAAAATGAATATTCAAATGAGAGAAGAAAAATTCGACAAAACGAAGGACAGTGTTTTCGTGCGTGGAGATTTCCAGGGATGGGGCGGATATGGCAACAAATTGACTGACGCGGATGGTGACAGCATTTATTC
Source organism: Bacteroidota bacterium (assembly GCA_040751955.1). GTDB lineage: Bacteria > Bacteroidota > Ignavibacteria > UBA10030 > UBA8401 > SpSt-333. The sequence continues at coordinate 13,857 of JBFMFY010000010.1, forward strand.
TGCCACGTTCGATGTTGGCTCCGGTACAAAGATCGAATATAAATTCGTAATTGCCCGCGGCGGTATTGATCGATGGGAAAGCGTTTCAAACAGGCAATTGACTTTGACCGGTTCACCGCAAAATACGCCGTTGGATTGGTTTGATAGCGATTCAGTATTCAGTGGCGTGTTGCGCAAAGGGAACATTATTTATACAGTTGATCTCGGACCGTGGATCTCTTTAGGTGTATTCGACAAAGCAAAAGACACCTTGTTCGTACACGGTGCATTCAACGGTTGGGGACATTCGAACTATGCTAACTCGTGGATGCAGGCTGTTCCTGGAACAGACTTCTATACATTGAATCTTGCAACGGAAGGTATTGTTGGCGAAAAGATGAACTACAAGTTCTTTGTTCTCTATGACCTGACACTCCCCGGACGCTCACAATGGAAAGATTATTTCGGTTGGGAATTGCCGGCGACAGTTGGCGGCGGAAACAGAGAAATAGTGTATGAAGGTACCAACAATCAAGAAATTCCGATCAAGTATTACAACGATGTAACCCCGGCGATGGTCATCCCCTCCGGAACCAATGTCAATGTTACCCTGAATATGGATCTCCGTCCGGCGATCAAAGCGTCAACAACGCCGTTCAAGATTGGACAGGATACATTGTTCTTTGTAACGAACTGGGAAAACTGGGCACGGTTGCAGGGCTGGGTTGAAGGACGTCAAAACAACTTGAAATATACAGATCCTGACGGCGACAGCATCTACACGTTGTCGTTCCAGATCAAAGGACCCTCACCGGCTGTGATGCAGTATCAAACAGAATACATCGGCGCACCGGCAGAAGGTGGCGGATTTGATTTCGGACGTTATCGTACACGGTATATCCGAAAGACCAGCGGCGGTGCATGGCCGGCAAGCTATACGTATCCGACTGATGTGTTCACCGTAAATCCTCCGCTTGTTGTTGAAGATCCTTCTGTACTGGAAGTGAAACGAGTGGACAATGCGATCGCACGTACCTATGAATTGAACCAGAACTATCCGAATCCATTCAATCCGGCAACCACAATCAGCTACAGCATACCTGCCGATGGATTTGTGACGTTGAAGGTCTTCAACATCATCGGACAAGAAGTTGCAACGGTTGTGAACGAGAATCAGAAAGCGGGTAAATATACTGCGCGGTTCGATGCACGTTCGCTCGCAAGCGGAGTGTACATGTATCGCATCGAAGCAGGCTCATTTGTCTCTGCGAAGAAGATGATTCTCATGAAATAATATTTCTGAATGAATGTCGAATGAACAATTCACACATTCATGATGAAGTATAAGTAGTGTAAGAGGCAGGGTGAGTAATTGCCCTGCCTTTTCTATCTTCAGGAAACGATTTTTAGAAACCAACACTGAACACACATGTCATTTGTTCCTTACTGGGTTTCCGATGCGATCTTTTACCAGATTTTTCCGGAACGTTTTGAAAACGGAGATACAGCCAACGACCCGCCAAACGCCGAACCATGGGGCGGGATGCCGAAACCGGGAAATTATTTCGGCGGCGATCTTCAAGGGATCATCCGGCGCATCCCGTACCTGAAAGACCTCGGCATCAATGCACTCTATCTCAATCCGATATTCGCTGCAGACTCAAATCACAAGTACAATACCAAAGACTACTTCACTATCGATCCCGCATTCGGTACCAATCAAACATTCGACGAATTGGTGAAAGAATGCCACAAGAATAATATTCGAATTATCATTGATGGTGTGTTCAACCACGTCGGCACTGCTCATGCCGCGTTCAAGGATGTGAAAGAACATGGGCGCCAATCGAAATTTGCTTCGTGGTTCAACATCTACTCGTTTCCTGTGGGCGAACCGCGGAAACCGAATTATGAATGTTGGTGGGGGCATGGCGCTCTTCCGAAACTGATGGTGCAGAATCCTGATGTGAAGAAGCATATCTTTGATGTCACCAAGTACTGGACCGAGAAGGGAATCGACGGCTGGCGGCTTGATGTGCCGAACGAGATTCCGCATGAGTTCTGGAAAGAATGGCGTGCGGTTGTTAAAGGTATTAATCCTGAGTGCTACATCGTCGGTGAATTGTGGCAGGATGCCTCTCCGTGGCTTCAGGGAGATGAATTCGATGCGACGATGAACTATCGCTTCCGCGATGCCTGTCTCGATTTTTTTGCGCATGATAAAATTTCATCAACTGAATTCTTGAACAGACTGCAAACGGTCAGAGAGTCGTATCCGTCCGAATGCAACTATGCGATGCAGAATCTGCTGGGAAGCCACGATACGGAACGGTATTTGACAATGTGCAAAGAAGATATTTGGAGGGTGAAACTCTCTCTTATCTTTCAGATGACGTATGTCGGTGCACCGATGATCTACTACGGCGATGAGATCGGTATGGAGGGAGGAAAAGATCCCGACTGCCGCAGATGCATGATATGGGATGAAATAAAGTGGAATAAAGAACTCAGGACGCTCGCCAAGAAATTAACGGGGATCAGGAACGAAAACGCAACACTGCGGCGAGGTGATTTTACAGCAGTCACAGATCATGTTCCCGAGCATGTCGTTCTTTTTAAACGCTCATTGGACAATCAGACATCATTCGTTGCTATCAATAAAAATAAGAACGCTGTTAACCTTACATTCCGGATTTCAACTGTCACAGCTTCGATGAAAGAACTGTTATCAGGAGATGTCGTCACCGCATCTGAAGGAAAAATTACCACACATCTTCCTGCTCATTCGGGAAAAATATTTGCCTCACTATAAATGGAGATACAATTTATGAAGCGCTTGAGTCTTTTCGTGTCGGTTTGTCTCATCCTTTCCAATGCGTCTGCCCAATCATCGGCGGACAGCGTTACTGTCGTGTTTCGCACTCATCAGCCGCCAGGGAACAACGTCTTTGTGCCGGGGCAGTTCAACAACTGGGGACCGAATTCAAGCGGTGTTATAACTGCAGGGGCTCCTTCGCAAATGACCTACGATATGCAGTTATCCGCGTTTATAAAAACATATACTTTCAAAATCCATGATCCCGGCGTAACCCGAACGCTTGGTGACTCCGTCTTTATGTACAAATTCAACAAAGGAGGAAGCGGCACCGGGTGGTATTCCGATCCGTTGAACCCGGAGCAAAATCCGAACGATAACAACAATTCAGTCCTGCGCATGACACGATTGTTCTTCTTTCAGTACTATGCTGAAGAATCATCGGAGAACATCATTAGGATTGTGGTCGGTGTTATGCATGCCAACAGCGATACGATTGCCTCAATAAAGTTCTACACCGGTGCAAATGCATCCTCGACAGTGATGACCGACGTGACATCTGCATTCATTAAAGAGAAACGAACGCTGAATTACACACTCCCTTCTCCGATCTCGAAATTAAATTACGTTCGACTGGTTGCAACGACTATCTCTGGTGATTCGATTGTCTATCAAAATTCTGTGTACGAAGTGGAGCAGGTCCCCATGCCGGCGTATGCAAAGCATGGTGTTACCAAAGCATCTGCACAATCGGGCGATTCAACCACATTTCGACTCAGGGTCCCGGGCAAAAATTTTGTTCTCTTACGGATCGCCCCCTCCGGGCAACCGGTTGCGACCGCTCCGCCTGTTGTGATGAAAAAAGACCCCGCATCGGATAACTGGTGGGTTAATCTCAAACTTACACCGAACACAACGTACGAATACCTGTACGAGATTGAATCGGGGAAAAAAATTACCGATCCGTTCGGAAGATATGTGGGGACGTACGGCACACGATTTTCGACAGGTGCTGAAGGGTTGGCTGCGGACAATTACGTGTGGACTTCGACGGGATATCAGCGTCCACCGTTGAACAAGGTGCTGATTTACGAATTGCATATCGGTGAATTTGCCGGCGGGTACTATTCCAAACCGGCTGGTACTGCAGGATTTACCGATCTCAAAAATCTTCTGTGGTATTTTGACTCGCTCGGTGTCAATGCAATCGAACTAATGCCGGTGAACGATTACGGTGGCGTGGGGAAATCGGGACACTCGTGGGGCTATGACCTGAATTCGTACTTTGCGATCGAGCCCGCCTACGGTACGCCGCTCGAATTTAAACAACTCGTTGACGAAGCACATAAGAGGGGGATTGCAATCATCCTTGACGTTGTCTTTAATCATCAGAACGATACCGGTCCGCTGTGGCAAATGCTGCCGGACGAAACCGCAAATCCATATTTTAAATTGAATTCCGATCTTCGCTACAACGAGGACAACCTGGCGTTCTTTAAGGATATGGACCATTGGACTCCCGAAACACAGGAATTGGTACTTGAATGCCTGAAGATGTGGATTGATGAATACAAAGTTGACGGATTTCGCTACGATTTCACGCAGGGGGTCGGTTGGAATTATGATTTTCCCAAAGTGGGTATTCTCGGATGGTCGAATGCTATCGACACGATGTACGACGGCACCGTGTACCAAATTGCCGAACACCTTCCTGAAAGTCCTGCGCTGGTCTATTACAGCGGACTGACCGGCGGATGGCACGATGCATTTCGCGACGAAATTTTCAACGAGGCGCGCTTTGAAAATGTGTCGCTGTTGAACTTTGAGAATTATGTTGTCGGCTTGGATGCGTATCAATCCAACGATTCGCCGTCGTATCCGTACGACTATGCCAACCGTACGGAACCGGTGAACGCTACCATCACGCACGATGAACAGTCGCTGATCTTCGAGATGACCTGGTTCCAAAAGGATCCTGAATCAATCGCTGTTCAGCGGGATAAACTGTACGGGACATTTATTTTCGGCTCTTTAGGAATTCCTATGCTTTGGGAAGGACAGGAGTTTTCTGCTCCCCGGGGCTGGAAAGTTGACGGAGAGAAATTGGGGTACAGACCGGTTGAGTGGAGTTACCTCTCCACACAACGGGGGAAAGAACATTACGCGTACTACCGGGCACTTGCGTTGCAGCGCAAGTTGAATCCGGCATTACATTCCGGTACGCTGCATACGTTGTACCGATACAATACGGAAAAAGTACTCGTCTGGGGATTTGTCGATTCGACGACGAACAGCAAAGTGATGTTTGTTGCAAACCTCAGCGCTACGGAGAAGACAGTCACGAATGTTCCGTGGCTTGGCACAGGAACGTGGTATGATATATTCAACCAAGGTCAGTATAGTGTTGGTGCAACACCGGTGCCGTCGTTCACTATTCCGGGGTATTCTGCGAGGGTTTATTCCAATAAAACAAACGACGAATTGGGAATTCCGACATCAGTAGAGCCTGTCACAAAGAACGTCCCCTCTGAATTTTCTTTATCCCAGAATTATCCCAACCCGTTTAATCCGACAACGACAATACGGTATTCACTTCCGAAAGCAGATTTTGTTTCTCTGAAGGTATTCGATGCACTTGGAAGGGAGGTTGCGACAGCCGAAAGCGGTATGAGGGAGGCGGGATTCCACAACGTGCAATTTAATTTTTCTCATCTTTCCAGCGGGGTTTATTTCTACTCGTTGACAGCGGGGAATTACCATGCATCGAAAAAAATGGTTATTGTCAAATAGACTGAGGACTTCACTATGCGTACCGATAAAATCGTCTTCATTATTATCCTTCTTTTTATCTCCAATACCGATCTATTCGGACAGCACATTCCTTCCGATGAGTTTGGTGATCCTGCTGCACGACGGCGCACAACGATCGCTGCAAACAAACTCCGATTGATGCTTTTTAATAATGGATACTTAGGTCGTACAGGAGGGGGGATACCGGATGAGGTGCCGTTTGAATGGCCGAAGTATTCATTGCACCATTACATCGCCCTGTCATCTTTGTGGATTGGCGGTGAAGTGAAAACGAAACAAGGGAGTCCCTTACGCATTGTATCGATGCAAATGTACCGGAATGATCCGGCAACCGGAAAATCATGGAACATGGAACCTGTCCCTTCATATATGGACCCCTCCGGTTCAATGATCGCACGGAGTTCCGATCCGAAAACATGGCCTTCCCATTGGTCTGATAAAATGGGGGATGCAAGTGATCCCGGTTGGAGCGGTGCATGGAACGGCTTAACGGGGAAAAACAAATTTATTGATGGCGAAGAATTGTACTATCACTATTCCGATGATCGCTATGATCGTTACAAAGAGCTCTTCTTACCAGACAGCACCGATCCTGTGCGATCAGGACTTGGTATTGTAGTTAGTGAACGTGTCATGGAGTTTTCGGATCACTTACTGGAAGATGCCGTTATCATTCACTCCGATATTTATAACGTTGGAACATCCAATATAGAGAAAGCTGCTGTCACGAACTGGATAGCCGATCTCGTCGGCGGAGAGGGTGACAGCGGCGACGATGTGGTATCTTTTGATTCTGCACGCGGTATAGTGTTTTTCACCGATAAGGATGGCAAAGGAAATGTTTATTTTCATGATTCAGTAGGTGTAGCAGCAGTAGCGTTCTTGCAAACCCCGGGAAATCTCGGTTTAACAAATCTGCAAGTAAAACCGGCAGGTACGTTTCCCAATTTCGGCGCAGCATCGGACAGTGCCATTTGGGATATGTTCATGGGAACAAGAAGTTTTGTTACCGAATCCCTTGCATCCGATAATGATGCATTTGCTTCGTGCGGTGTTTTTTCGATTCCTGCCGGATCGTACAAGCGATTTATCAGAGCGCATGTTTTCGGTAAAACGAAACAAGAAGTAATTAAGAAAACAGATCGGTTGAAACAATTTATCAACGGAGGTTATTCGCTGCATTCATACCCCGTTGGCATCGTGTCGCCTCTTCCAAATCAACAAGTTTCTGGCACTCATCTCATTCGCTGGGATGCCGGTGCGAATTATCCCTTATACAGGATCGACATTTATTACAGCAGAGATGAAGGGGAGAGCTGGGAACTTCTTGCGGAAAATGAACCGAACGATGGGAGTTACTCGTGGAATACCAACAACGTTCCGGATGGTATCTTTTATAAGATAAAAATCGTTGCGTACACCGACGTTGGCTTGGGCGTGGCAGAATCGCAGAATACATTCGTTGTCAATAACGCTGTTGCCGCACGAACCGAGGTCCGGTTGCATACCTCAGTTACGGGAAAATCGTATTCCGGTTCAATTTTCACTGAGTGGAAAGCTGGTGATGCTGATGGCGATGAAGTAGTTGTAGATTTGTCATACAAACCCAAGCCGACTGGAAATTGGATTCCCGTCATCAACGGTATATCGGGCATATCATCGTACAATTTGGACATAAAGGATTTACCGAATGTTGATTCGCTATGGCTGCGGATCACTGCACGATCAGTGAGCGATTCTGCGTGGGATAGTACCGGCAGTTGTGCCATTCGGAACCCGCGGTATTCGCTGAAAGATACAGGATCGATAATTAGGAAGACAAAAGGTAATGGAGTGATCCAGCCACGGGTTGTTAATCCTGCATCTGTATTGACTGGGCATACGTATAAGGTCCTCTTCCATGAATCGCCGGAGCATTACGTGTATTACGACGTTTATGATGAGACTACGGCAAAAGAAGTCGTCAGCGGAGCTCGCGAAATCGACGGCGAAGAGGGACCTTTGTTTGATGGAATCAGATTGTTCATCCAGAACGGTCCGACAGCGTGGAACAAGGACCGAACAAGGTGGAATAATGAGGGGATTCATTCTCCTTCTGTGGTGCCGTGGAATATCATCACCAAAGGGATACCTGAACCGGCAGATTTCGTGATCGCATTCAGCGACTCAAAAATTGATACATCCATTTATTATTTACCAGCATCGTTTTACAAAATGGTCTCAATCCCTGTCAACTTCACCATCAAAAATGTTAACCGGAATCAGAAATCGAAATTTGCGTTTAGAGATGTTATGCCGCCCGCAAATCCGGCTGACAGCGGAATGTTCACAGTCGGGAGCGGTATTGATCAATCTGATCTTATCGCCATAATGCACACTGATTCATCGAAACCCTCCTGGCGGGTGAATCTGGTATATGATGCCGCAAAAAGAAATCCAACATCGGGTGATACACTGTTCATCGCAATTGATCAACCATTCAGCGAAGGGGATGAGTATATGTTTGAAGCCGGTGTGGGCGTATTGTCCGTTTCACCTTCACAAGTGGCTGGGGATTTTTCTCTATCCCAGAATTATCCCAACCCGTTCAATCCCGTCACGACGATCAAGTATCAAATTCCTTCCGCTGGATATGTAACGTTAAAAGTATATGACGTGCTCGGCAGGGAAGTAGCAACTCTCATTCATGGTCAGCACTTGGCGGGGAATTATTCGACGGTATTTAACGCGTCGCGCCTGGCATCCGGAATCTATTTTTACAAACTCACGATGGGAAATAATACAATGGTGAAACGGATGAGTTTGGTGAAATGAACAACAGTGCATATTCAACCGGAAAAGTGGTTCTGGTAATTCTCGTGCCTTTCTGGTTGATTAGTTTTACATTTGCACAGTTGGTACAGGAGAATATGAAAGATCAATATCCGCAGAACGGCGGAACGCTCTATTTGAATCTCATCTGGCATCAGCATCAGCCGCTGTATCTCGACCCGGCGACCGACCAGTTGCAAGGTCCGTGGGTGCGCACACACGCCACGAAAGATTATTATGACATGGCGTCGATCCTCGAACAGTATCCGAATGTCCATTACAACGTCAACCTCACGTCGTCGATGCTGTTTCAATTGGAGAAGTATTACGTAGAACGATTGAGACCGTTCGTGAATCTGAAAAAGAATCGCATTGACGCAAAGAAATTCTTTGCCGCGTGGGAAGGGAAGACCGATCCGTGGATCGATCTTGCATTGAAACCAACAAAGAGTTTCACAGAAAAAGATATTCACTTCCTTTTATATAATACCTGGAATGCATTCGGTATCAGCGAAGTACAGGTAACACGGTTTCCTGAATATCAAAAACTGAAAGCGCGCAATGCAAAAAAAGAGAAATTCACCGAGCAGGAACTGCGCGACATCAAATTCTGGTTCTATCTTGCTCACTTCGATCCCGATTTTCTCGAACAGAAAGTGTGGCTCGCCGATGGCACAGTGATCGATCTTACCGATCTCGTGTCGAAGCACTCTGACAAAACATATCATCTGACGAAACAAATTACAGAAGAGGATTGTAATAGAATCATCGTGGAGATGTACAAAGTCTGTTCCAATGTTGTTCCGATCCACAAGAAGTTGATGTACGATCATCAGAAGCGGAGCGGACAGATTGAAGTTGCAACGACACCTTTCTTCCACCCGATTCTTCCCCTCATCTACGATTCAGATCTAGCCCGCACATGCCAGCCGAACGATCCGATGCCGAACCGGTTTCATTTTCCGCAGGATGCCGATGCACAGGTTGCGATGGCGGTTCATTTCTACACGCAAACATTCGGACAGGCGCCGCTCGGCATGTGGCCCGGTGAAGGTTCCGTTGCGCACGAAGTCGTGCCGATCTTCAAGAAGAACGGCATTCAATGGATCGCGACGGATGAGAAGATTCTCGCACGATCCAAACCAAATCTTCAGCCAAAATATTATCCGTACGAAGTGGATACTACCGATGTTGCCGTCGTGTTTCGTGACACCGAACTTTCCGATAAGATTGGCTTCACGTATCAGAATGCAATCGGTGAAGAAGCCGCAGATGATTTTATAAAAGGAATTCTGAAGTTCGCTCCGACCGACGATGAACCGGATCGCCTGTTGACAATTATTCTCGACGGAGAAAATGCGTGGGAATGGTATAAAAAAGATAATGACGGAAAAGATTTTCTCCACGCACTCTACCGGAAACTTTCCAAATTGTACAAAACAAAACAGGTCGTCACAGTAACGATGTCGGAGTACATTCACGGCAATCCGAATCGCGGTGTTGCAGCACACCCGGTTGAATCGATGCGCAAACTGGATTGGCTCTATCCCGGTTCGTGGATCAATGCGAATTATGACACATGGATCGGCGAGGATGAAGAGAATCGTGCGTGGAATTATTTATTGACCGCCCGTCAGGATCTGGAGAAATCCGGATTGAAACAGCCGAAACCGACCGAACCGGAGCCGAAAGCAAAGACAAAAAAATGGTACGCCTTCAAAGCGTGGGAAGCGATGTACGCTGCAGAAGGTTCGGATTGGTTCTGGTGGTACGGCACTGATCAGAACGCTCCTGCCGGAGACAAGCCGTTTGATATTGCATTCATTACTCACCTGAAAAATATTTACGCGTTCGGTCAGAAAGCGGGAGGAAAATTCCCCAAACGGGAATTCGTGCCGATTATTTCTGAACACGCCCAACTTCCCGCAAAGATCGCCGGCGGAACGATGGCGCAGAGTATTTCTGACAGTGCATTGGCGGGCAAGAAAGACTCCGTCATCGTCATTTTCAAATGCGACGCACGCAATGTCTTCGTCCGGCGTGGTATTTACATTACCGGAAACCATGAACTGCTGGGAAACTGGACGCCGAATTTTATCCGGATGTACGACGACAAATCTGCGGGCGACGAAGTTGCCAACGACCAAATCTACACGTTGATGGTTCAACTTCCGGCAGGAATCGAACTGGAGTACAAATACACAAACAGCGGTCCTCACGGCGTATGGGAAGGCGATGAGTTACCGGGTGTGAATCGCAAATTGACAATTGATGGCACGAAAGAGAAAATTGTTGTAAATGATGTGTTTGGAGTGAAATAGCCAGAAGTCAGATTTCAGAAATCGGAAGTCAGTTGGTTCGTCAGTAATCAGTATCCAGTGTCTAGTATCAAGCATTAAATAACCAATTACCAATAACCATCATGCTCGACATCCAAAAGAAACTCACCAACTCTTTCTACGCGCTCATCAGCCTTCCTTCTACTGCGATGGGATTTGCACTTTCGATTCAAATCTCCGCGCTCAGCTGGCTGCTGACGACAAAATATAATCTCGATATACACGAAGTCGGCATCGTGTGGGCGGCAGGACCGCTTGCCGGAATTTTCGGGCAGGTGATTATCGGACTCATCAGCGACAAGGTGTGGTTTTGGGGAGGACGGAGACGTCCTTTTATTTTGATCGGAGGAACACTTGCGGCGTTGATGCTGCTTGCCCTTCCGAACATAGACGTTATCAGTAACGCATTGGGGATCTCAAATCTTTTAGTTGTCGCAGTTGCTGTGGCACTCACACTTGATCTCTCCATTAATATCAGTTTCAATCCTACCCGTTCGATTATTGCCGACGTTACTCCCGAAGGAAATCCGCGCACGAAAGGGTACACCTGGATGCAGACAATTTCGGGGTTCTTCGGCGTGCTGGCGTATGTCGTCGGTGCGACATTCGGCAATTTTGTGCTGATCAATTTCGGTGTTGCCTTTGTTTTTTTTGCTTCAATTGTTCCGACCCTTTTTGTTGAAGAACCGAAAGAACTATCGGAAATGTCTGCGAATGTTGAGCAACAAAAAACCGCAACGGAGTGGGGGCAGTTGTGGAGAATTTATATCGCACACGGATTCTCATGGATCGGTGTGCAGACGATGTTCGTGTATATTATCGCCTTCATTCAGCAGAAACTTGTCGGCGGTATTCCCGAAGCGGATGTCGCCGGTTTTTCCGGGCAGGTCATTGCGATTTCGTTTGCTGTTCTCAACACGGTCGGTTTCATTCTTCCCGCATTTGTGCTTGAGCCGGTTGCTGAAAAGATTGGCAGAGTAAAAGTTCACTTACTCGCTGTTGCCATCATGTCGGCGGGATATTTCGGCATTGTCATGTTCGGAACGACACCGATGATCATGTATATGATGATGGCAGTCTGTGGCGTCGGCTGGGCATCGATTGTCAGCATCCCGTTCGCAATTATGACTGAGAAGATCGATAAAAGTAGGACCGGATTCTTTATGGGTATCTTCAACCTGTCGGTCGTTCTTCCTCAATTGATTGTCAGTTTGTTCGTCGGCAAATTCATTCTCGACGCCGAAGACAAGAGCATCATCTTCATTATCAGCGGTGTAACTCTTGCAATTTCGGCGGTGTTATGGATGATGGTCAAAGAGAGTCGTTCGAGTGCTTCTAATGTTGCCAAAGCCCCGGTGTCGGCACATTAAGAATATTTCAAGATTGCATGATGACAAGATTTCAAGATCAAAACAGAACCAATAATGAAATTAAAATTTAACTTATACTGCTTCCCCTTCCTCTTCATCGGTTTCAGTCTTGCGCAAAACATCACCGACATCATCCAGCCGGTACGCGTTTATCCGGATCGCAGCGACACCATTGTCATCGGCGACCTCTTCTATGCAAACAACTATGAAGGGATTGCATTTGCCAAGAACGAGAATCTGGATGTTGAATATCTCAAAGAAAAACAATTGCTCGTTCTCCGCGCAAGGAACGTTTTGTTTGGCGCAACACTGCTGGAATTCTCTTTCAGTAAAACAAAATACTGTATTCCAATTCTTGTCAACAGTGCTGCCGCGTCGCGCATACGTCATACATTTAGATACAGAGCGGAATCGCCTGTCAGCACGGTGACAGTGGAGGGAAATTTCAACAACTGGAATAAAGAATCAGATCCTTTGCAAGATGCCGATGGGGATGGAATGTACGAACGAGCGATACTTCTTGAGCCGGGAGGCTACCTCTACAAATTCGTTGTGGATGGGAAGGAAATCGTCGATCCGCTCAATTCTGCAACTGCCCCGACAGGATTCGAGAGTTTCAATTCCGTGCTGCGGGTTGAAAATAGCGATACTGTAAAAACATTCTTACACATTGATAAGTGTAGAAGAATAATAGCAACAACTCATCCAAGGAAAGAGTGGATAGAATTTTCTTTTATATTTGAAACGAACGAAACTAATGTCCGACTGCAAAGAAATAATATTTTTGCATTGCTGAACAATCAAAGAATTGATGCGAATAAAATCGGACTTTTTGGACATTCACTAAAAATATCATTATCACCAAGAGAATTGGAAGGTGAAAAAACTTTACGTGTATTTATTTCGTACGGAAAACACAACACAAATATTCAGCAGGTGCAACTGTATAATGGTGAACCGGCAGGGAAACCGAACCATTCAACAAAATGGGATGACGGGGTGATCTACTCGATCATGGTTGACCGGTTCAACAACGGCAATAAAGCGAATGATGCGCCGGTTGTTCACGATTCTATTTTTGTACAGGCAAATTATCAGGGAGGGGACTTCCGTGGGATCATCAACAAAATTGAAGAGGGCTATTTCGATTCATTAGGGATAAATATTCTTTGGATCTCTCCCGTGTATGACAATCCCAACACGGCATTCCGCGAATATCCGCCGCCGCATCGCTGGTACAGCGGTTATCATGGCTACTGGCCCGTCAACAATAATGCGGTGGAAGAAAAATTTGGGACAATGGACGAGCTGAAAGAGTTGGTGGCAAAAGCACATCAGAGAAAAATCAAAGTGCTGCTCGATATCGTAGCACATCATGTCCATATTGACAACCCGCTGTATAAAGAGCATCCGGATTGGTTTGGAACATTGGAATTACCGGATGGGAGAAAAAATCTTCGCTTGTGGGACGAGCAACGTCTCACGACGTGGTTCGAACCGTACATGCCGTCGTTTGATTACACCAAATCCTTCGCGCCGATACGTTTTATGACGGACAACAGTATCTGGTGGCTTAACGAAACGGGAGCAGATGGTTTCCGCCACGATGCGGTGAAGCATGTGCCGAACGAATTCTGGCGCGCACTGACGAGAGAATTAAAAGAAAAGGTTGAAATCCCTCAAAAGAAAAAAGTGTATCAGATCGGCGAAACATTCGGTGATTACAACCTCGTTGCATCGTACGTGAACAACGGGCAACTCTCCTCGCAATTCAATTTTACGCTTTCCTACTTCGCCATCCCTGTATTCATCGAACCGAACGAATCATTTGCATCGCTCGATTTTCATATGAAGAAATCGTTTGAAGCATTCGGCGAATACAATTTGATGGGAAATATCATGGACAGCCACGACAAGGTACGGTTCATGGCGTATGCCGACGGATCGGTAAAATTGCAGGGAGTCGATACACGTGAAATGGCGTGGAATAATCCTCCTGTGGTAAGAAATCCAGACAGTTATAAGAAAGCGTCGCTGTATTACGCGTACCTGTTTACCATTCCCGGATTGCCGGTGATCTATTACGGCTCCGAGTTCGGCATGACCGGTGCCGACGATCCGGATAACAGAAGAATGATGCGGTTTGGCGATTCACTCACCGTGCATGAACAAACAATGCTGTCGAAAACTCAACAGATCGTCAAGATGAGAAACAACCATTCAGCACTTCGGTACGGAGATTTTTATACGCTCCGTGCAGACACGACTGTGTACGCGTACATTCGCGCAGATATGAATGAACGGCTGTTGGTGGTTCTCAATAAAAATGAGCGTGAACAGAATTTTGAATTTCAACTTCCGGCGATCCTTCGATCAAAAGAATTGACCGACATTATGAGCGGGGAGAAAGTAAATGTAAACGACGATATGGTTTCGGTGAAAGTTTCAGGAGTGGATTGGAGAGTTTTCAAAATTGAATGATTTCAAGAATACAAAATTGCACGATTACAAAAATTGAAAATGGAATAATGTATGGATAAACCCCGCTTAAATTTCTGGCAGATCTGGAATATGAGTTTCGGATTTCTCGGTATCCAATTCGGCTTCGCCCTGCAGAACGCAAATGTCAGCAGAATTTTTGAAACGCTCGGAGCCGGCATCGATTCGATCCCTATTTTATGGATTGCCGCGCCGACCACAGGGCTGATCGTTCAACCAATTATTGGTTACATGAGCGACAGGACGTGGGGAAGATTGGGACGCCGACGTCCCTATTTCCTTACAGGAGCGATTCTCGCAACTGCCGCGTTGTTCGTCATGCCGAATTCCCCCGCATTGTGGTTTGCTGCATTGATGCTCTGGATACTGGATGCATCGATCAATATATCAATGGAACCGTTCCGCGCACTTGTAGCAGATCTGCTTCCATCCGAGCAGCGGACGACGGGATTTGCCGTACAAAGTTTCTTCATCGGTCTCGGTGCAATTATCGCATCGGCTCTTCCGTACATCTTTACAAATTGGTTTGGCATCAGCAACAGTGCGCCGGCAGGGGAAATACCCCCTTCGGTGATTTATTCATTTTACGTCGGAGGTGTCGCTTTTCTTGGTGCGGTCTGCTGGACGGTGTTCAGAACAAAAGAATACCCGCCGCACGACATGACTGCCTTTGCACAGGAAAAGAAGGATAAGAGCGGCTTCATTACGGGTGCAAAAGAGATTTTGTTGAGCTTGCAGCAAATGCCGAAAACGATGATGCAACTTGCTGTTGTGCAATTTTTTTCGTGGTTTGCACTGTTCTGTATGTGGATCTATACAACGAGCGCAGTAACAAGCCACATTTACAAAACATCTGATCCTACATCGGCGTTGTACAATGAGGGTGCGGATTGGGTCGGCGTACTTTTCGCGGCATACAACGGATTTGCGGCGCTTGCAGCATTCTTGCTGCCGGTGATTGCAAAACGGACAAGCAGGAAAATTGTTCACATGATTTCACTCGTCATAGGCGGACTTGGGCTCGCTTCTTTTTATATCATCTCTGACCCGACTCTGCTTCTCGTTTCAATGGTTGGCGTCGGATTGGCGTGGGCAAGTATTTTGTCGATGCCGTATGCGATCCTCGCAGGAGCGCTTCCCCCCAATAAGATGGGAGTATATATGGGAATCTTCAATTTTTTCATAGTGATTCCTCAAATATGTGCCGCAGGTATTTTGGGGTATATGATGCATACTCTACTGAACAATCATGCGATCAATGCGCTCATTCTCGGCGGGTGTTCAATGGTGTTATCAGGAGTTTTAGTCTTATTTGTCAATGATGTTGATGAAACAACAAAGAGGTGAAAATTATCTTGTGAAATGGTATATTGTTCAAAGAGAATCATTTTTGTATCTAACAATTGTCAAATATCGGTTATGAAGAAATATCTGCTCAGTGTCTTGTTGTTGTTCACCCCAGTAATTGCCCAGCAAGCTATTCCACCGTTACGTCTCAATTATGATCTTGCCCGCTTCCGCGGTGATAATGAGCATCTGTATGTGGAAGTGTACTATTCCTTCGATGTTTCAGCGCTGAAGTTTATAAAGGAATCCGATGCCTATCGCGGTGAAACGGTTATGAGCGTATCGTTCAAGAGATCGTCTGATGATTCGATTGTGGCTCGGCAGGCGTGGAGAATCCCATTTAGTGTCGCCGATACGACGATGCTTACAGGATCACGTTCGTATGTCGATGTATTCGGATTTATGCTGAAGCCGGATATCTATCGTCTCTATATTGTTGTGCAGGACATTCATTCACCGGAGCGTAAAGACAGCGTTACGTTGGTTGCCAACCTGAAAGATTTTTCTGATAACACAATTGCACTCAGCGATGTAGAACTTGCATCGTCAATCATTCCGGCCGAACGAGACTCAGCAAATCGCTTTTACAAGAACACGTTCGAAGTAAAACCGAATCCGTCACGATTGTTCGGCGAACACCAGCCTGTACTGTTCTACTACCTTGAAGTGCACAATCTTTTACGGAATCAATCCGAAAAATATTACACGAAAGCTGTGGTGACGAACGCGGTTGGGAAAGAGATCATTAATCATGAGAAAACGAGGAAGAGGGTCAACGATTCTAATGTGGAAGTGGGAATGGTAAAGGTACACACATTGCGCTCGGGAGTCTATACGTTTGCCTATAATGTCATCGATTCCGTCGATAATAGTATCGTGACATCCGCCAAAAAATTTTTCGTGTATAATCCCTCTCTTCCGGTTGATACGCTCGTTTCGCCGCTTGGTGCAAGTGTTGATGCATCAGA
The DNA here is from genome assembly GCA_040751955.1 of Bacteroidota bacterium. Taxonomy (GTDB): domain Bacteria; phylum Bacteroidota; class Ignavibacteria; order UBA10030; family UBA8401; genus SpSt-333. The sequence continues at coordinate 30,796 of JBFMFY010000010.1, forward strand.
GTATGCTGCCATGGGGGAAGCGGAACTCGATAAAGAATTTGAACAGTCGAGATATATCGCACTGCGCGATGAAACTGAGCGCTACACAAAGTTGAAAGGTGTTGATGCAAAACGTAAAGCACTGTTCGAATTTTGGTCTTCACGGGACGAGGATAAAACGACACCAGTGAATGAGACCAAGATTGAATATTTCAACCGAATTTCGTTTGCCAACAATCAGTACAAAACCGGATTTCGTGAAGGATGGAAAACGGATCGGGGACGTGTCTATGTCATCTACGGCAAACCGGACGAGGTCGAACGCCACGCCAATGAGACGGATGTGAAACCGTACGAAGTGTGGTACTATAATTCGATTCAGGGTGGAGTTCAATTTATTTTTGGGGACAGGACCGGATTTTCGGACTATATCCTCCTTCACTCTACCCATCGGAACGAACTGCATGATGAACAATGGAGACGGCAAATAGAAGCAAATTAATATCGTCTGTCATAAAACGTGCTTGTGCAACAAAATTAATTTGAGTACTTTAAGCATAGTTTAGTCCACAGATTCCTTTAATTCTATCCCGAGAGATAGGAAAGGAGAACAGAATGAAGCAGTACACATGTTGCACCTCCTTCTCGCTGCGAGAAATGGAGGTTTTTTTATATGCCTTCTAAACAAACCCTGATCGATGCCAAGGGGTTTGCCCGCACCGTCAACCGATTAGCGCATGAGATCATCGAGCGGAATAAAGGTGCCGAAACAATCGGCATCGTCGGTATCCGCACGCGCGGCGACTACCTTGCTCACCGCATTGCCCACAAGATCTCATTGATGGAAAATATTTCTGTCCCCATCGGCAGTCTCGACATCACCTTGTACCGTGATGATCTGCGGGGCAAAATCAACCAGCCGCAACTGAAGACAACAGATATTCTCTACGATGTGCATGGCAAGAATATCATTCTCGTTGACGACGTTCTCTTCACCGGACGCACTGTACGATCTGCATTGAATGCACTCATGGATATCGGCAGGCCAGCGTCGATCCAGCTTGCAGTGTTTGTTGATCGCGGACATCGCCAACTCCCCATCAAAGCGGATTTCATCGGTAAGAGTATCCCGACTTCGTTCAATCAACAAGTGCAGGTGTTGATGACGGAAATTGACGGAGAAGATGCAGTCTGTTTGCTGCAGGAAGGAGGGAACGACTGATGGGACTGAAAAGCAGACATCTGCTGGGACTTCAAGATATTCCCAAGGAAGATATTCAATTGATACTCGATACAGCAGTATCGTTCAAAGAGATCATCAATCGACCGATAAAAAAAGTGCCGACGCTGCAAGGAAAGACGATCGTCAATCTCTTCTTCGAGAACTCAACCCGCACGCGCACATCGTTTGAACTTGCGGAACGGCGTTTATCGGCTGATGTTGTCAGTTTTGCAACATCAACATCAAGTGTTACAAAAGGGGAAACCCTGAAAGATACGGCGCGAAACATCGAGGCAATGAAGATTGACATGGTCGTCTTGCGTCACAATGCTGCCGGGTCGGCTCATTTTCTTTCGCGCATCATCGATGCCAATATCATCAATGCCGGAGACGGGCAGCACGAACACCCGACACAGGGATTGCTTGACATGTACAGCTTACGCGAGAAGTTCGGAAGATTGGAAGGGCTGCACATCTGCATCGTTGGAGACATTCTTCACAGCCGCGTTGCGCGCTCAAATATTTTTGGATTGCAGACAATGGGAGCGAAAGTCTCCGTGTGCGGTCCGGCAACGCTGCTGCCGCGGGATGTTGAGAAACTTGGTGTGGATGTCTATTATCATCTGGATGATGTGCTTCCTAAGGTCGATGCGCTGAATGTGCTGCGCATTCAGTTGGAACGGGAAGCGGGCGGGTATTTCCCGACTCTTCGTGAATTCCACCGCTTCTTCGGCGTCACAAAAGAAAGGCTGGATAAGATTGGAAAACCGATTGCGATCCTGCATCCCGGACCGATCAATCGTGATGTTGAACTTTCGGCGGATGTTGCCGACGGTCCGAATTCACTGATCCTTGAACAAGTGCAGAACGGCGTTGCAATCCGCATGGCGATTCTGTATCTGCTCGGGACACAAAATTAAAGTACCGGCGGGTCGGCATTAATGCCGACTTGCCAAAGGAAGAGTATGTCAGAAAAAATATTATTGCAGCAGGGTAGATTGATCGATCCGAAAACGAACCGCGACGACATTGTGGATATACTTGTCGTTAACGGAACAATTGAATCAATAAAGCAATCGATCTCTCCGCAGAACGATTACAAAGTTGTGAATCTAAAAAACAAGATTGTTGCACCCGGTTTCATCGATATCCATGTCCATCTCCGAGAACCGGGCTATGAACATAAAGAGACCATCGAAACAGGGACTCGCTCTGCAGCGTACGGAGGATTCACTGCCGTTTGCTGCATGCCGAATACAAACCCAGCTATTGATGACGAATCTCTCGTGACATTCGTGCAGATGCAGGCGAAACGGGTGAACGGTGGTATCGTTGATGTCTTTCCCATTGCGTCAGTCAGCAAAGGGAGGGAAGGAAAAACACTTGCACCCATCGCGGAACTCGTTGGTGCCGGCGCCGTTGGGTTGAGCGACGACGGTGCACCGGTCTTCGACGCAAAAGTAATGCGGCGCGCGCTGGAGTATGCCAAGATGTACAATGTTCCCGTTATGCAGCATTGCGAAATTCCCGAACTGGCGCACGGCGGAGTGATGAACGAGGGAAAGGTCTCAACCGAGCTTGGTCTGCCGGGCATACCGTGTGTGGCTGAAGAAATAATGATCGCCCGCGATCTGATTCTTGCCGCATACACACATTCACGCTATCACGTCTGTCATATGAGTACGGCATACTCAGTTGAACTCGTACGACAGGGAAAAGAGGATGGAGTGCAGGTGACGTGCGAAGTCACACCGCACCATTTTACCGTGACGGATGAGATTGTCCGCTCGTATGACACGAACACGAAAATGAATCCTCCGCTCCGGACGCAGGAAGACATAGATGCAATCAAAGAGGGATTGAAAGACGGAACGATAGATGTCATTGCAACCGATCACGCGCCGCATTCGCTCGATGAAAAAGAGGTCGATTACATTCAAGCACCGTTCGGTATTGTCGGTCTCGAAACCGCCATTGGTCTTACGATCACAGAATTGGTCGATCAAAATTTTCTCACACTCACGCAGATGATCGAGAAATTATCAACCAATCCAAGGCGGATCATCGGGAAGGAGATCGAAGTGAAGGAGGGGGAACGAGCCAATTTTACATTCTTTGATCCAGTACTTGAATGGAAGGTCGAAACCGCTGCATTCAAATCGAAATCGAAGAACTCTCCATTTAATGGAAGGGTGCTCAGAGGAAAGGCAATCGGGATTTTCAATAACGGTACTCTGTTGCTGTATTAAATTCCATTGAAAACCTGCCGCAAGGTAATCATCCACCGCCGGTTATTATGAAGATTGTCCGTTCAAACATATTCGAACGCTATTCTGAACTTCTTTTCGGTATGAGCACCCGCAGCGGTGCTGCACTCGATATGAACATGAGTTTTAATGTTGGCGACGATCCGCTTCATGTCGCGGAGAACAGAAAGAAATTTTTTTCTGCGCTTGGGATTGACGGAGACCGGGTTGCATTTCCGCTGCAGGAACACACCAGCGTTGTTCAAGTTTGTACAGTACCTGCTCAACATCCGCATTGCGATGCATTAGTGACAAATGCAAAGAATACATTCCTTGCTGTGAGCATTGCAGATTGTACACCGGTGATGCTGTATGATCCGAAGAAAAAAGTTGTCGCCGGCATTCACGCCGGATGGAGAGGAACGTCAACGAAGATTGTTGAGAATGCTGTTCGCTTGATGAGGGATCAGTACGAAGTCGATCCTGCAAACATTATCGCATTCATAGGTCCTTCGGCAGGAGGATGTTGCTACGAAGTGGGAAAAGAAGTGGCGGAACTATTTCCTCCGGAATGTACCACAGAAAAAGGGAGTGGAAAATTTTTTCTTGATGTCAAGAAGGCAAATCGCCTTCAACTTCTTGCAAATGGAGTGCAGGAATCACATATTGAAGTGCATCCGGATTGTTCCATTCACAATCAACTGTACCATTCTTACAGAAGAGATGGAACGAATTCAGGGCGGATGCTTGCAATCATAGGAATAGAATAATAAGGAGAATGCTGCCGAATGTGCGGAATAGTCGGATATATCGGTTCAAAAAATTCGCTGCCGATGCTCATTGATGGTTTAAAACGTCTTGAGTACCGCGGGTACGATTCAGCGGGGGTTGCGATCATACACGATTCAATCCTTCGTATACAAAAGAAGGTTGGGAAAGTGACTGAACTGGAAAAAGCTGCCTCAGCGGATCAATACAGTGGCACGATCGGTATCGGTCATACCCGATGGGCAACGCACGGTGAACCGAGCGATATCAATGCACATCCGCATGTCAGCCACGACGGCACGATTGCGATGATCCACAACGGAATTATAGAAAATTATCAATCGATCCGTGCAACTTTAGAAAAACTCGGATACAAATTTTCTTCTGCAACCGATACGGAGGCGCTGGTTCATTTGATACAAGAGATGAAAAAGGTCTCCGGGGATCTTGAAACCGCCGTGCGCCTCGCGCTGCGCCAGGTTGACGGTACATACGGTATCGCCGTCGTTTCTTCTCAGGAACCGGACAAGATCATTGTCGCAAGAAAAGGGAGTCCGCTCATCATCGGTGTCGGCGAGGGTGAACATTTTGTCACATCGGATGCATCCGCAATCGTTCCCTACACACGGCATGTCGTCTATCTTGAAGACGGTGAGATCGCCGTGTTGTCAAAGAATAAATTCGAGACAAAGACGATCGACAATGTTGATATTGTGAAGCAGGTAGAAAAGATCACGTTCGATATCGACCAGATCGAAAAAGGGGGATATGATCATTTCATGTTGAAGGAGATCATGGAGCAGCCGGAGACCTTGCGAAATGCCATGCGAGGCAGAGTGCTTCTCGACGAGGGAAATGCAAAGCTGAGCGGGCTGCGTGATGTGATGCTTTTGCTTGAGAATGCACAACGAATGATTGTCACCGCTTGCGGGACTTCATGGCATGCCGGTTTGGTTGGCGAATATATGATGGAGCAGTACGCCAAAGTCCCTGTTGAAGTTGAGTACGCATCGGAGTTCAGGTACCGCAATCCCATTATTAAACCGAACGATGTGCTTTTTTTGGTCAGCCAAAGCGGTGAGACTGCCGATACGCTTGCAGCGCTGCGTGAGGGGAAGAAGAAAGGAGCTTCAGTTCTTGGAATCTGCAATGTCGTCGGCAGTACGATTGCACGTGAAAGCCACGGAGGAGTGTACATTCACGCAGGACCCGAGATCGGCGTCGCCTCTACCAAGGCGTTCACTTCACAGCTTATTGTCTTTTCCTTGATCACGATTCTCATAGCGCGTCAACGGGGTGCAATCACAGCAGATCAGGCAAAAGGGATTTGCAAGGAATTGCTTGCGCTGCCCGATAAAGTACAAACGATGTTGAAAAATACTTCTGAAGTTGAACGGATCGCTGAGGAGTTTAAGAGTACGGCAAACTTTCTCTATCTCGGTCGCGGGTACAATTTTCCAGTAGCATTGGAAGGAGCGTTGAAGCTGAAAGAAATTTCGTACATCCATGCTGAAGGATATCCCGCAGCAGAAATGAAACATGGTCCCATTGCTTTGATCGATAAGAACATGCCTGTGGTTGTCATCGCGACAAAAGACAGCACGTACGACAAGGTTATATCGAATATTCAGGAAGTGAAAGCGCGGAAAGGAAGGATCATCGCCATCGCAAATGATGATGACAAACAGATTCATTCCCTTGCCGATTATGTAATCACAGTGCCGCAAACGGCGGATATGCTATCGCCGATCGTGAATGTGATACCGCTGCAATTGCTGGCATATTACATTGCGGTGAAGCGCGGATGCAATGTCGATCAGCCGAGGAACCTAGCAAAAAGCGTCACAGTAGAATAATCCGGGATTGTTTGATTTTATAGTGGAAAACTTTGTATTTTCCTATCCACATTACTATTGCGAGGAAACAACGTGTCAGTAGATTATCGATTCAAAAAAACAGATTGGGCTCTTGTGCTCGGCGCTTCCAGCGGTTTCGGCGGTGCAACAGCTGTTGAACTTGCAACGCACGGCATGAATATTTGCGGCGTTCATTTTGACCGTGCTGCGACAATACCGAATGCGGAAAAGGTAAAGAGCGACTGTGAAGCACAAGGGGTGAAGGTGCTTTTTTTCAACATCAACGCTTCGGATGCAGAAAAGCGCAAAGAAGTGATTGACGCCCTCCGAAAGGAATTCACACCGGAATCGAATCTTCGGGTGTTAATGCATTCGCTTGCGTTCGGTTCATTGAAGCCTTTTATTGCAAAAGATCCGAAAAATCAGTTGACGCAGGCACAAATTGAAATGACGATGGACGTGATGGCGAACGCTCTTGTCTATTGGACGCAGGCGGCATTCAATGCGGGTTTGATGAAACAAGGAGCGCGTATTTTTACGATGACAAGTTCCGGCGGTCATTCGCAATTTCCTGATTACGGTGCAGTTTCAGCGGCAAAGGCGGCGTCGGAATCGTACATCCGTCAGCTGGCGCTGGAACTTGGTCCGTACGGCATTACTGCCAATGCGATTATGGCGGGAGTAACGGATACCGCAGCGCTGCGAAAAATACCAGGCAATGAACGAATGATCAATATTGCAAAATCAAAGAATCCGTCGCTTCGATTGACAACGCCTGATGCCGTCGCGAAAGCAATTTCATTGCTTGCGCATGACAATGCATATTTTATTTCAGGAAATACCATCGGTGTGGATGGCGGAGAAGATGTCGTCGAGTTCATCGGCGAAAACCCGACTCCGTAAACTTCCGTTGATATTCATCCTTTCATACCGCCGGCAAAGGCGGTATTTTTATTTTTACAATGGACGACCTAATACTAAATACATCCATCACGATTCCTCAGTCATCGCTTGCATTCAAATTCAGCCGGAGCGGAGGGAAAGGGGGACAGAATGTCAACAAGGTCGCAACGAAAGTGGAGATCGCTGTTCACATTGACGACATCGAAGCACCGGACAAGGTAAAGCAGCGCTTAAAAGAGAACCTTGCACACAGACTCGATTCGTTCGGTCTATTGCATGTCGTCTCGCAGGAATCGCGCAGCCAATGGCAGAATAAACAATCGGCGCTGCAGAAACTTGCCGACCTGATTGCCGACGCGTCGCTGGAGGAAAAAGATCGGATCGCAACAAAGCCGACAAAGGTTGCCCGAAAGAAACGCCTCGAAAAGAAAAAAAGACACGGAAAGAAAAAAGAGATCCGTCGAACAAAACATTTCTCCGATGAGTGAACATTTCGTATATTTGTCCCGCTATGCAGAAAGAATATGTCCGTTCCTTGTTCGATAGTATTGCGTATCGATACGACCTTCTGAACCACCTCCTCAGCGGCGGAGTTGATCTCTATTGGCGGCGAAAAGCAATTCAAACCCTCACACAGATGCACCCGAAACGGATTCTCGACGTAGCTACTGGCACGGCTGATTTTGCCATAGCCGCGGTGCGGTTGAATCCCGAAAACGTGATCGGCGTTGACATTTCGGAACCGATGCTGGCAATCGGGAGAAAAAAAATTGCGCAGAGAAATTTGAACGGAATGATCCAGCTTCAGACGGGAGAAGCAGAGAACTTGATGTTCGGCGCCGCGTCGTTCGATGCGGCGATTGTTGCCTTCGGTGCAAGAAACTTCGAACAGCTCGACAAAGGACTGTCTGAGATGTATCGCGTACTGAGGACTGGAGGAAAGATCGTTGTGCTGGAATTTTCACGTCCGAAAATGTTTCCATTCCGTCAACTCTACTTTTTTTACTTCAGAAATATACTTCCGATGGTCGGACGGATCATTTCAAAGGACAATGAAGCGTATCAATACCTTCCGGATACTGTGATGAAATTCCCGGAAGGGGAGGAGTTCCTCGATCGACTGCAAAAGGCGGGATTTTCGGGTGTGAAAGAAGAACGGCTGACATTCGGCATTGCGACGATCTATACGGGAATAAAATAGAAATAGTCATTCTGAGCAAGCGAGTGTTGTTTACGAGCGCGTCGAAGGATAACCATCATGCAGCGGCACACGTCGAAGCATGTTCACTAAGGATTGAATGAAGGAAAGAACAATGACAGAACGAGTAATAAAAGTAGGACACAGCCCCGATCCTGACGATGCATTCATGTTCTACGGGCTTGCAAGCGAAAAAGTGAAACTGGACGGCATCAAGATTGAACACATGCTCGAAGATATTCAATCGCTGAATGTGCGCGCAATGAACGGCGAACTGGAAGTAACTGCGATCTCTGCGCATACATTTCCGTATGTTGCGGACAAGTATTGGATTATGGTGACCGGTGCGAGCATGGGGGAAGGATACGGACCGGTGATTGTGTCGAAAAAATACAAGACACTGGATGAGTTGAAAGGGAAGACGGTTGCAACGCCGGGAAAACTGACTACCGCAACACTGCTCTTCAAAATCTTTACTGATGGAATTAACAATGTTGATGTGCCGTTCGATCAAATTATGGATCGCGTGAACGCAGGTGAATTTGATGCAGGACTGCTGATTCACGAAGGACAACTGACGTACGGCAAAGAGGGATTCAACAAGATACTCGACTTCGGCGAATTCTGGGAAGAATTCTCCAAAGGGCTTCCACTGCCGCTTGGACTTGACGTAGTGCGGAAGGATCTCGGAATCGATCTTGCAAATAAATTATCGCTCGGTTTGAAACAGAGCATCCACTACGGCTACATGCACCAGAATGAATCAATTCCCTATGCGATGAAATGGGGACGGGGGATAGATTATTCTCTCGGAGAAAAATTTGTGAAGATGTATGTGAGTGAACTGACCATTGACATGGGGGAGAAGGGAAAGCAGGCGCTCGAACTTCTTTTCAAACTCGGACATGAGAAGGGGATTATCCCCCGTGTGCCTGCTGTAGAGTTGGTGTAATACCCTGCAACGTGATGCCGTGAATCTGCCAACCACGAGAAATCAACTTTCTGCATTTCTTACTCATTCTAATTAGTTGAGACTTCTGAAAAAATCCACCTTGTTTCCATTCCGAGGAGCCTGCCTGCACGAAACCGATGCTTCGTTTCGGCAAAGGCAGGCGTAGCGACGAGGAATCTGAGATATCCGCCCAAAATCGCCAATCAGATTTCTCGCTTCGCTCGAAATGACAAAGGGAAATGAATATTTCAGAAGTCTCTAGTTGTAGAACAAGATAAAACTTGTCCTACAATCTTGTATCCAGAATTTGCCGGGTTTTCAGGAGAACATCGTTAGGGGTATAAGGTTTAATCATGATATCGTTGACACCGGATTTGAGCAATTCTGATTTGACATTTGGATCAATAAATCCGCTTGCTAAAATTACTCGAGCAGTTGAGTTCATCTTTTTTATTTGCCGGAACAGTTCATCGCCTGTCATTTGCGGGAGCCCGATATCACTGATAACAAGATGAATATCGTTCATGCGGGAACGATACAATTCTAACGCCTCCTGTCCATTGGTTGCTTCAAGAACAGAGTAGCCGCTTGCTGACAAGTAATTTTCCAATGCCTGACGTAAATACTCTTCATCTTCAACTATAAGAATTGTTTCTGTGCCGCCGGCCAGTTCGGTTGACGAAGCGACGGTTGTTTCTTCGGCGAACAACGGTTTTTCTGCCGCAGGTATGTAGAGGCGAAATGTTGTACCGTGTCCCGGCTGGCTATCAACATCAATAAATCCGTTGTGCGAGCCGAGCACACCGTGCACCACTGATAAGCCTAATCCTGTGCCATGACCGACACCTTTTGTAGTGAAGAATGGTTCAAAAATTCGTGAGAGTGTTTGATTATCCATGCCGATACCGGTGTCGGAGACGGTAAGTTCTACATACTGTCGTGTTGTGGCTTGAGGAAATCGTTTCATTAGTTGTTCGGAAGTTACACAGGAAGTAGTCAGCGTCAATGTACCACCTTTCGGCATTGCATCCCGCGCGTTCACACAAAGGTTGAGGAGCACCTGATGAATCTGTGTGGCGTCAGCGATAATGGAGGGGATTGTTGAATCCAGTTGCGGTACAATGGCAATTGTGCGAGGGAACGTTTCGTAGAGCATTTTGGAAAGTTCTTTGATGATGATATTCACATCAAGCGGTTCAAACACAGATTCTGTTTTGCGGGCAAAGGTAAGCAGTTGTTTGACCAGCGACGCGCCCCGTTTTGTTGCCGTCGTAATTGCTTTCGTACTCTGTTCAACCTTGGTTCGATCATGCTGTACTCTTTCGAGAACCGACGCATGACCAAGGATAATGCCGAGAATGTTGTTAAAATCGTGCGCGATGCCGCTGGCTAATGTGCCGATGCTTTCCAATTTTTGGGCTTGCCGAAGTGATTCCTCTAATTGACGGCGCCGCGTATCATCGAAGAGATACCCTCGTACTTCCACCAGTCTTCCATTATCATTGTATTTGCCGATAATATTTGCAATAAGGTACAACGGGGTACCATCTCTTTTCACCATTTGCAGTTCATAATACTCAAGTTTATGCTTTTGCAGCAGAAGCGACAGTATCTTTTCCCACTCTTGAGGTGTGAGGTGCAACGAGGCAATATTTGTTGCAAGCGCTTCATCGATAGAGCCAAAGCCAAAAATATTGACATAGGCAGGATTGCATTGGCGCACGGTACCATCAACAGTAACAATATAGTTTGCCGTTAGATTTTCCATGAAGAATTGCAGATACTGCCCGCGTGACCTGAGTAATTCTTCTTCTGTTTTTTTACGTTCGTCAATATCACGCAAAATGTTTACGGCATTCACAAATGTTCCGTTGGTGTCAAACTCAAAGTACGTTGCCTGCTCCACCCAGAATGTTTTCCCTGTCTTTGTTTGCACTTTAAATTCCATCGTCATATTGGTTCGTTTTTCGTTTAACCATTGCTTGTAGGACTCCATTACCTGTTGGCGATGTTCCTCAGCAACTAAATGAAATGATGCCATACTCCTCAATTCTTCTTCGGTATAGCCGCTGATGAACAGTAATCCCGGATTATAATACGTAAAACGCCCCATCCGATCTGCTTCATAGTACGCCTGATTGAGATTTTCTACAATTGTGCGATAGCGTTCTTCGTTGGCTTTGAGCGCCAGTTCGGTGTGCTTACGTTCAGTTATATCCTGCGCCGCACCGTAGATACGAATCACACGGTTTTCCTGTTTGTCCCATACTGGCGTTGCATAGTCTCGAAGCCACCGAACAGTTCCATCGCGGGTGACAAATCGGGTTTCAATGATATCAGAGGTTCCTGTTACAACCTTCAGTGCGTGTTGTTGCATCATCGGAAGATCGTCCGGGTGCACCATGCTTTGCCAACCACCGCGTGCGTCAATCTCTGCTAACGTATAGCCAAATGCTTTGGTGAACGGATCTGATACCCATTCGCCTGTTAGAGTCATGTCGGGATTAACCCGAAAGGTGTATGCGTAGTCGGAGATGACACTTGCAATGTATCTGAATCGTTCCTCAGCAAGACGGCGTTTTTCTTCTTCCTTTTTTCGCTCCGTAATATCTTCAATGGCAAGGAGGATGAGTTTCGAATGATTTTGCTCCCGGAGTAAACGTCGGGCATTTAACTGCATTGTTCGTTCACCGATTTTTTCAAACTGATGGTGAACTTCAAAATCATCAAAATGACTGTTGGCGGGGAGAATATTTTCCAGCAATGAGTGCAGTTCCGGAATATTCCACTGACCGTTACCGAGGTGGTACACTTTTTTGCCAATAGTTTCACGTTCAGTCACCTGAAAGACGTTGTAGAACGAACGATTTGCCAAGACAACTTCGAGTTTGTCATCGAGCACCAGTAATGGCTCCCGGATTGTAGCGATAATACTTTCAGCAAAATTTTTTACATCCTCCACCGCCCGTTGCGCATTTCGTTCCTGCGTTTGGTCGCGAAAGACAAGCACAACACCAACAATATTACCGTTCGCATCTTTGATTGGAGCGCCAGCATCTGCAATAGGATATTCTGTGCCGTCACGGGAAATCAACAGCGTATGATTTGCCAGACCAACAACTATACCTTCACGCAAGATGCGCTGAACCGGATTCGGGACCTTCTTTCTTGTGTTTTCATTGACAATATGAAAAACCATACTAAGCGATTTTCCCTGCGCTTCAGATTCCTTCCAGCTGGTTAATCTCTCGGCAACAGGATTCATGTGTAAGACTTTTCCTCTGCTATCGGTGGTAATAACTGCATCGCCGATGCTGTAGAGGGTTGTGCGGAACCATTCTTCACTTGCAACTGCAGATTTTATTCGTTGGGAAGAAGGGAGAGAATTTTTTCGGGATGATTTTTCTGATTGAGCTTTAACCATACACTCACCGTTTTATTTACTGATGAGATAAACTCAACAACAAAAGGGACTAAATGGTGCAAATATAAGTAAATTTGTCCAAACTGAAAACGTGTGTTCAAGATCTTAACTTAATAACTGATGTTACGCAAAGCGCTAAAAACCAACCCTCATTCCCGCCTGCCTTGCCGTCAGGCAGGGACGTTTTTAGCGTGAATCTATACAATGGATGCCCGACTAAAGTCCCGCTTTTAGGATCCCGCCCGAAGCGGGATTCAAAAGGCGGAACATTTGGGCATGACGAACTAACTTTGTAAGGCAGATTTTTTCTCTGCGTAACATGAGTTAATCTGTAAAAGTGACTTTTGAAATATTCATTATTCATGTCATTTCGAGCGAAGCGAGAAATCTGATTGGGGATTTTGAAAGAATCTCTCAGATTCCTCGTCGCTACGCCTGCCTTTGCCGAAACGAAGCATCGGCTTCGTGCAGGCAGGCTCCTCGGAATGGAAACAAGGTGGATTTTTCAGAAGTCTGTAAAAATAAAGGAAGAAGTTGAAAGCACTTCGTGTATTTCGGACGAATCTATCTTGTTAGAGGTACGTGGTGGGGGAGAGAAGTCTAATTTCGCCACACAGAATTCATTAACATAGACTATAAACTCATTCCCACTCTCCTGCGCGGGAATGTTATGACTGTAAGTTCTCGCTCTCACGCAGACAGTGTGTGTGAAAAGTCGATTCTCGTCATGTTGAGTCCCGCCTTCCTGCGGGATAAACTCCGCGGAACATCCGGAATTTCTCTGGTTTCTTCACAGAGTTTACACTGAGCGAAGCGAATGTGTTCAGAATGACTATGCTCAATAGTTAGTTTTCATACATTCTGAGAGCGTGTAAGCGAAGTCGAAAATATACCTGGATAATCTCATTTCCGCGCCCGTGTGTGAATGTTCAATTTCTTATTACGACAATCCCGAGCGATAACTCGGATAAAGCGGCTCCCAGTCCAATTCCGTTTTAATCAGTCGGTTGCTGCAGCCGAGGGAAGGTATGTTGGTACCATCTGAGGTTGGTTCTGGTCCCCCTTCCAGGTGAGCAATATAGGTCAGCAATTCGCGGTACGTGACAGGATGATCGTCAACTACATTGTAGATGCTTTGTGCTGATGCATGTTCCGAAGCAGCAACAATTGCCCGCGCCATGTCTGCGGCATGGATGAGTGAGACAAGGGCATTGCTGTTTGCCGGAATCCGAAGCGTTCCTGCTTTTCCTGCATCCCGCCATGATCGTTCCAATCCTGTTGACGGACCGTAGAAATATCCGCCCCGCAGTATGCACCAATCGAGTCCGCTTTTTTTCACGGACTCTTCCATGTCAAGAGCGGATTGGATGTACGGCGACGGCTGAAGCGGAAACGATTCATCGACGATCTGTGCGCCGTAGTCTCCGTACAGCATGGTAATACTCTGTTGAATATAACGCCGGACGTTCATGCGCTGTGCGCACTCGAGAAGATTGCGTGTCCCTTCACGGCGGATGCGGTCGTTCATCGTCCAATCGCCCCCAGCTACATTGCTGGGAATTGCCGTAGCGGAATGAATGACACAGTCGCTTCCTTTCAGCGGCTGCAACAATGTGCCGGCATCAAGAATGTCGCCGATGAACGAACGAATGCCAAGGTGTTCCAGTGATACCACCTGTTCCTTTTTCCGGACGATTGCACGGACCTGATGTCCTCGTTCGAGCAGATGGGGGAGAAGGTTCCTGCCAAGTACGCCGGTAGCACCGATGATTGTGATAATCATGTAAGGCATTCCTCTCGTAGTGAGATTCCAATTTGTTCCCATGATGCAGCGTGAAGGGGAGGAAATGCATCATTTTGCTGTCAGGTCTATCGTATGATCGATCAACTCAATCCCGCCGTATGTTCCGTGCCCCGGGACTACCACTTTTGCATCTGGAAAAGCATCTCTTATTTTCTTCAACGTCTTCGGGTACTCTTTCAGATCGCCGTCATCGGTATATCCGAGGTCGCGTGATTTCATCTCCTTCACCATGCAGTCGACAAAGAGTATCTTTTCCTTCGGGATCCACACCACGATATTGTCCATGGTATGAGCGGCTCCGAAATACCGGCAGACGATCTCGTACGAGCCGAACATGATGGTGGCTGAATCGGTGAATCCCTTTTTCGGCACCGGCAAATTCTTCTCCCTGGCAATCGTTCTCGTCATTTCGTGCGCGTACGACGGAATTCCGGCGTCGATGATGTGCTGCAATCCACCCATGCTGTCCCCGTGCCAGTCGTTGGTGATGAATCCTGCGATGGTGTGTTTCAGCGAGTCGCGGAGGTAGGAGAGGAGTTGGCGGGTGACGGAATCAATCATCGGTGTGTCGAAGATGAAGGCTCTCCCGTTTTCAACTAATATCATCCCGTTAGACCCGAGCCGTCCGTATGTTTCGGACTGCGAGAACGATTCGTGGATGAACGTGTGATCGGAGATGCGGATCAGGCGCAAGTTGGGATTGATCTCGATGACAGTATTCTGCGCGTTCAGTTCACCCATCGATAAAACGGAAAAGAGAACGATCAGTACAATACTGTTGGGCAGAGTCAGTTTCATTTTTTCCTTTTGTATGTTTTCTCATTCCCACGATCGAGCGCGGAAACGAAGTGATTATTTCCTCCTCATCCACAGCGCGCCGTTCTCCCGCACATCTTTTGCGCGGTACGCGGCGATCTTGCGAATGAGCGTTTTGGGAAGCGGCTTGTCGTACGGCAATTGGATCGTATCATTGCCGGTGGTGAATGCCGCCAGTTCTTTTTTGAACGGCGCAAGGGAAGAATGCGTCGGCATAAAATTGATATGCGAACGGTGCGCTGTATATGCGAAGAGAATGCGCTCCTCTTCAAAGGCCGGTGATCCCCACTTGATTGATTCGGTTGCTTTCGGCGCCACTTTTTTCAATATGGCACGCAGTTCGCGCAGCATCTTTTGCGCCTCTTTAGGCGCCAATGCGATGTAGTCGTCGATGGTGGTTGGTTTGGGTTTGGGCATGGGAGTAAAATTTGAATGCAGAAATGTATCCGGATTGATTTACTCGGAATAAAATTCTTTTTTCAATTCTTCTTCATTGATATACCTGCTCGCTTGTCTGATGATCGCATGAAGCGTGCCAGTATCGATTAATGGTCAGTGTCTGTTTTTCAAGAGCGGTGGGATTCCTTCAGAGTTTGACGTGACTACCACGCTGCGAGATAACTGCAAAACCGAACTTCATAAGAATTGCAACAACTTCTTTACCAGAAAGTCGTTTTAACTTAGGCGGCATATGCAGGTTCAACTTCCATCGTGACTACGAGCGCCGGATTTTTTATAAAGCCCATCGCTTCATGATCTTCTCCATCAAAGTGAAGCGCAACCGCTTCCTGCAAATTTGCGATCACCTCATCAATTGTCTTTCCTTGCGTCACCACGTTGATGCCGATACACTCGGCAACAAGCAACTGTTCTCCCTTGCTGATCACAGCGGTAATCGTGTGCTTTAGATTTTTCATGTTCGTCTCTCTCTTCGTTTGCTCTCGTTATCTGATGCAAGATATATAAAATGCCGTCTGTTTTCAATTCTTCTGCGCCTCTTTCGACGCGGAGCGTCAGCAGTTGCCTTCCCACGCAGAGTGTAAAAACAAGGCGTAGAGTCCCGTGATGATCCAGATACGATACAGCACGCCGGCGAGTCGGGCGGTTTTCTTCGTTGGGTTTATGGTATCTCTCCGTTAGTTTGTATGGACTCTATCTACTCGCGATACGATGAATATGTTCCATACATCTCGTTCCTGAGGTCTCTTTGAAGTGATGTTTTTTCGACGCTGAGCGTTAGAAGTTACATCTCCACCGGAGCGTGGGAACTAAATGACCTGTGAATCTTTGAGAATGGATCTTAATCTTTTTCTAATATTTTTTTCGATCCCAAAAGATTTATTTTTACACTCAAATATTAGATCCCGACTATTCAATCGATCTAAATCCTTCATCATGTCATTTACATTATAAGTTTGACTATAGGACCCCATCCTGTACTCTGAGATATCGTTTACCTCACTAATTGATTTTATTCGTTCAACGTATAATTTTTCAAACTTCTTCCAATTACAAATAATAAGTCCTTTTGAACTTAAAGCAATCAAATAGTCGGGTGAAGCTAATTGCGATTTAGGATGAATCCAATTTCTAAATTGATGTTTAGTAAAATTGATTTTATTTAGTTTCACTTCAAAGGACAATATACAATTAGAATTTTTGTAAAAGAGGATATCTCCCGAGAGTTTCTTTGTCCCATCTGGGTTCACGTAAGCAGGTACGACATTTGAAAGAGAATATAGTGTTGGTAACAAATATGTTGCAACGAAGTGATGTTCGCCTGGGATTCTCATTCCCTCGTTATGATTCATTAATAAAAATCTATCAATATAGTTTTTAAGAGTTCTCACCATTTCAGAAAGAAATTGAATTAAAGATTTAGTATTTCGAGAATCTTTTCAAACCGCATTCTGGTTTTTTGCAATATCTCACTAAAACTCCATAAATAAAGATGTCCTGCAGCAAGTTTGTCTTTGATTGAAAGAACATCAGTATCATATGTCCGACCAATAACAAATGTCTCGAATTTAATGCTAGGTCTATGTTTTGAAAGTATACCTTCATATTTTAATGCCTGAGTAACGTGATCCATTGTTACTCTAACTTTAGGTCTTTTAAATTCTAGTACTATCGCTTCATTCCCACCGTCCCGCGATCGACATATTACGTCAGGCCGCTCATCTTTGTTTTTCGCGTAAAGGTTGTCAAAATGATTGTCGAGTACTGTTTTCAACGGTTTATCGGTTGACCATAATTCAAGACCTTCTCGAATAAGCCAGAGATTCCCTTCAATCAATTTATGAACTTCAATTTCCAGAGATTTTTCACTATTAACTAATTCTTCAAGTTTTTTTATAATATTTATTTGATCACGTATTATCTCGGTAACGTTGTTCATTTGGCGTAATCCCCAATCCTTAATCAATTCTGCCAGCTTTTGAACATCGTTAGAATCAGCGTGTATAATTGAATTCATCAATTCTCGCAATACATTTGAATCAAAATATTTAATTATCCAATCAACAAGTTCATTAATCTCCTCGTCGCTAGCGAGTTTTGACTTTGATATTACAGCTTCAATTACCGATCGTGCCTTTGTGCGAATATGCAAGGGGAGTTTTTGTAATTTTTCTTGAATGGCTGGCACTTCTATTATTTTTTTAGTTCTTTTTCCCTCAGCTTCTTTCTCCAATTCGTCTACAACACCTTTGAAGAAGTCATGAAGATATAACTTGAGTATTTCAACTTCTTCGGCTTCCTCAAGAAAATTATCTCTACTGGTATTTATGAAAGGATCGAGAAAATCAGCATTTATTTCTCCCACTATTTTTTCTGCTGAAAAGGAAAAGTGGCTCCTCTTTTCTAAACCAAATAATGAGGGCTCTGTAACAGCTCTTTGACGCACTCTAATTATTACTCCCGCCTGTTTTTGCCTAACACTTGCAATTACATAATATCCCTTAATTGGTCCTATTCCCTCAAAAGTGTGGTCAATTGGTATTTTTATACCCTCTACGTCATCTGCCGAACATGGTATTCTATTAACTCGAATTGTAAAATCCGGAATATTTGGTAACGACTTAAAAAGATGAGCCCTAAGTTTTGGAACTTCAAAAGGTCTCATTTTTTCTGAAAGATCTTTAAGTATAAGAGTTGTTCCGTGTGCTTCAGACGTAGTTTCGGTGGATACATTAATTTCACATTCTTCGATATTTTTAAAGTCGTCAAAATATTCCTTTTTTAGTTCGATTGTTGAAAGAATGTTATTTTTGACAGTTTTAATAATGATTGTATTTGCTATTCCAAAAGCAGCCAGCTTACCAATTCCTTTATTGCCGATAACCTTTCTTTTCTTTTTCTCCGAAACATCAGAATCATTGCGTCTATTAAATCCTATATAAAGATACTTATCACGAATATCGTCAGGTGTCATTCCATTACCATCATCTTTTAGGGTAATTTGGTTTGCGATATTGAAATTCTCAGGCATTTCAATTTGAATATTCTCAGCATCGGCATCATAACAATTACTACAAAGTTCAGCAAGACATTTGTTAATGCTCGAGTAAGCTGACACGCCTAAATGATCGAGTATTCTTGGTGATATAGTAAAATGTGTTTTCATATGGTACTAATTGATGGTAATATCCCCCCGCCAATCTATCAAACACTCCCCACTAATTCAATACGCGATAGCGTATGCGCTGTAGCAGGAGAGAAGCGGGTGGGTACCGTCTTTGACACGCCCCCGACCCCTCTCGCTTGCGCTCAATCCCTGCACACAGAGGGGAGATGATCCTCAAACCCCAAACCTCAAACCTCTTCTTAATCTCAAGAATCACTCCGATTTCATTTCCATCTCTGCAAAAAATAAAGTGCAATTCGCCAAAAAAACCCAATTTCTTTGTCCGATTTTGGCATTAAACTTGCCGAATGATTGGAATATCTCTGAGTTCATAACCATATCCAAAAAAAATAGTCATTGCGAGGAGGAGTGTTCGTCATGGTGAGCGAAGTCGGACCATGACACGACGACGAAGCAATCTTATAAATTCAGAAGATTGCTTCGACAGAAAACGTCTCTCAATGACATTGATTGAGTGTTGTGAGATGGTTTCTGATTAGATGATGTCAAGCCCTACAAGTTGGTACGGTATGATGACTCAGAGAGTACACAATCTTCTGGTATGGAGAGCTTTCGTCAACCCCCAACAGCGGTGAGCACCTGCTATCATTGCGGCGATTCTATTCGCGGCGAGCGGGTGGAGTACGACGGCAAACTTTTTTGCTGCTCTGGTTGTAAAGTGGTGTACGAGATCCTCGAACAAAATAATCTGTGCAATTATTATTCTCTCGAACGATCTCCGGGCGTGCAGCCCTCTTCCATTGAAAGCGCCCGCTTCGATTATCTTGCGGACGAACTTGTGCAGAAACAGCTGCTCAATTTCAGCGACGGCAAGCACGCAAACGTCACACTAACACTTCGTTCCATCCATTGCAGTTCCTGCATCTGGCTGTTGGAACATCTCTACCGGCTCGATGCTGGAGTGACATCTTCGCGGGTTGATTTTCTCAAAAAGCAGGTGACAGTTTCGTTTGACCAAACCAGAACGTCGCTGAAAAATATAGTCGTACTGCTTGCGAGCATAGGCTATGAACCGGAGCTGCGTCACGACGCAGTTGAGAAAAAAGAGGAGAGCACGGCAACGCGCTCATTGTATTACAAGATCGGTATTGCGGCATTCTGTTTCGGCAACTCGATGCTTTTCAGTTTTCCGGAATATCTCGGCGTCGATCCGAGCGAGACCGTGCTGAGGGAATTGTTCTCGTATCTCAATCTGCTCCTTGGCATTCCGGTCTTCTTCTACTGCAGCGCCGATTATTTCAAATCGTCGTGGCTCGGACTGAAACGTGGGATCATCAATATCGACCTGCCGATTGGGCTCGGGATTGTGGTTCTCTTTGGAAGAAGTGCGTATGAAATTTTAACGCAGACTGGTGCGGGATTTATCGATTCGCTCTGCGGATTGCTTTTCTTTTTGTTGCTCGGCAGAGTATTTCAGAACAAGACGTACGACAGGATGAACTTCGAGCGGAATTACAAATCGTACTTCCCGATCTCCGTTACTGTAAAAAAGAACGACGTGGAAACGACCATTCCGATATCGTCATTGGTAAAGGGACAACGGATCGTCATCCGAAATAACGAGATCATTCCCGCCGATGCTATGCTGATGCGCGGCGATGCGTCGATCGATTACAGTTTCGTCACGGGAGAATCGAAGCCGGTGGAAAAAGTGCTCGGAGAGATGATCTATGCGGGGGGAAGACAAGTCGGCGGCATCATCGAGCTGGAAGTGATGAAAGAGGTGTCGCAAAGTTATCTGACACAGATGTGGAATCAATGCAGCACAGCGGAAAAAGAGGGGGGGCAATTGTCGGAGTTGTCGAATGCCGTCGGAAAGTATTTTACATACGCCGTACTGCTCGTATCCACATTGGTGGGATTGTACTGGCTGCAGTACGATGTAACGACGGCGATCAACGCATTTACCGGAATACTGATTGTTGCATGTCCCTGCGCGCTGGCAATTTCGATTCCGTTCACACTCGGCACAGCGCTGCGTATTTACGGCAGGAACAATTTTTATTTGAAAAACACCGCCGTCATCGAATCGCTTTCGAAGATCGATACGATTGTTTTCGATAAAACCGGCACACTCACACACCCGCAGCATGCGTCGGTGGAGTTTGTGGGGAATGCGTTAGAGGAACATGAGTATCGTTTCATTTATTCCGTTGCAAAGAATTCGATGCATCCACTGAGCAAAGTGATCTCTGATTATCTGAGTGGTGAGTTGATCCGCCGTCATTCCGGCAATGTCATTCTGAATCCCGACAAAGTCGGGATGAAGAATCCGGAAGAGTCACAGGACCGGATTCTTCGTCGTCCCGATTCCATCGGGACCCCTCAGAATGACAACAGAGCAAGTATTACCCACATCGAAGCGCATATCGTCCAACAGTTCACCGAGACGATGGGAAAAGGGATCAGCGGCAGTGTGAAAGGGCATCGCATCAAATTGGGATCGCGGGAATTTGCAGGTCGCTCATATCCGCATCAGCGCACTGTGAACGAAAGCAGAGTGTATCTTACGATTGATGAGAAGGGGCGAGGATATTTTTCAATCAGAAATATCTACCGCGACGGACTTAAAATGACGGCGAACGAACTGAAAAAAAAATATTCTCTCTTCATCCTTTCCGGCGATAACGAATCGGAGCGTGTGCGGCTTCGCTCAATCTTCCCGAAGAACACGATGATGCTTTTCAACCAGATGCCGAGCGACAAGATGGAAGCGGTGAAGTATCTGCGCGAAAAGAAGAAGCATGTGTTGATGTTGGGAGATGGATTGAACGATGCCGGGGCGCTGCTGCAGAGCAATGTCGGGATTGCCGTTACGGAAGATATCGCACAGTTCACCCCCTCATCCGATGCGATTCTTGCCGGGAGTTCGTTCAGCATGTTGCCGAGGATTATGAAATTCAGCAAGGCATGCATCACGATCGTTAAAGGGAGTTTCGGATTTGCGTTCATGTACAATCTGTTCGCACTTTACTTTGCGGTGCAAGGTCAGTTATCTCCCATTATTGCGGCGGTACTGATGCCGGCAAGTTCCATTACAATCGTTGTGTTGACGACCGGGTTGACGCGGCTGTTTGCACGGAGGTGGGGATTGTTGTGAGGCGGAATGCACTAAAAAGCAGAGTCGAAAGATTAATCATTGTTATTTTGAACGCATTGACGTACGAAAATGTATGTGTCAGGTTGAGCGAAGCGAAACATCTGGTCTGTGTGCTGGATGTTTACCCACGCTGCGACCAGATTCTTCATCCCGCTAAAGCGGGATTCAGAATGACACGTAATTAAATCAAAAAATATTATGTCAGTCATCGCACTGTTGATCGGTTGCAGTTTTATTATCGCCACAGTGTTTCTCGCGGCATTCCTCTGGGCGGTAAAGAGCGGGCAGTACGAAGACAAGTACACGCCGAAGGTAAGGATTTTGCTGGATGTTGAGGAGCAAAACACAGAGGCACAGAAGCACAGAGAAAAATAAAGGAGACCCCCTTTCAGTCTCCCCCTTTCAGGGGGAGAAGTATTGTTCCCTCCCCTGAAAGGGGAGGGTTAGGGTGGGGTCAAACAATTACTTTCAAACTTCATCAGTCGAGGTCTTAATGGATGTTCAAAAATTTTACTACGATAACAAGATCGTCCGCGACTTTGCAATCGCGTCGGTTGCCTTTGCCGTTGTGGGGATGCTGGTCGGCGTTACGATCGCCACGCAGCTCTTCTCGCCGGAGGTGAATGCCGGGCTGCAGTACATCACGTACGGCAGGATCCGACCTCTGCACACAAATGCGATCATCTTTGCATTCGTCGGCAACGCAATCTTCATGGGAGTGTACTACTCCTTGCAGCGCGTCTGCAAAGCAAGAATGTTCAGCGATCTGCTCAGCCGCATTCATTTCTGGGGCTGGCAGTTGATTATCGTTGCCGCCGCAGTAACGCTTCCTCTCGGTATAACGACAAGCAAAGAGTACGCAGAACTCGAATGGCCGATCGACATTGCTATAACATTGATATGGGTGATCTTTGCGATCAATGTGTTCGGTACGATCATCAAGCGGCGCGAGAAACATATGTATGTAGCGATCTGGTTCTACATCGCAACGATCGTCACGGTAGCGATGCTGCATATCGTCAATTCATTGGAAGTGCCGGTAACGTTGTTCAAAAGTTATTCGATGTATGCCGGCGTGCAGGATGCGCTCGTGCAATGGTGGTACGGACACAATGCCGTCGCATTCTTTTTGACAACGCCGTATCTCGGTTTGATGTACTACTTCCTGCCGAAAGCGGCGAATCGTCCGGTGTATTCATACAGACTTTCTATCGTCCACTTTTGGTCGCTTATTTTCATTTACATCTGGGCAGGACCGCACCATCTTTTATACACGGCGCTGCCGGATTGGGCGCAGTCGCTCGGTACAGTCTTTTCACTCATGTTGATTGCTCCGTCATGGGGGGGAGCGATCAACGGACTGCTGACGTTGCGCGGTGCGTGGGATAAGGTGAGAGAAGAACCGGTGTTGAAATTCATGGTTGTTGCAGTAACGGCGTACGGCATGGCAACATTTGAAGGACCGATGCTGTCATTGAAGAATGTGAACGCGCTCGCGCACTACACTGACTGGATCGTGTCGCATGTGCACATTGGTGCGCTGGGATGGAACGGATTTTTGACGTTCGGCATTTTGTATTGGATCATACCAAAAATGTACCGCACGGAATTATTTTCGAAGAAACTCGCCAACTGGCATTTCTGGCTCGGCACGCTCGGCATCGTCTTCTATGCATCGGCAATGTATTGGGCGGGCATTACGCAGTCGTTAATGTGGAAGCAATTTACTCCAATGGGAATTTTGCAGTATCCGAACTTCCTTGAGACGACGCTGCAGATCATTCCGCTGCATATGATCCGTGCTGTCGGTGGATTGTTGTATCTCACCGGTGCATTGTTGATGGTGTACAATCTGATGAAGACGGCGAAACAAGGTACTTTTGTTGCGAATGAAGCAGCGGAGGCACCTGCTTTGGTAAAGATTACCGCAGAACCAAACGAAACAAAACACCGCTGGCTGGAAAAGAAGCCTATTCAATTTGCAGTACTCGCACTGGTTGCGGTCGCAATAGGCGGAATGATTGAAATGATTCCGACATTCCTCATCAAGTCGAATGTTCCGACTATTGCCAGTGTGAAGCCTTACACTCCGCTGGAGTTGCAGGGACGAGATTTATACATCAGAGAAGGCTGTAATAATTGCCATTCGCAAATGGTACGGCCATTCCGTTCTGAAACAGAACGATACGGGGAGTACTCGAAAGCGGGAGAGTTTGTGTACGATCATCCCTTCCTCTGGGGTTCGCGCAGAACAGGACCCGATCTCCATCGCGTCGGCGGAAAATATCCGCATCTCTGGCATTATCTCCACATGGATAATCCCCGCTCAATGTCGCCGGGATCAATCATGCCGCCGTATCCGTGGCTGTTGACGCAGGATCTTGATACATCAACAACAGTTGCAAAGATTCAGGCAATGCAGTCTCTCGGCGTTCCGTATCCGAAAGGATTTGAATGGAATGCGAATACGATCTTGCAGCAGCAAGCAGATACGATTGCGGCGGAATTGCAGAGGAACAAAGTCCCCGCAGAGCCGAACAAAGAGATCATTGCGTTGATCGCGTACTTGCAGCGGCTGGGGACGGATATTAAAGTAAAACAAGAATAATTAGTATGGTCATTGCGAGGAGTTCCAATGTTTTTAATCGGAACGACGAAGCAATCTTTTAATTGGCAGATCGCTTCGGCAGACAACGCCTCGCAATGACAAACAAATTTAGGAGTATTTTATGATATCAAAAGTTCTCAGTTCCATCGACGGCATCGCATCGTATCCAATCATCTCGCTGATGATTTTTCTTCCGTTCTTCATCATCGTGACGGTGTGGATTTTTCGATTAGACAAACAGTACCTACAGCACATGAGCGAATTACCGCTCCAAGACTCTCAGGAAGAGAGGAAGTAACGACTATGAAAAAGAAAATCGCTGCAATTGTATTCCGATCCTTCTTCGCTGTCATTCCGAGCGACGTCACGAAGGGACAAGCGAGGAATCTAAGTGAAAAGCAATTTCAGATTCCTCGCCGCTATGCTCCTCGGAATGACAACGCCCGGAGATTTTCAACGCTAACAATAAGGGCAGTGTTGTTAACACTCTTCTTTGCTTTTCCAGTATTCGCACAAACACCCGATCCCGGCACAGAACTCGGCATGATTATGACGGTCTCATTTCTCGTTTTTGCGGTTGCCACACTCATGTTCATCCTGGTGATTATGGGGGGCGACGTCGATCCGATCGCAGAAGCGTACTTCCGGATTAAAAACTATATCGTTCCACCGAAGATGGAGACTGAGGTTGCTGAAGATCTCGGGCACGATTTTGACGGCATACGCGAACTGGACAATCGCATTCCGCCGTGGTTCAATCTGCTCTTTCTCGGTACAATCGTATTTGCAATTGTGTACATGCTGGATTATCACGTCTTGAAAATCTCCCCCTTGATGGAGTCGGAATACATAGCCGAAGTACAGGCGGCGGAAGTTCAAAAACGAATTGCCCTTGCTGCCGATGGCGAGATCGATGAGAATGCACTGGTCGCATTGAAAGACGAAGCCTCATTGAAACTTGGTGCGGAAATTTTTCAAAAGTTCTGCATCTCCTGTCACGGACCGCAGGGCGGCGGCATCGTCGGACCGAATCTCACAGACAAGTACTGGATCCACGGCGGGGGTGTGAAGAATGTGTATGCGACGATTAAAGCGGGTGTTCCTGCAAAAGGAATGATCAGCTGGCAACTGGTATTCTCTCAAAAGCAGATACAACAGATTGCAAGCTACGTTCTCTCGCTGCAAGGTACAAATCCGCCCGGCGGCAAAGCGCCGGAAGGTCAATTGTACTCCGAGCCTGTCATTGCCGCAAAAGACAGTGTCAAAACAAAATCAATCTGACGCATACATGACTGTCGAACAATATATCGATCAGCAAAAATCCCCGCAGAAAGAAATCTGCCGCGCGCTGCGCGAACTTATCCTGAAGACAGTACCGGGAGTGTACGAAGAGATGTATATGGGAGTGCCGTGGTTTGAAGACAAAGTGTACATCGTTGCCTTGAAAGATCATGTGAATATTGGCTTTTCATTGCGTGCATTACCGCCGCAGAAGCAGATGATGCTGGATGGGAGTGGCAAGACGATGAAACACATCGCCATCAGTTCTGTTGCCGATATCAATGAGAAACAAATTGAGAAATTATTGACAAGCGTATTATCATGAAAGAAGTTGTTGCCAATTCAAAAGAATCGTTCCGTGACTCTCTCGGTATCGTAGAAAAGAGCGGCAAGCGGAAATGGGTGTACCCGAAGAAACCGGCAGGGAGGTATCACCGCGCACGGCTTGCTGTATCGTTGATCTTGCTGGCGATACTCTTCGGCGTGCCGTTCATCAAACTCGATGGACATCCGTACATGTTGTTCGATATTGTCAACAGGAAGTTTATCATCTTCGGATTTCCCTTCGGTCCGCATGACTTCTTTTTGCTCGGCTTGACAATGATCGCATCCATCGTGTTCATTTTTCTTTTCACCGCGGTCTTCGGAAGGCTCTTTTGCGGATGGATCTGCCCGCAGACAGTTTTTATGGAAATGGTTTTCCGCAAGATCGATTACTGGGTGGAAGGAAATCATAAGAACCAACGACGGCTGAATGAATCTGTATGGACCGGAGAGAAGATATTCAAGAAAGGAACGAAGTACGCAATCTATTTCATTATTTCGTTTCTCGTTTCAAACATGCTGCTGGCGTGGATCGTCGGTGTTGATACGCTGGGTACGATAGTTACTGATCCGGTGGAGATGCATCTGGGGGGGTTTATTGCAATGATGCTCTTCACCGGATTGTTTTATTGGATATTCATCTGGTTCCGCGAACAGGCATGCATTCTTGTCTGTCCCTACGGGCGATTGCAGGGAGTGCTGCTCGATCCGAATTCTATTGTGATCGCATACGATTATCTTCGCGGCGAACCTCGCGGGAAGATCAAAAAAAGCGAACAGCGAAAAAACGGCGATTGTATCGACTGTAAAGAGTGCGTCGTTGTCTGTCCGACCGGGATCGACATTCGCAACGGCACACAATTGGAATGCGTCAACTGCACAGCCTGTATCGACGCATGTGATTACGTGATGGAAAAGATCGATAAGCCGAAAGGGTTGATCAGGTTCGATTCGGCAAACGGCATAAAAGAAAAAAAACGGAAAGTCTTTACATCGCGCGTTATTGGCTACAGCACGCTGCAATTGGCGCTGATCGGATTGCTGTCGTACCTGTTGGCAACAAGGTCTGATGTTGACGCAACCATTCTTCGCACCCCCGGAATGTTTTACCAGGACCAGTCGTTCGGGCGAGTCAGCAATCTGTACGACATCAAATTGCTGAACAAGACATTTGTACCGCAGCAGATAGACCTGAAATTGATTCATGGCGACGGCGAAGTGGAACTTCTCGGCGACAAGATCGTCATTCCGCCGCAGGAATCCGCCCAGGCGAAGATGTTCGTATTGTTGAATAAGGAGAATATCAAAAAGATGAATACGCCGATTGAAATCGCGGTCTATTCAAACGGAAAAGAGATTCACCGGATTCAATCTTCCTTTTTGGGACCGGTGGAGAAGAAATAATTCAGCAGAGAAATCTGTAAAATCTCACATCAATGTCATTCTGAGGGAGTCCCGCAAAGGCGGGACGACCGAAGAATCCAGAAACTGGATGCTTCGCTGCGCTCAGCATGATAACGGTATCTGCTAGTATGTTAAAAAACATCTTTCTATTTATATGAAAAAAATAAATTGGGGATCGTGGATCGTTCTCAGTTTCGTAGTGTTTGCCCTCGGCACGTTCACGATGGTTTATATTTCGATGAATTCGCGAGTCGATCTGGTGACAGACGATTACTACGAAAAGGAATTGAAATATCAAGATCACATTGACGTGCTGAAAAATACCAACGCAATAGAAAGCAAAGTATCGTTCACATTGAACCGGTCATCTATCTCAATATCGTACCCGAACATTGATGCTCCATCGAACTACAGCGGGGTGGTAATGTTCTTCCGTCCCTCGGATAAAACGCTCGACTTTTCACGTCCGGTGAGTATCGATTCGACATACTCACAAACGATTGCAACCGATACATTGCTCAGAGGGATGTGGCGGGTGAAGATCTCGTGGGATGTTGGAGAGAAGCAGTATTACACGGAACAACCGGTCATCATTCAGTAGTAGATCGTTTTAAGTTTCACGTCTCATGTCGAGCCCGTGAAATTTGAATCCTGAAACTTTAAACGAAGAAGGTTTTTAGCATGGATCTTTTCGCAGCACTCACACTCGGACTTCTCGGCAGCATGCACTGCATCGGCATGTGCGGTCCTCTTGTACTTGCCGTTCCAAGTACTACTGAGAAACGATGGAAATTTCTTCTCGAAAGGGGCATCTATAATTTCGGCCGTACCGTAATATACGGCGTGATAGGGGCGTTGCTGGGATTGGTAGGGAAGAACATTCTCATTGGCGTGCAGCAAGATATTTCGATCATTCTGGGAGTCACAATTTTGCTTTCCGTTGTCTTGCCGTTCAGATTGAAATCGAAACTCGATACATTCTCCCCGTTGAAATATCTGTACCTTTTTGTGAAGCAGAAATTCGCGTTCCTGATGCAAAAGAAAGGAATGACCACGCTGTTTGTTCTTGGAATGTTGAACGGACTATTGCCGTGCGGACTTGTCTATACAGCACTCATCGGGGCAACGGCTGTTGCGGATGCCTGGCAGAGCGCGTTGTTTATGATGTTCTTTGGGATCGGAACGATACCGGCGCTTGTGGCAGTATCGTTGACAGGAAAATTAGTTTCAATAAAGTATCGTTCGCTGTTTACAAAAGCCATTCCCGTTTTTAGCATTGCTCTTGCGGTGATCCTCATCCTGCGCGGAATGAATCTCGGTATTCCGCTCCTCAGTCCCAAAGTGACGCACGGGGTAACGCAGACCGAAACGAAAACCGATGTTGATTGCTGCGAGTGATTCTTTTCACCATCGCTCCTTTAAAAGCTTGCGACATCGGAAAAATTATCTTAGTACTGTCATTTCGGGTATAATACTCAGTTTGTGTTGATAAAATAGCTGTAAATTGTTCTTTGACATAGCGATATTGGTAGAAAACTTTTTCGTAAAGAGATTCTATGAATAAAAACGTTGCAGCCATTGCCAATCAAACAAAATTGCACGCTGCGGGTACGACCGTCACCACCGACAACGTTATATATGCACTCATTGTCGGAAAACATTTTTGTGGAAAAACAGAAAGCCAACATACTCACGACGCTTTGCATTATTTCGACACTGGCTCGTTGACGGATTTACCATACGTATCTTAATGCGATTGCATCGTCTGAGCAAAGCGACCGTGCAACGATATATTTCCTATTGGCTCGATCATCCACCGAGCGAAACGATATTTTCGACAACGGCAACATCGGCAATTTTTGACGGAAGCGTTGTGAAGCATCGTCGAGGTCCGTATGTAGCTTTGGATGCACAAACGCACACGCTTATTGCTGCAACAGATAATATCGTTGAAGGTGGCAGAGAACTTCTGGAATTTTATCAGCGTCTTGCTCATGCCGGACTTCATCTCAAATACGCTACAATTGACGGAAATACACAGGAAAACAAGTATTTGACAAAAGTCTGGCCTGAAATTACCATTCAACGATGCTTCGTTCATGTTCAACGTCAGGGGTTAAGTTGGTGCAGACGAAAACCCAAACGCACGGATGCAAAACATTTGCAAACCTTGTTTCTGGAACTTTCACACGTGAAAACTCATCGGCATATTCAAGAATATCTTCATCGTGTCGAACTCTGGGAGAAACGCTTTGGCACTCCAATTCAACTTACACCCGGGTATGGATATGTCTTCAGCGATTTGAAACGTGCCAGAAGCATGCTCTTAAAAGCATTACCCAACTTGTTTCACTTTATTACTATTCCGGAGATTGCTTCTTCTACCAATGCGCTTGAAGGTTATTTTAGTCGTCTCAAACAACAGTATCGTAAACATCGGGGACTTTCACCCCGTCATCGTAAAAGCTTTTTCTTATGGTACTTTTATCTTATTCGTAAATAATGTATCAACACATTTTGAGTATTATACCCATTCTGAGCGCAGTCCCGATGATGTTTATACGAAGTATGCTGCACATCGGGACGAAGCGAAGAATCCAGAAAATGGATGCTTCGACACCCTTGTCAAACATCAACTCTGTTGCTCAGCATGACAATCATTTTTTTAGATAGAATATAATAGGAAGTGACACTATGAAAAGCATATTTCTCGTCGCAATCATCATTTCACTCTCCTCTGCGCAGCAAAACAAATTCGTGACAACGAAAGGTGAGAATATCGTCCTTCCCGACGGAAAACCGATCCTGCTGCGCGGCATCAACCTCGGCAACTGGCTCGTGCCGGAAGGATACATGTTCAAGTTCACTCACGCCAACTCGCCGCAGCGGATCAATGAAACATTCACTCAGCTGCTGGGACCTGAAGAAACAAAGAAATTCTGGAAGCAGTACCGAGACAACTACATCACCAAAGAAGATATCGCATACATAAAAAAGATCGGATTGAATTCCATTCGCGTTCCGTTCAATTACAGATTGTTCGTCTCGGAAGATCACGACACACGCTTCGCCGGTCCCGGGTTCGAGATGCTTGATCGCGTCATCAAATGGTGCAAAGAGGAGAATCTCTACGTGGTGCTGGATATGCACTGCGCTCCCGGCGGACAGACGGGGGACAATATTGACGATAGTTACGGCTATCCGTTTTTGTTCGAGAGTGAAGAAGCGCAGCAGTTGACGGTCGATCTCTGGAGAGAGATTGCAAAACGGTATGCAAACGAACCGATAGTCATCGGCTATGATTTTCTGAATGAGCCAATTGCCACCTACTTCGATGCGTCGCAATTCAACCATAAACTTGAACCGCTCTATAAAAGGATCACTGCAGCCGTACGTGAAGTCGATACGAATCATATTGTATTTCTCGGCGGAGCGCAGTGGAACGGGAATTTTTCGGTCTTTGGTCCGCCGTTTGACAAAAAAACTGTCTATACGTACCACAGATATTGGTGCGATACTACGCAGGCAATGGTGCAGGAGTTTGCCGACTTCATGAAAAAATACAACGTGCCGATCTGGATGGGTGAGTCGGGCGAGAATACCGATCAATGGATCGACTCATGGCGGCGATTGAACGAGAAGAACAATTTCGGCTGGTGTTTCTGGCCCTACAAGAAAATGGATGCCACCAGCAACATCGTCTCTGTCAAACGGACGGCGGAGTGGGATTCGATCATCACCTACGCGAATAAGCCGCGCACATCATACAAAGATATCCGGGAAGCGAAACCGAACCGTGAAGTGATCAAGAAAGCATTTGCGGACTATCTTGAGAATTGCAAATTCAAGAATTGCATTCCTAACGAAGGGTATATTAAGGCGCTGGGGTTGAAAAACAAATAGTTTGAGTATCTCACACAAAACAGCAAAGGGCTTTTCAAGTAAGTTTATGTTACGCTTTGTGCCTTTGTGTGATTTATTCTTCGTGTCATCGGAAAAATCCAAAATCAATATTATTGTGACTTCTGAAATATTTATTTCCCTTTGTCATTTCGAGCAAAGCGAGAAATCTGATTGGGGATTTTGAAAGAATTTCTCAGATTCCTCGTCGCTGCGTTCCTCGGAATGACAATGATCTGGCATTTTTCAGATGTCTCTTATTCTGAGTTGTTGTGTAACGAGGAATTTCGTTTTTCTTTTCACATGCAACGGCGAGTTTTCTCGCTTCGTCTGCCTTTGCCCGAAATGACAGAACCACGATAATTTTTCAGATGTCTCACATTCATAATGTTTTTTCATGAAACATATTGTCTCACATACTCTTCTGTTCGTGCTGTGGTGTTTGCCGCTCCTCAGTCAAATAATCACGGTAACGCCGTCATCAACCGTACATGTTTTTCCCAACGGTGTTTCTGTCCCTTCCGATTATCCGCACGTGAAAATTCTGGCGAAGACCAATCCCGATTCGGGATTCATCTTCATCAACAACTGGGGAGGGACACCGTATATCGCCATTCTTGACAACAACGGATTTCCCGTCTTTTACAGGAAGATGCCAGCGTACGCACGCGATTTCAAACTGCAGGCGAACGGCAATCTTTCGTACCGTCTTGCAGATCCGTACTATCGATTTTATGAAATGGATTCATCGTACACGGTTACACGAGAGATCACGGCAAAGAACGGCTTTGGTACCGACGAGCATGAATTGCAGATTCTACCGAACGGGAACGTACTGCTCATCGCGCTTGAATATAAAACTGTCGATATGAGCAAACTCGTAGCGGGAGGAAAAACGAGCGCCACTGTCATCGGTAATCACGTACAGGAGATCGATCCTGCCGGGAATGTCGTTTTTGAATGGAAATGCTGGGATCACTTCGATATCACCGATGCAATTCATGAAAACCTCACGGCGCAAACGATCGACTACGTGCACATGAACGCGATTGCTGTTGACAACGACAGCAACATCGTTATCTCCAGCCGTCATCTTTCTGAGATTACGAAAATCAACAGAAAGACAGGTGCAATACTGTGGCGGCTCGGCGGCAAACACAATCAGTTTACCATTGTGAACGACCCGATGAGCGGTCCTTCATACCAACACGATGTTCGTGCACTGCCGAACGGACATTACACAATTTTTGATAACGGAAACTTCCACTCTCCCACAGTGACACGCGTGACGGAATACAACATTGATACCGCTGCAATGACTGCAACACTCGTTTGGCAGTACCGCCATGTGCCGGACCGGTACACATGGTGGATGGGGAACGCGCAGCGACTGCCGAACGGCAACACGCTCATCAACTGGGCGGACGGATCGCTGCCGAAACTGACCGAAGTGACGCAGGCAGGAATGAAGGCGATGGAGATGGACTTTGTCAACAACGCGCACAGTTATCGCGTCTTCCGGTTTCCATGGAAAGGAAAACCGAAGGCTCCGGTGCTGATTCTTCAACAAGGAAGCGACAAGATCACATTGTTGATGAATCATTTCGATCATGCGCCGGTCCATACCTTTCTGCTGTATGTTGACACGCTTCCGAATCCCGTGCGAAAAATCGATTCGACTTCATCGAGCGCGGTTGAGTTGACCGGATTCAAGAATGGGAAGAGGTATTATTTCCGGATCACAGTGAAGGACAGCACGGGGAAAGAAAGCCCGTTTTCCAACGAAGAGAGTGCGCTCATAAAATTTTTTGCACCGGGAGAGAACCTTGTCATCAACGGCGATTTTTCGGAAGGTAAAGATCCCTGGAAGTTGAATATCACTGCACCCGGTTCTGGTTCTTCCATTGTTACCATTGATGGAAAATACTTCTTGCAAATCGGTGCAGGAGGGACTCAAACGTGGCACGTGCAATTGGTGCAGGAAGGGATTCCGCTGGTAAACGGTTTGAAGTATCGTTTTGAATTCGACGCCTACGCGACAGAAAGCCGCAGCATCGAAGTGAAAGTTGCCATGATTGCATCGCCGAATACGAACTACAGTAAAACGGGGCTCATTGGATTGACAACGACATCGAAACATTTTTCGTACGATTTCACAATGACCGATGCCAGCGACAACAATGCGCGCGTTGTGTTCAATTGCGGCATGTCGGCTGTGGACGTTTTTATCGACAATGTTTCGGTAAAACAGCTTGTGCCCTCCCGCGTTGACGATGATACTCCGGCTGCATTGACAGGGTTTTCCGTCCAGCAAAATTTTCCCAATCCGTTTAATCCGTCAACGACCATACGGTACGAACTTCCGGTAGAATGTAATGTGCGGCTGCGTGTGTACACCGTGCTCGGACAAATGGTTGACGAGTTGTTCTACGGCAGACGACAATCGGGTTGGCATCAGGAAGTGTGGAATACCGGCTTTCCTGCGGGAGTGTATTTCTGCCGGATCGAAGCTGTCGATGCACACAGACCGGAGAATCGGTTCGAACAAACGGTGCGGATGGTTCTTTTAAAATAATTTTTCATTGTTCCTTTTTTCAATTCATAGGAAAGCACGTGTCATGAAAATTACATCGCTTCTTCTCGCATTGATTCTCAGTCAATCTGCGATCTCTCAGTCGCTGCCGTTCCAACACCTCTCACCGAAACCGAATTCCATGTTGAATTCGCGTGAGACCGGCATCATCTTTAAACACAGCGGCACACTCGACGCTGCATCGATTCATCAAGCGCAGATCTCCGTCGTCGGTTCAACGAGCGGATTGCATACCGGAGTATTGAAAGTTTCCGATGACAGCAAAACGATCTTGTTTCAACCTGCTCTCCCGTTCGCTCCCGGTGAAACGGTTACAGTTGAACTTTCCGGCGTTGTTGCATTATCCAAAGGAACGAAGATCGACCCTGTCTCTTTTTCATTTACCGTCTCTCCTGCTGATGAAGCATTCCTCAGAACCGCGAGATCTCTGCTCGATGGGGAAGCGGACATTACAGCGGCGGTGCCGCTGACGGACTCACTGCCGACAGATTTTCCTGCGATCACAGTCGGACCAACGAACAATCCGTACGACGGCAAAATTTTCATCGCCAACAAGCCGGCGGTCAGCAATCCGCCGTACGGAAATTACGTGCTTGTTGCGGACAACGCTGGGAATGTTTTGAAATACAAAAAATTTTCAAAGGCGGAATCGAATTTCAAAGTACTCCCAGACGGACGGCTGTCGATGTCGGAGAACGCGCGGCATATCATTCTGGACACCGCTCTCACGCCGGTCGATACGTTTAAGTGCGGCAACGGGTACACTGCGGACTCGCACGATTTTTTGCTTCTTCCCAACGGACACGCGTTACTGTTCGCATCCGATCCGCAGCCTGTGGATATGAGTTTGGTCGTACCGGGAGGAAAGCCGGATGCAACCGTAATCGGT
This sequence comes from Bacteroidota bacterium, assembly GCA_040751955.1. Classification (GTDB taxonomy): domain Bacteria; phylum Bacteroidota; class Ignavibacteria; order UBA10030; family UBA8401; genus SpSt-333. Next base: position 65,709 of record JBFMFY010000010.1, read on the forward strand.
GCTGTGATTCAGGAACTGGATGCCGAGAGAAATGTTGTGTTTCAATGGCGCACATGGGATTACATCCCGATCTTGTCGTCGTACATCGATCTGAAAACGCAGACGGTCGATTATGCGCATATGAATTCGCTCGAAGTGGATGCAGAGGGAAATATCTATACGGTAATGCGTCATACATCGAACATCGTCAAGATCAACAGGGAGACGGGGGACATCGAATGGATTCTCGGAGGAAAGCAGAACCAATTCACATTCATCGGGGAGAATGAAGCGAACGCGCCCAATTATTTTTCGTACCCGCATCACGTGACCGTGTTGCCGAACGGCAACATCACGCTCTTCGACAACGGCGATCAACATGTGCCGAAATATTCCCGCGGGGTAGAATACAAACTGGATATGAAGTCCAAGACTGCAACCATGGTGTGGGAGTTCAGACATTCACCCGACATTTATACCAGTTCCGGCGGCTCGATGCAGCGCCTGCCGAACGGAAACAGCATCGTCGGATGGAGCAGAGGAGGAAGTACGAGCGGAAACCCTGCTTTCACCGAAGTTCGTCCGGACAATTCGGTAGCGTTGGAATTGTTCTTCCCTACCGGACAATTCTCGTATCGTTCGTATAAATTCCCGTGGGTCAGTCAGACGCCTGCCGCAAGCGTGAAAGTGCAGGAAGTGCTGCAGGGGAACACGTACACATTCAATAACGTGACCGATACGACAGGAGTAACGATCACATTTCAACAACTAAATGCTGAACTGTATGCGAACGCAATCGTTACGAAATACAACTACGCTCCCGTCGGTGCTGATTTCGTTGAGGAAACGCCGGTCATAGCTCCGTATTTCTTTACGATTGGGAACGAGCTCATCAATTCGTACACCTGTATCGTTCATATTGACATCACACAGTACCCTGCAATCACCTCTCCGGAAAGTGTTGTGGTATTTGCGAGGCCGCAGTTCAGCGAGATCTTCATTCCATTGCCGACAGCATACGATTCTGCCAAAAAAGAGATCGGATTCAGCACAAGTAATTTTGGCGAGTTTGTATTTGCTGTTCCGCAAAACATTTCGAGCATTGCGCCATTTCCCATTTTCCCTGCAGAGAATGAGATCGTGGATGGAACATCGCCGGTGAAATTGCAGTGGGGGACACGTGGTATCTTTGAGACATTTCATTTGCAGGTGGACGATGATTCGCTCTTCCAAAGTCCGGCTGTAAACGAGCAGCTGCTTTCCGTCAACACCGTCACATTAAATCAACTTGTAAATGGTCTCACGTATTTTTGGCGAGTTCGTACAACGAACAGCGCGGGTACGAGTGCATGGTCGAAAGTCGCCCGGTTCCGGATGTGGGGTCACTACATCATGGTGTCGAATCCTAACGGCGGCGAGAGGCTGCAGAAGGATTCAACCTATGTGATCCGCTGGAAGTCGAACACAGGTCATGCAATGAGAGTAGTGCTCATGAATGGTACTATGGAAGCGGCGGTCGTTGCCGACTCGGCAGTTTCACGCACAAACGCGATCGCGTGGAAAGTTCCTTCAACGCTCGCGGCTGATTCGTCGTACAAAATAAAGATTACGAGCAGAATTACTCCCATGCTTTCAGACAGCAGCGATAATTCATTCTCCATCGGCATCGGCGCAATGGGAGTGACTCCAAAAGAAAACATTCCGACGCTCTTCGTGCTGCATCAGAATTATCCCAATCCGTTCAACCCGACGACGACGATTCAATTTCAAATCCCCCATTCGCCTGCGGCGAACGCCTCCTTTACAAAAGGGGAACGTCCCGAAGGGGCAAGGGGGATTTATACCACATTAAAGGTGTACGATATGCTTGGAAAAGAAATCGCGACGCTTGTACATGAAGAAAAAATTCCCGGAACATACTCTGTTGTATTCAACGCCGATGATTTTCCGAGCGGCATCTATTTTTACCGTCTCCAAGCAGGTCCGTACATCCAGACAAAAAAAATGCTGCTTGTTAGATAAAGGAACGACGATTCAATGAAATCATCAGTGGTTAAATCAACAGTACTCATCATTTTCTTTTCTGCACTAAGTCTTTCGCAAGGATTCCTCAAAGTCTCCGGCAAAAATATTGTCGATAAAGATGGAAAAGAGATCATCCTCCGCGGCATGGGGCTTGGCGCCTGGCTGCTGCCCGAAGGATACATGCTGCTCACATCGGGGTTTGCCGACGCATTTTGGCAGATGAAACTGAAAGTAGCCGACGCTGTCGGCGCGGCAAATGCCGATTCGTTCTGGACGACATACAGAAAAAATTTCGTTCAGCGAAAAGATATTGAACGGCTTGCACAGTTGGGATTCAATTCCGTACGCCTTGCCATGCACTGGGAACATTACATGAACGGCGACGGATCGTGGAAAGAATACGGTTTTATCCTGACCGACAGCTTGCTGCGTCAGTGTGCCGACAATAAAATCTATCTGATACTCGACCTTCACGCTGCACCCGGCGGACAGAGTGCCAACAATATCAGCGATTACAATCCGGCGTTTCTTTCGCTATGGGAAAGTGAAGCAAATAAACTCGCAACCGTAAGACTCTGGAAAAAAATTGCCGAGCGGTACAACGATGAGCCATGGATCGGCGGATATGATATTCTCAACGAACCGGCGTGGGACCTTCCCCCAAATAACAAACCGCTGCGCGATCTGTATGTGATGATCACCGACTCGATACGTTCTGTGGACAAGAACCACATTATCTTCGTTGAGGGAAATTGGTACGCAACGGATTTTAGCGGCTTGACACCGGCATGGGATGCGAACATGGTCTGGAGTTTTCACAAGTACTGGAACTCGAACGACGCCGGAGCGATCAGTTCGTACGTTAATCTGCGCAACAACACAAATCGTCCCCTCTGGCTCGGCGAATCGGGAGAAAATTCCAATGCGTGGTTCACCGATTGCATATCGCTGCTGGAATCGAACAACATCGGCTGGTCGTGGTGGACGCTAAAGAAATTTGAAACTGTCGTCGGTCCATTTTCCGTGCCTGTGACGCCGGAATACGATGCGCTGCTGAAATACTGGAAAGGACAGGGAGCAAAACCGTCGGTCGCAAATGCGATGAAAGGATTGATGGGAATGACGGAAGGATTGAAACTGGAGAACTGCGTGTACCATCCCGACGTGATAGATGCGATGTTCCGCCAGGTGTACGACGCAACAACAAAGCCGTTTACGACTAATTCTGTTCCCGGGAAGATTTTTGCCGTGAATTACGATCTCGGCAGGCACGGCATTGCGTACAAAGATATGCAGTACACAAATACCAACAACGCCACCACATGGAATAACGGCTGGGTGTACCGCAACGACGGCGTCGATATTGAAAAGTGTTCCGATGCGGTGACGAACGGATACAATGTCGGATGGACGGAGACAGGAGAATTTCTTTTTTACACTGTCGATGTTCAGCAAAGTGGAAAATACTCGATCTCACTCCGTGTTGCCGCCAACGATGCCGGCGGCTATGTCGGCATGAGTTGGGACGGAAAAGATCAGGTCATTGTCCCGATTGCAACAACAGGAGGATGGCAATTGTGGCAGACGCAAAAGGTGAGTGATGTTGATTTGACTGCCGGAAAACATTCAGTGCGGCTCATTCTTTACTTCGGCGGATTCAATCTGAATTATTTTGACTGTGTGTACACCGGACCATTGTCAGTGCGCGATGAGAAAAACATACCGACAGAATATGCGCTCGAACAGAATTTCCCGAATCCGTTCAACCCATCGACGACGATTCAATTTCAAATCCCCCTTAATCCCCCTTTGCAAAGGGGGAATCCGCCGCAGGCGGAAGGGGGATTCGTGTCGTTGAAAGTATTTGACCTTCTCGGGAAAGAGGTCGCAACATTGGTGAACGAAGAAAAAATTCCCGGAACATACTCTGTTGTATTCAACGCCGATGATTTTCCGAGCGGGATCTACTTCTACACACTCCACGCCGGTAATTTCGTCTCGACGAAAAAACTGATGCTGGTGAAATAATATGAAAAATTTCATTTCCTTTTTCTGTAAGGATCATCGATCATTGTCATTTCGAATCCCGATGCTCTTCATCGGGATGAGAAATCTGATTGACACTTTCAGATTTCTCGTTCGTTTGCGCGGAACTCGAAATGTCAGAGGATCTTTTGTTGTGCGAATGCTTGTTGTCGTGGTTGCCTTTTCTCTCCTTGACTGCAAAAAGGATGAACCTGCCCCGGTCGTGCCGAAAGAAAAATCGATCGATGAACGGGTGGATGAACTCATAGATCAAATGACGCTCGAAGAGAAAGTGGGACAGATGACGCAGGCGGAGCGCGGCGCACTGAAAAATATCTCCGACATCAAAACGTACTTTCTCGGTTCGCTTCTCAGCGGCGGCGGTTCTTCTCCTGCAAGCAACACCCCTTCTGCATGGGCTGATATGTACGACGGCTATCAATCGATTGCGCTGCAAACGCGATTGAAAATCCCTCTCATCTACGGCATCGACGCGGTGCATGGACACAATAATGTGAAAGGGGCAGTCATCTTCCCGCACAACATCGGACTTGGCTGTACGCGCAATCCTGTGCTTGTGCAGCAGGCGATGAGCATCGTAGCAAAAGAAGTTGCGGGGACCGGTATCGACTGGACATTCGCTCCGTGCATTGCTGTTCCGCGTGACGAGCGATGGGGAAGAACGTACGAAGGATTCGGCGAAACGCCCGAACTGCAAGCGATGATGGCTCCCGCTGCTGTAAAAGGATTCCAAGGAAATCTTTCCGGCGGCGCAACGGAGATTCTCGCCTGCGCCAAACATTTTGTCGGCGACGGCGGCACGACTGGAGGAGACGATCAGGGGAACACGCAATTGACCGAAGCGGAATTGCGGGCGATCCATCTTCCCGGCTACATCGAAGCAGTTAAACAGGGAGTCGGGTCCATTATGGCATCGTACAGCAGCTGGAATGGAGTGAAGATGCATGCCCACACATATTTATTGACCGACGTGCTGAAAGGAGAATTGGGATTTAAAGGATTCATCGTTTCCGACTGGGCAGCGATCGACCAACTGTCGGGGGATTATTCCAGCGACATTGAATTCTCCATCAACGCGGGAATCGATATGGTGATGGTGCCGGTCAATTACGAATACTTCATCAACGAATTGAAAAAACTGGTGACAGCAGGACGGATTCCGATGTCACGCATTGACGATGCAGTCAAAAGAATTCTGCGGGTGAAGATGCAGATGGGATTATTTGAAAAACCATTTACGGATCGCTCGTTGACGCCGTCAATCGGTTCTGCCGAGCATCGCGCCGTGGCGCGCGAATGTGTTCGCCAATCATTGGTGCTGCTGAAGAATGCCGATTCGACTCTGCCGTTGAAAAAAACTCTATCACGCATTCATGTTGCCGGAAAAAATGCGGACGATATCGGGAATCAATGCGGAGGGTGGACTATATCATGGCAGGGAAGCAGCGGGAATATTACTACAGGAACAACAATCTTCGATGCGATCAAACAAACCGTCTCACCCTACACCACTGTTACATACTCGCAAGATGGCAGCGGTGCAACCGGTGCGGATGTGGGGATCGTTGTTGTTGGCGAGACTCCGTACGCCGAGGGAGTCGGCGACAACAATTCGCTCACACTTTCGCAATCCGATCTCTCCGCAATCTCAACGATGAAAGCGGCGGGAATTCCCGTCGTGGTCATTTTAATTTCCGGCAGACCGATGATCATCAATACGGCGCTTGCCGACGCCGATGCGTTCGTTGCGGCGTGGCTGCCGGGAACGGAAGGAGGCGGAGTAACGGACGTGCTCTTTGGGGACTATAATTTTTCCGGGAAACTGTCGCACTCGTGGCCCCGCAGCATTCAGCAGGTGCCGGTCAACTACGGCGATGCGACATACGATCCATTGTTTCCGTACGGGTTTGGATTGACATACTGGAATAATGAATAGAGACTTCTGAAAAATCCACCTTGTTTCCATTCCGAGGAGCGTAGCGACGAGGAATCTGAGATATTCGCACAAAATCGCCAATCAGATTTCTCGCTTCGCTCGACATGACATGAATAATGAATATTTCAGAAGTCTCTGAAAATGAAATAAGGAGTTGTCAACTATATCAATCAATCGAAAGGTACACCAATGAAACACCTTCTCCCCGTTCTCACACTCTTCGGTTTTTGTCTGGCATTCGCTCAGACTCCATTGTACAAAAATCCGAACGCGAATCTCGAAGCACGTGTGAACGATCTGCTGAACCGCATGACCCTCGAAGAGAAACTCGACATGCTGAGCGGCACCGGATTCGCTTCAAAGCCGAACGAACGTCTCGGCATTCCCGAACTAAAAATGAGCGACGGTCCTGTCGGCGTGCGGTGGAATCCTTCAGTTGCACTCCCTGCATCCATCATGCTTGCTGCGACATTCGATACATTGCTCGCGTACCGGTACGGATGGGCATTGGCGCGCGAGACGAAAGCGAAAGATCGCAACACGATCCTCGGTCCTTGCGTCAACATTAACCGTGTGCCGCACGGCGGAAGGAACTTTGAAAGCTACGGCGAAGATCCGTTCCTTGCTTCGCGCGTTGCCGTTGCGTACGTGAAAGGTGTGCAGAGCGAGGGGGTCGTGGCGACGACGAAACATTTCGCGGTGAACAATCAGGAGACTGAGCGGACGACGATCAACGCGAAGGTCGATAAGCGTACGCTGTACGAAATTTATTTTCCCGCATTCAAAGCCGCAGTGCAGGAGGCAAAGACCGAAGCAATTATGTGCGCGTACAACAAATTGAACGGCGCCTACTGCAGCGAGAACGAAATGCTCTTAAACAAGGTGTTGAAAGAGGAATGGAAATTCGACGGGCTTGTCATGTCCGATTGGGGGGCGGTGCACAGCACGGAAGGTGTCGCTACGTACGGACTCGATCTTGAAATGCCGGGGGGTGATTTTTTGACAAGAGAAAAATTACTCCCGCTTGTGAATGAAGGAAAAATAAAGATCGCCACGATCGACGACAAAATAAAACGGATACTGCGCGTCATGTTCCGTATGGGGTACTTCGACAAACAACTGGATACACCGCAGACCAACGCTCCGGAACACAGAGCCGTTGCGCTCGACGTTGCCCGCGCAGGGATTGTGCTGCTGAAGAATGAAAGGAATATTCTCCCGCTCAATCCTGCGTTGTATAAATCCATTGCCGTGCTCGGTCCGAATGCTGAAGTGCTGCGCACCGGCGGCGGAGGGAGTTCCATGGTGACTCCCGTGCAGTCCGAATCGCCTCTCAACGGGATTAAGAAAACATTTCCATCCGCAACAGTTTCGTTTGCCGTTGGTGCACGATTGACTGGCGACGTCCCTCCGATTGAGCCGCACTTCTTCTTTCTTCCAAACGACACGACCGGGAAGAACGGTATTCAAGCGGAATACTTCGACAACAAGGAATTAAAAGGAGAGCCGAAGGTCCGCCGCATCGACTCGCAGATCAGTTTTAAATGGGGAAATGACCTTCCGGCGGAGGGAATCGGAGCAGACAATTATTCCGTACGATGGACGACGAAATTGAAGCCTGCTGTTTCCGGCACATACGAACTAACCGCCGCAACCGACGACGGTGTCCGCTTATATCTCGACGGTAAACTGCTGATCGACCATTGGAATGATCATGCTGTGGAAGCCCGTATGGCAACAGTAACGCTCAATGCGGGGAAGATGTACGACCTGACGATGGAATTCTACGAAAATGGCGGCGACGCGATCGCACTGCTCGGCTGGACGAAACCGAACGAGAACGAATTTGCGCAGGCAATTGAAACTGCAAAGAAATCAGAACTCGCGATCATCTTTGCCGGTAACTCGCACTATCAGGAATCGGAAGGATTCGACCGTCCGTCGATCGATCTTCCGGACAATCAAATTCAATTGATCAACGAAGTGTCCAAAGTGAATCCGAACACAGTCGTGGTGCTCAACGCCGGCGCACAGGTGAATCTGCTGCCGTGGATCAACAATGTCCGCGCGCTCGTCTGGGCATTCTTCCCCGGACAAGAAGGGACGCAGGCGTTGACTGAGGTGCTGACCGGCGCAGTGAATCCTTCCGGCAAACTGCCGTTCACCATTGCGAAGAATTGGGAAGAATATCCGGCGTACGGAAATTTTCCCGGCGGCAGCGGCGAAGTTGAATACAAAGAAGGAATACTTGTCGGTTACCGGCACTTCGATACGAAGAAGGTAGAGCCGCTCTATCCGTTCGGATTCGGACTGTCGTACACAACATTCACACTTTCCGACATGAATGTGAAAGCGAAGAAGAACGGCATGTACGACGTTACAGTAACGGTGAAGAATACCGGATCTGTACCCGGAGCAGAAATTGTTCAGGTGTATGTAAAGGATAAAAAGCCAAAGATGATCCGTCCTGAAAAAGAATTGAAGGCGTTTGCCAAAGTGATGCTTGCCCCCGGAGAACAGAAGAGCGTGACGCTGACGTTGAACAAGTCGTCATTTGAATATTACGACGACGTGAAGAACCAATGGACGCGGTCGAAGGGGGGATACGAGATTCTTGCGGGGAGTTCATCGCGTGAGATTGTGCTGAAGAAAGAAATTCAGTAAGAAGATCGCCAGTCTGATTAAAATTTCGTATGTTGCAAGCATAAAAAAGGAGATCCAAATAGTCGCCTTAGTGCTTTACTATTGAGAAATTACAGACATGATTGTTCTCATAGTGAAAAATACTTACATTAGCCGAAAATAGAACCCAATAAAGGTGAGACTGTTCTTACTATTGGGAAAGTAAATCACGACCAATCGACTTTGTACTCCCTAATGAGTACAAAGCCGACTCAGTCAACCTAAGAACTAGTTAGCCCGCGAAAAGCACTAAACAAAAATACTATTCAACAGACGTCGGAGTCTTATAACCAGACCACCCAAACGAGCATACCGTAAATACGTTATTGAACAAGCAGGACAGAATCCCTACATTTTACCAACAAAGAAATACTACGCGGGCTAACCAGTCACTCAAGCCGACGTTGTAACCGCCGACGCGCTTGGGCTGAGATAACTTAGTTTTCTAAACATGATATACGAACAAACTACTTGTCAACAAATTAATAAACCGTCGCGGCGCGCTAAAACGTTACAACGCGGCTTAGTTCCAGTCCGTTAGGCAGCAGGTTCAAATAGTTGTAACTGTTCTTTCAAAAGTCGGCGAGTCAAAAAGTGGTCTGCTGGTTTTCAGCGTGATCATTCGGCAGTGTGGTCGCGCAAGCCGGTTAAAAAACAACCCGCTTGCACGAACTTGCAGTAATAACATCGCAACAAATTTGCTCCGTAACACGCCTGCGGCGTACTTCGCAAATTAGTTGCTCGTGCAAAACTAAAGTTGCAGCGCACATTTGGCAGTCAGCAAAACTCATGTTGCTGCCTAACAAGTCACTCAAGTTGACGTGCAAACCGCCGACGCTCTTGAACTGACAATGTACACGAATCAACTTACAACATACGACAGCGATAGTTGTCGGAAATTTAAAAACATAATCCACCGCTCTGGAACGTTTGCACGCAACTTAGTTCCAGTCCGTTAGGCAACAACGAATCAGCAAAATCAAATACTGGAGAAATGAATGAAAAGAATCCTTCCAATACTTGTTGTAGCATTGTTTTTCAACGGTTGCACATCGTATTTCTCATTATCGCCGGATGAATTTCTACAACAAGCGTCAGAATATCAAAAAAAGTCAGAGGCAATGGTATCGTTCTCAACATTCACTCCTGCTGGTGGCTTTTTCTTTTCTTCAAGATATGACGCAAACAATATTCGCAAAATCCTATGTCGGAACGACAAAGGTGAGTTGGTTTACTTAATTCCAGACCAAAACACACAACTTGAGATAACTTCCAAATCCACCAAAGACATTGTTAAAATGTATTTTGACACGGTTTTTTTGGAAGGCACAAAATTGGTTGGATTAAGGTCTCGCTTGCTTAAGATGCCTCGTGAAATTGAACTGAGCGACATCGAGAAGATTGAAATATATGCTGAGTTTCCCAGCACAGAAAAAGTACCCACAAAGTAGTCATTGCGTTGTTGCCTAACCAGTCACTCAAGCCGACCACACAACCGCCTGCGCTCCGAGTGATTGAGAATGAGTTTTCTACACATGATATACGATAGAAATAGAAGTCAGCAAATTAATAAACGGTCTCCACGCACTAAAACGTTGCGTGGCGGCTTAGTTCCAGTCCGTTATGCCGCTTTGCTGGCGGCAAATAAAATGTAAATGTGAGTGTTGGAGCAAAATCGAGTTTAAGTTATGGCGTTCAATTTAACGTGGCTGACGCCAGCCGCCAGCAACTCACAATTCAAAAAACTAGTTACGCGGCATAACCAGTCACTCAAACTGACGTTGCAACCGCCTGCGCTCTGAGTTATCGAGAGTGGTGTCGTTAAGATAGAGATTGCAGTACGAAACAGCATTTTAATTTAAAACATAATCCCGCACGCTGGAACGTTGCAACGCAGTTTAGTTCCAGTCCGTTAGGCAACACAAAAACAAATGGAAGAACTCTTCTCTAAATTATACGATACACTCGAAAAATACGGGATCGAACCTTTTCATTTATTCACAGTCATTATGGTTTCATGGGTGGTAAAAGACATCTTGTACTATAGAAAGAACGAT
>JBFMFY010000100.1:0-7780 GCA_040751955.1 Bacteroidota bacterium
GACCCACCAAAATCTATTTCACCTATTGACGCCAGCACAACAGCGGTTCCAATCGTCGGATGACCGGCAAACGGCAATTCATTTCCCGGAGTGAAAATGCGAACCTGCTTTGATTGTACTGAGGAAGATCCTACTTTCTGCGATGGATAGACAAATGTCGTTTCAGAAAAATTGAATTCCTTCGCGATGGATTGAAGCAAATTGTCCGGAATATTGGTCGCATCAGGAAAGACGGCGAGTTGATTGCCGCCGAAAGGACGGTTGGTGAAAACATCGCAAGTGTAGTATTTTACTTTCATTGTGTGACGACAGTTTTACTGAAAAAGTATATCCGCAACCACCGGAAAATGATCGGACGAAAATCTGCCGTCGATCAATTCGGCAAGCGTGCCATGCCTCAGCACAGAGATTCCGTCGCTGACAATAATGTAATCGATCGGTTCGGCGGGAATGTTGTGTGTATTGAATCCGTTGAACGTCCCTTTCGGTCCGTGCGGTCGTTGTTTCGAAACAGCGCGGGAATCAAAGAATCTTTTCTTTGCATTCGGGCTGATGATAATTCGGTACGGATCGTCGGACGGGATTGAATTGAAATCGCCCGTAATCACAACTCGTTCGTTGCCTGTAATCTCCATGACTTTGTTCATCAACAGTTTTGCACTTTCTTTCCGTGCCGTCACCCCAACATGATCGAGGTGTGTGTTGAACAAAAAGAATTCAGTGCGATCAATTCGGTCACGGAATTTTCCCCATGTCACTGTCCTGTTGCAGGCGGCATCCCAGCCGAGCCCCGGTTTATCGGGATTCTCTGAACACCAGAATGTGGAGGTGCGGAGCGTGTCGAACCGATCTTTACGATACAGCACCGCCATGTACTCACCAGAAGTTTTCGCGTCATCCCTGCCGACACCGAACCATCCGTACTCCGGCAATTCCCGCAGTATATACTCCAATTGGTGCTGCAGCACTTCCTGCATGCCGACCAGATCGGGCGAATGAAAACGGATCATGCTGACCATATGTTCTTTGCGATGGATCCATGCATTCCCGCTGTCGCTTGCAACGTCGAGGCGGATATTGTAGGTCATCACACGCAGCGGGGTCTGCGCATCCGATATCGTCGACAAAAAACATAGCAGAGCGAAATACTTTTTCATGACGCTATCCTGTTCACCGAATTGATCGAAAATACTCTTCGAGTCTGAGGGTTCCATACGCCGGTGCGGTGCCATCAGTGACACTGACGGCGGCGCCAAATGCGAGGAGCGCATGAATGCGCGGATTGATCACCTTCATCGGTGCGGCGAGAGCCGTGAAGAGCGCGGGAGGTACCGACACAATGGTCCCTTTCCGTTCCGCAACGCTGAATGCAAGATCGACAATTCCTCTGCGGGAAAAAATCTCAGGACCGCCGATGTCCCGCACAGGGGCCGTATCATGCACCGATTCGACGACGGCGCGGGCAACATCCGCTTCATGGATCGGATTGGACGTCGCCGAACCATCGCCGAACACGATCCCGCGCCCCTTCTTCGCCATCGCGACGATCTCTCTCAGAAAATAGAAAAATCCGGTCGGCTTGATGATCGAATACGGGATCCCCGACTCCGTCAGCGCCTGCTCAAACTGATAATGAGCGCGGCAGTATTCCGTCTTCAGGAGGCGTTCCGATCCCGCGACCGATACATAGATGAATTTTTTCACGCCGCTCTTTCGTGCTTCATTCAACAAATGCATGTTGCCGTGATAGTCGACCGATGTAAATGACGAGCGGTCGAAAATGTTCCTGATGTTCATCGACGCACCTGCACAGCTGATGACGATATCAATCCCGTGACAGCACCGTTGCAATGCAGCCGGGTGCGAGAGATCTGCAATGATTGTCTCATCAGCACGGGTATCACGGTGCGCGCGGGAAAGCGCACGGGTACGATATTGTTGCGATTTCAGTTCCTGAACGACGAGTTGTCCGAGATTGCCGGAGGCTCCGGCGACGAGAATATGTTTCATTGTTCTGGCTGTACTGTGGTACCTTGAGAGAGTTCGAACAGACCCGCAGCCAAAAAGTACAAAAATCCCCATGCCATCATCAGGTGGGGTTGATCAACGAATTCGCCGGACATATCAAGATGGCTCAAGTGATCGGATGAAACGCCGAGCACCGGCAGCGGCAGGATAATGACGGCGAAAACCGACAACAGATAGAAAACAACATTCGCTCCCCACATTTTCATCGCAAACATTTTCTCTTCCCCTTCGGGAGATTGTCCCAGGAGAACGCTCAGCATCCTGTTCAACAGCAACCCGCCGAATGTGATGACGGGCCACCATGACTTGAAGCCGAGTGCAAATCCTCCGGCAAAGAGCATATAGAACCCGCCAAGTCCCGACAGCATCATGATCTTTTTTTTCTTTTCTGTTCCGCTGAACATGATGCCGCTCATAAATCCCGACGAATGAATAATGATGAACTCCAGCAGCATCACCTGGAACAGATACGGCACCATGTTCTCTCCCAGTGCAAACGGATCGATCCATGTCGCGAGAAACGCGAACGCGAGAACAATATCCGGCACGCCAGAGATGACATGTGCATATGGAATTCGAACAGGCATACGTTCGTGAGTATAAGGAGAGATGGGATGAAAAGAAAGAGTTAGAGCAACTCTTTCAACTTATCGTATCCCGTTCGGCTGACCGGCAGCTGTGTACCATCCTTGAGAATTGCAGTGCGGGAATCTTTTGCAAATAATTCGATCTTGGCAAGACGCTCGATGTTCAAAATGTACGAACGATGAATGCGTACGAAATGCCGGTTGTTGAGCAACGATTCGAGTTCTGCAAGCCGCTGCATTTTTAGGTGAGATTTTCCTTCAACACGGAACGAAACATAGTCGTCCTGCGCTTCAATGTAATCGATCTTTTCAACGGGAATAACAAGTACCTTGCTTCCTTCTTTGATCAGCACACGCTCGAGAATCTGTTCCTGCGGTTTTGCCGCTGCGGCTATTTCTTTTGTTTTTTCCGGCTGGCGTACGTCGAGATGTTCCACAGCGTGCGACAATGCTTCGTCGAACCGCTGTTTGCTGTACGGTTTGAGCAGGTAGTCGACTGCGTGCACTTCGAATGCTTTCAACGCGTACTGATCGAATGCAGTCACAAAAATGACTGCGGGAGGATTTTCGATCAACTCAATCACCTCAAATCCGGTCAACTTCGGCATCTGAATATCGAGGAACATCAGATCGGGGGAAAGTTCGGTCGCTGCTTTCACCGCCTCAAAGCCGTTTGCACATTCGGCAACAATGTCAATTTCGGGATGCGTCAGCAGGTACTCCCGTACAAGTCCGCGGGCTAGTTCTTCATCGTCAACAATAATCGTTTTAATCTTATTGGTTTTCATGATTTTTCTTTTGCGGGAAGGAAAAGGATCACTTGAAAGAATTTTTCATTCACAAATGTCTTGAGATCGCCGTCGTCGCCGTACGCCGTCTGCAGCCGTTTCTTCACAATGTCCATACCGAGTCCGGTTCCTTTTTTCTTCGGCGCATCGGGATCGATTGGATTTTCCATTGCAAGAAAAAGCCGGTTGCTTTTCTTCTGTGCCGAGATCAGGATCGTTCCCCCTTCCAGCGTGTCTGCAATACCATATTTGATTGCATTCTCAAGCAGCGGCTGCATCAGCAGCGGAGGAATGAAACAGGTCAAAGCCGCCTCGTCGATGTTCTGCTGTACAGAAAGCCGTTTCCCAAACCTGATCTTTTCAATATCGAGATAATGATTGAGAAGAGAAAGTTCTTCCTTCAGCGTAATGACATCCTTTGCACCGAACATCAGGCTTTTGCGGAAGAAATCGGCAAGCGTCATCGTCATTGACCGTGCCCCTTCGGGGTCATGTGCCGTCAATGCGCTGATAGAATTCAAGCTGTTGAAGAGAAAATGTGGATCGATTTGCATGCGCAGTGCTTTCAATTCCGCGCTTTGTGCGAGGAGCCGCAGTTCGAATGCACGCCGCTCAGCATTTCTCGAATGCTCAAAGACAACGAGGAGATATGACAGCGCCAGCGAGATGATGAAGATCTGATCACCGACGCCGAAAATCACTAAAACTATTTGGACAGGAGGATATTGAAAGAGCGTAACGGTAAAAATCTGCTCAACAATAGACAGCCACCCCCACGCCATCAACGTCCAGATAGCGCTCACAAAAACGATCGAAACGAACACAACAAGAAGCACGCGCCAGATCGACGTTTTGTGGAGCGGAAATGCTTTGGAAATGTACCACGCCGAGAGGTTCATCTGGGAATAGATCATCAACAGCGGGAATGCAAATACCGTAGTATGTAAAAACTCCGCACCTGTCAGAGATGCGAGAATAAAGCCGGAGAGGATTCCGACCATTCCCCAAATGACAAGATAGATGGTGAGTCGTTTTTTATCGGAGAGAATGGGATGCACAGCTATTTCATGATTTCATGATGGTCAGAAGTCACTAATTCTTAATTTCCACTCCCCCCATTACAATATTGCCTGTGAGTATGAGCCGTTTGTTCTGCCCTTCTTTTGCAGGGTACGTCTTGTCATCAACTCCTCCCATGATTGGCATGGCTTTTACTGAAACACTCCATCCCATCGGCACACGAATCTCAATTCCGCCCCAGATCGCAACGACATCGAGCACTGCTTCTTCCCCTTTGATATCCGCTTCACGCAAATCAATCTCACACCCGCCCATAATTGCAGTCAGTTCGCCCCCTTGAAATGTTTTTGTGGTCACCTGTCGACGGACACCGCTCATGATTGCGATGTGCTTGATGAAATTTTCGGAATCTTTCCCTTCGGAGACCCATGGACTATTCTCGCCGCTTTTCGCACGCGACCGCATCCACGATCCCCGCAGGAAATTCAATCCGATGATAATGAGGATCAACGGCCACCAATCGCGGATACGGAATGTGATGAAGTCGAGCCGATCGAGCAGCATAAACGATCCGATGACGATCAAGATCCAGCCGAATGTTTTTCCGGGGCTTCCGGGCGACTGTGCCACTTTTGAAATTCCCCACACAACCAGAAGCGCGGGCCAGTAGCGGAGAAAATCTCCCGCATAGAGAATCTCCAGATTGTCCAGCATAAAAACGACGCCGACGGCGATGATGAGAATGCCGAGGACAAATTGCGGGGAGACGATTGATACTTTTTTATTTTCCATGATATTACTCCTTCACTAAACGATATGCGTTGTGCGTGTACGATTTCCAGATGATGCTGATACCCCACGCAATGATTAATGCGGGCCATGTATCGCTGAAAGTCAAACCGTACAGATTGCGGATTGAAACATAGAGCCACATACCGAGAAAGATCCACCAGATCGCCTCACCGAATTGTTTCCGGTTTTCCATCGTGAATAATTTTACAATCCCGATGAGTGCAAAGACGAGGGGCCAGTGCTGCCAGATTGATCCGATGTAGATCAGATCGAAATTTTGAAGGAAGAAAAGTAAACCGATGCTGATAAGAATGATGCCGGCGACAAGTGTTCCGTCTGAACGGCGGCGTGTATATTCCATAGGTCCTCCCAATTTTTTCTGCCTTAACATACCCAATTGTTGCCTTAAAGTTGGCGTCAATTCGGCGAAACACGGGCTTAAATCGGTAAAAAAGGAGAAATCTCTTCAATTCAATAAAAAAGCCGGATTTTATACCGGCTTTGAAATTTAATTCGCTCTTACATTTTACTGTCCGGATAATGAGAGATCACCGGATAAGAGCATTTCGAACTGGAGATTCATCTTATCTTCCATCTCCTGCGCACCTCCGAATCCAACATCTTTGAAACGGACTCTGCCGTTCTGGTCAATGATGAACTTCGTCGGAATTCCTTCTACTTCGTATTTGGAGACAACATCTGTGTCAAAAAGAACAGGGAATGTATATTTGTTTTTCTCCATGAAGTTCTTTACATGCTGTTCGCGTTCTTCCGGTTTCACCCGTTCCCATGTGTTCATTGCAAGAATCATAATATTCGGGTTCTCTTTGTACTTGTTATAGACTTTTTGCAGTGTAGGGAAGGACGAAAGGCATGGTCCGCACCATGTTGCCCAGAAATCGAGGACGACTACTTTACCTTTCAGGTCTGAGAGTTTTACCATCGAGCCATCTAATGACTTCAACTCAAAATCAATCGACGGTTGATCGATAATTTCTTTCTTTAATTTTGTTTTCAATTTTTTTACCGCTTCGTACTTTGCCAGCGCATAGACAGAATCAAAACCGGCATTTGAGCCCTTAACAGTGGTATATGCAGTCTTGTACATTTCTGTCAATTGCTCACCTGCCATTCCTTTTGCAACGGATGCAAATGCAACCTCCATCGCTTTCTCGTTCTTTCCGGATTTCATCAGACAGTCAACGTAATGGGTGTTGATCTCTTCATCCATTCCTTCGCTTGCAGCGTAGGCATCTTCAAAAACAGCATTCGCGTCATCATACTTTCCCAACTTCATCAGTCCGAATGCGTACGTGTCACCGATGGAACTCCTGTTGTACTTCATCTGCTGAATCCAATCGTTCAACGTCATGTATTCAGGTTTCGTGCTCTTCGGATCGCGTAACGCGACATCGTATCCTTTTTTCGCCCACGAGACCGCCTCCTCAAGTTTTTCATCTTTTTCGATATGCCTCCACGCAATAGAATTGTACGCTGACACGATAGGATTCTTCATCGCTGCAAGCATTGCCAGCGCTTTGTCGTACATCTTTGCACGTATATACACGCTCATAAATAAATTCCCGTATTCCTCCTTTAACGGGAAGAGCAAAAGATATTTCTCCGCCAGTTCCACCCGCTTGAACGTATCCCGTTCGGCTGCCAACTGACCTCGAAGCCATGATTCGGCAATGAGCCCTTTCGGATTCTTATTGGTCCATATCGTACGGATACTGTCAGCTTTTCCTTTTGAATATACCCGTTCTACCCAGATGAGCAGATGATTGATATTCTCCTCGCTTGACGAGTTTTTCTTCAATTGAATATCGAGCTGCTCTTTGATCATTTTCATCGTTGCAGGATCTCGCTTTACTTGTGCAGCAAGATCCCAATTCGCGCCGATGGCTTTCACATTGTCGGGATAGAGTTGCAATTCACCGTCGAGATCTTTTTGTGCAAGAACAAGGTCTTTGTCGTGCGGGAATCCGGCATAGTAGTTGAAACGGTAGAGGAATGAACGAAGATACTGCGCATCGCGTAATGGTTTGCCGTTTTTACCGTAGATGAAATTGCTCCAAACATTTTTCGTATTGTCATCGAGATTCTTTCCGTCGTAGAACCTGAACAATAACAATCGGGCGGATTTTTCGTCAAGCGTGAATGTCACTTTCCACACAGCACCGTTTTTGGTCATCGGGTATTCAAATACTTTTCCTCCGTTCTCCTGGCGCACCACAAGCACTTGAGCCGTGATCTCTTTTGCTTCTTTCAATGCTGCGGATGGATGATCAGAACTGTATGTGAGTGTAATCTTATCGCCGATCTTTGGTTTCGATGGTGTCAGTGTCACGACTTCGTTTGCTGTGAGCACTGAATAGCAATAAACCAATGCAAATAAAATCGCCAGTGTCTTCTTCATATTTTCTCCTGATTAATTCTAGGGGCTTGACTAGATAGAACTCAAGCATTGAAAAAGATTTTAAGAATTAATTGTTTGATATCCGAGTGCCTGTTATTGAAACGGAACTCGTATTCTTTGAGATACAAATAAAAGTCCTGAGAACG
>JBFMFY010000101.1:0-7587 GCA_040751955.1 Bacteroidota bacterium
GTTTTGATCTCGACAGCTCACTCTTCAATAATGACACACTCGCGTCGTACAACCTTCGGACGACCGTGATACCGGAGTCGAGCAGGACGCAGGTCGTGATGACATCGCAAGGGAAAAAAATCTACGGATATATGGTGAAGTCTCCGAACGCCGGCGAGTCGAATATTATTCTTTATAACCACGGCAACAGAGACCATCTGCAGTTCTATTGGGATCGAGTAGAACTGTTTTACAAAATGGGATTCAACGTATTTATCTATGATTATCAGGGATATGGAATGAGCGAGGGAGAACCGAGTGAAGCGGGAGTGTATTCGGACGCAACGGCGGCGTACGCCAATGTCCGTTCGCAAGGATTTGCCGACAGTTCGATTACGGTGTACGGATTCTCACTCGGCGGCGCGCCTGCTATTCATCTCGCATCGTCGGTCTTTACGCCGAGACGGTTAATCACGGAAGCGGCATTCGCTTCTGCTTCCGTATTGACGAAAAGCGCTACGCTGCTCGATCTGCCGAGTTCGTATGTGATGGAAGGGGAATACAAAAACGACGAGAAGATCAAGAATGTCCACACGCCGGTGCTGATACTGCACGGTGTAAACGATACATTCATTGATATGGAGAAGAACGGAAAGGTGCTGTACGCCAACGCGAACGATCCGAAGAAATTTATTTCGGTGCAAGGAGCCGATCACTCAGAGGTGCCGGCGAAGATGGGTGAATCGGTTTACCTGCAGACAATCAAAGATTTTGTGCTGTTTGGGTTGTAAGGAGGAACGAAAAACAATTTAGAGTCATCCTGAGCAAGTCCTGATTGATTTTCAAATTGGGACGCGTCAAAGGATGACGTTCCGGCACTTTATATTCAACAGACTTCTGAAATATTAATTTCGCATAGTCATTTCGAGCGAAGCGAGAAATTTGGTTGGCGATTTTGAAAGAATTTCTCAGATTCCTCGTCGCTACACCTGCCTTTGCCGAAACGAAGCATCGGCTTCGTGCAGGCAGGCTCCTCGGAATGACGATGAGGTTGCATTTTTCAGAAGTCTCTTCAAATAAAAAATCCCGCAGCCACCAACCACGGGATTTTTTTGACCCACCGCTGCACAACCCAACGCACATTATACTTCCGTATTTCCTCTGCGCATTTTTACTCGGAATAAATCACGTTCGATGTCCGGCATGCCCCGCATCTTGATCTCCATTTCGCGCTGCAACTTTTCCAGATGAGGTTGAATGCGCAATTCAAAGTTGTTGTCAAAATTGTCGCCATCCCAATGCCAGATGCCGTAATTCTCTTCAGAGATTTCCAGCGAGACGGTGCTCTTTTTCCCTTTGCGCAGAATGTCAACGGAAACTTTCTCTCCTTCGTCCACATCTTCCAACGCATCGTGAAAGTCATCAATGTCCTCCACATCCTCAGAACCGATTTTTATGATCACGTCACCTGCCTTGATTCCGGCTTTCTCCGCATTGCTTTCTTTCTCCACTTCTTTCACAAGAATACCTTTTCCGTTCGGTGCTTCAAAGTACGCCCCGAGCTGCTTGTTCAATTCCATCAATTCCATCCCCTCAATATCGCCGAAACGGTTGATGATCACTTTCGGCGCATGCGGGGCGGCTATTGCCATCGGCATGCGGAATTTATTTTTTCCGACCGTGACAGCGAGAGTTTTCTTTTCCCCTTTCCGGTCAACGGTAACATTCACTTTTGTTCCCGGTTTCGTGTTACGCACCTCTTTCGTCAGATCTTCCGCTAGTTCGATCTTCTTACCGTTGTACTCGGTGACGACATCTCCTTTCTTTACACCGCCCGTTTCGGCTGGGCTTTCTTCAACAACCTCATTCACGTACGCTCCTTCTTTCACTTTCAATTCAACTTCGCGTGCAAGACGGGGCGTGACATCCTGAATGCTGACACCGAGATACCCCTGTTTTTTCGATTTGCTTTTTACAACAGTGACATCGTCCCCGGCGAAAGAGAACGATACCGCTGCAATCAGCAGCGGGACAACAAACAATAATCGTGATTTCATATAACCTCCTCCATACTATTTGTGATTTGGGGTCTGTGTGGAATTTTAGACGGCGGTTGTTCCCGGATTGTTCCACCAAAAGTTCACAAAAGAATAATCGTACGGAATATGGCAATACAATCTATTTCTTCATAAGTTTCGATGGTGTCTCAGTATACAGTGACTTCTGAAATATTCATTTCCCTTTGTCATTTCGAGCGAAGCGAGAAATCTGATTGGGGATTTTGAAAGAATTTCTCAGATTCCTCGTCGCTGCGCTCCTCGGAATGACAATGATGTTGCATTTTTCAGAAGTCTCTATACGTTTAATTTAAGGAAGTGCGTCATTCCCGCATGCTTCTGGCGGCAATCAATTGATCGATGCCCGATCCGAAGGATCTTTACATAGAAATATTCGGACATGACAGTTCAGTCAAAACCGAGACACTTCCTGCGTTTCACAAGTATGCTGTTTGTAGATTGTACTCATGACAATTGTAACGACATATTGATAGTATGAATCTCTACATCCTTCGCCACGCAATTGCCGTTGCCCGCGGCACCGACGAATATCCAAATGACGACCGCCCTCTTACACACGAAGGGATTGATAAGATGAAACAGGAAGCGGTATGTTTTCCGTTGCTGGTGAAAGAGATCGATGTTATCTATACAAGTCCGTTATCGCGCGCGCGAGAAACGGCTGAGATCGCCGCACGAAGTTTGAAAGCGGAGAGAAAAGTGAAGATCACCGATCTGCTTCTGCCCGGTGCGGATAACGAAGCATTGTTCGACCTATTGAACAAAGAGAAAAAGAGTGATTCCGTGATGATCGTGGGGCATGAACCACATTTGAGTTTTGTTGCATCGTCGCTGCTTGGGGTGAATGATGCGGTAGTCGAATTTAAAAAAGGGGCTCTTTGTTTGATCGAGATCGGCGGGAGTGTGAGGAAAGGGAGCGGTACATTGAAGTGGCTGCTGCAGCCGAAACAATTGAGATCGATGGGAAGGGAATAGTTTGTATGGCTGTCATTCTGAGTCCCGCGTTTCGCAGCGGGGCGAAGAATCCAGAAAAATTAATGGCTGAATTTTTCACTTCGTTCCGATGAACAACGTCGGAACTTGTTCAGAATGACAAGCGTGAAAAAAAATTTACCGACATTCCCAAACATTTATCCGCCTTCGCCAAGCAGCGCGGCGGGCAGGCTGGGCGGGAACATGTGAAATAATTTTCTGGATTCTTCACTCCGTCCCGTCTTCGCCGGAACTTCGTTCAGAATGACACGTGCACAAGAGCAGTTGTCATTCTGCCTACGGCGTGTGGTGAGGCGAACGTAGTGAAGCCGAAGAATCCAGGGAATAAAAAACCCGGATGTACCGCCTTTAGTAAATCATCGAGCGGTATCCTGTACAGTGGGATTTCGCTGCGCTCAGCATGACGAAGTGAATAAGTACAAAAATCTATAGTTTTATTTTATGAAACCAAACGGACTTGAACACGACCACCTTGCCGCCATCGATCTCGGTACGAACTCGTTCCACATGGTGATCGTGAAGATCGACAAGAACAAGAAGACATTCAAAGTAGTTGATCGCGTGAAAGAGAGCGTGCGGCTGGGACAAGGTTCGAGCGACATGAAGTACCTGACCGAAGAGGCGATGAACCGCGGCATCGAAACGCTCCGCCGGTACAAAAAAATTTCCGATGCGTACCACGCGCCGATCCGCGCCATAGCCACCAGCGCCGTCCGCGAGGCGTTAAACCAGAACGAATTTATCCGGCGAGTGTATGCGGAACTGGAGATTAAGATCGAGGTCGCTTCCGGCTTTGAGGAAGCTCGGCTGATCTATCTCGGCATCATTCAGGCGCTGCCGGTGCAGGAGAAACCGCTGCTGATGATGGACATTGGCGGCGGCAGCACGGAGTACCTTGTGGGAAAAAAAAGGGACGTGATGTACGAAAACAGCTTGAAACTCGGCGCCATCCGTTTGACACAGCGGTTTTTTACGGTGGACGAGTTGACCGACGAACAGCTGAAAGAATGCAGAACATTTGTTGCCGGAATGCTTGCGCCGGTGGTACGCGAAGCGAAGAGATCGAAATACTCGCTTGTGGTCGGCAGCAGCGGCACCATTATGTCCGTTGCGCGGATCATCCGCTTGCGGCGCGGAGAGTACTCCGACAGTTCGATGAACGGATTCACATTTACCGCCGATGAGTTATTCGATGCGGTTGATCTGCTGTGCGACGCGAAGACGGTGAAGCAGCGTGCGAAAATCTCCGGACTGGATGCC
Source organism: Bacteroidota bacterium (assembly GCA_040751955.1). Classification (GTDB taxonomy): domain Bacteria; phylum Bacteroidota; class Ignavibacteria; order UBA10030; family UBA8401; genus SpSt-333. The sequence goes on from JBFMFY010000101.1 coordinate 4,311, forward strand.
GCGCGCGCCGACATCATCATCGGCGGGGCGATCATCCTTGAACAGAGTTTCAAAGCGCTCCGCATCAAAGAGATGACTGTGTCGGAGTTCGCACTGCGCGAAGGGATCATCCTTGACACGATAGAGAAGTGGTACAACGTGCGGGACTTTCACACGCTCGACAACGTCCGCTATAAATCGGTGCAGCATCTTGCCGATACATTCAAGTACGAAAAGGAACATTCTGACCATGTGGCGCATCTCGCCGTACGGCTCTTTGATCAGTTGCAGCCGCTGCACAAACTGGGGCGCCTCGAACGGGAATTTCTTGAAGCGGCGGCGATCCTGCATGAGATCGGCATTTTCGTTTCACATTCCAACCATCACCGCCACGCGCATTATCTTATTAAGAACAGCGAACTGCTCGGCTATACCGACAATGAGAAGGAGATCATCGGCAACATAGCGCGGTATCACCGCAAGAGCCATCCGAAACCGAAGCATGAGGGATTTGCCCAGCTCAACAATCAGGACCAGCAGATCGTGCGGATTCTTTCGGGCATTCTGCGCATTGCAGATGGGCTCGATCGGACGCATGTTTCATCGGTGAAGGATGTAGTGGTGAAGCGTTCAGGAAAAAATGTGACGATCCGGTTGAAGAAAGCACGGGGAAAAAATACCGAGATGGAAGTGTGGGGCGCCGAACGGAAAAAGGAACTGCTGGAAGAGGTGCTGGATGTGGATGTAATGATAGCGGGTGGATGAATGAGAAAGTAGTTGAGCCGTTGAGTAGATGAGTATTTAAGAATCGGCTGCTTTGTGGGAGGTCATGCCAGAGTTTGCTTGTATGCAAGATAGATTCCCGCCGAAAATCCGCGGGAATGACGTGCTTATGTAATGCACTCATGGCATGATATGCGGTCAATTCGCACACTCCGCCGCCGATTTCTATCCGACGCGTAAAAGAAATTGATATATATTTTTTTGTAATGGCGTGTAGGGCATCATTCCCGTTCGCGCATATGTTAGACACCACCGGAAAAAATGTTGAAGGTGTCAGACATCCTCCTCCGCGCAGATGTCAGACGCCACTGGAAAAAATAATGAAGGTGTCAGACATCGTTCCTAGTCCAAAGGTGATTTTACAGAAATTCCTCCCCGGTTCAGCACGTGCGTATAGATCATCGTTGTTCGCACATCGGCGTGTCCCAATAAATCCTGCACGGTGCGGATATCGTATCCTTTTTCCAGCAGATGTGTTGCGAAGGAGTGGCGGAATGAATGGCACGTTCCCCGTTTCGTTATTCCTGTCCGATCGACTGCTTTGCTTACCTCGCGCTGAATATAGCTGTCATGAATGTGATGCCGGAAGAGCATTCCTGAACGGGGATCGCGCGACCGCCTGTCCGACGGAAAGAGGAATTGCCAAGAGAGTGCCTTTGATGCGAGAGGATACTTGATATTCAACGCACCCGGAAGCATTGCTTCGCCGAAACCTTCCCGGCAATCCTGCTCGTGGATCGCTTCGACTTTCTTCACCTGAGTTTTCAACGAGGGAACAAGCGTAAGTGGAAGAGGAGCGACGCGGTCTTTATCCCCTTTACCGCGACGAACAACAATAATGTTTCTGTCGAAATCGAGATCCCCGATGCGGAGGCGGATCGCTTCCATCAGGCGGAGACCCGAGCCGTACAGGAGCGATGCAACGAGTTTGGGCGTTCCGTTCATCTGTCCCAGAATTTCGCGCACTTCATCCTGTGAAAAAACGACTGGAAGCCGTTTTGTGCGGTGTGCCCGGATGACAGGACCGATCTCTCCGATCTTCTTTCCGAGCACCTGTACATATAAAAAAATGATTGCATTCAAGGCTTGATTTTGAGTGGAAGAAGAGACAGATTTACGCTGGGCGAGATAGGAGAGGAACGAACGAATCTCCGGCTCCCCCATTTCATTCGGGTGACGCTTATTATGGAACAGGACAAACTCCTTGATCCAGGCGATGTATGCATCTTCGGTTCTGAGGCTGAGATGTTTCAGCCGGACGGTTTCGCGGACGGCATCGAGCAGTTTTTGCTGCATAAGATTTCCCCTATGAATTTTCTAAATAATAAGAAATATCTTATTCGGAGTCAACCTTGTACTCATTAGAGAGTACAAAGCCGACTCAGTCAACCTAATAACTAGTTAGCCGGCATTTCATCTTTACAAAGGGGGTTCAAAATGAAACAATTTACAGCATTTCTTTTTTCAATATTTTTAATGTCTTGCACTTACTCAAGTTTTTTAGAGAAGGACTATTCAATTAATCAAGGTAAAATGGTTACAGTTGGCTCACCAATTATCTCTTGGGCTCTCGGAAAAGAAGAAGACGGTAAAAAGGAAGGGATGAAAAAGGAACTAATTTATGGTGGTGTTTCTCAAGGAGTTTTGCAATTTACTTATCGAGAGTATGAAATAATTGAACCAATGGGGACGTATGCTCGCCCAGCATTTTCTCAAGATTTAAAATATGATGTTCCATCTGACAGTATCATTACCTATAAGGATGTCATCTTTAAAATACACTCCTTTTCTGGTCAGAGAATTCAATACACTGTAATTCAGGACCCTGCTGAAGTTAAAAACTATAAGCCTTCTTCTGGTCTATCCACAATGGGTTATTACGCTATTATCATCCCAGCACTACTTGTCGTTGATATAATAATATTATCGAGCATCAATTAATAAGGGAATATTTTATGGATCAGAATACTCTAAATGATTTTAACAATATTTTTGAAAATCGGCTTCCTAATTTGATTGTGATTATTCTTGATCTAATATTTGATTTACAATTATGTTCACATCCCAACACATTTCGTATCAAAACAAGAAATGATAAGAATGAAATATTAAATTATTCTGGCGAAAGATATTTTTCATTTATTCAAATATCGCAGGAAAGCCCTGTTGTATTTGCAGGCACTCTTGTGCAAAATTCAAAGGGCATCATAGTTCCTGCAATAAGGTTTCGAGATGAAAACGTTTCGCTTCGTGAAGTCCCTGCAATATTTAAGTTTCCTTACAGAAAACCAAATTGGACGTATGTTGAAATCCACAATGATTCTATAAGTTATTTTCGAAATTTAATTGATTCTCAAATAAGGTTTCATTTAAGCGCCTAAATGCCGGCTAACCATATTAAAAAGGAACAAGTCAAGAGAAAAAGATTCCCTGTCGCATCACGAAGTAGAATGATACGGTCAAACGTTCTTTTGCGCCATAGGCGCATCCGCCTGTGGCGGAGAAACTACACAGA
>JBFMFY010000102.1:0-7523 GCA_040751955.1 Bacteroidota bacterium
ACGACTAATCTGGCAGAATTTCAAATGAATCATCTGACATGCTGTCATTGGGATGAAACTTGCCTCCTTGAAATTAGAGCAAAATAGCCACTATCATCGTGGCACGTTCATTGTAAAGATTGCAACCAGAATACTCTATATATTTTAAACATGAAAGGAAAAAACAATGGCTGGAAAAATTATTGGAATTGATCTCGGCACCACCAACTCGGTTGTTGCCGTGATGGAAGGAAACGAACCTGTCGTCATCGCGAATTCTGAAGGTGCACGCACAACCCCGTCGATTGTGGCATTTGCAAAGAATGGCGAGCGGCTTGTCGGGCAGGCTGCCAAGCGGCAGGCGGTGACGAATTCAAAGAACACCGTGTACTCGATCAAACGCTTCATGGGACGATTTATGAATGAAGTGAACGAAGAGATGAAACTTGTTCCATACGAAGTTGTCACGGGAGATAACAACACGGCTCGTGTAAAAATTTCTGATCGTGTCTATTCACCGCCGGAAATTTCTGCAATGATCTTGCAGAAGATGAAACAGACCGCGGAAGATTATCTCGGACAAAAAGTAACGGAAGCGGTGATTACGGTTCCCGCATACTTCAACGACGCGCAGCGTCAAGCAACAAAAGAAGCGGGCGAGATTGCAGGATTAACTGTTCGCAGAATTGTAAACGAACCGACCGCTGCTGCACTTGCGTACGGTTTGGATAAGAAACACAAGAATACAAAAGTTGCAGTGTTCGATCTTGGCGGTGGAACGTTCGATATCTCTGTCCTCGAACTTGGCGACGGCGTCTTCGAAGTGAAATCAACAAACGGCGACACCCACCTCGGCGGAGATAACTTCGATCAGCGATTGGTTGAATATCTTGCTGACGAATTTAAAAAGCAGGAGGGAGTCGATCTGTTGAAAGACCCGATGGCACTGCAGCGTTTGCGTGAAGCGGCAGAGAAGGCGAAGATCGAATTGTCGTCATCGATGCAGACTGAAGTAAACCTGCCGTTCATCACCGCTACGCAGGATGGACCGAAGCATTTGAATCTCAACTTGACCCGCTCGAAGTTTGAGCAGTTGGTTGACGATTTGTTGAAGCGGTGCCTTGCGCCGACCGAGAAAGCGATTAAGGATTCGGGATTCTCCATCAGCCAGATTGATGAAATCATCCTCGTCGGCGGAATGACCCGTATGCCCGCCGTGCAGGAGCTTGTGAAGAAATTCTTCGGCAAAGAAGGACACAAAGGTGTGAATCCGGATGAGGTGGTTGCAGTTGGTGCTGCAATTCAGGGCGGCGTACTTGCCGGTGATGTAACTGACGTTCTGCTGCTTGACGTTACTCCGTTGTCGCTCGGTATCGAAACGCTTGGCGGCGTGATGACAAAACTGATTGAAGCAAACACGACCATTCCAACACGTAAAAGCGAAATCTTCAGTACTGCAGCTGACAGTCAAACGTCGGTTGAAATACACGTGTTGCAAGGTGAACGTCCGATGGCAATCGATAACCGCACGCTCGGCAGGTTCCATCTCGACGGAATTCCGCCGGCACCGCGCGGCGTACCGCAGATTGAAGTAACATTCGATATTGATGCGAATGGCATTATGCATGTCTCCGCAAAAGACAAAGCAACCGGCAAGGAGCAAAATATCCACATTACTTCTTCGTCAGGATTGAGCAAGGAAGAAGTCGAGAAGATGAAGAAGGATGCCCAGGCACATGCCGCCGAAGATGCGAAGAAGAAAGAGGAGATCGAAACGAAGAACCAGGCAGATTCTCTCGTCTTTTCTACGCGCAAACAAATCAAAGAGTTCGGCGACAAACTCGATGCCGATACAAAGGCTAAATTAGAAAGTGCTGCAACAGCTCTTGAAGAGGCGATCAAAGCGAATTCAGGTATCAAAGAAAAGACCGAAGCGTTGAACGCTCTCTGGAACGAAGCATCAACGAAAATGTACGAAGCGGCAAAAAATGCCGGACCACAACCGGGAGCGGGCGCAGGAGCCGGACCGCAAGGTAGTCAATCCTCGCAAGGCGGACAGCAATCGGGCGGCGGCGAAGGAGGCAAGAAGGTCGAGAACGCCGACTTTGAAGTTGTGGATGATAAGTAACATCAATTGGTTTCTGTATTGACAATGAATGACGAAGGCGAGGCAATACCTCGCCTTTGTTGTCTGAACAAAAAGAACTCATACAAAGGAGTCTTCTATGAAAGTGTTTATCGCCGATTTATTGCCGGAAAAAACAATCCATGATCTTGAATCGCTTGGTGCAACCGTCATCAACAAACCGAAGACAAAAGCGGAAGAACTTGCCGGAGCGATCGGCGACTGCAACATTCTCGTTGTCCGTTCTACCGAAGTGCACGCAGATTGTATTTCCGCTGCAAAAAATTTGTCTCTTATCATCCGTGCTGGCGCCGGCGTGAACAATATCGACATGAAAGCGGCAAATGCCCGCGGCATTTACGTCTCCAACTGTCCCGGAAAAAATTCCGTTGCTGTAGCCGAACTGACGATGGGATTGCTGCTGGCGATTGACCGCCGTATTCCCGACAACGTGGTCGATCTGCGCAACGGGAAATGGAATAAGAGCGAATACTCTAAAGCGGACGGTATCCTCGGCAAGACGCTTGGCATTATCGGTGTAGGGCAAATCGGAAAAGAAGTTATTAGCCGCGCAAAAGCATTCGGACTGAATGTAATTGCCTGGTCCCGTTCGCTGACCGATGAAGCGGCGGAAGAATTAGGCGTTCAGCGTGCATTGACGATCAACGAACTTGTTGCAGAAAGTGATATTGTTTCTGTTCACCTTGCACTGAAACCGGAGACGAAGAAGATTGTCTCCAAAGAGATTATTGCATTGATGAAACCAAATGCAATCTTCTTGAACACCTCCCGGTGGGAAGTTGTTGATGAAGAAGCATTGTACGAAGCGGCAAAAGCGGGAAAGATCCGCGTGGGACTCGACGTCTTCTCTGGCGAACCGGAAGACAAGACCTCGCCGTTCACGAACAAGTTGAGAGAATTGCCGAATGTGTACGGCACGCACCACATCGGCGCCTCCACCGAGCAGGCGCAGAATGCCATCGCGGACGAAACGGTTGCAATCATAAAGCAATACAAAGAGCGCGGCACGGTGAAGAACTGGGTGAATAGAGCGAAAGTGACGGCAGCAAAATTTCAATTGGTGATCCGTCACTACGACAAGCCGGGAGTGCTGGCGAATGTCTTCAACAGTTTGAAGACGGAGAGCATCAACATCCAAGAAGTGGAGAACCTGATCTTTGAAGGGAGCGATACTGCTGTCTGCTCGCTCAAACTCGAATCGAAGCCGAGCGACTACACGCTCGAAATGATCCGCTCTCGGACGCAGGAAGTGATACAGGTGCAGTTGGTTCAATTATAGTACCACCCCCACCCTCCCCCTGTCCCCCTCCAAGGAGGGGGATAAAGGGGGAGGGCATTGAGGGTGGTTGGAGGAAACCATGACTGGCATAATCATCTGGACCATCCTCATCGCGCTGGCGGCGCTGCTGCTCTGGGCGATCATCAATAAAAAGATGACGAGCGGCGGAGGAAATTTTGCAGCAACCTCCGCTTTTACCGACATGCAGAACGAAGACAAGCGCAAAGCGATGGAGACGGTGATCGAAGAAGCGGCGGGGAAAAAACGGTTCGAACAGGAGAGCGGGGAGAAAGAGAAACCGGAATCTGAAAAACATTAACCGCAGAGGTACAAAGGCGCAGCGAATTCTTTATGTAGGTGCGGATGAAAATCCGCACCTAGGAACGGTCTTTCGACCGTTCCTACATTGGTTGGCATGCAAAACGAAAACAATCGCAAAGCGATGGAGACGGTGATCGAAGAAGCGGCCGGGAAGAAACGGTTTGAGCAGGAGAGCGGGGAGAAGGAGAAACCGGAAAAGCAGTAACCACAAAGACACGGAGGCACAAAGAATCTTTAATCAATGTCATTCCGGCGAAAGCCGGAATCCAGATATAATCACGGAAAATCGAAAATGGAAGATTATAACAGAACGAAGAAATTTTTAGATTTTGTAAAAAACTATAAAGATGAAAAGTCATTTTATGATTTAAACCGAGAGAATAGAAAAACTCTTTTTGTTAACACCAAAGAAAATGCTATTGATTTTCTCGAAACGGCTGTCCATTTCTTTGAAAGAGATGACAATTTAAAATGGAAATGGATAGGTATTTCGATAGATCAATCGCTCTATGCTTTCTGTATTATGAGCTTAGAAAACGGTAATTATGATAATGTGCTAATCCCTAGCAAAAAAGGGAAACAAAATTTGATTGGTTTTGAAACTTCACTTACTCGAGTTCAGGATGAAAAATATTGGATGAGACGTATGGTCGGAGTAAAACCCGTAAAACTTACTCGAGAAGAAAATAAACGGATTCTGTGGTTACATGATCGTGTCAGAAATGAGTTTTTACATTTTATTCCCAAAGGTCTTACAATTGGAATCAACGACATGAGACTTGCAATATTATCTTCATTGAGAATTATTGAATTTTTGTGTTTTGAATCTGGTTCGATTCATTACTTACTTGATCCTAATAATAGAACTAGAATTAGTGATGCGATAAAAAGCATCAGGCTGAGCATTTCTGAATAAGAAACAGATGAAACTTGAATCTTGAAACAACAATTCTTTTAGAAACTATGAACTTCAACAAATTCACAATCAAATCACAGGAAGCGGTGCAGAATGCGCAGGAGATCGCTTCCAGTTACGGGAATCAATCGATCGAGCCGGAACATCTGCTCGCCGCGCTGGTGCAGGACGGGCAGGGGATTGTTACCCCCATTTTGCAGAAACTCGGCGCGAACGTCAATTACATCAAAATTAAAATTAACGATGTGGTCGAAAAACTTCCAAAGGTGAGCGGCTCCCAGCAGTATGCTTCTCCCGTTCTGCAAAAAGTGTTTGAGCAGGCACAGAAGGAAGCGGAGAATCTCAAAGACGAATACATCAGCACAGAACATCTTTTGCTCGGTTTGCTCGATCAAAAAAGTAATGCGGGAGTAAAATTATTACTCGATCAAGGAGTGACGAAAGAAGGGGTGCTGAAGGCGTTGAAAGATGTCCGTGGCACGCAGCGTGTGACTGATCAGAATCCTGAAGACAAATATCAGTCGCTCCAGAAATTCGGACGCGACCTGAACGATCTTGCCCGCAAAGGAAAACTCGATCCTGTCATCGGGCGTGAAGATGAAATCCGCCGCGTACTTCAGGTGCTTTCCCGCCGCACAAAGAACAATCCTGTCCTCATCGGTGAACCGGGTGTCGGCAAGACTGCGATTGCAGAAGGATTGGCGCACAGAATTATCGAAGGAGATGTTCCCGAAAACCTTAAGACAAAACGGATCATTGCGCTCGATTTTGCTGCGATGATCGCCGGCGCAAGTTTCCGCGGACAGTTTGAAGAGCGGTTGAAAGCGGTGTTGAAGGAGGTAGAGAATTCCAACGGCGAGATCATTCTCTTCATCGATGAATTGCACACGCTTGTCGGTGCCGGCGCAGCGCAAGGTGCAGTCGATGCGGCAAACATGCTGAAGCCCGCACTTGCCCGGGGAGATCTGCGTGCGATCGGTGCGACTACGCTCAATGAGTATCACAAGTATATCGAGAAGGACCCCGCACTCGAGCGACGTTTCCAGCCGGTGCTGATTGACGAGCCAACGGTGGAAGATACTTTTTCCATCCTTCGCGGACTTGCCGAACGGTACGAAGTGCATCACGGCGTGAGAATTACCGATGGTGCGATCGTTGCTGCAGCACAATTGAGTCATCGTTATATCTCTGATAGATTCCTTCCTGACAAAGCAATTGATCTTGTCGATGAAGCGGCGTCAAAACTACGGATTGAGATCGATTCGATGCCGGAGGAACTTGATGATGTTGAGCGAAAAGTAAAACAATTGGAAATCGAACGTGAGGCGGTAAAGCGCGAGCTATCTGCCGAATATACGAACGACGCAGACCGGCTTGTCATAAAAAATAGATTGGCTGAAATAGAAAAAGATCTTGCAGAGTTGAATCAAACCCGCTCCGAACTGAAAGCGCATTGGGAGAATGAGAAATCGCTGATTCAGTCGATCCGTTCAATGAAAGAAGAGATAGAGAATGTAAAGCACGAAGCGGAAAAGAAAGAGCGTGAGGGTGATCTCGGAAAAGTTGCCGAGTTGCGGTACGGAACGCTGGCAACACTTGAGAAAAAGTTGAAAGAGGCTACCGTGAAACTTGCCGATATTCAGCGTACGAGGAAAATGCTGAAAGAGGAAGTTGACGCAGAAGATATCGCCGAGATTGTTGCGAAGTGGACCGGTATCCCAGTTACACGCATGCTGGAAAGCGAGCGGACAAAACTGCTCCATCTTGAAGAAAAAATCCACGAGCGGATGGTGAATCAGGAAGAGGCTGTGAAAGCGGTTGCCGATGCAATCCGCCGAAGCCGTGCGGGATTGCAGGATGAGAAAAGGCCGATAGGTTCGTTCATCTTTCTGGGAACGACCGGTGTGGGCAAAACGGAACTTGCCCGTTCGCTGGCGGAGTTACTTTTCAATGACGAGAACGCGATGGTGCGCATCGATATGAGCGAATACATGGAGAAATTTTCCGTCTCGCGGCTCATCGGTGCGCCGCCGGGATATGTCGGGTACGAAGAAGGAGGACAATTGACCGAAGCGGTCCGGCACAAACCGTATTCCGTTGTGCTGCTCGATGAGATAGAAAAAGCGCATCCCGAAGTGTTCAATGTCCTCCTTCAATTGCTGGATGAAGGACGGTTAACCGATTCACAGGGGCGGACTGTGAACTTCAAGAACACGATCATCATCATGACGTCGAATCTCGGTTCGCATTTGATTCAGGAACGCATGTCTCAAATGCAAAGCGATAAAGATTGGGAAGAATTAGCTGGAGATTTGAGATCGCAATTGAACGCAATGCTCCGTCAAACAATCCGCCCTGAATTTCTGAACCGAGTAGATGAAACGATTCTTTTCAAACCGCTGACGTGGAACGATATCAAGCAGGTGATTGAAATTCAGTTGAAACATGTTGCCGGCACACTTGCGAAAAAGGAGATGCAACTTGTCGTAACTGAGGAAGCGAAGGAATGGATCTCACGATTAGGGTACGATCCTCAATACGGCGCCCGTCCCTTGAAACGGGTGATTCAAAAGCATATCACGAACGTACTCTCTGAAAAAATTCTTGCAGGAGAGTTCGGCGAGGGAGACGTTGTTGAGATCGGTATGCAGGGTGAAGGGCAGTTGGTGTTCAGGAAGTTGGTGAAATAGATCGAAACACATAGGCACATAGAAACTTAGTATTCTATGTGCTCTAATGTGTCTATGTGGTTAATGGTTATGTGACAAATGAAAGGGAGCCACCTAATTTCCTGGTTTTGGGGTTTAGTGTAAAATTAAGTTCTTTGACAATAATAGATTGTTGATCAGATTCATAAAGCACGGTGAGCATGTCTCGGTTGA
>JBFMFY010000103.1:0-7175 GCA_040751955.1 Bacteroidota bacterium
TCCCATAGATTACCAGTATAATTTATTATGGCGATTGTGATTGATGCTTTGGAAATTGTTTCAAGTAAAAAAAGGCTTCCTTGCGAAGCCTTTTTTGTTGATACTAATATCATTATTTATCATCGTGATCCATTCGCAGAATCAGCATTTGATTATTATAAAAAAATTTTGAACGAGAGAGTAACAAACTGTATACATTATTTTCGTTCTGACCACAGTAAATGTTTCAGCGTTATAAGTGTTGCAATCGAATTTTACAAATTTATTCAAGTTGGGAGTTACAACATATTTACTGGTGCAAAGAAGATGGATTTGGAACATTTTAAAAAATTACGCTTGAACGATAAAGAGTTTCAAAAAAAGTGGCAAATAACTTTGAAGCAATATGAAAAATGTTTTACAAAATATTTTCCTTTGTATGGAGTATATGCATCGACAGACATTTTCCAAAATTTTGATGGGATGTTGGTTGACTTTGGAGATTATGCACTATTTGATACTGTTATGAATTCTAAAAAAGAGTGGTTCTGTATATTTAGTAACGATTCGGATTTCTATTCTTTTCCGAACGATTTATACCTTTTGACATTAAATGAAGATATGATCAAGCGTGCAAAACTTGAAGGAAAAATATATTCATAGCATTCAATCATTCATTGTAACGCATACATATTTTTCGTATTATTGTAAAACCAAACTCGAAACCTCCCGGGGAATCTCCCGCGGAGGTTTTTGTATGTCTTAACTACTCAACGACTCAACTACTTTACTACTCGTTAGATGCCCAAACGAACCGATATTAAATCCATTCTCATCATCGGCAGCGGACCGATTGTTATCGGCCAGGCGTGCGAATTCGATTACTCGGGAACGCAGGCGTGTAAAGTGCTGCGGGAAGAGGGATATCGCATCATCCTCATCAACAGTAATCCTGCGACGATCATGACCGATCCCGAACTTGCAGACGCGACGTACATCGAACCAATCACGCCGGAGTTTGTCGAAATGATTATCGAGAAGGAACGTCCCGACGCGATCCTGCCGACAATGGGGGGGCAGACAGCATTGAATACTGCCGTGGCGCTTGCAGAACGCGGCACACTGGAAAAGTACAATGTGAAACTGATCGGTGCGAATCTGCAATCGATAAAAAAAGCAGAAGACCGTCAGTTGTTCAAGAAAGCGATGACCGAAGTCGGACTGGAGATGCCGCGTGGCGGTTTTGTTTATACGGTTGAAGAAGCGTTGAAGGTCGCAAAAGAGATCGGACGGTTTCCGATCATCATCCGCCCTTCGTTCACACTCGGCGGCACCGGCGGCGGCATTGCATACAACATTGAAGAATTCCGTTCGACGGTAGAGCATGGAATATTGAACAGCCCAATCCACGAAGTCCTCGTTGAAGAATCGGTACTGGGATGGAAAGAGTACGAACTTGAGGTCATGCGCGACACGAAGGACAACGTCGTGATCATCTGTTCCATCGAGAATTTTGATCCGATGGGTGTGCATACCGGAGATTCGATCACCGTTGCGCCGGCGCAGACACTGACCGACAAAGAATATCAGTATATGCGCGACGCTGCGTTGAAAGTAATGCGCGCGATCGGCGTCGATACCGGCGGATCGAACGTGCAGTTCTCGATGAATCCGGAGAACGGAAAGATGTACGTGATTGAAATGAATCCGCGCGTCTCCCGCAGTTCTGCGCTCGCATCCAAAGCAACTGGATTTCCGATCGCGAAGATCGCCGCCAAACTTGCTGTTGGATATACACTCGATGAAATTCCCAACGACATCACCAAACTCACCCCCGCGTCATTTGAACCGACAATAGATTACACAGTCGTAAAAATTCCCCGCTGGGATTTTGAAAAATTCAAAGGTGTGGATGATTCACTCGGCGTACAGATGAAATCAGTCGGCGAAGCAATGTCGTTCGGACGGACGTTCAAACAAGCGCTGCAAAAAGCGCTCCGCTCGCTTGAGCAAGGAAGAGCAGGTCTCGGTGCCGACGGCAAAGACCTTTTCGAGATTGAAGCATTGACGGATAAACAAAAAGTGTCGTGGATACGCAAAGTAAAAGAACGGCTGCGGCGTCCGAAAGCGGACAATATTTTTTATCTCCGCTACGCATTCCTGCTCGGGCTTTCGATCGATGATGTGTTTGAATTGACCAAAATCGATCCGTGGTTCCTCTACAATATCAAACAGATCGTTGATCTCGAAACCGAACTGAAAAAGACAAATCATTCTGCTGTTTCAAAAGAGACTTTTGAGAAAGCAAAAAAGTACGGCTTCTCCGACCGTCAGCTCGCATTCATCTGGAAGGTGGAAGAAAAGATCGTTCGTCAGTTGCGGAAAAAACTGGGTGTGATTCCGGTGTACAAAACAGTCGATACGTGCGCCGCAGAATTTGAAGCACACACGCCGTACCATTATTCATCGTACGATCAGGAGAACGAATCGAGCCGTTCAAATAAAAAGAAAGTGATCATCCTTGGCGGCGGTCCGAATCGCATTGGTCAGGGAATAGAGTTTGACTATTGCTGCGTGCACGGTGTGATGGCTTTACGTGAAGAGGGATATGAGACGATCATGGTCAATTGCAATCCCGAGACCGTATCGACCGATTACGACACGACCGACAAATTGTATTTTGAACCGTTGACCGTCGAGGATGTTCTGAATATCTGTGAACTGGAGCAGCCGGAAGGTATCATCGTCAGTTTCGGCGGGCAGACGCCGCTCAAAATCGCAAAAGCGCTCGAAGCAAACGGCGTAAAGATTCTCGGCACATCCACCGAAGGGATCGATCTCGCGGAAGACCGCCAGCGGTTTGGTGATATGCTGCGGAAAAATAATATTGCGCATCCGAAGTACGGCACGGCATTCTCCGTAAAAGATGCAGTGCTCGTTGCCGATGAGATCGGTTATCCGGTTCTCGTTCGTCCGTCGTACGTGCTCGGCGGGCGCGCGATGCAGATCTGTTACAATGCCGATGCTTTGAAAGAGTACATGAAGCTTGCAGTCGATGTCTCTCCTGAAAAGCCGATCCTCATTGATAATTTTCTTGAAGACGCGTTCGAGTTCGATGTTGATGCAATCGCCGACGGCGATGACGTTTTGATCGGCGGCGTGATGGAGCATGTAGAAGAAGCAGGGATCCATTCCGGCGACAGTTCGAGCGTCCTTCCGCCGTACATGCTGAAGGAAGACAAACTGAACGAGATCATTGAAACGACAAAGAAACTGGCAAAAGCTCTTCACGTTGTCGGCTTGATCAACGTGCAATTTGCGATGAAAGACAATAAAGTGTATGTACTCGAAGTAAATCCCCGCGCTTCACGGACAGTACCGTTTGTGAGCAAAGCGACCGGTCTTCCCCTTGCAAAAGTGGCGGCGAAAGTGATGGCGGGAAGAAAACTGAAAGATCTCGGCGTGATGGATTTCGATTTCCGAAAAGTGAAACACATGTCGATGAAGGAATCGGTCTTTCCGTTCAATAAATTCCCGAAGGTGAAGATGTTCCTTGGACCGGAGATGCGTTCAACCGGAGAGGTAATGGGAATCTCTCAGTCGTTCGGCGCATCGGTAGCGAAAGCGCAGCTCGCTGCAGGAAATCCGCTGCCGAAAGAAGGAACGATCTTCATCAGCGTGAACAACAACGACAAGACGATGGAGACCGTGAACATTGTCCGTGACTACGTGAATCTTGGATTTAATGTGATCGGCACGGAAGGAACAGCAACATTCCTGCAGTCGCACGGCATCAATGTAACGCCGATTTTCAAAGTGAATGAAGGGCGTCCGAATATTGTTGATGCGATCAAGAACGGCGAGGTGCAGATGGTGATCAACACGCCGCTTGGTGAAGAATCGCGCTACGACGAGTACGCAATCGGCTGGGCGGCGATCCAGCAGAAGATCGCCTTCATCACCACACTCTCCGCTGCCGCGACAGCTGTGAAAGGGATCGAGCGTATCAAACAGGGAAAATTGAATGTGAAATCGATCCAGGAATTTCATCAATCATGATGTTAGCAGGTCGGCGTTAACGCCGACCTGCAATGCAACTATATGCCCCGCGTAAAATTAGAACTCCCGACCGAATTCCATTTCATCACTGAAATTCCGATCCGTATCACCGACATCAACTACGGCGGACATCTCGGCAACGATGCGGTCCTTTCCATACTGCACGAAGCACGGATGCGCATGTTGATGGAACATGGCTGGACGGAATTAAACATCGAAGGGATCGGGACAATTATGTCCGATTCGGTCGTAGTGTACAAATCAGAAGGATTTTACGGCGAGTCGCTCCGCGTGCAAGTGGCGGTGAGAGAAATCACCAAATTCGGATGTGACATCTACTATCTTGTTCGTGAGCGGGAAAGCGGGCGTGAAGTTGTGCATGCGAAAACGGGGATCGCATTTTATGATTATGAACAAAAACAACTCTCGCCGGTCCCGGAAAAATTTCTCGAACAATTCTCGTAGATCCACCCCCATCCAATTTTTCACCACAGTCCAGAATATGAAAGCATCCATCATTGCAATTCTCCTCTTACTGGTGACGTGCCGCAGCGCGGGACAAGAGAACGGAGGAGAGGCTCCGCAGAAACAAAAACTCTCATTCTTCATCGGCGCCGCCGCGGGGAATTTCGGCATGACGATCGGTGAGTTCAAAGAAATCTATTCAAAGCGGAGCATCTCCCACATTGCCGTTGCTGGTATCGGCAGCAAGAACGCATATTTGTTCGGCAAGTTTCGGCAGTTCTATGCTCACGGACATTCGACGGTTGAGAATGCTGATGCGCAGGGGAGCGCGGAATGGAAACAAAAATTCTATTCTATCGGCGCGCGGCTGATGTCCGACGACTCTCCGTTGTACGTGGAGGTCTCGTACGTCATCAGTGATGCAGAAGAAAATATCTCCACCCGCGAACCGGAAGTGGAAGAATTGAGATCGCGGTGGGAAGCGCACACGCAAGGTGTCGGTGCTGCGTTGGGGATCATGATCAATTTTCCGAAACCGTTAAAGACATTCATTGAATTTGAACACACATCCATGCTGAGATTAGGAAGGAATCCGTACGGGCGGGCAGTACCGCAGATTGGTGGGAATGTGCTCAGCGCCGGATTCGTGTTTATTCTGTAGGAGACAACGTATGAAACTGATCATCGCTATGTTCACGGCAGCAATCCTCTTCATGTCCTGTGTACAGGAGGAGGAAGCAAAATCAAACATCAATTACTCATCGTTGAAGATCCAACCGGAGGTCGATTCGGTCTTTATGAGAGCGAACGGCGAATCGCGGCAATTCTCGATCATCGGGAGTGTCGTCAGTATCTCAGAACGGACGATCAAGAACAGCGGCGTGATGACCGATGCGGAATTTACGGTCCGCCAGATCGACACGACATATCAGAGTGTTGATGCCTCTTCTGTGGAATGGTCCTCTTCCAATTCATCCGTTGCAACTGTTTCGAACGGACTCGTTACCGCACGCAGCGCGGGATATGCTGCGATCTCTGCATCAGCCGGCTCTACAACATCGCAATCGATCGTTGTCAATGTCCGTCCCGTCGATACGGCTCCGGGATTATCGCTTGATCCGCCTTACTCCGTTCTGCAATTCGAAAATTTCACAACCGTATCGGGTGTTGTTCAGCAGAATGCCGTTTTGAGCGTCACGGAACCGGCTTCGGGATTTTCAAATGCCAATGTTGGCTATTCTTCCGACGGCAGATTCAACATGACCGTGACCGGATTGAATCCGGGCGTCCGGACGATCACAGTACGCGCAACGCACCCGACCAACGGTACACTCTTTACGGAGCGGTATAAAACCGTTGCATACTATCAACCGGGGACACCGGCTGCAAATGCGATCACCGGCGAATGGCTGGGGACGACACTCGGAAAGAATTTTGATTTCAATATCTCAAACAGTATCATTCCAACCAGATATGACATCAGCGGCACGATTGAAATTCATTTTGAAGGAATAGGTACCGTGCAGGGTATTCAACTGACGGGCATCATCAATCCGAACGGCACGATCGATGTAACGCTCGCCAAATCGCACAATGGATTTTCGATCTCGGGGAAACTGAACGGATTATTCAAAACGCTCGGCACCGGTGAAGGTCAATACAGCGCAAAGGCGGAAAAATCCGGCTGGCCAAAAATCAGTTTCAATGAAAAATGGACAGCGGTAAAAAAATAAAAGTAGTGAGGAACTTCATATCGATTTATCTTAGATATATTCATTCGAGGTCATTGCGAGCCGTTATTCGGCGAAGCAATCTCGTTTTTAATATTCTACTTGTGAGATTGCTTCGGTCGCTCCGCCTGCCTTTGCCGAAACGAAGAATCGGCTTCGTACAGACAGGCTCCCTCACAATGACGCATACATTTACAATATACTACTCCTGTCTGGCATTTGTTTTTTTCTTCTACACCGGCTGCGGCGTAACGCAGCCTGTCCGCACGATTGAAGAAGGAACAACGGAGATCATCTCCTCATTCGGCGGACCAGTTATTCCTCTCGATGGTCTTGCAATTCCCACTCCATACCTCAACATCGGCGCTCTCTACGGTTTTTCGAACGATCTTACTCTTTTTGGAAATGCTCACGTCACCGCTCTGTTATTTAAAGATATCGGCATTGACGGCGGTGCCGCAATGACACTTGTGAAGGAAACGGGATGGTATCCCGAAGTAGTGTTGAACGGGCGACTGTATTTTTTCTGGGATTTCATCCGGTCCAATAATAAAAGAATATTTCCGATGGCGACACTCACCGCAAGTTATGCAACAGGTTCTCGATCGCTTTTTTATTTTGGAATTGACAATGTCTATCAGGTACATGAACCGAATGTGTTTGTGTCGCCGTTGCTCGGATATCAATTCCCGATGAGCGCGAAGATGGTTTCCCAAATTGAAATCAAATGGCTCGCCTCGAACAAAGAGACACGCCACGGAGTGTTTGAAGGAGTGACATCCATCGCAGGGCGGGGTGGGATAGGAATTTTTTTTGGAGTGCAATACAGTTTGAAATGAAAATACAAATACAAAAGATAGTCATTGCGAGTCCCGATGTATCGGGACGAAGCAATCTTGTTTTCCAATCGAAAAGATTGCTTCGTCGTGTCGGCAAAGCGAC
>JBFMFY010000104.1:0-6983 GCA_040751955.1 Bacteroidota bacterium
GTTTGCACTGCTGTCAACTCATTGGAAAAGCAGAAAATAATTTTTCTCTGCTTGTATTTACTCAACTTATTCTGTGGCATTGACTTACAAGATATTTTACTACTCTCTGCTAGTCAAGCCCCAAAAAGTAATATTTTTTTCCAGCAGCATTTCTTTGTAACCGCTTGTATTTTCAAACAATGTTATCTTCGGTTTCAACTTCGGATTGAGTCCGGAAAATATTTCCTCCACGTACATCTTTGCAACACGCATCGGTGTATCCCGAAGACTTTCGTCTTCGAGATCAAGTCCGAGTACATTGAGAATCGAAGAAAAATGAAGTGCTATCTCTTCAATTTTTTCCTCTTTTGTAAGGAAGGAAGCATTTTCAGATGCGGTTTGTTTCAATAAGACAGTTGTCATACTAACGATTTAGACGGTTTGTTCATTTGCTATATCTGTTAATTCACCAAGTACATAGGCGCCAATAGCCATCACAATGTCACGGACAGCAATATCAAACATTCCGCCCGAAATAAGTACAACTGCAATAAGCACCAGCCACACTGCAACAACATAACTTCCTAATTTTGTATAGACGATAACGGCAATACCGGCTGCGATTTCAATAATGCCGACTACTGACATGAATACATGCGGTGCAATTGGCACCCATTCAGGAATTCCTATCAGGTATTTATCCCACTGAACAAGTATGTTGGTGAATTTATCGAGGCCTGCAACAATCGGCACAAGCCCAAACGTAAAACGAAGCAGATTCCAAATATTTTTTATTTTGTTTTGCATAGATTTCTCCTTTGTATGAGTGTTTTCATATTAGATTGCGAAAAAAGAAAAAGGTTACACCATTGTAACCTTTTATACTTTTTTGTATCTAATAGGCATGGAAGCGACACGACGGCTGCCGCCGCCGACAATGAATGACGAGGTAATCATCAGTTCCATACTTAGCGGTAAAAAGGATGATTACGAATTGCTGATACGCCGGTACAATGAACGACTGTACCGGATCGGTATTTCCATCTTAAAAAATGAGGAAGAGGTGGAGGATGCAATGCAGGAATCATACATTAAGGCATATCAACAACTCAAAACATTCAAGATGAAATCGCAATTTTCGACATGGCTCTCCCGCATCATGATTAACGAGAGTCTCAGTAAACTAAAGCGAAAAAAGAACCACGTGGAATATTCTGAGATCGAACCTGAACCGCAACACGGAGAGTTTCTTCACGCATCAGCCTCCAATACCGTCACTCCGGAAAAGCAATTACTTCAGAAAGAATTGAAAAATATTCTTGAAAGCGCCATTCTGCAATTACCTCAAAAGTATCAAACCGTTTTCGTAATGAGAGAGATTGAAGGAATGGATATTCGAGAGACCGCTGAATGTTTGAAGATTAGTACAGAAAACGTAAAGGTGCGTCTGCATCGCGCAAAAGAAATTCTTAAAAGCAGACTCAAATTCTTTTCACAACAACCGGAATTATTTTCTTTTCAGGATACGCGCTGTGATAGAATTGTACTTGCCGTGTTGCATGACGCGCGGGTTACGAATCCTTCCTGAATTATGCGAAAGTTACTCTCATGACCGACTATCATTTCCTGATTATCGGCGGAGGAATTGCCGCAGATGCCGCTGTAAAAACCATTCGCACGATCAATACATCCGGAACAATCGGCGTCATAAGCAGCGAACACCATCCGCCGTACAACCGCCCGCTGCTTTCAAAAGGATTGTGGAAAGGTGAGCCGTTTGAAAAAATTTGGCGTGAAACGGAGAAGCATCATGTTGACATCCATCGTTCCCGCACTGCAGTAGCCATAAATACAAATGACCACATTGTTGTTGACGATGCAGGAACGAAGTATTCTTACAGAAAACTGCTTATTGCAACTGGCGGTACTGTTCGTAAACTTCCTTCAACGGCAGAAGGAATTATTTATCTTCGCACACTCGACGATTATCACCAGCTGCGGACGTTGACCGGATCCGGGCAAAAATTAGCGGTCATTGGTGGCGGATTTATAGGATCTGAAATTGCTGCTGCGCTTCGGATGAACAGTACATCTGTGACAATGATTTTTCCTGAAGATGGAATTGGCGCGCGCGTATATCCACCCTCGCTTTCCCGATTCCTCAACTCTTTCTATCAATCAAAAGGGATCGAAGTTCTTGCGGGTGACGGCGTAGTAAATATTGAAAAGCATGATGCTAAATTTATGATTCAAACAAAAAACAATAGAGAACTGTTCGTTGACGGAGTAATTGCCGGAATCGGAATTACGCCAAATGTTACACTTGCTCAGGATGCCGGATTAGAAGTTGATAATGGTATTATCGTAAATCAATTTTTGCAGACTTCCGCTGCGGATATATATGCGGCAGGCGATGTTGCCAAGTTTTATAATCCGTCATTAAAAAAAACGATCCGGGTTGAACATGAGGATAACTCCCTTGCGATGGGTGACGTTGCAGGAAAGAACATGGCTGGTATCCCAACACCATATCATTACCTTCCATTTTTTTATTCCGACTTATTTGAATTAGGATTTGAAGCAGTCGGCGAAATTGATTCCCGTTTTGAAATAGTTGAAGATTGGAAAGAACAATTTCGTGAAGGGATCATTTACTATCTGAATGAAAACAGAGTCCACGGAGTTTTGCTGTGGAATGTCTGGGGAAAAGTTGATGCAGCAAGAAATTTGATTGCTGATGAGGGTCCTTATACTGCCGGTACTATCATCGGAAAGATATAAAAAGTGTGGAAATACTTTTTTTGTAGTGAATCGTCCTAAAATAGTTTGACTGTTATTTATGAACCTCCCTATGCAAAAAGGGAGGTTTTTTATGCCACCGTCCAACTGGAATAGCGCTTTGCTTATGCATCTGTGCTGGTGTTAACAGCAACAAAAAATCCCCGCAAAGCGGGGATGAGGATTGTGATCGCGGATGGTCTCGAACCATCGACCCTCTGCTTAAAAGGCAGATGCTCTACCGCTGAGCTACGCGATCATCATTAGTGAAAGCAACATCAATATAACAAAATTTACGACGCGAAGCAACGGAGGAGTGAGTCGTGTTTTAATCAAAGCGCTACAGAAACGATGCTGAAATACACCAGTACGACGCGGAATAGAAGCTTATGTCGTCTGCCCGGGTTGTGTCTCTTCAGCAGCAGATTGCGAATCATTTTTTTTCTTCTTGTAGATGATACCTACTGGAATGATCACGCAATAGCCGAGAACCAACAGGATCGGCGCAACATTCAATGCGATTGGATTGTCCCACGGACTTGTACTCAAAGCAAAGTAACCTGCGATGATCACTGCGAGACCCAACCCGATAATTTTGTAATTGATCGGTTCGAGCACCAACACGTCAGTACGTCTCACTTTCTTTTTCGTACTGCTTTTCTCTTTTGAAAATTGTTTTGCCATATAATACTCCTTCATAATAAAAAGCCAGACGTTGGGGGGACCGTCTGGCTCGACCATGAATTTGCAACACTCAGGGGAGGAAGCGTTGCATAGGTCACCAGAAATATAGTGAGAAAATCTGTAAAATCAATGAGAAGATTTACGTGTAGCGCGCTTTGTGATTTTTTTCACATTGGACGAACTCGTTCTCCGCTTCGTTCCCTTCTTCCGTTTAGGAGAAAGTTTGTTTCCTTTCTTCGTAACTTTTTTTTCCGGTGTCACAGACACCTCTTTCACGTAAGGCTTCTGAAGAATACTCAATTCTTTTAATTTCTCAACTTTATATCCGGATTGAATGCTGATCGAATGCAGCGCTGTTACAGTGTTAAGAAATCGAGTTCTCTCCATTGTAAACGGATTCACCGTTACATTTTCCTCCCTCGTATAGAAAAATTGCAAAGCCAAGAGAGATGGAACCAATTGCTCAAACTTTTCTTTGTTGAAGTACCAAACATCCTCGTGCTGGTTGACGCCGAGAAAATCTGCCGTCATGAAGTCGTTCATCACTTGCTCGATGACAGTCGAGAGAGGTACTTCATTCGATATTAATGTCTCATGGTGGCGAAGCAGCAGTGAAAAAAGTTGCACGTATGTCTGAGCACTCCCTCCAAAGATCTGATGAATCAATCCTTCCAGTTGCAGGCGGTTAACAACATCGGGCGAAGCATTCACCGAAGTCTGCTGCACCATAATTTTCTTGCACGTCACAAGCAGATGATACATGAGTACGAACTTCAACGACATTGCGGGTATCCCAACGGCATGTGCAGATGCTCCCTTTGTTTCGTCGTGGAACATCTGAACGACACTGATCAACTTTATTAGTTGCTTCACATGTTCTTCATTCCCGTTTTCGTACTGAAGATACTTGTGCAACTGACTTATGACAGAACGGAATTTTTCCTCTACCTTCTCTTTGTGTTTCAGATTGGTTTGGGTGAAGAATTCGGCAACCTCGTGGTGAAACGGACGGAGCAATGAGAATTGCAGAAGATGATCGACGCTGTGCGTGCCGCCGCCGTTCAGCTTGCGAGCAATTTCATGCAGATCGCCTGTGTGATCTTCCATCTCCACAAAATCGGTAAAGACCGCGTACTGGTAGGCTCGGAGTTCGATCCACCATCCCCGTTCGGCAAGATTTTTTCCCGAAACAAGATATTCCATGTTCGACCTTTTTTCGCGAAAGCGATAATAGATTGTTTCCGATCCACGAATTCCGAGCGCATCAGCGAGTGAAACGGAACGGACTCTTCCTCCCTCGCTCACTGCTTTCGGAAGTGAATACTTGATATATCCCCTGCATTCGGCATAACTATTATGGTAAAAGATCAATGCACGCTCGCTCCCCGCTCTGTTTGAATATGCAAAGACATTCTCATTCACAAAACCGCGTTCGTCCAGGAAATCGTAGAATTCGAAGTGATGCACCTGACTGAACAGATACCGCTTCTGCGTCAGGGGAAAAATTTCATGTTCATGGCGGCGGACCAGCCATTCGTCTGGAGACTCATTGTAATACGCGCGTTGATACTCCATCCCGTACTTCTCGCCGAACCCCTCGATCTGTCCATGAGCGAACATCGGAAGTCCGGGAAGTGTTACCATCATCATCGCCACACCGAAGTATTTGTCATCTTTCCCGAACTGTTCGATCGCCGTCTGCTCATCAGGATTGCTCATGAAGTTCACATACCGTTTCAGAATCTCAGGATTAAACTCCAGCGTGTTCTTGATCAGCGCGCGGAATTTTTCATTCTCCTCTTTCATCATCATGTGCATGAATGCGCTGTTATAGACACGATGCATTCCCAGCGTGCGGACGAAGTATCCTTCCATCAACCAGAACGCTTCGGCGAGAAGGAGCGTCTGCGGCATTTCAGCATTGAACCTGTCCACCACCTCCCGCCAGAATTCTTTCGGGAAGAGTTCGTCGAACTCAGAACGAGTCATCCCATGATCCTGCCGGGATGGTACGCCGGAAGTACCGGGCATCGGAAACCACAATCGCTGGTAATGTTTTTTTGCGAGTGTCATCGCTGCATCGAATCGGATGATCGAGAACTTGCGTGCAACGTGAAAGATGTTCTGGATGATCGCTTCGCGTACATCAGCACGAAGGAGATTCAATTGTGCCGTATCGTTCCACGGCATACTGGTTCCGTCGTTGCCGTGATAAATGTACCGCACATCGCCATTCCGTTTGTCAATCCGTTGAAAGACGACCGCCGCATCACGTTTACTCCAGTAGCCGTCTTCAATCCGCAATTCAATAGTCGGATCATCCGACAGATTGTGACCTGTGAATTGATAATTCGGATATGGAGGATATTCCTGCTGAATGAAATACTCCGGATGTTCCACCACCCATTTCGAAAAAATTCCCATGTGGTTCGGAACCATATCGCCTGCAAGACGGATTCCCCGCTGCCATGCGCGGCGATTCAGATTCTGGAATGCTTCCTCTCCACCAAGGTCACGCGCTATTTCGTAGTCATACAACGAATAGGCGGACGACACAGCGTCGAGGTTGCCGTTGATCTGTTTGATTTTTTTCGAAGCAGGACTCCGTTCCCACACACCGATCAACCACAATCCGGTAAAATGCCAGCGGGACAGTTGATCGAGTTCCTCGTCCGGAATTTCGTCGAGCCGTTTGATACTCCGTTGATATTTCTTGGACAACTGATCGAGCCAGACATAGATATTTTTTGCCACCATTACAACATTCGGCATCCAGTCAGTATCCGGTGTGAACCGTTCCGGTTCTTCGTACACAAAATCTTCCGGCTTCACCAATCCGCGGCGCAGCATCTCTATCCGCTGCTCATGCGTCAATCCGCTTTTCTTGTATTCAGGCACAAACGTCTCTACTTCTGGTTTTCCTGTAGGCGGATTGAACGCGTGCCAGATGAATTTCTCTTCTTCCTTCGAAAATTCAAGACCACCGGCTATCCGCGCAAAAAATTTCGACGAAATAATAATCCCCCATTTCTCCTGTACGAAGCCTAATTGCGCTTCTATGCTGTCAGGATGAGCAAGGAGCGGCAATTTTAACGCTTCGATCAATGGTTTGCGGTCGGGACCGAAGTGCTTTTCCTTAGAGAAGAAATTGTCCAATTCTGCAAAGAGTAGGTAGTATGCTGTTCCTTTTGCAACCACTGTATCGTCGAACAGCTCTTTGAACGGAACGAACGCAGGATTGAGATTTGCAATGTAGAGCATGATCAACTCTTCAAGGGCAATCTCTTTGTGCTGCCGTCCCGACGTCTTCCCTGCAAAATATTCTTCGAGCGAATGTTCTTTTTTATAAACCGATGTGGGGGGAAATTCTGTAAGAAATGTCAGTAGTATTTTCTCTAAAGAAACTTTACCGAATTTTTTTTCTACTGCCGCGTAAGCGCGGCGGATAACGCCGGGATTTTCCTGCTCATCGTACAAACGGAGGAGAAAATGATTGATCTCATCGAGAAGCCCCATTGCATTCAACTGTCCCGCACGCACCC
>JBFMFY010000105.1:0-6847 GCA_040751955.1 Bacteroidota bacterium
TGAATAATTTTTTCCTGAATTATAATTCATCCCTTTTTGTAGCGCTGATTTTTCTTCATTCACTAACTCGTAGTAAGAAATAATATCATCAACTTTCATAATACTCCTTGTATTGGCAATAGAAACTAAAAGCATATCAGCCAAATATCAAGAAGTATTTGCTGTTTCTATTCTGACACCCTCACCTTCACCCACCGCTCCAAAAATTCCATCGGTTCTTCCGTCGGTTTCGGGAAGCCTTTGGAAAAGATCGAAATAAAACCACGTTGGGTGTTTTCGGGCGGATTATTGATCAGCAAATCTATGTTTTTTTCATTCTTGACAGGGATACGCCAATGGCGTATATTACATCATGCTGATCATTGAGACCCCGATTTTTACAAAGCGTATTGTAAATATACTGGTTGACGATGAATACAGGGAACTTCAGCAATATCTTGTGAAGAATCCTGACAGAGGCGATATTATTCAGGGAAGCGGCGGGTTAAGGAAACTGCGCTGGTCTGCAAGCGGGAGAGGTAAAAGCGGTGGTGCATGAGTGATCTACTACCGGGTTGTTTCACAAGATACTATACTCATGCTATTCGCATTTAAGAAGAACGAACGATCCGACATCTCGAAAGATCAGATAAAAGTATTAAAGGAAATCGTTAAAAAGGAGTATCCATGAAAAAAGAATTATTTGATGAATTGAAAGAGAGCGTGGAGCAGGGAGGAAAAATCCTGCGCGGTAAAACGAAATCAAGCCGCACATTCTCAATTGAAAGTCCCGACGTACCTGAAATACGCAAACATCTTGGCCTTTCTCAGGATAAATTTGCTCAACTTCTCGGCGTGAGTTTGGCGACACTGCGCAATTGGGAACAAGGAAGAAGAAAACCGGACGGGGCAGCGCGAGTATTGCTGAATGTTGCTGCAAAGCATCCGAAGATTGTTCTGGAGATCGTGGCTCAATAGAAAAATACCGCTTTGTGTCTCTGTGTTTCTGTAGTAAAAATTTTTCCCACCGCACAGACAGTTTGCGGCGTCCCGCTTGCGCGGGACTCGCAATGACACATTCTTTTTTCCTTTGTGTCTTTGTGTGAATATTTTTCTCCGCTTGCACTTCGCAGCCGACTTTTCTATTTTTAAGTAAATATTGAAAAAAGGATCCGCTACTTGCTCACAATTCGCGGAATAATATGGTTCGATGAAGTCGTTGATAAGATTGCACAGAAACACAATGTAAGTGTGATGAAGTAGAAGAAGTTTTCAATAATTTGCCACAGATACGCTTTTTGGAAAAAGGTCATCACAGGGATGAAGATGTTTATGTTGCACTGGGAAGAACTGATTCGGGACGGTATCTTGCAGTTATGTTTATATACAAACCGCAGAGAAAACAGGTCCTGATTTTAAGCGCCCGCGATATGGCATTGAAAGAGAGGAGTTTATATGGCAAAAAGAAAAAATGATGCTTTAAAGGTCAACGAACCGCTGGTTTCATATTTTGAGCGGACAGATCTTGGAGAGCGGCTCTTATCGGTTGAACCCGTCAGCGCAGATATCAAAATAACCAACCGGGAATACATTGTCAGTGTCGATAAGGATATTGCAAAATCCCTCTCCAGAATAGCAAAAAAAAGAAAGGTTACTTCCACATCGTTGCTTCAACAATGGGTGAAAGAAAAGGTTGTTGAGAATTCTATCGGTACAAAGTAAATCTTTTTTTGCGGTCAAAACTCTCTTTCTCTGCTTGCACTTCACCCCCCTCTTTTCTATTTTCTCCATAGCATTTTTGTTGTGTGCCGAAAACATCGGCAAAAAAAAAAAATCCCGCGGATTTTGCAGACGGACGCAGAAACAATCTGCGCATATCCGCATGATCTGCGGGAAACTACTCTCATCAAACATATGAGGAATGAATGGCAGACGCTACAGCAAGTATTGCTCTCACTTCGCCAAACAACTGGCGGACAAGCGAACAGATGACGATGATACAAAAAATGGCGCGCGATTTTGCAGAGAACGAGATCAAGCCGCACGTGATGAAGTACGACGAATCGCAGGAATTCCCAAAAGAGATATTTAAAAAGATGGCGGAACTCGGTTTCCTCGGCGCGTATTATCCCGAAGAGTACGGCGGCGCGGGACTGAGTGTGCTCGACTTCACCGTCATCGTGGAAGAGGTTGCGAAGGTCGATCCGTCCGTGGCGCTCGGTCTCTGCGCGCATAACGGACTCTGCATCAGTCACATCTACAATTTTGCGAGCGAGTCCCTCAAGAAAAAATATCTCCCCGATCTCTGCAGCGGCAAAAAGATCGGCGGTTGGGGATTGACTGAAGCGTTCTCCGGAAGTGATGCGGGAGGTATGCGCACCACTGCGGTGAAAGAAGGGAACGAATGGGTAATCAACGGCAGCAAGAATTTCATCACGCACGGCATCACCGGCGAGACTTTCGTTATATTGGCAGTAACGGACAAGACAAAAAATAAATCAATCTCCGCATTCATCGTTGAAAAAGGGACGCCCGGTTTTTCTACCGGAAAAAAGGAGAACAAACTCGGTATGCGTGCCAGTGAAACCGCCACGCTGATATTCGACAATGTCCGTATTCCCGCGGAAAATCTGATCGGAAATGTCGGCGAAGGATTCAAGCAGGCACTTGCAGTACTCGACGGCGGGAGAATCGGCATTGCCGCGCTGTCTGTGGGGCTTGCGCAAGGAGCCCTGGAAGCGAGCATAAAGTATTCCAAAGAACGTAAGCAGTTCGGCAAACCGATTGCGGAGAACCAGGGAATTCAATTTAAACTTGCCGATATGGCGATGGAGATTGAAGCGGCGCGTTTGCTGGTACAGAAAGCGGCGTCAATGAAAGGAGAAGGGAAGGATGTGAATCTGGAAGCGGCGCAGGCAAAATATTTTGCGAGCGAGGTTGCCACCCGCGCGGCGAACGAAGCGGTGCAGATCCACGGCGGGTACGGGTTCACAAAAGATTTTCCGGTGGAGAAATTCTACCGCGACGTGAAACTGCTCACCATCGGCGAAGGGACGAGCGAGGTGCAGAAGATGGTAATTGCGAGGAATATTTTAAAATGAAATTGTCATTGTGAGTCCCGACGCTGTTTGTTGGGACGAAGTTCCGCTGTTTGAATCCCGCACTCGTGGAATCCAAAAGGCGGGACACTCTGCGGGTGGATGTTGCGGCAAGGATCCGACGCACAGATTGCTTCGCTCGTAAAAAGCACTCGCTCGCAATGACAATATTTGTTGTTTTCTCTGTTAAGGTCATTGCGAGGCGTTTTGTGCCGAAGCAATCTGTGGGAGGGTGTTGTAGCAAAAGTCCAACGCACAGATTGCTTCGCTCGTAAAAAACACTCGCTTACATTGACTCCACATTTCGAATAATTGGTTATAGAGACATCTGAAAAATGCCAAATCATTGTCATTCCGAGGAGCGCAGCGACGAGGAATCTGAGAAATTCTTTCAAAATCCCCAATCAGATTTCTCGCTTTGCTCGAAATGACAAAGGGAAATAAATATTTCAGAAGTCACTTATAGATAATTACGGTAGATGAGTGTCACCATTCGGTAATTGATAATGAATCACAAGGTTTATTTCAATACATTGTCCATCATCATTTATCCATTATCAATTGTCGCATGACCAAGCAAACATTCCAGTCTCTCATCGCACTTCTGTTCATCCTTTCCGGTGCGACAGGACTTGTCTATCAGATCGTCTGGTTCAAATATCTTTCACTCTTCCTCGGCAACACCACGTACGCGCAAACTATCGTCCTCGCCACATTCATGGGAGGTCTTGCCATCGGCGCAGCGCTGTGGGGAAGGAGAGCGGACAACATCCACAAACCGGTGATGCTCTATGCGATACTCGAACTGGGAATTGCCGCGTACTGTTTTTTCTTTCCGAATATCCTCGGCGTCGTTAAATCGGTCTTCTTTGATGTTGTGATCTCTCTGAACATGGAGGTCGGCTCGGCGTCGCTCCTGTTCCTGAAATTGATCGTCAGCGCGCTGATGCTGTTGGTCCCGACGATCCTGATGGGGGGAACCCTTCCCGTTCTCGTGAAAGGAATTACGAACCGTATTGAAGAATCGGGACGTTCGGTTGCGATATTGTATTTCCTCAACAGTTTCGGCGCGGTGATCGGTTCGTTGATGGGGGGATTCATTCTGATCCGGCTCGTTGGACTGGAAGCGACGATCGGCAGCACGGCGATATTGAATGCGGCGATCGGGTTCATCGCTCTCTTTCTCTCATTGCAAAATTATGAATTGAAAGACGATCCAACGTCGCCGTCATCGGTACAATCTGCAAAACCGCAATCGTTTACGAAAAAAGAAATTGTCATCGCCATTCTTATCGCAGGCATTTCAGGACTTGCATCGATGATCTACGAAGTGACATGGGTGCGGATGCTGACGCCGGTCTTCGGCTCTTCGACCTATTCGTTCTCGCTGATGCTCGTCGCATTCATTTCGGGGATCACGCTCGGAAGCTGGATCGTGTCGAAGCAGATCGGCACGATGAAGAACACGTTCGGATTCCTGGCGACGTGCCAGTTCGGCGTCGTCATTGCGATGCTGATGTCGCTGCCGATCTACAGCCGCATTCCGTATCTATTTTGGAAGGCGAGCACGATCCTCACAAAATCCGACACGACGTATCCGCTGTATCTTGCGTTTCAATTCGCATTCTGCTTTTTCATCATGTTCATCCCGACGATCTTTTTGGGAATGTCGCTTCCGGTTGCAAGCCACATTGCATCGCGCAGCATCGAGAAACTCGGTCGGACGATCGGCAATGTCTTTTCGATCAATACGGTCGGAACTGTGATCGGTTCGTTGGCGGCAGGATTGCTGCTTGTTCCGCTCTTCGGTATTCAGCGAACTGTCGAGATTGCCATCGGCATCAATGTGCTTGCAGGGGTGATCATCCTGTTTGCAGATTCGGTGCGTACCATGGCAAAGAAGGTGGTGATCGTTTCAACGGTACTCGTTTTGTCGGTCGGTTATTCACTGTTTGCGAGCGACTGGAGCCAGTTGATGTTCTATTCGGGTGTTTTCCGGATGCTGGTGAAACAGGATATCCAGGCGCCGAAAACGTTCGAAGAATTTGTCTTCCGGACAAATCAGAAAACGGATCTCTATTACAAGGAAGGGACGACGGCAACGGTTGCGGTTGTGAATGCGGTCGCCGCCGGCAAGCAGCAGAATGTTCTTATCATCAACGGAAAAGCGGATGCATCGTCCGTCGGCGATCTGCCGACGCAGATCCTGCTCGCTCAATTGCCGATGCTGCTTCACTCGAGACCGGACACTGCGCTTATCATCGGGTACGGCAGCGGCGTAACGGCAGGAAGCATTCTGACACACGATATTAAATCGGTGGACTGCGTGGAGATCTCCCCTGAGGTAATGGAGGCGTCGAAACATTTTGAGCATGTGAACGGGAAACCGTTATCCGACCCGCGGTTCACTCTGCATCTCGAGGATGCGCATGCATTCCTCAGCATGACGCCGAAGCAGTACGATGTGATCATCAGTGAGCCCTCCAACCCGTGGATCGCGGGGATTGGCAACCTCTATTCTGTTGACTTCTTTAAGAAGTGTAAAGAGAAATTACGGATAGACGGATTGATGGTGCAGTGGTTCCACCTGTATGAAATTGACGATGAGATCTTCAAACTAGTGCTGCGGACGTTTCAGAAGGAATTTCCGTTCACAACAGTATGGCACTCGCTGCGTAACGATGTCTTGCTCGTCGGTGCGCAGCATCCGATCCAATTCAGCATGGAATCATTGAGGCGGAAAGTGCTGAACGAAAAGGTGAGCAAAGACCTTGCGCGGGTCGATCTCAACCACATCCCGTCAATCCTTTCGTTGCAAAGTCTTTCGAGCAAGCAGGCAAAAGATTACGCCGGGACGGGAATCCTGAACACTGAAGACAAGCCGTACCTGGAATACACTGCGCCGCGCGCCTTATTTGCCAGCAAAGGGGTGAATGAGTACCGGTTCTACGACGAACGGTCGAACATCGTGAGCGAAGACTTATTCCTGTCGATTTACAACCGGCGGTTTCCTCTCTCTTCAGGTGACGCTTACAAAATTGCCGTTGTCAACGCCGATGCAGAACGCGGGGACCAGAATATGGCGTACTCGCTGCTCAAGGAACTGCATGCACAATTTCCGAAAGACCAGGACATTCTTGTGCGCCTCGGAGCGCTTGCCGGACAGTTGGGGAGGATCGAAGAGAGCAGGGAATATCTTGCGCAACTGTCGAAGATGCGCCCGAATGACCCGATCATTTTGTCACAGTACGCGTGGTTGAAGTTTTCGAGCGAACGCCCTGTTTCGTCGTACCTCAGTTCCACTTCGATGGACGAATGTGAACAACTGATGTTGAAAGCGATTGCGCTGACGAAGGACACCGTTGATACGTACCACATCCGCCTCGGTGATATGTTCTTCGCATTTCAACAGTTCCAAAAAGCGGCAGATCATTACTGGCGGGCGCTTGAAATCCGACAGCAATTCGATTATATAGAGAACGAGCATATTGCGGATTTGTTGATGAAACTTTCCAAGGCATGTTACTTCGGCGGCGATTTAAAGAAGGCGTTGGAGTTTGCCGCCCACGCCAGCGTGCAAAATCCGGCGAGCGAAGAGATTAAGGATTACATGTACAAGATTGCAATGAGACAATTGGAAGAATAAAGCGGGGTCGGACTTCTTTTTCAATAAATAAAAAAGTCATTGCGAGGCGTTTTATGCCGAAGCAATCTTAACTTTGTAATATGAGAAGAATATGCGCAGTATATATTCTTACAAATTTTACAAA
>JBFMFY010000106.1:0-6751 GCA_040751955.1 Bacteroidota bacterium
AAGAGATATCAGTTAGGCATCCGGGCTTGGCAGTCGCGGCCACTGCAAAGACTTCTGCCGTGAGATCGGCAGACCTTTGAAACCCCGATAGGGTTCGTTGTTCTTGAGTATGTGATAAACGATTTTTGCAAGTTCTTTGGCAACGATGGTTCTGGCAATGGCGGTGTTACCGCGCCGGACCATTTTGAAAGTTCCTTGTTGGTAATATCCAGTCACTCAAGCCGACGTTGTAACCGCTTACGCTCCGAGTTTGTGAGTGTGGCGTCATCAAAATAGAGTTTACGTTACGAGAGAGCATTTTAAATTAATTAACATTATCCATTAGCGCGTCCCGGTAAAAAACATCGGGATGCAAATAACGCACTGGAACGCCTGCCTGCCGGCAGACAGGTTTGCACGCAACTTACCTGTCCGCCAAAATGTTTTTTATAAAGACGGAGTTCCAGTCCTGCATGTTCAGTATCAAGAAATTGAAATAAGAAGAGAGATTAAGCGGCATGTTCGAGGTGTTGTTTCGCTACGTACAGATCGCATGCTACTTGCAGATTCATCCAGAATTCAGAAGAAGTTTTGAGGACGCGTGCAAGCAACACAGCTGTTTCTGCAGTCATGTCACGTTTGCCGTTGATGAGTGTATTCACTCTCTGCACAGGCACACCCATTCTGCGAGCCAATTCTAGCTGGCTCAGCTTCATTGGGCGGAGAAACTCTTCTAAGAGAATTTCACCAGGATGGGTCGGTTTTCGATTTTTTGGTATCATTTTTAGGTCCCTTTAGTGATAGTCAATAATTTGAACATCTTTGGCATTACCTTCAGACCATTCGAAGACTACTCTGTATTGATCATTAATTCGAATAGAATGTTTGCCGTTGTAAATGCCCTTGAGTGCTTCCAATCGATTTGAAGGTGGAATCCGAAGATCCATTAAACCATGAGCGGCGTTCAATAGGTCGAGTTTTCTGACAGCAATTTTCCAAATGATAGACGGTATTCGCCTGGCTTGTTTAGTGTCGGAACCATTAAAAATGTCTTCGGTAGTTTTGTCAAGAAAATTGATTATCACGAGACAATATACTACTTTAACGGCTAACGTGCAAATGGTATGTATTCTTGCCTCCTAGCCATATTAAAAAAGGAACAAGTCAAGAGAAAAAGTATCTCTGTTCGCATCATAAAAATGATGCAGTCAAAAATGTTTACTTGCACCTATGGCGCAGAGTTTTCTACACATGACATACGAGAAAAGTAGTTATCACATCCCGACAAAAAGCGTCGGGACGCAAAAAGCGCGAATTAATCAACAGTCGCTACGCACTGGAGCGTTTGCACACAACTTACCTGTCCGCCAAAATGTTTTTGATGAAGGCGGAGTTCCAGTCCTTTAGGCGGCACTCAGGAGGTGCAACCATGAATCTCAT
This sequence comes from Bacteroidota bacterium, assembly GCA_040751955.1. GTDB lineage: Bacteria > Bacteroidota > Ignavibacteria > UBA10030 > UBA8401 > SpSt-333. The sequence continues at coordinate 1,420 of JBFMFY010000106.1, forward strand.
CGATCAAATCTTTTCGGTGTCGCCAGCAATACGCTACGTTGCCGTCTACCGCGCTGGACAGCTTGAGTCTCGCCAGCGTATGGGGCTTTCTGGCGCGAGCGCTAGCGAATCGGACAAGTACGAGGAACTGATTGTTAACCCCACGCTCATTACCCTTGGGCGCCAGCGGGGTAATATCGATTGTGGTGGACTAGCCTACCTGTTGGTACGCTATGGCAACTTCTTTGAGTTCGTGCAACCACTGCGCGACGGACACCTGTCAGTGGGAATCGAACCGTCCGCTGATGCCGGGAATTTGGTTGGACAGATCCGTGCACTGCCCGAAGTGGCAGCCGTTCTGTCTTGAGTACCGCCTAACCCATATTAAGAAGGAACAAGTCAAGAGAAAAAGATTCCCGGTCTCATCCCGATAATATTACTACGGAGGATTCTGTGACACAGAGATTTCTGCTGATGGCATTGTTTGCCTTGTGGTCAATCGGCGGATGCACAATTACACATGAGAGCAGCAAGGTACCTGCCGAAAGCGGTCGATTTAATGAACCCTATTATTTCGTATCAGACAGGCTTTTCTTTGGAAGGAACATTCCCGGCGGCGGAATGGTATCGGACTCTGCCTGGGCTGCATTTCTTGCAGAAGATATCACGTCGCACTTTCCCGATGGACTCACCGTGTGGAATGCACAAGGTCAGTGGACTGATTATGCCACAAGAAAATTGGAACGCGAAAATGTAACTGTGGTAGAGATTCTTCATCCTGTGAATGCTGCAGATGATTCTATCTTTGCAGTCATTGCAGAAACCTATCGAGCAAGGTTCAGGCAGGATGCGGTTCTCCGTTCCACAGGTCCTGTACGCATGCAAGTATATGATGCCAACACTAAATAGGAGTGACTTCTGAAATATTCATTTCCCTTTGTCATTTCGAGCGAAGCGAGAAATCTGATTGGTGATTTTGAAAGAATTTCTCAGATTCCTCGTCGCTGCGCTCCTCGGAATGGAAACAAGGTGGATTTTTCAGAAGTCTTAGTTGATCAAAGGGAATATGCAGAACCTGCAATAAATTGATCCGTTTTGTCTTTTCCCAAGCCCGATGTTCAGTATTGGGATGATAAAACCGATCGGTCCTCAAATTTCTCGTCCCCACAACTGGATTCGGAATGACGATTATATTTTGTCGTTGAATTTCACGCTAAAAATTCCTTCTTTCGTGCAGTTTCTCACCTACACTTACCCTTACAATGATATCTGAAACGCTCAAAAAATTTTTCTTTACAAAACAAATCCGGATCGTCTTTTCAGCCATTGCCGGATTATTCGTTGCGTGGTTACTATCGTTGTCCCCCGTCGGCAACAGAGTGGAGATGAATACGCTCGATATTCAGTTTCGTTTCGCGCAAGATTCACACAAACCCGACTCATCAGTCGTTATTCTCACCATTGACCAAAACAGTCTGCAGTACTTCAAGCGGAACAGCAAAACGAGTTGGCCGTGGCCCCGCGATTTTTATGCGGTAACGACTGATTATCTCGCCAAAGGGGGTGCGAAAGCGATCGTGTACGATTTTCATTTCAACGAGCCTGATGAAGACAGAGTCATTTCGTCTGGTGCAGAAAATGATTCGCTTTTTGCACAGGCAATCCGCCGCGCGGGAAATGTGTACCTCTCGGCGCAACTGACGCACCAATATGAAGAAGATCAACCGGGTGATACGCTGATAAAATTTCCCAATCTCACCGGTGTGCGAACAACACAGCAGTACGAATTCGACAAAACATTTGCCCCTTTGATTCCGTTTCAAGAAGGGGCGAAAGGAATCGGTGTTGTGAACTTCATCCCGGATGAGGATGGTGTTTGCAGAAGAGTTCCGCTGGTGTACACATTACACGGTCAGCAACTGCACACGCTTTCCTTTTCGGTCTATCACGATTTGTTCCATCATGAATCATCCATCGAGCGTTCAGTATCATCTCCCTACCTTATTTATTGGTACGGGCGGGGCGGACCTGACGGCGTGTTCAAATATTATTCTATTCACTCTGTTATTGTTTCGGCTATGAAGGAAATGCAGGGAATGGAGCCGGATGTTCCGGCTGAAATATTCAAGGACAAAATTGTTTTTATCGGTTCTAATGCACCAGGACTGCTTGATCTCCGCCCGACACCATTTACATACCTTGAACCGTACCCCGGTGTAGAAATTCACGCGACGGCGTTGAGTAATTTTTTGCAGAAGCATTTCATCCGCGAAGTACCGTTTGCACTGCTGTTCCTTATCTGTGTTGTCATCGCAATTATCGTGTCGCTCCTTTCAAATTACAACGAGAATATCGTCACCAGTACCGCAGGAATGCTTGTTGTAATCGGAATCTTTTTGATCATTTCTAACCTGTTGTTCACGCTGCAATTGATCTGGCTGAAGGCGGTATTCCCGGTAACATCAGCGATACTGACGTACATTGTTTCTGTGGCATGGAATTTCGCGACGGAAGGGAGAAGCAAACGACAGATTCAGAAGATATTCGGACAGTTCGTCAATCCGCATGTCGTCAAACAGCTAAGTGCGAATCCTGAAGGAGTTGAACTTGGGGGCGAAGAAGTTGATGCTTCGATCATGTTCTCTGATATCGAAGGGTTCACATCGATCTCCGAAACAAAGAAGCCGAAAGAACTGGTTGAGTTTCTCAATAATTATTTCTCTACTGCGAGCGATATCTTCTTTAAGCACGAGGGGACGATCGACAAATTCATCGGTGATGCGGTAATGGTGCAGTTCGGCATTCCGCTGAAGAACCCGAATCACCGCATCCTTGCCGTGCGTGCTGCATTCGAATTCTCGCAGACAGTCTATAATATGACGAAAGCGGCGCGGGAGCGGGGCGAGCCGGTCTTTTCAACGCGCATCGGTATCAACAGCGGCAATATGGTCGTTGGATACATCGGCGGCAGAACGAAAAAGGAATACACCGTGATCGGCGATACGGTGAATCTCGCGTCACGGTTGGAAGGTGTGAATAAGTATTACGGCACATCGCTGATGATCAGCGAAACGACCGCGAATGAACAGGTGTTGGATGAATTTATTCTCCGTGAGATGGATCTGATCCGTGTAAAAGGGAAGAAACTTCCCATTAAAATTTATGAGGTCTTCTGTAAGAAAAGCGAGGTTACGGAAGAGAAGCTGAAGATTGTGCAGACATTTGAGTCCGGTTTGAAATTGTACCGCGAGCAGCATTGGAATGACGCGATCACCATGTTCCGCACCGTACTGAAACTGAACGAGAAAGACTACGCATCAAAAATGTACATCAAGCGGTGTGAAGAGTATGGAGAACATGCTCCCGGTAAAGATTGGGACGGTGTGTACGTGATGACGAGTAAGTGATTGGCAGGCAACCATCACCTTCGATGCGACGGTCATCTTTAGAAAAGTGACAGACATCTCATTGCAATAAATCACCGGTGAACGATGCCTAAAAAATTTGTAGATTGCTGACGTTAAAACAGGAGATTTCCATGAAACCATTCTTATACATTCTACCATTTCTTTTTGTCGTTGAAAGCAGCGCACAAAAAATGCGCACCACACAGCCGACCAACTATCTGCGCGAAGGTCCTGCATCGTACTTCCAGATTCTTGCAATGATCCAGGCACAGGTTGACGTAACGAAGATCGATCAAAAAGGGAGCTGGCTGAAAGTAAAAACGGAACAGAACGATATCGGCTGGCTGTCGGAGAATAGCTTTTCTGCCCGCGGCGGAACAAATGTGCGTGATGAGAGCATGACAAAGGGAAAAGCATCCACGCGTGCGTCGCGTGCGGAACTTGCCGCAGCGGTGAAAGGATTCGGGAAAAAATATGTTGAAGGGAGCGAAGAGCCGTCGGAAGATATCAGCAAATATTCTGACCCGAAAGTTACACCGGACGATATGGTTTCATTTGAACATGGTTTCACCATAGAGCCGTACCGAGGAAAAATGGAAATTGAAAAACCGTTCGATCTTTATTTTCATGAAGAGGCGATCGGTTTAGGCATTGCGCAAAAGATTGCGTCGCAAAAAGGATTAGTGAATGAACGGACAGCGACTCGCTACATCAACCTCATCGGAAATTACCTCTCAAAATATACAAAAGCTTACGACCTTGGTTTCCGTTTTTATATTCTAAACGATGAGCGTGCCAGCGCATTTGCCTGCCCGGGCGGATATATCTTCATTACAAAAGGGATCTTCAAAGTCTGTAACAATGAAGCGGAACTTGCCGCCGTCATAGCGCATGAAATGTCGCATGTCGTGCAGCGTCACGGATTGAAGGAATTGAAGAAGAGTGAAGCGAAGATAAAGTCCGAACAGGCATTCGCAGAATTGGAAGAAGAGACCGGACCGATGGGTGAAGCAGAAAAAGATTTGGAGGAGTATGCAGCGAACGCATATAATAATCTTATCGCTCCCCGTTTGCTGGAATATGAAGCGGATGCCGATAAACTTGCGATGCTCTATTTGAAACGCGCCGGGTACGACCCGACGGCGCTGCAAAGTATGCTGAGCCGTTTGCAGGAAGCACCTACAACAACACCCGACATCTTTGACGATAATTACATGAAGAAGGATGAATTTAGTGAACGGATGCTGAAGGTGAATCAATTTCTCCGCTCGGAAGGGCATCGTTCAACGCCGTCCAAACAATTTGCCCAACGGTACAAGGAGAATACCTCCGGGGTACGATAGGGGGTTAATATCACTTTTCAAATAAGTTACTTTACATACCATGCAATCTTTGGGGGGAATACCAGATGTCTAATAAAGTATTTCAAAGAATAGTTATTATTCTGTCTTTAATCCTTTTATCAGAAAGTTCTCTTCATGGACAAATCATCATCAAAGATACCGTTCAAATAATACCGAAGCCCAACCACCCGTTGCATACATTAGCATCAAGTTTCACACAGCCGATCCGGTTTGAACTTTCGTGGAACGGCGGATTGAACGGCTAGGTGGATGTGTATTTGTATGAACCATGCGGTGGAGGAGACGATTACAAAGGGAGATGGGAAACCAACAGCCAATTGCTTTCGTTTACTGCTGTCGGACCGCAAGCGGGCAAGTACACAGTCATCGCAAATTTTTTTGGTGCACAAAGCGGCATTACAAATCTCAAACTCAGAGTATTCGACGAAGGTCTGCCGGCAAAAGAAATCCCCTTTCCCATCGGTTCAAACTCTGTTGAGTATAACACACCGTACTATTCCGGATTCAGGTTCTACGACAATTCCAACGGAAGAGATGAAGATATCGTCTATGAGGAGTTTGCAGGAATGTCACTGGTGAATG
>JBFMFY010000107.1:0-6292 GCA_040751955.1 Bacteroidota bacterium
GGGAAGTAGCAACACTTGTAAATGAAGAAATGAAACCGGGGAAGCATTCTGTTCATTTCGATGCATCCCGGCTTTCAACAGGAATATATATCTATACTTTGAAAGCGGGAAATTTTACCGCTACAAAGAAACTGCTGTTGATGAAATGATTCCATGGCTGGCAGGTCGGCGTAAACGCCGACCTGCTTGATGAAGATTACTATCTGCGTTTTCTTGTTTTTCGAACCGGCTTCTTCGCTTTCGCCGGTTTTTTTTTGCCGCTTTTTTCCTTGGCTTCGTTTCCTTCGGCGGTGTTTGCGGTCCCTTCACTAAGCCGATAACATTTCCATCCGGATCGGCAAATAAGGCATACGTTACCATATCAGGAATTTCCACTAACGGCTGCACTACTTTTCCGCCGAGCCGCGCCGCTTTGTCCAGATATGCCTGCACATCTTCTACCTGTACATAGAATGTCGCACTCGGGCTGGAGTTTGCATCAACCTGCCCGATTCCTCCTCCAATTCCACCTTTCCATCCGGTGTCAACCAAACCGTAATTCATTTCTGGGACGACTTTGATTTTCCAGTCAAATAGTCTGGAGTAAAACTCCTGCGCACGCTTGCCGTCCTTTGCATTGATCTCAAAATGAGTCACCGGTGCTGCCATACCTTCTCCTTTGATTGGTTTGTAATTGTGCCTATACCGCTTTACAACGTGAATTACATTGAGTCTGTGTCCATATTTTCTGCTCCACAATTCAGCAGCATACTATTTTATTTTGACGAGCAGGTCTTCATTCGGAAACGCATCGCTGTTTCCGGCGATTGTTGCTAACCATTGCTGCAGTTCTTTTGTCGATGCTGTCAGGATAACTTCACTGGCACGGCGCACATGGGCGATCTTCATTTTCTTCTCGTCGATCATTTTTGAAAGCCAGTCTGCCTCAAGAGATGCGAGGCGGAGCGTATCGCCCGCCAATGTCATTTTTGTGAACACATGGGTTGACACATAGTGATATTCGTCCGAATTGACGATGGGATATGAATCCAGGAACCACTGCGAGCCGATCTTTCCGAGCCAGACAACGTAGATGGTCGAGTCGTTCTCTTTTTTTGACCGTATCACCAATTGATAATTCTTTTCTTTCAACGTATCGAACGTGTATGTTTCGTCGTCCGTTTCCCATGTGCCGATTAACGAAGGATTGAAGACGGCATCCTGATCCGTAAAAAGGGGATGAAGAGAGCGTGCCGGACAACCGGCAAATAAAGCAGTGATAAAAATAACGGATAAGAATCGGATTGCTTTCATAGCAGCCTCCTTTAAGATAAGGAAGAGGGTAGTGGAATGCTCACGGTGCAAATATGGAGATATTGCCGGAAAGAGTAAAGAAGCAAAAGCAGACTTCCAAAACGGTCATAATTTTGGAAGTCTTTTCATCGGTTTTTTTACTGCAGCACGACGGACGAATTTTCTTTCACCCGCTTGTAGATCACATACCGATCTCCGAATTTCATCGGCGGAGTGATTTGGTTGTCGTTCAATTCCGCAAGCACCTGTTTGATATGGAGCGGGTAAATCTGGATGTTGATTTTTCCCAGCGAACCTTTCTGGGAACGGGATGGCGCAACGGAATACTGCATGGCGATCTCTTCAAAACCGGCTCCGTGTTCCAATAAGTAGTACGCAGAATCAGCCGCCTCCTTCGTCAAGAATACGATTTCCTGTAACGGAACATATTGAGGCTCGGAGAATTGAACGACCGCTGCCTGTTTCAGCCAGAGTTTTATCGGTTTATTTTTATAGAGTGCCGGGGTGTACCGCCAGATCTTGATCGTTTCGATCGTTGCTAAATCCCATTCGTTGTTGCCGCTGCCGTTGACCAGTTCAGCGGATTTCACCGTTCCGTCTTCATCGACAAGAATCTTGAACTCAATACGCATATGTGTTGTTGAGATCGGTACCGGATACGCGGGGAGAGGATATTGAACGATCAATTCGGGGAGCGAGAGGTCGGCAACTTCCTGTGTGGTGGAACATGCTCCGAAAAGCGAAAGGCTGAGAAGAACGATGAGAGGTTTCATGGTGAACCTCCTTTCTTTCGAATGCCGTACCAATGTACCGACTTTTTCGAGAAGAAGTCAAGATGTGGATTGTAAAGCACATCTCCGAAATCCCGAAGATTTCGGAGATGTTGGATTTGCTCTACGCGTTGCTGCGCGCCCCCAGTTGCCTGTCCAGCATCAGCAGGCTTACAGGCGATTCACCGACCATCTTGAATTGTTCTACAATACCGACCGCCGTTTTTTCTTCTTCCACCTGTTCGGTAATGAACCATTGCAGCATCACTTGCGTCGGGTAGTCGTTTTCTTTTACGGCGAGTTCGTACAGCTTTGTGATCAACGCAGAGATTTTTCTTTCGTGTTCCAGCGCTTGTTCAAACATCTTCGCCGGAGATTTGAAATCGGTCTGTGGCTGATCGATTGCAAGCAGCGTTACCGCTGATCCGCGGTCATGAATGAACTCGTAGATTTTCATCGCATGTTTTGTCTCTTCGCTGCTCTGCATCTTCATCCATTGCGCCATGCCGGGGAAATTCTTCGCTTCGCACCACGCCGCCATCGACAAATATAAGTATGACGAATACATTTCGTGGTTTATCTGTTCGTTGAGTGCTTTTAAAACTGTGTTGTTAAGCATGATGATTCACCCTCTTGATTGTGAGTACTACGTAAATTCTACGCTTTTTCCAGATAAACTACAATCCTGAAAGTTGAAAATTCTGCATCAATTTTTTGCTTTGTGTAGCAGCACCATTACTTCGATCTCGCCGGTCCCGGGGAACATATCAAACGGCTGCACTGCGGCGGGAGTATATCCTGACTTTCCCCATCGTTTCAATTCCTTTTCAATAATATCGGCGTTGCAGAAGATGTGAAGCACCTTTTCCGGTTTTCGATCGGCGATCAATTCAATGACACCTTCCGCCGTTCCGCTGCGCGGAGGATCGAGAAGCACTTTTAGGTTTGATGTCTCAGGTTTCAAGTACTTCCTCAATGTTGCGGATGTAATGTCTGCCGCGATAAACGCAGCATTTGTAATTTTATTGATACGAATGTTATCCACAGCGTCATGGATTGATGTGCGGGACATTTCGATGCCGATAGTTTTGCGGACATCGGAAGCGAGAGACAGTGTGAACAATCCGTACCCGCAATACAGATCTACAAGCGTATCGTTCTTCGTCAACGCGAGAAAATTCTTTGCAGTGGTCGTGAACGATTCCAGTATCGAATGATTCGTTTGAGAGAACGAGAGAGGAGAGTGAAGAAATTTTACGTTCCCGACCTTATGGAATAATTTCTCTTTGCCGAAAATTTTTGTTAATGGCTTTGGATTGACACGGTCGTCTTTCCTCGGATTTCCTCGAAGGTAATATTTCGACCGCTCTTCATCGGTAAAGACGAACACGCCGGCGACGTTCTTGACTTTGTGTGTGAGATGCTTCGACAGATTGTTGACCTCTTTTCTGTTTGCGGAAGAAAAATGATTCATATTGAAGATCACCGCCGCTTCTGCATCATTCCCTTTCACGATCGCATAATTGAATTCCTCCGCGATCGAAAGATGCTCTTTCTTCTGCAAGTAATCCTGCATAACCCTGTACACATCCGAATGGATTTTCGGCTCGATCACGCAGTGTCCTACCATCAGCGGAAAATTTTTCAATGTATCCTCTTCGACGCCGATCAGTCCCAGAGAAAATTGTCTGTTGACGAGGAATGCTTTTCTCTTGCTGACAGTACGATAAAGTCTGCCTGCCGGTGATGCGATGAACGGACGAATAGGGACACCGATCTTTAGTCCGTGCAGAAATTCTGTTACAGCTTTTTGTTTATGGCTCAATTCGGTGGAATAATCAATTCTTCCGGCAAAGCACAGGGTGCATTGTTTCTTGTTCACTGTCTGACATTCACCGGGATTGAGAGCGCGTTGAGGCAGTTTGGAGTAGTGTTGAGTAAGAAGTTCAGAGAGAGAGTTCATACCTTTTCTGGTTCAGGATTCAAGTTTCACACTGAAGGTGAGAGAAACAGATATTCTGATAATACCTGAAACGTGAAACATGAATCGAATTCGAGTTTTCAAGCTGTTTTAACTTACGCTAAATGTTGCTACATTTCAATGATTTATGAATTTTTATCGGAAAATAAAAAAACAGATCGAACCGGATAATCTCTTCCAAAAAATAAAGGAGAATAAGGTCGGTTCACTGCTGATTGTCGGGGGTGTTGTTCTTTTCTTCTACGCCTTCTTTAACAGCAACGGAATTTTGCAGCGCATTCGGTTGGAATTAGAGAAGAGAGAGATGCAGGAGAAGATTCAAACAGCTGAGGAGGAACAAAAGAAACTGAAGGAACAATCCAAAGCGCTCGACGGCGACCCGAAAGCGATAGAAAAAGTTGCGCGTGAAAAATACGGGATGGTGAGGGAGAACGAAAAAGTGTACAAAGTTGCGCCGAAAAAATAAAAACGATTCAGGTTTCACGTTTCATGTTTAACGCATACCACTGCACATGTAGATAATCTCCAGTTCAACCGGTAGGATGTGAATCTTGAATTATGAATCAAAAATTGTGAATACGAAGGAAGTAAATATTCCCCTCGCTGAACGTGTTCGACCACAAACGCTCGATCAATTTGTCGGTCAGTCTCACTTACTTGGTGAAGGGAAGCCGCTTCGTCTTATGGTAGAGAAGGATGAATTGCGGTCATTCATCTTGTGGGGACCGCCGGGCGTTGGGAAGACGACGCTTGCCCGTATTATTGCCAACCAGACCAAATCAGAATTTTTTGCATTGAATGCAGTCTCATCCGGAGTGAAAGATGTGCGTGAAGTGATTGCGCAGGCGGAAGAATTCCAGCGCGCGTTCAAAAAAACAATCATGTTCATCGACGAGATCCATCGATTCAATAAGGCGCAGCAGGATGCTCTTCTGCACAGCGTTGAAAAAGGAACGATCACATTGATAGGCGCAACAACGGAGAATCCGTCGTTCGAAGTGATCTCGCCGCTTCTTTCTCGTATGAGAGTGTTTGTGATGGAACCGCTGGGGAAATCAGAGTTGGAAAAAATATTATCCCAGGCGCTTGAACAAGATGAAATTATCACAACCGCGTCAGTCGAAATTGATGATAAAGAGTATTTCTATCTTCTTTCGGGCGGCGATGCACGGAAGTTATTGAACGGACTTGAAATAGCATTTCAAATTTCTGAGCCGAATGCAAAAGGCATTCATCATCTCACAAAAGAAATTCTCGAAGAAGCATTCCAGCGCCGGTATTCGCTCTATGATAAAAAAGGAGAACAGCATTACGATATCATTTCGGCATTCATCAAAAGCATGCGCGGCAGTGATCCCGATGCAGCAGTCTATTGGCTTGCCAGAATGCTTGAGGGAGGAGAAGATCCGAAATTTATTGCGCGCCGCATGATCATCCTCGCGTCAGAAGATATCGGCAATGCCGATCCGGTTGCGTTGATGCTGGCAGTTGATTCGTTCACGGCGGTTGACTATGTCGGCATGCCGGAGGCGCAAATCATCTTGTCGCATGTTGCATCATATCTTGCTTCCGCCCCGAAAAGCAATGCAGCCATTGTTGCGATTGGCGAAGCGATGGGAGATGTGAAACGATTGCCGAACCTTCCCGTACCGCTGCATCTGCGCAATGCACCGACAAAATTGATGAAGGAATTGAATTACGGGAAAGAGTACAAGTACGCTCATGATTATGATAAGAATTTCGTCGAACAGCAGAACCTGCCCGATCAACTAAAGAATAAAATTTATTACGAACCGACAGAGAACGGGAGAGAAAAACAGATAAAAGAGCGCCTCGAATCATTGTGGAAGAAGAGAAGAAAGTAGCAATGGCAAAAGTTTTTGTTTTGGGTGCGGGTTTTTCAAAAGCAGTTGCCGATCTTCCTTTGTCAAAAGAATTGTTTTCTGCTTTTGAATTACAACTTAAGGAGCAAGAAGCACAAAAATATCTTACCACAATTAGATCAAATTGTGGGAAAACGATATTACATTTCTTCAACAAACTGGAAATTATCGTAAAGGAATCATTCCCTGCTGTTCCCATACAGAGCACCAACATTAGAAACAATTTCGAATCAGTATTATCATTTATTGATTTGGCCATCCTATCTCCAATAAATGGTGAGATTGTTCGTGGTAATGAAAAATCTGATTTTTCCTCACCCGTAAATATTCAAGGGTTTGATCTTAATGAAGTGAAACGATGTATT
>JBFMFY010000108.1:0-5855 GCA_040751955.1 Bacteroidota bacterium
ATTAACAAAAAATTTTATTAACGAACCGAGCATCGCTGTTTTTTCCGGTTCGATTCAAATTTTAAATTATAAATACGATAAAGCGAGCAACACACTTTCTGTTTTACTTGAGCGAGAGGTATCCAATCCCGAAACGCTTTTTGTTCATTACACGTACCTACCTCTTTTGTTAAAACGATCGTATAGCCTTCGGTCGCTGGTTTTTAAACCGGACACAGTGAAAAAAACATCAAAAATTTCTGTGATCCAGCAGGAGGAAGTGTTCAGCAATATTTTCGGACCGGAGTTGACGAAGAGCGGATCGATAAGTCGCGGATTTCTTGTCGGCTCTAACAGAGATTTTACATTGAGTTCCGGTTTTCGATTGCAGATGGCGGGAAAACTCTCCAGTGATATAGGTATACTTGCCGCATTGACAGATGAAAACACGCCGATACAACCGCAAGGGAATACACAGACTTTACAAGAGATTGACAATGTGTTTGTGGAAATTAAAAACCCCATCTATAATGCAACGCTCGGCGACTTTCAATATTCATCATCACAAAGCGAATTTGCTTCCGTTAACCGGAAATTGCAAGGTGCCCGACTGAGTGCCGACTATCAGACATTGACGCCGGCAACACAAGCCTTTCTTGTAGGAGCCACCTCGAGAGGGAAATTCCATTCCAACCAATTTCAAGGGATTGAGGGTGTCCAAGGTCCATACCGAATGACAGGAAAAAACAATGAAAGGAATATAATAATCATTGCAGGATCAGAACGGGTTTTTGTGGATGGCATCGAAATGGTACGAGGTGATAACAACGATTATTCAATTGATTATGGGAGTGCTGAACTCACTTTTTCAACTCGCCGCCTCATTACCGGTGCATCCCGCATTGTTGTTGATTTTGAATATTCAGATCGTCAATTCACGAGAAATTTTATCGGTGCGGGAACATCCACAAAAATTGGAGATGATATTTCATTAAGGGTTCAATACTACCGTGAGGGGGATGATCCGGATTCGCCGATTGATCTCACCCTTTCGGACACCGATAAAGAGATTCTTCGACAGAGTGGAAATACACCAGCCGTAAAATCTGGCGTAGTTCATGTAGGAAAAGATTCACTTGGCATCGGTCGGGGTAACTACGTTGCTGTTGATACGGTGATCAATGCGAAGCAAATCCGGATCTATCGTTTCAGTCAGAATGATACCAATTCTGTGTATAATGTTGCATTCTCAAGTGTCGGCAATGGTACCGGCGATTATATTCGTGAAGGAATCGGAAGGTATAGATTTGTCGGAATCAAGCAGGGACAATATTTACCGATTATCATTCTTCCTTCTGCACAACTTCATCAATTGTATTCCGTGCAATCTACCATTTCACCTTTGCAGCATCTAACGGTGGATGCAGAATTTGCTTCAAGCAGTTTTGATCAGAACAGGTTTTCGGCTCTCGGTGACAATACGAACGACGGGAAAGGTTTTAAATTTGGTGTCCGCTATTCTCCCAAAAATGTTATGATCGGTAGTTCATCTATCGGGTCATTCGAATTTTTGATCAATGAACGCTACAGGGAGAATACTTTTCTTTCGTTCGATAGAGCAAATGAAGTGGAATTTGGCAGGAAGTGGAGTACGGATAGTCTTTTGACACCAACATCGTCAACCGAGGAGATACGTGAAGGGAAATTAATCTATACTCCAGCAGAAAATATCAGCCTGTTTGCCGGCGCCGGCTCACTTAAAAGAACAAAGCAATTTTTCTCACAACGGTATGAAGGTGGCATTGATCTGACCTCTGAACAGTATCCGAATATCCATTACTACATTGAAAACATCTCCGGCGAAGAAAAAATAAATCGTATTTCGAATACCTGGTTCCGGCAAAAAGGGAATATCGAATACAATGTGAACATGTTTACTCCCGCTTTTAGATTTGAAGAAGAAAACCGAAAAGTGAGACATACAACGACCGATTCACTCGCCCAATCAAGTTATGCCTTTGCATTGTATGCACCCAAAATGACCGCAAAAGATCTTTATGGATTAGACGGATTTGCAGAGTACGAATGGCGAAATGACAAAGCATACGATTCCGGCGCTGTGGTACCGCAGGCAACGTCTTTTACGCAAAGTTATTCACTGACATTGAAAGAAGTGCAAAACTTCAGCGGCTCAACCATGGTAACATTCAGGGAAAAAAAATACGAGCCCCATTTCCAGGCGACAAATACAAACCAGCAAACGACACTGATTAAAGTACAAACGCGTTATCGTCCATTTTCTCATGGACTGGATATTGACCTGTTTTATGACGCTGCGACACAACGCTCCGCAAAACTCGAACGTATTTTTTATAAAGTGAGAAAAGGTGAAGGACAATACGTATGGTTTGATGAGGATAGCGATGGAATTGTTGATGTCAATGATGAACGGGAATTTCGGCTCGATCGGTACGATGGTGAATATAATGCTCTCATAATTAATAGCGATAACCTGATTCCTATCATCAATGTTAAAGTTTCTTCAAAAATACGCCTCACCCCAAATAGGATTATCAAACAGCCGAATTCATCGTTGGGAAAGATCTTCGCCGCACTATCTTCGGAAACATATGTCCGACTCGAAGAACGAAGCACAGAAACCGACGTTCGGCAAATTTACTTGTTGAATCTTGATCGGTTCCTCCGTCCTGCAACAACACAGTATGGGTTTCAATTCTTCCAGCAAGACCTGCACATTTTTGAGAATCGTCCTGAATATTCATTCAGATTCCGTTTCAATCAAAGGAAAGGATTAAGCCAGTACTCTTCTGGCACCGAAAAAAATTACTCACGTGAAAGATCGGTCCGATCCAGGTTTCTGATTACGAACGAAGTGACAAATCAAACTGACGTCATTCTAAAAGATGATAATGCGTTATCGTCATCACTCATCAATCAACAACGCCGTATTACATCGTCGGGGCTGGCAACTGATTTTTCGTACCGACCCGAGCAGAATATTGAGATCGGTTTTAAAATTGAAACAACTCAATCGGAAGACAACGCTGTATCAAGAGGTGTGCTAGCAAACTTCAATGGACAAACCGTTCGCTCAGTTATTGCTTTTCAAGGAAACGGACAACTCCGACTTGAATTAACTCGCGAAGAAGTGCTTCTTTCAAATTCTCCTGCCGCATATTCAATACCGTTCGAAATGACTTCCGGTAGAGATTTGGGAAAACAGTATTTATGGTCTGCATCGTCGGAATATAAATTAGGCAGCAATGTGCAATTTTCACTCCAGTATTCAGGGAGAACAACTAGCAGAGCGAATGTCATCCATACAGGGAGAATGGAAGTAAGGGCATTCTTCTGAGGAATTAGTTCTTGCGCGTCGGTTAAATCTTTGGTATATTTAAGTGTCGTAAGTCCCGCCTCATTTGCGGGACTTTTTTTTGGTGGATATGCCGGATACTACTGCAGATAAAATTAAGACGTTGGCGCAACCCATAATCGAACGGAATAATGCATTTCTGGTTGATGTGGTTGTTCGGGGGGAACGTTCAAGCAAGGTCCTGGAAGTGTATGTCGATTCAGACTCTGGAATTTCGCTTGACCAGTGCTCAAATATTAGCAGAGAACTTTCTGCACGATTGGATGAGGCAGACCTTGTTCAGGGAAGATATCGGCTTGATGTATCATCTCCTGGGCTGGATAAACCTCTAAAAATGCTGCGCCAGTACTCGAGAAATGTCGGGAGAAACTGCAAGATCTTTATCAATGAAGCAGGGAAGAGGATTCCACTGGAAGGCGTGTTGGAACATGTAGATGAGAAATCTGTCACAATACGCGAAAAAGGAAAGACGAGAGATATTGAATTCTCAACAATAATTGAAACGTATATTATTCCTAAGTTGAAATAAGTTTGTAGCAAATATTTTTTTGGAGAAGCGTAATGAATCATGAGATCGTTGAATCGTTTTCCGGATTGGTTCGGGAGAAAAGCATCGACAAGGATATCCTCGCCGGTATTGTAGAGGATATTTTCGGAATGATGGTGCGTAAAAAGTACGGCATGGAAGCAAAGTTTGACGTTGTTGTCAATATGGATAAAGGCGATATCGAGATTTATCTCGAACGTTCCGTAGTCGAAACTGTGGTCGATCCGAACTTACAGATCGATGTCGAGTCGGCGCGCAAACTTTCCGGCGAAGAATTACAGGTGGGTGACGATTATGTAGAAATCATCCCGTTGGCGCAATTCGGCCGCCGGCTGATAACGACAGCAAAACAAAATTTCACTCAGCGGCTCAAAGAAATTGAAAAAGAACTCGTGTACAACGAATATTCAAATTCCGTAGGCGAAATCGTTGTCGGCGAAGTGTATCAGATCCGCAACAATGATCTGCTGGTGATGCATAATAAGAATGAATTGCTCCTTCCGCGCAGTGAACAAATCCCTAAAGAGCGATTTAAAAAAGGAGACACAGTACGAGGTATTGTCAAGGAAGTAAGAAAGAATACAAGCGGTCCGATGGTGATTATTTCTCGGACCGATCCGCGCTTCCTGGAACGTCTCTTTGAATTGGAAATTCCCGAAGTGTATGACGGTATCATAGAAATCAAAAGTATTGCAAGAGAACCGGGCGAACGGGCGAAGGTCGCCGTAGAATCATCCGATGACCGAATTGATGCGGTGGGAGCATGCGTCGGTATGAAGGGCGTTCGCATCCACGCAATCGTTCGAGAATTGAATAACGAAAACATTGATGTGATCAATTTCAGCGAAGATAGAACTGTCTTTATTTCCAGAGCACTGGCTCCCGCAAAACTTAAAAACGTACAAATTGATCAGGAGAATGCGAAGGCAATCGTTACTGTTGCGGAAGATCAAGTATCCATGGCAATCGGCAAAGGGGGACAGAATATCAGATTGGCAAGCAAGTTAACCGGATTTGATATTCAATTGGTAAAAGAAGGTAGCGAATATGATATCGATCTCGAAGAGTTTAAGACCGATCTCGGTGAAGAATTCTACAATAAGTTTGTTGAAGCAGGTTATGAGACTGCAAAAGAAGTGATCGATGCCGATATCACTGATCTTGTTGATGAGACAGGTATCGATGAAGAAAAACTTACCGAACTCGTCAATCTCATTAAGAAGGAGTATGAAGAAGCTGAAGTTGAAGAAGAAGAGGATGAGGAAGAGGCAGACAAAACTCCTACAACAGAAAAAACCTCATCGTAACACCAGTTGTTTATTTAAAGGAATTCAATGTCCGATACAGCAGCAAAAAAAGTTAAAGTCAAAGACGTTGCAAAAGATCTGAATATCAGTCATAGCGATGTCATTGCATTCCTTACCAAGAAGGGGCACTCGTCGGTGAAGTCTATCATGTCCACCGTTGACGACGACATGCTGCGTGACATTCATGCCCATTTCAAAAAAGAAAAGGACAGCGCCGAACGTCATCAACGGAAGATTGCCGAACTGAAAGAAACCCGGAAAAAGACGGCGGATACAAAGGGACGAGAAGAGGATGAGGAGAAAAAGACAAAGCATGATACGATAAAGCAAATCGAAAAAATTGGTGAACCCGTGCCTGAAGAAGAGTCTTCAGGCGGTGAACAAACAGAATCTGAAAAATCCACCACTGATGAAATCGTTGTTGTAAAGTCTGTCGAACTTTCCCCCCAGCCTGTTGAAGAGCAGACGGAGAAAGAAAGACAAGAAGAATCTCTGTCATCGCCTTTGGAGGCGCTTCGTGCAGGTCGCGGTACACAAATGAAAGGCCTCACAGTCAAAGGAAAGATAGAACTTGCAAGACCAAAACGCGCCGAGAAAAAAAACGAGAAAGGCGCAGCAGCAGTCCCTT
>JBFMFY010000109.1:0-5749 GCA_040751955.1 Bacteroidota bacterium
GTTATTGCTCGGCCATTTATCGGCTCTGTTGGTTCTTTCAAACGAACGGCAAACAGAAAAGATTTTTCGCTTATTCCGCCGGGGAAGACGATGCTTGATCTGTTAACGGAAAACCAAATTTCTACAGTAGCGGTAGGAAAAATTGACGATCTGTTTGCCGGCAGAGGATTGCGTGAAAAGATCCATACACAATCTAACGGCGAAGGAATAGAGCAAACAATTTTGTGGGGGAAAAACATTAAGAGCGGCTTTGTGTTTACGAATCTTGTCGATTTCGATCAACTCTACGGACATCGGCAAGATCCGAAAGGAATGAAAGAAGCGCTGGAGTATTTTGATTCACACCTGCCGCGTATTATTGAAACACTGAATGACGACGACATTCTGATTCTCACTGCAGATCACGGCAATGATCCGACGGATACGAGTACCGACCATAGCCGAGAATATGTTCCGCTGTTAACGTACTCTCCAAAGGGAAAAAAAGGGGTCAATCTCGGCATCCGTCAAACATTTGCTGATTTGGGGAGCACGATAGTAGAGTACTTTGGTTTGCACAACACAGAAATCAAAGGAAGCAGTTTTTTGCGTTCAATCGTCTAACGTTTGAGAGCAACGGAGGATATGGAAAAAGCGAGACACAGCATTCAATTTGAAGCGGAAGTTGACGATGAGGGAAAAGTAACATTTTCCAAATCTGTAAACGAGCTTCAACTTGCTGCCGGTTCAAAAGTCACCGTCACTATTTTCGGCGGTGTAGTATCAAAAAAGTTGACAACCATTGGCGTTACAGAAGAAGAGATTGAACGAATTGGCAAAACGCAAATGGAAGACCGTGAACATGTAATGACGTTTCTTGCTTCGCAGGGAACGTTGAAGAAGAGACGTATCCCCAAACGTTTGGTGCGTGCGTGAATTTCAAAAAGATTGTTGTTGATTCGGATATCATTCTCGACCATGTAACGACAAACGGAAGTGTTTCGATGCTGCGGCGGTTAATGAATCGATACTTTTGTTATACAACGGTGTTTAACGCGATAGAATTGTTTGCGGCAGTACGTACCTCCAAAGAGCGTCAAGCAATTGAAGATGCGCTCTCTGCGATGAAGGTGTTAGGCGTGAATGCAAAAAGTGCAAAGTCTATTTCGCAAGCATATTCAATGGCAAGAGATCGAATTTCAGGATTGATTGCGGGAGTATGCATTGAAAGCAAACTTCCTATAGTCACACAGAATCCGAAACGATACGGCAACATTCCAATGTTGCACGTGTTCACAGTACGCTCACTATTGAAAGAAAGCCAACAGTCATGATTCTTGGAAAAGTTATTGGTACAGTGTGGGCGACGCGAAAAGATGAAAATCTTGTGGGAGCGTCGTTGCAGATTGTCAAACATGTCGATCTTGATTACAAGTTGAAAGACCAGTTTGTTGTAGCGATGAACACTGTTCAGGCGGGTGTGGGTGACATCGTGCTGGTGGCGACCGGGAGTTCAGCCCGACAAACTGCTCAAACGAAAAACAAACCGGTCGATGCCGTCATTATGGCGGTGGTTGATAAACTTGACGTGAAAGAGTAATGTTTCTCGCAAAAGTCATCGGTACAGTGTGGGCCACCAGAAAAGATGAACATCTGAAGAGTTTCAAAATGCAATTTATTCAGCCCATCGATGCTCATCGTAACAATGTCGGATCGCCGATTGTCGCGGTCGATACCGTGGGAGCAGGAACAGGAGAAATTGTGTTTTATATAACGGCGGCAGAAGCCGTCATCCCTCTGCCGGTCGATATGGCGCCGGTAGACGCAAGTATTGTCGGTATTGTTGACAGAATTGATATCACATAATTATTAGGTGAAGGAGTAATGGTTAAAATAACTAAACAATATACAAACAGAGAAAGTCAGTCACTCGATAAGTATCTTCAGGAGATCGGCAAAGTAGATTTGTTGACTCCTGAAGAAGAGATCGAACTTGCGAAGAGAATTAAAAAAGGAGACCAGCGTGCGCTGGAAAAATTAACGAAAGCAAATCTGCGTTTTGTTGTTAGTGTTGCAAAGCAATACCAGAACCAGGGATTATCCCTCGGCGATTTGATTAACGAGGGTAATCTTGGTTTGATTAAAGCGGCAAAACGTTTTGATGAAACACGAGGATTTAAGTTTATTTCGTATGCGGTGTGGTGGATTCGCCAATCTATTTTGCAGGCTCTTGCCGAACAATCGCGAATAGTCCGGCTTCCGTTGAACCGTGTAGGCGCACTGAACAAAATCGGCAAAGCGTTCAGCCAGTTAGAGCAGGAATTTGAACGCGAGCCAAGCGCCAGTGAGTTGGCGGAAGAACTCGACATGTCGGTATTTGAAGTTGCCGATACGCTGAAAATTTCCGGACGTCACCTCTCGGTGGATGCGCCGTTTGCGCAAGGAGAAGACAACCGACTGCTTGATGTCATTCAGGATGAACGACAACCTGCTCCGGATGCTATCTTGATGGACGAGTCGCTGAAAGAAGAAGTGAAGCGCGCCCTGGCAACACTCAGTGATCGTGAAGCAGAAGTGATTCGTCTCTATTTCGGTCTGCAGAAGGAACATTCACTGACTCTTGAGGAGATTGGCGAGAAATTTAATCTCACTCGTGAACGAGTGCGACAGATTAAAGAAAAAGCGATCCGCCGTCTGCGTCATGCTTCGAGGAGCAAAAATCTTCGAGCGTATCTCGGATAACATCGTTTATTGAAAAAAGTACAAAGCCCGTTCGAAAGGACGGGCTTTGTTGTTTTAATCCGAAGAATCCTTCGGATAAGGTCTTATAAATCTGATCAACAAGTTACGCCCAACAGTGATAATGATGAGTTCCACCGTAGGGACAATGAAAATTCTTTTTCTCTGTTAATTGTATTGAAAGTTGTTGCAGGAGTCGGTAGATTTAACGGCAACACGCTGATGTTTTATGTATTGTTTCACTTTATAACCTATGGAAGGACTGGCTATGGAGCATCCCCCGCGCCTCCTGCAATCCCTCAAAGAAATTCCGATGAAGTATCCAGCAGTGATTTCAGGATACATTATCTATAGTTACTTGTTCTACACACTTATTCGGTTTTTTATCATCGCACGTGAATCGAGAGTGACGTTTCAGACTGTGTTTGAGATGTTCGATGCACTGCCGTTTATGTGGTTGTTGGCAATTATGCTGGTCAAAGTCATTGATATAAAGACTCGTTTATACGAAAGCGAACGACTCCGTATGCTTCACGAGAAAGAATTGAATATGAAAGAGACGCAGATCACTACCATGCGGGAGGTTACACGAGGTTTGCAGCATCACATCAATAACCCTCTTGCCATCATCATTCTTACGCTGAGCAAAGTCAAGCGATTAGTGTCGGGTAGTCCTGAGGTGACGAAAGAAATTAACTCTATTGAGGAAGCGGCAAAACGTATCACCAAAGCGTTGAAAGATTTCGGAGAATCTGATTACTATAAGGTAGAGCAAATCGGTTCAACGGTGGGAGCCATGACTGTTCCTTCCGATACAGCAGAATGAATGTTGTAACTTCTTGACGAATGTTGATATCGCTTTTAATCCATCATGTTGCTTTTTTATTTCCTCCGAGATATCCTTCAACATCCATCTGCAATACCATACCGAATTGTCATTTTTTACATTGAAAAAAGATTGCCATTCATCTTTTTTCAACTGATATTTGTTCGATTTCAATCGTACGTCCCTCATTACAGTGTATAGGTAAGTGTTGAATCAACACATACTTGACAACTGATTCCTCGCAACGGAGCAACTTATGACTCTTCATCCATTCGATCTCGCCATCATCATTATCTATTTTCTCGTTAATGCAGGAATTGGTCTGTGGGTTCAGCGGCGTGCGACAAAGCAAGTGGATTCGTTCTTCCTTGCTGACCGTAATGTTCCGTGGTGGATGCTCGGTCTTTCCGGCTGTTCAAGTTACATCGATATTGGCGGAACGATGGCGCTTGTTGGTGCAATGTTTTACCTTGGTGTAAAAAGCATTTGGATGACGCATATTTTTTGGGGATGGCTCATCATCTGTTTTTACATGGCATTTCAGGCGAAGTATATTCGCCGCTCCGGCGTGATGACGTTTGCAGAATGGAATGTGACTCGCTTTGGCAATACACGCGACGCAGAACAGGCACGACTTGCCGCCGCAGTGTTTTTGCTTGTGTTAATGATTTTCAATCTCATGTTTATGGCTGTTGGTACAGGAAAATTTGCCGAAGAATTTTTACCATTCGCACGATGGCAATCGTCGCTTATTGTTTTTGGAGTTGTCGGAATTTACGTGACGCTCGGCGGATTTGTCGGTGTGATATTTACGGATGTGTTTCAAACCATTCTCATTGCGATTGGTGCGGTTGTGCTTGCCGTGTTGGCGTTTCAAAGTGGTGATGGAGCAAGTTTTGTTGCATTAAAGCCGGCGGAATGGAGTTCGCTTGCTCCAACGTGGACACTGTGGGAAAGTTATCTGCGTGACACACCGCCGAGTTATCAACATTACAATGCATTCGGATATATGCTGCTGGCTGGTTTTGGTTGGCTCATGTTCCGCGTACTGGCAGGACCGAATGTGTGGGATTTTCAGTTCTTTCTCACCACAAAATCACCACGCGATGCATCGCTTGCCGCAGGGACATGGACGGTTGGATATACTCTTCGTTGGATTATTGCGTGTTCATTTCTCATTCTCGGCATCAACCTTCTCGGTACATCCGCCGGTTTTGATGCGGAAAAAATTATGCCGCTGGTACTGAAAAAATTGCCGGTCGGTTTGCAGGGAATCTTTATGGCAATACTTCTTGCGGCACTGATGTCAACGTTGAGTGCGATGATCAACGTGACAAGTTCTGTCGTTACCAATGATTTTCTTGCACGGTATATTCCTTCTGTGGCGGCGTCGAAACGACTTGTGAGGTACGGACAGGTCGCTTCCATTGGAGCCATTACGCTGGCGTTTATCTTCAGTCTGTCGTTTACGGATATTGTGTCGGCGTGGGAGACGATGATTTTTGTTGTGGTAACGATGATTTTGGTGCCGGCAACATTTCGCTGGCATTGGTGGCGATTCAGCGCAAAGGCATTTGTCTGGGGGATGATTGGAACGGCATCGTTCATTGTTCTTCAAAAAATTTTTTATTCCCAACTGGGTGTTGTTGAAACACTTGCCGTGGATACTGCTGCTTCATTTGTTATCACACTCATCTGCGGCTTTGCTTTTCCTCCAACGGATATGGAAGTTCTTGTAAAATTTTACAGCAAAGTTCGCCCGTTTGGCGTGTGGAAGCCGGTTCGCATGGAAGCAGAAAAACGCGGATTGGTTCCTGTGAATGACCCGATGCCGAAAATTGATATTCTCAACGGCGGATTGACTGCCGTGTTTCAAGTAAGTCTCGCCCTGATACCGTTTCATCTGTTTCTACAACGGTGGAATGAAATGGTGTTGTGGCTGATCGTTGCAGTACTTCTCTCTGTTATCCTTTATTTCACGTGGTATAAAAACCTTCCGTCGCCAACAGAAGTATGATCAACAAACAGCCGACACTGCACCTTATTTGCAATGCTCATCTCGATCCAGTTTGGCAATGGAGATGGGAAGAAGGATGTTCCGAAGCAATTGCGACGTTTGGCAACGCGGTTGAAATTCTTCATGAACACCCTGCCCTGATTTTTAATCATAATGAAGCACTGCTGTATCAGTGGGTGATGCAGTAC
>JBFMFY010000011.1:0-73168 GCA_040751955.1 Bacteroidota bacterium
AGCTCAACAAAGAAGATGATGCTGATAAAATAACGTCGCATTGTTCTTGTGAATGGAAAATCCCGATATCATCGGGATTTTCCATTTATTTTTAGAACCCTTCACTCTCAAAGCGCTGAATTCATGCCTCCCATGCTCCGTTGATGAATATTAAGTTGACTTTTGCTTGTCAAGAGATTAAATTTTTATAAGAAGTTAAACCCGCATAGCAAGTGAAGTACCGGAAAAGAGGAGATGGGAATGCATCGAGAATACACTTTCCGAAATAATCTTCAAAAAGTCTCTGTTTCATTTGTGTACGCGTACCTGTAACGCGAAGATTCCAACCGCGACATCATTTGACTGAACGCTTCATAGTCCATCGATGAATGAGCGGGTGGATAGTATTTGTGTCACTCATAGTCTGTGGAATATCAATTCATTTATCATGAATTTCTTCCACCAACTTATGAAAGAGACTACGTCAATATTATCTCATTTCGGTCTCGTGGTAAAAGAACTCCGCCGAAAAAAACAATTGTCGCAAGAAGAACTTGCGAACCGGTGCAGCTTGCACCGAACTTATATTACCGACATCGAACACGGTACGCGAAACGTTTCGCTGAAAAATATTTCGAAGATAGCACATGCTCTCGGAGAATCTCTTCACGATGTATTTGCGTCTGTGGAGCGATATGCGCACCCGAACGCGTACGGTTCTCGGCTGACAACAAGCATGCAATCACCGATCAAACTTCTGTTGATCGAATCCGACCAAAGATTTGCCGGTCAGGCTGTCGAAGAATTGCAGCGGGGTGCAATTGATAATGCACTTTACGTTGTGCGAAGCGGTGAAGAAGCGATTAAATTTCTGTTTCCTGCCAAAACTGAGGAAAATAAAAATACTAACATCCCGAATGTGATCTTGCTGGATGTTCATCCGCCGAACATCAGTGGACTTGAGGTTTTGGAGAGAATTCGGAAAGAAAAAACGACGAAAGACATTCCGGTCGTGGTAATGACTTCGTCTGCCGCGGATACAGAGAAAGAACCGTACCGGATTTTGGGTGTAGAAGAATACTTGACAAAACCGTTGAACATTGAAAGTCTTACGGCGGTAATGCACAGGCTGGGATTTCGTTCCCTTTTTCTAGAACGCGAAAGCGTGCTACGCATATAAATACGACAATTTTGTCCGTTAAAATATCTGTATAAAACTTCATTCAGTGTTTGGGTTGGCATATGGAGATCGTTCAAGTGTTGATCGATGAATTCTCCGATACACTACTCGCCAAAGGGCGACACAATGCTCTACCGTTGTGGAATGTATGCACCGAAAAAGTAAATATATTCTCTTCTGTTGCGCTACACCATCTATCCACTTTCGGAATAACATTCTCCTCCAGTTCAATAAGCAATAAAGACTCATTTTATTCTCTATTGAGTCTACTATTCCGGTGTTTGCGTCATCATTCCCGTGAAAGCACGAATCCACAAGATGGAAGTCCGCTTGCAGCAGGGATTCTTATTCAATTTTTTGGATATGTTATTTTTTGGAGTGAAAGTTACAAAAACAATTTTCAAACGGCTGTACTTATGAATCTTGTAAACGCGCTATGAACAAATCCTCCATTCAGAAGAAACTCAATATCCTCATTCTCGAAGATAATCCGCGCGATGCAGAGATTCTGATGTATGAGTTACACAAGACGGGAATCCAGTACTCGTGCGCCGTTGTCAGCACAAAAGAGGAGTATGTTCAAAAATTGGATAGTACGATTGATATTATTCTTTCGGATTATTCAATGCCTCAATTCGACGCTCCGCAGGCGCTCATCCTGTTGCAAGAACGTTCGCTTGATATTCCGTTCATCGTTATTTCCGGCACAGTAGGTGAAGAAACAGCCGTTTCCATTATGAGAGCCGGAGCAACCGATTATCTGATGAAAGACCGGCTTTTTCGGTTGGGAAAAGCGATTGAGAACGCGATCCAATTAAAAGGGTTGCGGCGTCAGTCTGTATCGACGGCAGAGACCTTAAAAAAAATGATGCGTGCAATCGAACAATCAGCGGATAGCATTGTCATCACGGACAGCAACGGCGTGATCGAGTATGTCAATCCGGGATTTTCTAAGATTACAGGTTACACAGTTGAAGATGTGATAGGAAAGACGCCGGCAGTTCTTAAATCCGGCAAGCACGATGAAAGGTTCTATTCCGTTCTATGGAATACGATAAAAGGCGGACGTGTATTTCGTGCGGAATTTGTGAACAGGAAAAAGAACGGTGATCTGTACACAGAAGTACAGGCAATTTCACCCGTGTTTGACGATAGCGGAGTCATCATCAATTTTGTCAGTACCGGAAAGGATATCACTGAACGCAAGCGGGCAGAAGATGCAATCCGTCATTCAGAGCAGCAGTACAGAACGTTGATCGAAGCGATGAACGAAGGAGTGCTGCAGGTGGACAATGACGATGTCATATTGTTTGCTAACGACCAATATTGCAAGATGGTGGGCTATACTCGCGAAGAGCTGATGGGAAAGGTTGCACATGAATTGTTACTTCTTGAAGAAGACGGAAATTTTATCAAATCAAAAAACCGGATGCGGACTGAAGGATTTGCTGATTCATACGAAATACGCATCAAAACCAAATCGGGCGAGGTTCGCTGGGTAAAAATCAGCGGTTCTCCGATTTACGATGTCTCTGGTACTGTCATCGGCTCCATCGGAATCCATTCCGATATTACAGAACAGAAAAAAGCTGTTGAAGCACTCAAACTTTTCCGTGCTCTTATCGATGGCACCAATGATGCTGTGGAGGTAATCGATCCTGTTACCGGACGCTTTTTGGATATGAATGAACGGGAATGCATCGACCTCGGATATTCCCGGGAAGAGATGCTGCAGATGTCGGTCTTCGACGTCGATCCCAACGTTCGCAGGGAGAACTTCGAAAAGGAAACGGCAGCAGAACGCGAAGCCGGAACGATGATCATCGAAAGCGTTCATAGGCGGAAAGACGGTTCTGTTTTTCCCGTGGAAGTCACTATCAATTATATAAAACTCGATAAAGAGTATATCGTTGCCATCGTGCGCGATATTACCGAGCGGAAACAGATTGAACGAAGAAACAAACTGATTGCCAATCTTGGTTACCAACTTAGTTCCGTTGAAACGAGCAAACAAGCTGCAAAAATTGTTGTTGATGTTGCCGATCAACTTTTCGGTTGGGATGCATGCACCGTCGATCTGTATTTCGAGCATACAGGGCTGGTGACAACCGTGTTGAACATTGACACAGTCCAGGGAGAGAGAGTGGAATTTCCTCCTTCATTCATCAACTGCCCTCCAACAGACCGGATGAGAAGAGTCATTAAAGAGGGATCTCTTTTGGTCCTTCGAGATCTGAAAGAAGGATTTGGTACAGATGCTATTGCTTTTGGAGATACCTCACGCCCTTCCGCTTCGCTCATGTTTGTCCCCATCCGCAGCGGCGATATGGCAATTGGGATATTGTCGATCCAAAGTTATTCGCCGAATAAATACAACCAGTCCGATATTGTCGTACTTCAAGGAATGGCGGACCAATGCGGTGCCGCATTCATACGAATTCGTGCATTGGAGGATCTTCGGAAGAGCGAAGCGAACCTGCGTCGTGCACAGCAAATTGGAAAGGTCGGCAGCATTCACTTCGACATCAAAAACAACATCTTCGAATGGTCGGACGAAGTGTTTAGGATGTTCGGTAAGGATCCCAAAACATTTGTCCCGACATTCGATACAATTATGGATATGATCCATCCGGATGAGAAGGAAACAATGCTTGCTGAATATGCTCAGTTTTTGAAGAGCAGAAACCGATTTGAAGTCGAGACTAATATTGTGGTATCGGATGGTACAGTCAAAAACATCGCTGTGCTGGCGGAGGTTGTACGTGACGAAATAGGAACACCAGTAGAAATATACAGCGTTCTTCAGGATATCACTGAAAGAAAACATGCAGAGAAAGCCCTGAAAGCATCAGAGTCCAAGTACAAGGATATCTTTACATTTGCACCTGTCGGTATTTATCAATCAACTACTGACGGAAAGTTCATTACTGTGAATGCTACACTTGTGCGTATGTTGGGATATAAATCGGAGGAGGAATTACTCCGTAAAGATCTCTCACAGGATATCTACTTTGATGGTCAAGAACGTGATCGTCTTATCCGAATGTACGAGCCAAAGGGAACCGGAACCGAAATAGAAATTCGATGGAAGAAAAAAAATGGGACCCCTATCTGGATACAGTTGACGTCGCATGCGATAAAAAATGCGAAAGGGGAGACGTTATTCTTTGAAGGATTCGTTCGTGATATCACTGAACAGAAAAAATTTGAAGATGCCTTAAAGCAGAGCGAAGAACGATATCGAACGTTGATCGACAGCGCCGTTGATGCTATCTTCACTATATCAAAAGATGGAGTGCTCACATCGTTAAACCCTGCCTTTGAAAAAATTACGGGATGGAAAAGGAGTGAGTGGCTGGGGAAAAGTTTTACGGACCTTATTCACGAGGAGGATAGGAAAGAGTTCGTTGAAAATTTCAAACTGCGCATGCAAGGGAAAGAAGTACCTGTTCATGAGTACCATATACTGACGTCATCTCATACTGTTGTGGTTATTGAACTATTGACTGCACTGCAATATGCAAACGATGAGATTGTCGGGATGCTTGGGGTTGCACGCGATGTAACGGAACGGAAAAAACTGGAGGAACAGATCCGACAAGGACAGAAAATGGAAAGTATCGGTACACTTGCCGGGGGCATTGCACATGATTTTAACAACATCCTTGGAATTATTCTTGCAAGTGCTACAATGTTGGAGCGCCTTGATCCTTCGCACAAAAATTTCAAATCCACACTTGAAACGATCAATAAGACGGTGCAGCGGGGTGCAATGCTTGTGCGGCAGATCTTAACCTTTGCCAGGCAGAATGAAGTAAAAATCACCTCCGTGCAGATTAACGACATCGTTGTGGAGTTGACCAAAATGCTTGAGATGACGATACCGAAGACCATAGGAATTAAGCTCAGTCTCGATGCATCGCTTCCCAACATTAACGTGGATTCAAACCAAGTGCATCAGGCGTTGTTGAACCTTTGTGTCAATGCCCGCGATGCAATTCTCGACCGTAGATCGAAGGGAATGCAATCTGGCACAATCACAATAAGCACCACTAAAATTGACAGGATTCGGCTGAAGGAACAATTCCAGCATCACAATGCCGAACACTACATTGTTCTCCGCGTCTCCGATACGGGCATTGGGATGGATGGAGAAACAATAAGGAGGATTTTTGACCCGTTCTTTACAACGAAAGAAATTGGCAAAGGGACGGGACTCGGCTTAGCTGTAGTGTACGGTGTAATGCAGAGCCTGCAAGGCTTTGTCGATGTCGAAAGTGTGCCCGGAGAAGGAACAACATTCAGTCTCTATTTCCCGATTTCCGATACCTCCCCAACGGAGCAACGTTCTCTGCCGGAGCTGCAAACCGAAGCGCCCGGAGGAAGTGAAACAGTATTGGTGATTGAGGATGAGGAATCGCTGGCTGAGCTCGTAAAGTTTATGTTGGAGGCAAAAGGTTATACTGTGCTTACCGCTGCAAATGGAGCAGAGGGAGTCGAAACATTTAAAGAGCACGCAGATAAAATTTCTTTGGTCTTTACAGATTTTGGCTTGCCAGAGATGGATGGATTTACTATGTTACGGCGTATCAAAGAAATAAAACCGGATACACGTATGCTTATGGCAAGCGGATATCTCGAATCGTCTCAACGATCGGAGATATTTCAACTCGGTGTGTATGAAATCATACAGAAACCGTATGAGCCGTCCAAGATAGTATCCAAAATTCGGGAGATGCTCGATCAGAAAAACAGTGATTGACTTCAAGCACATACCAGGGGTATTTCTGAAGTACTCTCCTTGCAGATGCATGGTGGGTATTATTTCCTTCAAAAAGAAATCCCGTCTCATAGTGAGACGGGATTCTTTTTTTATGTGGACGCTGCGGGGATCGAACCTGCGACCTTACGCGTGTGAGGCGTACGCTCTAGACCAGCTGAGCTAAGCGTCCGCTGACGTCACAATATAATAATGAATGGGTGCTGTTCCAAACAGAAAATTGCTGTGTCAAATATACCAGGCAGGTGTAATATTTTCACAAGTACAATTGTTATGGTGAAAGTTTGCGGAACAAAAATGTTAAAAATTAAAAATATCTACCATGGCATGGTAGTTGTGATTTATCATAATACAACCAACATCATCAGGAGGGTGACGTGGAAATAGCAATCGGCATTGTGGTGTATCTGGTCTTGCTGTCTGGCTTGATGCTTTTCGGAAGATTCCTGCACGAGTGCGACGAAGTGCTGGAAAACCAATTCAAGAAACAGTCGATGTAACACCAGCTTATCTGTCAGCAGCCGCCGGCAACTTTCTTTACCAGTTTTGCAGGTTTGACTGTCGAATTTTTTGCTTCTTTAATCATTGCCGTAAGCGCAACGCTTGCCTTTGTTCGAAATCGTTCGGTATCGTGTCGCTGCTGTGGATCTGTTCGCTGAGATTTTTGCAGTGTGGTGCCGGTAAACATTACTTGAAATTCACACTGCATAGTCTGCACTTCCGGTTTTAACAGAATAATAGTATTGACAAAATTGTTCATTCCTCCACAGAGCACATAATTGTTTTCATATCCCAATCGTTCACTGATCAGTGCGGCAGTTCGTGCCTCAATCTCTGAATTCCCAACAAAGATTTTTTTTGTATGCCGTTTTCCTAACAGTTCAGTGTATTCCTTTTGAAGAATCTGCTCTGGTTGAACGTTGACGGCGCCCGGAAGTGTGAGTTTTCCAAATTCCTCCGGCAATCGTACATCAATTATTTGAATTCTGGGATCATTGTCAATAATTCTGAATGCAAGTTCGTCGGAGGTCATTTCGTTTACCCGATGTGTTTGCAGATATTCTTGCGTAGAAACTTCATCGAGCAAGCGTTGTTTGTAGTCAGGAAGAAATACAAGAACAATGCCGAGTGCAACGATGCCCGAACCGGCAAGACGATGATGGAACACATTGAATGATTGTGCCGGACCATCGGGATTCACCTTCTTTTCAATCATTGTCGTCAACATAAATGCGCCGACGGCAACAATGATCAATGCGAGAGCAAATATCCCTTGTGAAATCCCTATTGAATTGAAGATGCGGATATTTCCGAGAAAATCTGCGTTGCTGATTCCCTCAAACCACGGATACAGTTCCCCGTACAGAAATACACCAAGCAATCCGCCGCCGACAAAGAACATCGCGTCGATCTTCCCGATCGCCAATCCGGCGACGCTCGTTCCCGGGCAATATCCTCCAATGATGAATCCGAATCCCATAATGACGCCGCCGAGAATTGCCGCTTCAAGAAAAGTAGGATTGATGTAGATGAAATCAGTATCGAGCCAGCCGAGATAACCGAGAATGATTACGCCGCTCATCGCGGTGACTCCTGCAGTGAAGAAGACACGCAGTACGGTGAAATCATATCCGTAAAAAACTCCGGCAAGAACGCGTGATGATGAGAACCCCGCCTGTTCAAGAATATATCCGAACGCAATGCCGATGAGCAGTGCGACGATCAGGTTCAATTCATCGCTGATAAGATTTGGGACGAGTGGGAACATAAATGCCTCAAGTTAAAAGTCAAGAGTGAAAAATTCTTTTTCATACCTATCCTTGATGCTTGATGAAAATGATATCGTAGTATCCAGTAACTAGCATCAAGTATCCGGATTAAATCCAAAGTTTCCTAAAAAAGTACGCAACCGCGTAACCGGTGCCGAAAATCGCCATCATGGTAATGATTCCGCCTGTTGAAAGGACTGCCATGCCGCTCAATGCTGCGCCGCTGGTGCAGCCGCGGGCAAATTGTGCTCCAAGTCCGAACAGCAATCCTCCGATCAATGCAAAGCCAAGACGCATTGTGTTGGTAATGCGCGGACCTTTTTCCATAATAAAATTCAATCGGTCGGAGACGACGCCTGAAAGAAATCCGCCGATGACGACGCCGAGCACTTCAAACACAAGCCATGCTTTCAGCGGATTATCATGGAGCGATTTCAAATTCTCGGAATAAAATTTTGACTCGTGTGCATGCTGTGGTGCAAACGTGCTGACTGTTGCCACAACGGCACTTTTCAATGCGCCGCTTGCCCCGAGTCCGCGTCCGGTGATGACAATTGTTGCAAGCAACGTCAATCCAAGCAAAAAGCCGGCAAGATAGGGGTTCATATATTTTGTTTTCATAAGTTTCTCATGTTGATGAGTTTCAGGATTCATGTTTTAAGTATCAAAGCATTGGTACCGTGAAACGTGAAAATTCAATCTTCTACCTCCTCGCTTCCCGTAATCATCGCTTTCAAATTGGATGTCGGTGTTCGTCCCGTCGTGATCAAATAAAGATGGGCGATGAGGAATGCGACAAGAAAGAATGCACCCGCAGCGTGCAGTATTGCAACTACCTGCAAGCCGTCGATGTTCAAACTTTCGATTCCATGTTTTTGGGGGTAGCGATAAAACATATAGAGTAAACCGGAAGTTACCATGACAGGGATGACAAGCAGTTTCAGAGACAGATACACCAATCGTTGCAACGGATTGAGTTTACTCAGTTGTGTTTTTCGTGTCGGATGCGGTGCGTTACGGAAAATTCCGGTGATGTAATACTGAATCTGCACCCGCAGATGCTGCCGCGTTGGAATATATTGCTTCCATTCTCCGGTTGTGAAATGCCAGAAGATCGCCAGTGCGATCAGTACTAGAAACATCGTTGCGGCAACATTGTGAAATGCAACCGCCTGTTCAAACCCGAAAAACGAAATCGAACCGTGAATTTCAAATCCGGTTAATGCAAGAAACATAATCAGGAACGCCTGCATCCAATGCCAGAAACGGTTAAAGCGGGAATAAATCAAGACTTTTTTCATTTCAGTTCTCCTTCCCGTTTTTTCGTCCTGTCACAATTCTGAAGCCGGCATGCACAACCACTCCGATAAGGGTAAGAACAATTGCGGTGACCCCCAACGATTCAACGGCTACGTTATGGTCACGTCCCGGAATGTAAAAATCCTGCAAGTTGCCAATGCGGCTGTTTTCTCTTGTGTGACATTCATTGCATTGAACAGTTTTCTCTTTCGGTGATACCATGTGATTGATAGGCCAGTACATTTCAGTTTTAGCAAAAATGTATTGCCCGCTGTAGGGAAGACCGACATAGTCCATACCGTGCTGTATTGACGATTGCCAATCAAAATCTTTCCAGAAACCGCCTTCTCCTTTTTTGTTGGCAAATGTTTTCGGCTGTACGATCATTTTATTAACAGGATCGTACGGCTGCTTTGCACGGTGAATTTTTACGGGGATGATCTTTGCATCGGGATCATTGTAACTGCCGTGCAATGTATTCATTTGAATTGGAATGTCTGCAGAAATCGTATCTCCGGTGAGATAGTGCGATGCCGTTCCGTTGAACCACACATATTCCGGTTTTACGTTTTGTTTCCAGGTAAATGTTCCTTTGATCGAGGCGTATGTGATGTTGCCGAGTGAATCAAATGTTTCAATCGGTTTTCCGTCAACAAGTTTACCTGCCGTTGACCAATCCCACTCCATTTTGGTCGCATTGACTTTTGCGTATTCCGGGATGTGGCATGTTTGGCAGGCGACTTTCAATGTATGTTCGTTGATGACATCATTCTCGTGCGGTGTCTCGGTATGGCATTGTTCACACGTCGATCGGTTGCGGTTCATCGAAGAAAGTGAATACACTTTGCCGAGCATTTGATGTTGTTTAGTTTTGTGACAGTCAACGCATTCAAGATTTGCGCCGTCACTTGCCATGTGCACATCAACGTCGCGATGCGTGTCGAACAACGCCTTTTCAAGATCGCCGTGTTTCACATTGTTACCGCCGCCGCCGAAGAAATGGCATGTGCCGCAGTTCGATTTTGTCGGTTTCCCCACACGCTGCGCAACAAAGGAAAGATCCACAGACGGATCGGGCATTCCTGCTCCCGCAGATTTTTTTACGTACGTCTCGCTGTTGTCGTGGCAGGCAAGGCAATCGACATTCAGCGGATTGGTGAAGTCAAAATTCTTATCTTCCCACCCGTAGCCGATGTGGCATTTGTTGCACGACTGTTCGTTGGTTGAAATGCCGATGCAGAAATTGTTCAGGATGTTCTTCTTTCCCACGTAACGAATGCCACGCCCTTCTATATATTCTTCTCTTTCCCAATTCCAGTGCGATGACTTCATCACTTCGGTGTGGCGTTCCGTATGGCATTCAATACATGCGGCAGTCACTTCCTGTGGTTTTGCGAAATGCTTCCTTAATTGAGGAAACTTAGAATGGTCAACAGACGTTTTTTCTTTTTTCGAATATTGTTCTTTTAATTCTGCAAGCGGTGTCGGTTCGACGTCTTTTTTTGTAATTGTGGCAACAAAGTAGAGTGCGATGATTCCAAATGCGATGAGAGGTATGATGAATCGTTTCATATTTTGTCATAATTAGGGGGTTCGGGTTTCAAGTCTCACGTTTCAAGCAATTGTTTTTTATGCATGAAACCTGAATCATGAGACATTTTTACTATACCGCAATTCTCTGTGCAATTGCTGATTTTATCTTTTCGCAATTGCTTGCAAGTTTATAGACGTCGCACAACCGACACTCCCTTACAGCACAAACTGAGTGTTCATGCTTGTACGTCCAACAACCGCCGGAATGATTTTGAAATGCCGGGCATGCAGTGCGTTCTTGCTGGCTGCATTGGATAATATCCCAGCAGGGGATCATTGCGTGAATACGCTTCATTCCTTCGATGCTGATTTTATCTTCATTGATGGCTCTGCGGATGCATTCGAGACGTTCGATGTCTGCATCGGAATACAGGCGCTGGTTTCCTGTAGTTTTGAAAGGAGCGATAAGACCTTCGCTTTCATACATCCGCAGCGTCTGAACGGAAACATTTAACATCCGTGCAGCGGTGCCAATCGAATAAAGGGGAGTATCGGAAGTTTGCGTCGTCATATCTACAATTATAGTTGGCAAGTTTTATGCCATGGATAATTGTAGATTTGCTTTCAATTTCGGCTTAATCAGCCTATATTGTCTTCTATCTTTTGCAAAACAACGAAATTTCGATTCTTATCAATGACAAAATTGTCGCAACACCCGCCATAAATTCTTGTATTTTACAAGAATCTCGTGGCACTTTAATTGCACTCACGGAAACAGATTTTTATAGTACGCCGAATGTGTATGAAAAAGTCTGATTTCACTTTTACCAATCATTTGTGCTTTAGAAAGGATAATTTTCACAATGCCAAAGTATGTCTATAGTTTTGGCGGTGGCCGCGCCGAAGGAAAAGCCGACATGAAAGCATTGCTCGGAGGCAAAGGAGCAAATCTTGCTGAAATGACAAACATCGGCTTACCGGTTCCCCCCGGATTTACAATTACAACCGAAGTATGCACGTATTACTACGCGCACAACAGACACTACCCGACAACGCTCGCAAAAGAAGTGTATCAAGCAACACAGAAACTGAACAAAGCAATGAAAGCAAAGTTCGGCGATCCGAAGAATCCTTTGCTGGTTTCGGTTCGCTCGGGCGCGCGTTCATCAATGCCCGGCATGATGGATACAATTTTAAACCTCGGCATGAACGATGTTGTTGCGGAAGGGTTGATCGAGAAGACGAAGAATCCCCGTTTCGTGTATGATTCGTACCGCCGATTTGTACAGATGTACGGCGATGTCGTGATGGGTGTGCGTCCTGTTGGCAAGCATGACAAGGATCCATTTGAAGTAATCATCGAACACAAAAAGAAATCGAAGCAGGTTCAGCTTGATACCGATTTGACCGCGGAAGATTTAAAAGATCTTGTGCAACTGTTCAAGAAAGCAATCAAAGAAAACACCGGAAAAGAATTTCCGGAAGATCCCGAAGAACAATTATGGGGAGCAGTCGGCGCCGTGTTTGGTTCATGGAATAATGAGCGTGCCATCGCATACCGTAAGATGAATAATATTCCCGGTTCATGGGGAACAGCAGTGAATGTGCAAGCGATGGTGTACGGCAATATGGGAGAGAATTCCGGAACAGGTGTTGCTTTCACGCGCAATGCTGCAACAGGTGAAGATGAATTCTACGGCGAATATCTGATGAACGCGCAAGGCGAAGATGTTGTTGCCGGTATCCGCACCCCTCTGCCGATTGTTGAATTAAAGAAAGCACGCCCGCAAATCTACAAACAACTCGATAACATCCGCAGGATTCTTGAAAAACATTTCCGAGACATGATGGATATCGAATTCACAATCCAGGAAGGCGTATTGTTCATGCTGCAATGCCGCGTCGGTAAACGCACGGCGCTGGCAGCGATCCGCATTGCGATCGATATGGTAAAAGAACGCCTTATTGACGACAATGAAGCGTTGATGAGAATCGAACCTGATGCTTTGAACCAACTGCTCCGGCCGGTGTTCGACCTGAAAGAAAAAGATGCCGCAATACAAGGGGGACGTATGCTGGCAAAAGGATTGAACGCCGGTCCCGGTGCGGCTTCAGGCCGCATCGTTTTCTCCGCACCCGATGCCGAAGAGTGGAGAGCGAAAGGTGAACAAGTGATACTCTGCCGTGCTGAAACTTCTCCGGAAGACATCAAAGGAATGGATGCAGCGGAAGGTATCCTCACCGCATTCGGAGGAATGACCTCACACGCAGCGCTCGTTGCACGTCAGATGGGAAAAGTCTGTGTCGTTGGCTGCTCAGCACTGCATATTGATTACTCGTCACACTCGATGAAAGTGAACGGAAAGACGATTCATCAGGGCGATTGGATTTCCATTGACGGTTCCACGGGTGAAGTGATGGAAGGGAAAATTGCAACACGTCCTTCCGAAGTAATGGAAGTGCTCATCAGCAAAACGCTCGATCCGAAAGATGCGCCGACCTATCAACTGTTTGCAAAGATCATGTCGTGGGCAGACAAGTATCGCAAATTGAATGTCCGCACAAATGCCGATCAACCGGATCAGGCATCGAATGCCGTTGCGTTCGGTGCAGAAGGTATCGGTCTCTGCCGCACGGAACATATGTTCTTCGGCGAAGGAAAGATCGGTCCGATGCGTGAGATGATTCTTGCGGAAACGGAAGAAGACCGCAAGAAAGCATTGGCGAAACTGCTGCCGCTGCAGCGTCAGGATTTTGAAGGGATCTTCCGTGCAATGGGAGGGCGTCCCGTCACCATCCGCACGATTGATCCTCCGCTGCATGAGTTCTTGCCGCACGATAAGGAAACACAGAAAGCATTGGCGCAGGAGATGGGAATCTCGTTTGAAAAAATTCACCGCCGTGTTCAGGACTTGCACGAATTCAATCCCATGCTCGGGTTCCGCGGATGCCGTCTCGGTATCATCTATCCTGAGATCACAGAGATGCAAAGCCGTGCAATTATCGAAGCGGCAGCAAATGTGATCAAGGAAGGAACTCCTGCACTGCCGGAAATTATGATCCCGCTCGTCGGCAATGTGAAGGAACTCGAACATCAGGCTGCGATCGTCCATCGAGTTGCCGAAGAAGTGATGAAAGAGAAGAACATGAAGTTGAAGTACCATGTCGGCACGATGATCGAAGTGCCGCGCGGCGCACTGACTGCGAACGAGATTGCGAAAGTTGCCGAGTTCTTCAGTTTCGGCACGAACGATTTAACACAGACCACTCTTGGCGTCAGCCGCGATGATTCTGCGCGTTTCCTCACACCGTACGTCGAGAAAGAGATCTACGTGAAAGATCCGTTTGAAGCGATCGACCAGTCCGGTGTCGGCGAATTGATGAAGATCGCTGTCGAAAAAGGACGCTCTACAAAGAGCACGCTGAAGATCGGCATTTGCGGCGAGCATGGTGGAGAACCGTCGAGCGTGGAATTCTGTCACAGGATCGGATTGAACTACGTCAGTTGTTCGCCGTTCCGAGTACCGATCGCACGATTGGCGGCGGCTCGCGCAGCGTTAAGAGATATCAAAGCAGCAAAAACAAAAAAGACAACAAAGAAGAAAAAGAAATAACTTATACTTGGCAGGTCGGCGTTAACGCCGACCCGCCAACGTAGGGGGCACCCATGATGAACGCAAAAGAACGCATGCACAATTCGATTGAGCATGTGATTGACGATGTGCTGAAGATGCAAGACCTTGTCATTAAACTCTCCCGCGAGATCCATGAATTGCACGTAACGCACGAGCACACGACAAAACTTGCAATGATGAAAGAACAGATCGGCGAGCTTCACACGCGGCTCGAAGGAATACAGGAATTCATGATTCTGTGCGAAAACAAAGTCGTACATCCGTCCGATATGAAGACGGAAATTGATGTGATTCTGTAAATTGAAAAACTGTGGACAAGCAGTTACCCACCGCAAGCGTCGGACGGTGATACGTTCCAGCAGACGTCTTCATAAAACTCGCTACGAAGAACAATTTGTATTTTTCAAATTATTCTCTTTCCAAAATTTCCACACTGCTTAAAAATCTCACGTTGAAAATCTAAACATTGCGTGTGTTGTGTGTGCAAAGAATGAAAAAGAGAATGATTCGCTTTTGCATTTGTAGTAAACTCTCAGCTTCAATCATTTGAAAATCTCACAATCTCTCACACAAAAATTAGCACACTATTTGTGGTCACAGAGTGTTGTCAAAGGTGATAAATTTTTTCTTTCTGATTTTTCTACACTTCACTTTTTTTATGCACTCAACGATCGATCCCTTTTTTTGGGAGAGTAAAACGAGTGTTGAATCAAAAAAAATAGTCATACTGAGCGATCTGCCTGCCACAGGCAGGGATATTGCCGTCTGAAATAATCCTTTGACGCATCCCGATTAAAAATCAATCGGAACTTGCTCAGGAAGACTATGACGGCGACATCGCGTCGAAGTATGACGGTTCAATCGTGCCAGGTTATTGCGCCACGTAGCAAGTCAATGCGGTTAACCACCGCCGGAATTTCCTACAAAAGGAACCATACAATGAAAGATCTTTTCCCCGACACTGCGGATGAAGTTGAGATCGGCGAGATTGCGTACCAGGATACGATGATCAACACGGTCAACACTATCATCAAAAAGTACGACTGCAACACGACGCGTCTGATGGATATCCTGATCGACACGCAGTCCGAGTTCGGATGCATTCCGCCTCCGATCGTTGCACAAATCTCTCGCACGCTTAACATCTCCATCGTCGATATCGAACAGACACTATCGTTCTACCATTTCTTTTCCACCAAACCGACCGGCAAGTACACTATCTACCTGAACAACAGCGTCATCGCCAACATGATGGGACGCGAAGAAGTAGCACACACATTTGAGCGTGAAGCGGGATGTAAGTTCGGCGAAGTTTCTGCCGACGGATTAATCGGGCTTTTCTCGACATCATGCATCGGCATGAGCGATCAAGAACCTGCCGCGCTGATCAACGGCAAAGTGTTTACGAGATTGACTCCATTCCGTGTGAAAGAGATCATCCGCGACCTGAAGGCGGGGAAGCGGCTTGATGAAGTTGTCGTGGAGGGACTCGGTGACGGCGCAAACGCGCTGCCGGAGATCCGATCGATGGTGCAGAACAACATCCGAAAAAAGGGACCGATCCTTGCCGACGGATACAAAGCGGGAGAAGCACTGAAGAAGATCGTGAAGATGAAACCGGAAGATGTTATAGCGGAAGTGAAACTCTCCAACATCCGCGGGCGCGGCGGTGCGGGATTTCCCACAGGAATGAAATGGGAAATTTGCCGCAATGCGCCGGGAGACGAAAAATATATTTTCTGCAATGCCGATGAAGGGGAGCCGGGAACATTCAAAGACCGCGTTATCCTCACTGAATATCCAAAGATGCTGATGGAAGGGATGGCGGTAGCAGGGTATGCAGTCGGTGCAAGAGAAGGCATTCTGTATGTGCGGTACGAATACAAGTATCTGCAGGAATATCTCGAAAAGATTATGGACGGCGGCAGGAAGAAAAATTATCTCGGGAAGAATATCTGCGGAAAAGAAGGATTCGATTTCGACATACGGATTCAGTTTGGCGCCGGTGCATATGTGTGCGGCGAAGAGTCGGCGTTGATCGAGTCTGCCGAAGGAAAGAGAGGCGAACCTCGAGACCGTCCCCCGTTTCCTGTGGAAAGCGGTTATCTCGAGAAGCCGACAATTGTCAACAATGTCGAGACACTCTGCTCAATTGTGAAGATCATCAATCATGGTGCACCATGGTATCGCTCGATGGGAACCAAAGAATCAAGCGGCACGAAACTCCTCAGTATTTCCGGCGACTGCAAGTTTCCCGGCGTGTACGAGATCGAGTGGGGATTTTCAGTGAACGACGTGCTCGAAATGGTCGGCGCATCCGATGTGCAGGCGGTGCAGGTGGGGGGACCGTCGGGAACATTGATCGGACCGAACGAATTCAACCGCACGCTCAGTTACACCGATCTTTCGACCGGAGGCTCGCTAATCATCTTCGACAAGCGGCGCGATCTGTTGAAGGATGTGGTGATGAATTTCCTCAATTTCTTCATTGACGAGTCGTGCGGATCGTGTTCCACCTGCCGCAATATTCCGATCTTCCTGCGGCAGAAACTTGAAAAGATTTTGAACTCCCGCGGCGTGCAGAAAGATGTCGAAGAAATGCTGGAGTGGGCAAAAATATTGAAAGCGAGCCGCTGCGGACTCGGACTGACGGCGGCAAATCCTGTAGTGACCAGCATAAAAAATTTCCGTCAATTGTACGACAAAAAAATTCAGCACGGCAAAGACTATGACAGCAATTTTGACATGCTTCTTGCGGTGAAAGAATCGTGCGATGCGGTGGGAAGAGTGCCGCAGTTGAATTGAGTTTGGAGGAAGATGTGGTAAAATATGAATGTGTGTCATTATGAATCCCGCTTGAGCGGGATGAAGAATCCGGCTGTGCGGAAGCAGTCATAGTATTTCCCACGCTGTAATCAGATTCTTCGTCCCGATTGAACACCTTCGGGACTAAGAGTGACCACTGGTATAACGTTCAATAAGTAACCGGTATCAAGTATCCAGTATCAAGAGTATTTTCTGAGGAAATCATGTCAACGAACGGTTCGGTCATTCGCATTATCATCGACAGCAAAGAATATCTTTCCAAAGCAGGATTGTACTTGATTGATGTGGCAAGGGAGAATCGAATTTTTATCCCCACGCTCTGCAACATTCCCGGCGTGAAGCCGCGCGGCGCCTGCCGCATGTGTACTGTCAGCGTCAACGGACGGTACATGACTGCCTGTACGACGCCGGTCTCCGAAGGGATGGAGATCAAAACAAATACTCCCGACCTGCTCGATCT
Organism: Bacteroidota bacterium; assembly: GCA_040751955.1. GTDB lineage: Bacteria > Bacteroidota > Ignavibacteria > UBA10030 > UBA8401 > SpSt-333. The sequence continues at coordinate 17,462 of JBFMFY010000011.1, forward strand.
CCGCAAAGCGATCCTCGAGATCATGTTCGTGGAAGGGAACCACATCTGTCCCGTCTGCGAAAAAAGCGGCAACTGCGATCTACAGGCGCTGGCGTACCGGTTTCAGATCCTCGTTCCCCGATTTCCGTACTCGTTCCCCAAGCGGACCATCGATGCGGAGAATCCGCTGCTGGTGAAAGATCACAACCGCTGCATTTTGTGCAAGCGCTGCATCCGTACAATCAAAGACGAGCAGGGGAGAAGTTTCTTCGCATTCCGCAAGCGGGGACATAAACTGGAGATCAGCATCGCCCACAATTTAAAAGACCACCTTACGGAAGAGATTGCACAGCATGCCGTTGATGTCTGTCCCACGGGTGCATTGTTGAAAAAAGAGAGCGGCTACAACATCCCTATCAACGAGCGGAAGTACGAACGGACACCGATCGGCAGTGAAATCGAATCGCTCAAGCAATCCGTACTCAGTAATCAATAAATGAATGTTTGCTGAATCGAAATTGAAAGATCTGAAACTTGAATCCTGAACCTTGAAACCTTTAGACAGAGTGTTGTTATGGAACGAAAAAAAATAATCGTTGCAACCGCATCGCTTGCCGGATGCTTCGGGTGTCACATGTCGATATTGGATATCGACGAACGGATCCTGAGTCTCATTGACCTTGTTGACTTCAACAAATCGCCGATCAATGATATAAAAAAATTCACGGAGTACTGTGACATCGGCATCATTGAAGGGAGCTGCTGCAACAGCGAGAATGTTCATGTGCTGAAAGAATTCCGGAAGAACTGTCGCACCCTCATCTCGCTCGGCGAGTGTGCGATCATGGGGGGCGTTCCGGCAATGCGCAACGGTATTCCGATCCGCGAATGTATCGAGGAAGCGTACCTGAACTCTCCGTCGGTGAAAGGGCACAATCCCGAAATGGTTCTGCCGAACGACCCGGAATTGCCGATGCTGCTCGACCGGGTGTATCCATGCCACGAGATCGTAAAGATCGATTATTTTCTGCCGGGCTGTCCGCCCCGCGCTGATCTGATCTATGCCGCGCTCGAAGCGCTTATTACCGGCAACGAGATGAAACTGCCGTACGAAATAGTGAAGTACGATTAATCAATGAGGTGACGGTCACCTGCTAAATGAGTCTGCGCAATGCGCGACCAGGAAGGTCGCGGCTACAAAATGGAATAATATTATGGCACAAAAAATTACAATCGAACCGGTCACACGTGTTGAAGGACACGGGAAAGTGACGATTCATCTTGATGAGAAAGGAAATGTTGTTCGGAGCCGTCTGCACATTGTCGAATTCCGCGGCTTTGAACGATTCATTCAGGGGCGCCCGTACTGGGAAGCGCCGGTATTGGTGCAACGCCTCTGCGGCATCTGTCCCGTCAGCCATCATCTTGCAGCAGCAAAGGCGCTTGATGTGATCGTCGGTGCAGGAACAGGGACCGGGTTATCGCACACGGCGGAAAAAATCCGCCGGCTGATGCACTATGCGCAAATCTTTCAATCGCATGCGCTCCATTTCTTCCATCTCGCTTCTCCCGATTTGCTCTTTGGTGTCGATGCCGATCCTAAGGTACGTAACATCATTTCCGTTGCAAGGGTGAATAAAGAACTTGCCGTGCAGGGTGTACTGATGCGGAAGTTCGGGCAGGAACTTATACAGGCGACGGCAGGAAAAAAGATCCACGGCACAGGTGCAATTCCCGGAGGGGTGAATAAGAATCTGAGCGAAGAAGAGCGAGACAAATTTACGAAAGGTGCAGCTCCGATGAATCCCGGCGCTATGGTTGCATGGGCGGAAGAAGCGATTGATTTTTTCAAGCAGTATTACAAGAAGAACAAGGAGTTTATCGATACTTTCTCCGTTTTTCCTTCCAATCACCTAAGTCTCGTTCGCAAAGATGGCGCGCTCGATCTCTATCATGGAAACATCCGCGCGATAGACAGCGAAGGGAAAGTGATTTTGCATGATGTCGATTATCAGGAGTACTTCAACTACATTCATGAAGAGGTCCGGTCGTGGAGTTATATGAAGTTTCCGTACATAGCGGAGTTGGGTGAAACGGAAGGTTGGTACCGTGTCGGTCCGCTCGCACGGTTGAACACGTGTAATTTTATCCCGACGCCCCTTGCACAAAAAGAATTCGAGCAATATAAAGCGAACACGGACGGCAAGCCGAACAACATGTGTATGCACACACACTACGCACGGCTGATTGAGCTGCTGCATGCAGCGGAAGTGATTAAAGATCTGCTGAATGATTCCGATCTGCAAGGAAACGAACTCGTACGCCGGGGTGAGAAAAAACATGAAGGGGTCGGAGTGATCGAAGCGCCGCGCGGGACACTTTTCCATCACTATCGCATCAATGACAACGATCAGGTAGCGATGGCGAATCTGATCGTCTCGACGACCAACAACAACGAGCCGATGAACCGCGCCGTGAACCATGTTGCTAAGACAATGATGACCGGAAAGAAGGAGATCACCGAGCCGATGATGAATGCGATCGAAGTAGCGATTCGCGCGTACGATCCATGCCTGAGTTGCGCAACACATGCAATGGGAGAGATGCCGCTGCACATACAGGTCATCACTGCAGACGGTATGGTTGTCGATGAGATAAAAAGATAATACTGTAGCCGATGTTGAAGACCTTGGCTGCAAGACAGAGGAGACGTGAAAAAAATTCTTCTCCATGCATACGGCAATCCTGGCTGCGGCGATGACGGATTGGGTGATGCTTTTATCCGCGAGATGGAATCGTGGGTAAAGAAGGACGGATTGCATTCCATAGCGTTAGATAGCAATTACCAACTGAACGTGGAAGATGTCGCGGAGATGGTCCGGTACGATATTGTCATCTTCGTCGATGCATCAAAAGCAGATATAGGGTCCTATTCGTTCACGACGGTGCAGCCGGCTCCGCATACATCGTTCACAACACACTCGATTTTTCCCGCATCGCTCCTTTCGCTCTGTATGGAACTCTACACTCACCATCCGTTGGTATATCTTTTGCAAATCAAAGGGTATCAATGGGAATTCTCCGAAGGGCTTTCGGCAGAAGCCTGTAAAAACCTTCAAAACGCCGTGCAGTTTGCCCAAACGACCATTCTCAATTTTCACAATCAAGAATAGAACGTCCATTTATTTGCAGGAGAGAGAATCGATGCACGAGATGTCGCTGGCACAGGAAATTGTTGCCTCTATTCGCGAGCATGTAGGGACCGAAAGACTTCCGCGTGTAACGAAAGTAACAATGGAAATCGGCGCCGCATCGGGCGTTGTTGCTGAATCGCTGCAGTTTGCATTTGATGCTATCGTACAGGAAACCTCGCTCTCGTCAGTGCGGATGATTACAACGATCGTTCCGTTCGTTGTTCATTGCTCGCACTGCGGCAGCGATTCGCAAAATGACGGCGGCTATATGCTCTGTTCACGGTGTGATTCACCGGATGTTACCGTCGTTTCCGGCGCAGAATTGATTTTGAAACAGATTGAATTGAAAGATTCGTAACGATAAAAACTTCCGAAGTCTCAAGGCTTCGGAAGTATGGAGCATTCAATGAGTATCATCACCATCGAACGAAAAGTGCTCGAAAAGAACGACGACATTGCACGGAGGAACCGCGAAGAATTTGCAAAGCGAAGGATACTTGCCGTGAACATCGTCAGTTCACCGGGTTCCGGCAAAACAAGCATCCTCGAACGGATGCTGGAATATTTTGAAGGGAAAGTATCCGTCGGTGTGATTGAAGGGGATGTGCAAACCGATCTCGATGCACAACGAATAGCAAAGTACAACATCCCTGTTGTGCAAGTGGTTACCAACGGCATGTGCCATCTGGAGGCAAAGTTCGTGTACGATTCTCTTTCTGCATTTGATGGAAAAGATATCGGACTGTTGATTATCGAAAATGTGGGAAACCTCGTTTGCCCCTCCAACTACGATCTTGGTGAAGAGTTCAAGATTGTTGTCCTTTCCGTGACTGAAGGAGACGATAAGCCGCTGAAGTATCCCTCCATGTTCCGCAATGCGTCGGTGCTGCTTATCAATAAAGTCGATCTTCTCCCGTACGTGAATTGCGACATTGATACGATGACAAAGAATGCGCTGACGGTCAATCCGAAACTGAAAATTTTCCAGCTCTCCTGCACCACCAAACAAGGCATTTTGGAATGGTGCGGGTGGATGGAATCACAGTTGCTGTAAATTGCAAGATTCCAAAAATCAAAAAATTTTTGCGAAACCAATTTTGTAATCGCGCAATCTTGATAATCTTGAAATAAAAAGTGTATGGAGATTCTTTTACTGTCCTCACTCACCGTCGGCGCACTTCATTCGCTTGCGCCGGATCATTGGATCCCGTTTGTCGCACTTGCGCGTGCGCAGCAATGGAGCAGATGGAAAACGACGTACTCGGTTTTTCTTGCGGGACTCGGACACGTTTCTTCGAGCGTGGTGATCGGATTGATAGGCATTGTGGTCGGTATGGCAACCGAACATGTGAGTGGCTGGGAAACCATCCGCGGCGACGTCGCATCACTGCTGCTGATCGGATTTGGAGTTGCATACATGATCTACGGTTTGAAACAATTGGGGAAAGGTCACACTCACACGCATGGTAAAGAGAGAACAGTTTCGTACTGGACTCTCTTTCTTTTGATCGTCTTTGGTCCATGTGAGCCGCTGATTCCATTATTGTTTGTATCGTCGGCGTACGGATGGCTGAACGCCGTTGCGGTCGTTACCGTCTTCGGCATTGCGACACTCGTGATGATGCAGATACAGGTACACGCAGCGGTGTGGGGAGTTTCTCTTTTCAAGTCACACGTATTTGAACATGCATCCGATGCGATTGCCGGTGCGGTCATCGTGTTCACTGGAGTTGCTATCAGAGTTTTCGGAATTTGAATCTGCAGGACAAACATTTTGGTTTGTCTGAAGGAGAGGATATGACGAACGGAACAGTGAGGGCAAAAATAATAATTCGGGGTGCGGTGCAAGGTGTCGGCTTCCGTCCGTTCGTCTTTCGCCTTGCAAAAGAATTGGATCTCAGCGGCTGGGTGAATAATGATTCCACCGGTGTTTTCATAGAAATCGAATCAGCCAAACCGACGATTGAAAAGTTTCTCGCACGTCTCCATGCAGAAAAACCGCCACTCTCTTCTATTTACAGCACAGAAACGACATACCTCGATCCTGTTGGATATACCGATTTTTCAATTCGTGAAAGTGGAAAGAATGGTTCACCGACAACATTGATTCTTCCCGACATCGCCGTGTGCGATGAATGTCTGAAGGAGATGAACGATCCGGCGAATCGTCGGTACCGTTATCCGTTCATCAATTGCACCCACTGCGGACCGCGCTATTCCATCATTGAATCACTCCCGTACGACCGTCCGAATACGACGATGAAAAAATTCCTGATGTGTCCGGAGTGTGAGAAGGAATACCACGATCCGGCAAACAGGAGATTTCATGCACAGCCGATTGCATGTCCGAAGTGTGGACCGCACACCGAATTGTGGGATACCAGCGGTTTGATGCTTTCCTCTCACTACGAATCTATACTTCGAACAGCAGGCGCGTTGCGCGAAGGAAAGATCGTTGCATTGAAAGGACTTGGCGGCTTCCAACTGCTGTGCATTGCAACGAATGATGCTGTTGTGAGTGAACTGCGTCGTCGGAAACACCGCGACGAAAAGTCTTTTGCTGTGATGTTTCCATCGCTGGGGATGGTGGAAAAACACTGTTCAGTATCTAATACAGAAAAGCGATTGCTCCTTTCTCCCGAATCTCCCATAGTGCTTCTCAAACGAAAACTTCACACCTCACACCACGAACCACAAATTGTTACCTCTGTTGCTCCCCACAATCCGTACCTCGGTGTGATGCTGCCGTACACACCGCTCCATCATTTGCTGATGCAAGAAGTTGTAACGCCGGTCGTTGCGACAAGCGGCAACATCTCCGACGAACCGATGTGCATTGACGAGATGGACGCACTAAAGAAACTGAACGGCATCGCAGATCTCTTTCTCGTTCATAATCGTCCGATACGGCGATGTGTTGATGATTCGGTTGTTCGTGTCGTCATGGATCGTGAAATGATCATCCGCCGTGCGCGCGGATATGCTCCGCTTCCATTGATTCTGAAGGATTCGTCAGAAGAACCGGTTCTCGCAGTGGGCGGGCATTTAAAAAACACCATCGCACTAAAAAAGAAAAATATGATTTTCGTCAGCCAGCATATTGGCGACCTTGAAACTGTTCCCTCGCTCGAAAGTTTTAAACAGACCATCAATGATCTTTCGTCGATGTACGATCATCGTCCGGAGATCGTCATACACGACATGCATCCCAATTATATTTCGACGGCTGCAGCGAAGGAATGGGTTGCCGAGAAAATTCCGGTGCAACATCATATCGCCCATATTGCGTCGTGCATGGCGGAGAACGAGTTGAACGAACCGCTGCTCGGTGTTGCATGGGACGGGACTGGGTACGGACTCGACGGAACGATCTGGGGTGGAGAGTTCATCGTTTATGACGGAGATAATTTTTCCCGCTTTGCAACGATCCGTTCATTTCAACTTCCCGGCGGAGACTCTGCAGTGAAAGAATCTCTCCGCAGCGCTGTTGGCGTGCTGTACGAGATGTATGGAGCGGGACTGTTTCATCATCCTGTACTGCGGGGAAAATATTCTGCAAAAGAAGCGCGGTTGATTCTTCAGATGATGAAAAAAAAGATCAATGCACCCCGCACCACAAGCATTGGGCGATTATTTGATGCAGTGGGAGCGATTCTTGGAATACGGGATCGTTCATCATTCGAGGGGCAAACAGCAATGGAAGTGGAGTTTGCTGCGCGCGAAATTGAAGAGGACGAATATTTTCCGTTAACCTTGTTACAAACGGATGATCCGCAATTGACAATCGACTGGGAACCGATGTTCAACTGCTTGTTGAGTGAACGGGCGTATTGCGATACAGCGACACTTGCACGGAAATTCCACAATACAATGGTTGAAATGATCGTCGCTGTTGCTCAGCGTGCTCACTATAAAAAAATCGTCCTCTCGGGCGGCTGTTTTCAAAACGCATTATTGCTGGAACGAACTGTCCACCACCTCCGTGAGGAGGGATTTAAACCGTACTGGCATCAGCGCGTTCCGACGAATGACGGAGGGATTTCTCTGGGTCAAGCGTTCGTACATCGATTAGTGTCTTCAAAGATAAAAAAAGGTAAATAATTAATCGTGATTCAAGATTCATGACTCACGTGTAATGTCGAAATGAAATGCCGTGCTGCTTGGAACTTGAATCCTGAAACCCGAAACCTCAAAACATGTTAGTGATCATGTGAGGTTGTAGAATTAAGTCAATTGAGTTATCAAACATTGTTGAAAGATAATACCAAATGTGTCTGGCAATCCCCGGTAGAATTGAATCCTTCATCGAGAACTCCGATCCTAAAATGGGAATGGTGAATTTCGGCGGGATCCGTAAACAGGTCTGCATGGAGATGCTTCCCGAGGCGAAAGTGAATGATTATGTCATCGTCCATGTCGGCTTTGCAATCAGCATGATTGATGAAGAGGAGGCGCAGGAAACACTGAAGATGTTGGGGATAGATGATATGAAGAAGGAACTTAATGGTGTACAATAGTCATTGCGAGGGAGTCCTGTTTTTTGGGATAATCGAAGCAATCTCGCTTTAATAAAAGATTGTTTCATCCCGACAAGTGTCGTCGGGACCCGCAATGACACCGATCTTATAATTATGAAATACCTCGACGAATATCGCGATCCGCTGAAAGCGAAGATCCTCTCCGAAAAAATCCGCTCCGTTACCACCAAGCAGTGGACGATCATGGAGATATGCGGCGGGCAGACACATTCGATTGTGAAATCGGGATTGGAAAAACTCCTTCCTTCTTCGCTCTCCATCGTCCATGGACCCGGCTGTCCGGTCTGTGTTACTCCTTTGGAGATGGTAGAGAAAGCGATCATGATCGCGTCGAAACCGGAGGTCATCTTCACGTCGTTCGGCGATATGCTGAGAGTGCCGGGAAACTCGACCGATCTGCTGCATGTGAAAGCAAACGGCGGAGATGTACGGATCGTTTATTCGCCGCTGGATGCGGTCGCCATTGCGTTGAAGAATCCCGATAAAGAAGTTGTATTTTTTGCTGTCGGATTCGAGACGACCGCTCCGGCGAATGCTGCAGCAGTCTGGCAGGCACAGAAGATGGGACTGGAAAATTTCTCCATCCTCTGTTCGCATGTCCTGGTTCCACCGGCAATCGAAGCACTATTGTCGTCGCAACAAAATCATGTTCAGGGATTTCTTGCCGCAGGACATGTCTGCACGATTATGGGATATGAGGAGTACGTGCCGTTGGCAAAGAAATATAAAGTTCCAATCGTCGTCACAGGGTTTGAGCCGGTTGATATCCTTCATGGCGTTCTGCTTCTTGTCACGCAATTGGAAGAGGGACGGCATGATGTCGAGAATCAATATGCGCGCATAGTAAAGAGAGAAGGAAACCGATCGGCACAAGAGATGATCTTGAATGTCTTCGAGATCTCGAACCGGTCGTGGCGCGGCATCGGAGAAATTCCGAAGAGCGGATACCGCTTGAAAGATGAATTTGCACGGTTCGATGCGGAAAGGAAGTTCGATCTCGGCGCAGTAGCGGCACACGAGCCGCCACAGTGCATTGCGGGAAATATTCTGCGCGGACTCAACAAACCGCACGAATGTGCCGTGTTTGGGACGCAATGCACCCCCGAGCATCCTCTCGGCGCACCGATGGTTTCCAGCGAAGGGGCGTGTGCAGCATATTTTCAATTTCGGAGACGAGGTTGATTCACGTTTCAAGTCTCATGTTTCATCTGGTAATATATGAATCATGAAGCCTGAAACTATTGAGAGTAACTATGAACAATGAGATTCCAATAGAACTGAATTGCCCCGTGCCATTTTCGGAGTACGACACCATCGTACTCGCACACGGCGGCGGCGGGAAATTGACGCATCAGCTGATCGAACATCTGTTCAAAAAACATTTCTCCAATCCTGCCCTCGACCTAATGCACGACGGCGCAATGGTGAATACCGGTGCAGGAAGGATTGCAATGACCACAGATGCTTATGTCGTCAGTCCTATTTTCTTTCCCGGCGGGAATATCGGCGAACTGGCGGTGAACGGTACGGTGAACGACCTCGCCATGTGCGGTGCGCAGCCGAAGTATCTTACTGCATCGTTCATCATCGAAGAAGGAATGAAGATTGCCGAACTGGAATCGGTAGTGCAATCAATGACATGTGCCGCGAAGAAGGCGGGAGTTGAAATAGTTTCCGGGGACACAAAAGTAGTTCCTCGCGGTAAAGCCGACAAATTATTCATTTCCACTTCGGGAGTCGGCACAATCCCGAATGGACGGAAGATTCACCCCGGCATCATTCAAGCGGGAGATACAGTCATCCTGAGCGGCACACTTGGCGATCACGGCATGGCGGTGATGTCGGTGCGCGAAGGATTGGAATTTGAATCGGAGATCCAATCTGATACTTGTGCTTTGAATGGACTGGTGGAGGCGATGTATGCTGTCTCTTCTCAAATTAATTTTCTGCGTGATCCGACGCGTGGCGGACTGGCAAGTTCGCTGAACGAAACCGCTTCGTCGGCGAAGAAAGGAATCAGAATATATGAACAGGCGATTCCGGTCAACGACAATGTCCGTTCTGCATGTGAGATTCTCGGATTCGATCCTCTCTACGTAGCGAACGAAGGGAAACTGATCGCTATTGTCGGATCAAACGATGCGGAAAAAATTCTCGCCGCAATGAAAAACCATCCTCACGGGCGTAACGCTTCCATCATCGGCGAAGTGACCGATGACCATGCCGGCATTGTTATTCTCCACACAGCAATCGGCGGTGAACGCATCGTTGACATGATCTCCGGCGAGCAGTTGCCGAGGATTTGTTAACCCATAAAATAAACTTCCAAGGTTCTTCGGAACTTTTTGCACGAGTGCGCTCTTTATTAAATCAACTCCCCCGTTGCTAAATGCATCGGAATAGAGTATTTTTCCTGAAAAGCGTCGCGCATTTCATGAGAGATCCCAACAACTCGCTTGCCAGCAATATCCTGAAAACAGTGGTGTACTTCGACCTGTTCGAATATCCGTTGACAGCCGAACAACTCTTTTTCTTCCTGCCGCAAAATTCTGTCTCAATGGAGGATGTGAAGCGATCTGCCGAGTCGCTTGTCAGTGCAAGGAAACTGCAGAAAGAGAAAGAATTTTTCTTCCTTCCGTCGAGAATGAAGGAGATCGTTGACCGGCGTAATGAAGAAGAACGCCGCGCAGAAGGGATGCTGAGGACGGCTCGGTTTGTCTCCTCCCTCATCAAACGCTTTCCTTTCGTCCGGGCGATCTTTCTGACTGGTTCCCTCTCCAAGAATGTCGTCGATCGGTCGGGAGATATCGATTTCATGATCGTGACGGTGCCGCACCGCGTGTGGATCTGCCGGACAATACTGACCGCTTTCAGGAAGATTTTTCTGCTCGGCAGCAAAAAATATTTCTGCACGAATTACTACGTGACGGAACAAGGGTACCGGCAGCAAAACAGGAATATCTATTCTGCAATCGAAGTGGTAACGACAAAAGCGATCTGGAACGAATCGTCGTTTGACGTCTTTCAATCGCATAATAAATGGATAAAAGAATTCCTGCCGAATGCTCATGCCGAATCGGATAGGAAATTGTTGATTGATGAGGATCGTTCAATCCTCCAAAAATTATTTGAATCGATCCTGAATCTTTTACCTCTCGATGCACTCGACGCACAACTGATGGAGATACATCGCAGGCACTGGCGTAAGCAATTCAGTCATGCCGATACCGATCAGTTCAATGCCATGTTCATCATCTCGCTCGATGTTTCCGCCGGCTGGCCCGAAGATAAAGCCAAGCCGCTCCTGTTGCAGTTCAATCAGCATCTCTCGTCGCTTGGAATCGGATAAGCGATGACCGACGTTCTTCTTACACATTCGTACTTTCTGCATTTCGACCCGAAGCAGGAAAAAGCGAAGATGCCATACCCACCACTTGGCACTCTCTACGCCGCAAGTTTTCTTCAAGCGAATGATATTTCCGTCCAACTGTTCGACACGATGCTTTCATTGTCGGAAACGGAATTGCGCACGTCACTGCTGCATCACTCACCGAAACTGCTCGTCATCTATGACGACGATTTCAATTATTTGAATAAAATGTGTCTGACACGAATGCGCGAAGCGGCGTTTGCGATGTCAGAAATTGCAAAGAATATGAATATTTCCGTGATTGTTCACGGATCCGATGCCGCTGACCATGCGGAACAGTATCTGTCACACGGCGCGGACGTTGTGGTGATTGGTGAAGGGGAACAGACGTTATTGGAGGTATGCAAAGCATTTCTTTCCGGTCAAGCAGATCGATTGATGTCGATTAAAGGAGTTGCTTTTGGATCGAATGGCAAAACAGTTTTTACAGAAAAACGTGCTGTGCTGCAAACATTGGATACGCTTCCGTTTCCGGCGTGGAATCTGGTCGATTGGGACCTGTATCGCAGTGTATGGAAAAAACATCACCGATATTTTTCAGTGAACATGGTGACGACACGCGGCTGCCCGTACCATTGCAACTGGTGTGCAAAGCCGATCTACGGACAGGTGTACAATTCCCGCTCACCGGAAAATGTCGTTGAAGAGATGATCCAACTGAAATCTTTTGTGAATCCCGACCACATCTGGTTTGCGGACGATATCTTCGGATTGAAGCCGGGATGGATACAGCGGTTTTCAGAACTGGTGAATGAACGAAATGTAAAGATTCCATTCAAAATTCAGTCGCGCGCCGATTTGTTGCTGCGGGAAAATGAAGTTACGGCGCTTGCGAGTGCCGGATGTGACGAAGTGTGGATCGGCGCCGAATCAGGCTCGCAAAAAATACTCGATGCGATGGAGAAAGGGATTACCCGCCGGCAGATTGCTGAAGCGAGAGAATTGTTGCGTAAACACAAGATCAAAACATCATTCTTCCTGCAGTTCGGCTATCGTGGCGAGACGGAAGAAGATATACGTTTGACGATCGATATGGTGAAAGAATTGATGCCGGATAACATCGGTATTTCGGTCTCGTACCCGCTTCCCGGCACGAAATTTTTTGAGAGAGTTAAAGCGGAGATGGGTGAAAAGAAGAACTGGACCGATTCCGACGATCTTGCCATGATGTACCGCGGGACGTTTTCACCGCAGTACTACAAACAGTTGCATCGCTATGTCCACAAAATTTTCCGGAGCAGGCAGGGAGTTGCGTTCCTCCGAGATTTCTTTGCGCTGCGCGGAAAGATCACGAACGAGAAACTGAGAAGGATAGCGTTGCTCGCGTACTACGTACCTGCGATTATGTTTGATAAATTCCGGTTAGAACGGATGGAGAAAAATTAATTCACGTGTGTTGGACTGAGCGAGCATTTTTGTCCCCCCTGTGAAGAGGGTTGTGTGTAAGGGAAGGGGGTGTCCCGTTTTTTGGGACGGGGGATGTAACACACCATTAACCCCTCTCTCCAACACACCTGTCCGCCTTCGGCGGACAAACCAAACGCTGCAGAGGGGAATGTTGATACTCAACGCTAGACTATGCATTCACAACAAAACATTTCCGACAACGCCGCCCGCGTGAACGACGCCTTCTCCGCGCAGGCTCCGCTGTTCGACACGATCCAGAACAGCAGCGTGATGCTGACCTGGATGCGCTCCTTTGTGCACCGGCACGTTGCGGAATATTTGAAACCGGGCGACACGATCCTCGACATCAATGCAGGAACAGGAATCGATGCCGTCCATTTTGCGCAACAAGGTTACGCCGTACATGCAATGGACATTGCTGCAGGAATGGTGAATGAAATAAGAAAGAAAGTTTCATCGCTGCATCTGGAAGAGAGGATCACTGCCGAGCAGCGTTCATTTACCGATGCTGGAAACCTTGCGCCGAAGCAGTTCGACCACATCTTCTCCAACTTCGGCGGATTGAACTGCGTGGATAATATTGCTCCCGTGGCAAAGCAATTACGGATGATCCTGAAACCGGGAGGATTTGTTACGCTTGTCGTGATGCCGCCGGTTTGCCCGTGGGAAGTGATGCATGTTCTTAAGGGTGAGGTTTCGGTTGGATTGAGGAGATTCCACAAAGAAGGGATCATGGCGCATATCGAGGGAGTTCATTTCAGGACGTACTATCATCCTGTCAGCAAGATCGTGCAAAGTTTCGGAGATGATTTTACTGTTGTGAAAATTCGCGGTGTTGCATCATTCTCCCCGCCGCCCTATATGGAGAAATTCCCGAAACGGTTTCCGTGCTTCTATTCATTCCTGCAATCGCTCGATGAAAAATTCTCGGCATACCCGCCGTTCAATCGGTGGGCGGATCAGTGTATTGTAACGATGAGGAAGCAGTAAAAACGAAAAGGCGAGCCCCGCTCGCCTTTTGTATTCTAAACTCAAACCCCTAACCTCGAACCTCCTCACACCTCCGGTACCGCGCGTCCCATCATTTGGTAGATCTCGATGATCTGGTTCGCTTTGTCCTTCGCGTCGGCATTGGATGCGTCGATCTTCAACACTGCTTTATAATGCTTCAACGCGTTGGGATATTTTTCCTTTGGCGCGAGCGTATCGTTATACATAAAGAAGTTGCCGTACTTCATGTGTGCGGAGACGAGCGATTGTTTCAGTGCAATATCATCCGGCGTTGACTTGTAGAGATCTTCCAGCGCAGCAATCCCTTCCTCAAAATTCCCCGTGTTCACAAGCGCGTTGGCGTGGTTCAGTTTTTCTGCATCCACCTGACCCCCTCCGCAGCCGGGCAGCAGCAGAGCAGTCATCACGATCATCAAGAAATATTTCATACATGTTCCTTTCACAATGTTACAATTTACAATTCTGCCTGCGCATTGTCATTTTGAATCCCGATGCTTTTCATCGGGAGGAAGAATCTCGCTTTACTTCTTGGGAATTTGGTATCAGATTCCTCGTCGCTTCGCTCCTCGGAATGACAGCGATTGGATATTTTTATACAGTTTCTTAGACAATTGTACAAAAATAATTTGAAAAAATACAGGATGAATCCTTCATTTTGTGGGGAACATTCTTTATTTTTCATCCGTCTAACCTTTCGTTCAGTTCTGTACAAATAGATGTCAGGCTCTTTGGGGTGCTGGAAGGGTCTGACATCTTTTTGTTCAGTAAAGTAGTTACAATGATAGTCATCCTGAACAAGTCCCATTTGTCACCCTGAGCGAAGTCGAAGGGTGTCGGGACGCGTTGAAGGATGACATCGAGAAATTGAGAATAACACCAGGAGGAATTACATGCACCACGATATAAAAGCGATCAACGAAAAAATCCAGAAAGAGAGCGCCTTCGTCGATCTGTTGACGCTGGAGATCAACAAGGTGATCATCGGACAGAAACAGATGGTCGAACGGCTCTTGATCGGGCTTCTTTCCAACGGGCATATTCTGCTGGAAGGTGTTCCGGGTCTGGCAAAAACTCTCGCCATCAAGACTCTCGCTGCTGCGATCGATGCGAAGTTTCAACGGATACAGTTCACCCCGGACCTGCTTCCCGCCGATCTTGTTGGTACGTTGATCTACGACCAGAAGGAAGGAAAATTCAAAACAAAGAAAGGTCCCATCTTCGCTAATTTTATTTTAGCGGATGAGATCAACCGTTCCCCCGCAAAAGTGCAGAGCGCACTGCTTGAATCGATGCAGGAGCGTCAGGTGACGATTGGAGAGGATACATTTAAATTAGACGAGCCGTTCCTCGTGCTTGCAACACAGAACCCGATCGAACAGGAAGGAACGTATCCGCTTCCTGAAGCGCAGGTTGACCGTTTTATGTTGAAAGTGAAGATCGGCTACCCTTCGAAGGATGAAGAATTGCAGATCATGCGGCAGAATGTTGCCGGCAAACAGCCGGATATTAAAGGTGTCGTTTCCACGAAAGAAGTCTTACGCGCGCGCTCATCGGTGCAGGAAATTTACATGGATGAGAAGATTGAGCGGTACATTCTCGACATTGTTTTTGCAACGCGTAACCCGAAAGATGCGCAATTGCCGAACCTTGCCAACCTGATCAGCTACGGTGCGTCGCCCCGCGCTTCGATCTCGCTCGCACTTGCATCGAAGGCGTTCGCATTCATCAAACGCCGCGGCTACGTGATCCCCGAAGATGTCCGCGCAGTCTGTTTTGATGTGCTTCGACATCGCATCGGCGTCACATACGAAGCCGAAGCAGAGGAAGTAACATCAGAAACAATCGTGCAGGAGATTCTCAATAAAGTTGAAGTACCGTAAAAAGTAGTTGAGCAGATGAGTATGTGAGTAGTTGAGAAATATGGAAGGAGAGTAACATGCATAAGTATGAAGATCTGAATGTTTACAAAAAGGCATTAGTATATACTAGAACCGTTCGTACTTCGACCAAAGCTTTTCCGAAAGAGGAATTATACTCACTCACATCTCAATTTCGAAGAGCAGCAGATTCTATCGTACTCAATATCTCAGAAGGAGCAGGAAATTATTCTGACAAAGAATTTGCCCGTTTTTTTGACTTACTCAATCCGTTCTGGATTCGAATGCAAAGGATGTGTAGATATTGCCGTTACAAATGAATATTTGACTGAAGAGGAAGGCGATCGCCTTAAAAATGACGCGAATGAACTTATTGCTATGCTGGATGGTTTACATAAATCTTTAGATAAATAAATCTCAACTACTCAACGACATAACTACTCAATGGCTTAACGTGACAACCGCAGAACTACTCAAAAAAGTACGGCAGATCGAGATCAAAACCAGAGGAATGGTGAACCATGTCTTCTCCGGTGAGTATCATTCCGTCTTTAAAGGACGCGGGATGGAATTCTCAGAAGTGCGTGAGTACTCCTACGGCGACGATATCCGCCAGATCGACTGGAATGTTACAGCTCGCCACGGCAAGCCGTTTGTGAAGATCTTCGAGGAAGAGCGTGAACTGACGGTGATGCTGCTCGTGGATGTCAGCAAGTCCGGCGATTTTGGAACGGTGAGCGCGACAAAACAGGACATTGCAACGGAGATCTGTGCCGTGCTTGCGTTTTCAGCGATCAGAAACAACGACAAAGTGGGGATGATTCTATTTTCCGATTCAGTGGAAAAATTTATCGCACCCAAAAAAGGGAAGTCGCATATCCTTCGTCTTGTGCGTGAATTGATTTCATACGAACCGAAAGGAACAGGAACAGACATCGGCGGTGCACTTGAATACTTGAATCATGTCATTAAAAAAAGATCGATTTCGTTTGTGATATCCGATTTCATTGATAAGGAATACGACAGCGCATTGCGTATCGTCGGCAAGCGGCATGATGTTATCGCGGTGACGCTGAACGATCCGCGCGAGCGCGAATTACCGAAGATCGGTTTAATTAAGATGAAAGATGCGGAATCGGGACTCGAACGATGGATCGATACAAGTGATTCCAATGTACAGAAATCGTTCAAGAATTATTGGCAGAAGCATGAAGAGTATCTCCGCAAAACGCTCCTCTCAACAAAAGTGGATCGTATCAATATTGAGATTCAGAATCCGTACATCCGTCCGCTGGTAGATTTCTTTAAAATGAGAGAGAGCAGGCTATGATGAGATCGGTTTATCGAATTATCGGATCATTGTTCATTGTCTCGCTTGCTTTTTCGCAGGATGTGACGGTTTCCGCTTCAATCGATTCTCAAACGGTCGCGATTGGAGATTGGATCAGGTACTCGGTTGAGATCAAGCATCCCATTGGTTTGAACATCGTACTTCCGTCGTACAAAGATACGCTCGGCTCGTTCGATATCGTGCAGCAAGATTCACTGGTCAAGACCGAATCGAACGGCATTGTGCAACTGCAGAAGAAATTTGTGATTACGAAATTTGATGCAGGGACTCACTACATTGCGCCGTTTGTTGTTCAGTATCAAGATGCTGAGGGGAAAATCCGTACCGCGCAATCGAATTCCATTCCCGTCGAGGTACGTGGTATCGAAGTTGATACAACACAGGCGATTCGCGACGTTAAGCCGCAATTGTCATTGCCGATTACGGCGGAGGAAATCGCTCTGTATGTTGCCATTGTGCTTGTGTTGGCTGCGGCAGGGTACGGTATCTACTATTACATGAAGCGAAGAAAGAAAACCGGCGGCGTTGAAGAGGAAGAAAAACCGAATATTCCTCCCCATGTATTGGCGCTATTGCAATTGGATGAACTGGAGGAGAAAGGATTGTGGCAAAAGGGTGAGGTGAAGTTATTTTACAGTGAGGCAACAGAAATTATCCGGCGCTATTTTGAATTGCGCTATGGAATCCTTGCACTGGAAATGACCACCGGCGAGGTGATGGATCAGTTGAAAAAATTCTCGCTTCACAGCGACATCTTCAGGGAGATAGAACGATTCCTTTCCGATGCCGATCTCGTGAAGTTTGCGAAGTATCAGCCGATTACTTCGGAGAATGAAAACGTCATCCCCGCTGCCCGAAAAATTGTTGAAGCTACGAAACCTGTCCTTGTTGTTGAACAACAAGAAGAGAAGAAGGAAGAAATTATTGCATCATAAAAATGGAAATTATCCTGAGTGAGTGAACGTCTTTTGTGATCGTGTTGAAGGATGACCAAGTAATGAGTTCAAGAATTACATAATTTTATCATGCCCGACATTTCATTTGCAAATCCAGAGTTGCTGCTGTTGCTGCTGGTCATTCCGGGATTAACGGTGTGGTACTATTACCGGTTGCATGCAAAGGAAAGCAACGTGCGGTATTCGACACTTTCTCCCTTCGGCGATGTCAAGTACAGCATGAAGGAACGTCTGCGTCATCTCCCGTTCATTCTGCGTATGATCGTGCTTGGATTGATCATCATCGCACTCGCACGCCCGCAATCCACAATGAAAGGACAGAATGTCCATTCCGAAGGAATTGACATTGTCCTTGCGCTCGACATTTCCGGCAGTATGCTTGCGGAAGATTTCCAGCCGAACAGGATCGAAGCTGCGAAGAATGTTGCGCAGGAATTCATCTCCGGCAGAACGAACGACCGCATCGGTTTGGTAATCTTTTCCGGCGAAAGTTTTACACAATGCCCGCTCACAGTCGATTATGATGTTTTGAAATCACTTATCAAACCGTTGAAGAGCGGCATGATCGAAGACGGCACGGCAATAGGGCTGGGGCTTGGCAACGCAATCAATCGGCTGCGCGAAAGTAAAGCGAAGAGCAAAGTGATTATTCTGCTCACCGACGGAGTGAACAACCGAGGAGAAATCGATCCGATCACCGCAGCGCAGATCGCGCAATCATACGGCATTCGGGTGTACACGGTTGGTGTCGGCACGATTGGTGAAGCACCGTATCCGATTCAGACACCGTTCGGAACGCGGTATCAAATGGTCCCCGTTGAAATAGATGAGAAAGTGTTAAAGCAAGTCGCCGAAATGACCGAAGGAAAATATTTCCGTGCGACCGACAACAGAAAACTCCGGGCGATTTATCAAGAGATCGATCAGATGGAGAAGACGCGGATCGAGGTTCGCTCATACCGTCGCTACACAGAATTGTTCTATTCATTCGTGTTTACCGCCGTCTTTTTGCTGATCGCTGATGTCGGCATTGTATCAACCTGGCTGAGGAAGATCCCATAATATGTTTCGATTTGGACAACCGGACTATTTATATTTGCTGCTGGTGATCCCGCTCCTGATAGGGCTGTTCGTCTATCTTAGAATGCAGCAAACGACAGCGAGGAATAGATTTTCGTCCAGTGCACTCTTCCAGCGGCTCGCACGTGAGCACAGCGGTAGGAAAGGAATCGTGAAAGCATCGCTGCTTGTTTTATCGTATGCGTTCCTGATTGTTGCGCTCTCAAATCCGCAGGTAGGCACGCGGATGGAAGAGGTGAAACAGGAAGGGGTTGATCTATTCATTGCGCTCGATGTTTCTAAATCGATGCTTGCGGAAGATATCAAACCGAACAGGTTGGAAAAAGCGAAATATGAAATCGGCAACCTCATCCAGCGTCTCGCCGGCGACAAAGTTGGATTGATTGTTTTTTCGGGCGAAGCGTACACACAATTTCCGTTGACGATCGATTACAGTGCGGCAAATCTGCTGTTGGATGTTGTCGATGTCGAATCGGTGCCCAATCCCGGCACAGCGATCGGTTCGGCAATCGCGCAGGCGATGAAGTCGTTCAATTTTGAAGAACCTGCATCGAAAGTACTTGTCATCATGACGGACGGCGAGAACAATGCCGGTGACGCGATCGAACAAGCGAAAGAAGCTGCGGAAAAAGGGGTACGGATATTTACGATCGGGCTCGGTTCACCGCAGGGAGCGCCCATCCCGGTGTACAATGCAGCAGGGCAGCAAGTCGATTTTAAGAAAGACAGATCGGGAAATGTCGTACTGACGAAACTTGACGAGTCTTCGCTTGAAGAGATTGCATCTATCGGGAAAGGGAAATATTATCGTGCGTCCAATACACAGGATGAATTGGATGCTATCTATAAAGAAATCAATGCACTGGAGAAAAGGGAGTTTGGCGTAAAAAAATTCACGGAGTTCGATGACAAGTTTCAATATTTTCTTGCATGTGCGCTGGTATTATTGTTGATTGAAGTAATATTGTCCGATAAAAAAACGGAATGGCTTGCGCAGTACAATCCGTTCAGGGGACTTCAGGGAGCGAAGGAGGCATCATGAAAACACAAATGTCAGTCATGCTGAGCAAGTGCCGACAGCGTATTAGTTCATCCATTGACGCGCTCGTTCCGGTAAAAATCGGGACTCGCTTGCTCAGGAAGACGATGTCATGTCGGCACGCGTCGAAGCATGCTCTACCGATAGCGATACAGTTGAGTAGTATAATTTTTCTATTTGCTAGTTCTTCAGACTTGTATGCACAATCGGTGCGGTCATTGGTGAACGACGGCAATGAGTTGTACGAAAAAAAGCAATATGCCGATGCAGAAGTGGAGTACCGGAAAGCGCTCGAGAAAGATAAAGACCTGATGGAAGGTTCGTACAACCTTGGCAATGCTGTGCATAAGCAGCAGCGGTTTGACGAAGCAATCCAGAATTACCATCAAGCGATCGGGAAAACAAACGATAAGAATATGCAGTCGCAGCTCTACTATAATATGGGGAACTCATACTTTGAAGGGAAACAATATCAGGAAAGCATTAATGCTTACAAACGTGCGCTGAAGTTAAATCCAAACGACGAAGATGCCAAGTACAATCTGGCGTATGCGTACAAAAAACTACAAGAGCAGCAACAGCAACAACAGCAGCAAAAACAGAATAAGAACCAGCAACAGCAAAAGAAAGATCAGCAGCAAGACCAGCAGCAACAACAGCAACAAAAACAGCAACAACAGCAGCAACAGCAACAACAACAAATGGCTCAGCAAAAACAGATGTCGCAAAAAGATGCGCAGCGTATTCTTGAAGCGTTGAAGAACGATGAAAAAGATACACAGAAGAAGGTCCGGCGCAAAGCCCCCGCGCGCGTTAATGTTGAAAAAGACTGGTAGGATAAATTTCAAATTTCAAATGACAAAGTTCAAACTGTACATTTTTCTCACAGTAGTTTTATCTCCTCTTGTGCTGGCGCAGGATGTTTCGTTCCAGGCATCGGTGGATAAGAATCCCGTTGCGGCAAATGACCGATTCACACTGGAATTTACAGTGACGACATCGGGTGCAAGCGCGCGCAATTTCAAGACTCCCGATCTCAGCAAGTTTCTTGTCTTGTCGGGACCGAATCAGTCAACCAGTATGCAGATCATCAACGGTTCGGTATCATCGTCGCAAACGTTTAGTTACGTGCTGCAGCCGCGTGAAGCGGGAAAATTCACGATCGGTGCGGCAACAATTGAAGTCGGCAATAACCAGTACAAGTCCAACCCGATTGAATTAACTGTTTCGAAAGCATCGGCACAAAGTGCACAGAAACAAGCACAACAGCAGCAAGATGAGTCTGTTGATGTGGGGGATAATCTTTTCCTGCGCGGAATAATCGACCGCTCGCGCGTCGTACAGGGAGAACAGGTAACAGTTACATACAAGATTTATAATCGTCTCAATATTGTTGATTTTCCGAATTTTAAAGAGCCGCGCTTCACAAGCTTCTGGGCAGAAGATCTCACGGAACAGCGAGCCATTCAATGGACCTATGAGGTTGTTGACGGAAAACAATACAAAGTCGGTATCATAAAAAAAGTTGCACTATTCCCGACTCAGACCGGCGCATTGACCATCGATCCGATGGAATTGACTTGCAGAGTGGTTGTTCAATCAAGACGAAGATCCAACGATATTTTCGATCAGTTTTTCAACGACCCGTTTTTTGGAACAACGCAGACAGCATCGGTAACCTTAAAGAGCCAACCGTTGAAAGTCACCGTGCTTCCCCTGCCGCAAGAAAATGTCCCCCAATCATTCCAGGGTGCAGTCGGTAAATTCAGCTTGAAGAGCGAATTGAATAAACGCCGCGCAAAAACGAATGAACCGCTCACGTTAAAAGCAGTCGTTTCCGGAACAGGAAATGTCAAAATCCTTGAAGCGCCGAAATTGCAGCTTCCCAACGACTTTGAACAGTACGATCCCAAAATTTCGGAGAGTATCCAGCGCTCAAGCGGAACGATTAACGGCAGCAAAACTTTTGAGTGGCTGATTGTACCGCGGTATCCGGGCGAAAAAAAGATTCCCGGTCTGGAGTTTTCATATTTTGATGTTGCACAGCGAAAATTCGTTACGCTCCGGACGAATGAATTCAACGTGCTGGTGGAGAAAGGGAGCGCCGAGGCGCCGCAACTTTCCGGCGGACTCTCGAAAGAAGATGTAAAGCTGCTGAATCAAGATATCCGGTTCATTAAAACATCAACGGGTAGTTTCAAGAAGGTGAACGAAGAACTGTTGAACACAACCGCAGCGGTGATATGGACAATGATTCCGTTGGTTGCGTTCATAGGATTGCTCGTGTACAGACAAAAAGAACTGTCGGAGATGGCGGATGTCGTCTCGTTCCGTTCACGCAAAGCGATCAAGATCGCTTCAAAACGTTTGCATAATGCTAAGATGCTTTTGGCGACGAATAAAAGTGAAGAATTCTATGCCGAAGTCTCTTCCGCACTGTGGCAGTACGTCTCCGATAAACTGGCGTTGGATAAGGCAGAACTCTCGATCGATAATGTGACAATGAAATTAGAGGAGAAGAAAATCTCTGGTGAATTGACAGCGCGGATCAAAGAATGTCTTGAAGCGTGTGAGTTTGCACGATTCGCTCCCGGCAGCTCTTCAAAAGAGGGAAAGAGCAAAATGTACGACATGGCGAGCAGCATCATCGTCGCTGCGGAAAGGGAGCTGGTACGATGAAGAGAACGATTGTTCTGACATGCTTTGTCCTGTTTCCCCTCTTTTCCCAGAACGATGAACTGACGTCGATATTCGATGATGCCAATAAGTTATACCTTGAACAAAAATATCCCGCAGCCATTTCGAAATATGAATCCATTATTAAGAACGGGTACGAAAACGGAGAAATATACTTTAATCTCGGGAACGCGTATTACAAGTCCGGGAAGATCCAGAACGCCATCCTGAATTACGAGCGTGCAAAACGCTTCTTGCCGAATGACGAAGATGTTCAATTCAATCTTGCCCTGGCAAACGCTCACCTCATTGATAAGGTGGAAGCGATCCCCGAACTGTTCGTGTACGAGTGGGCGGAATATGTTCTGACCATTGTTTCTCTGGAAACGATGATCACGATAATGTACATCTTGTTTATTCTGACACTTGTTTCGTTTTCACTGTTTCTTTTTGCACGCACGTATGAACAGAAACGGTACTCGCTCTTGACAGGGATGGTGCTAGCATTCTTTCTCGTCATCGGCGTTGTTAACTTCACCATTCAGTCATACAGAGAATCGAACACCGAGTTTGCCATCGTCATGACAGACGTCGCCAATATTAAATCTGCCCCGGACAAAAGCGGCAACGATCTCTTTGTCATTCATCGAGGTTTAAAAGTGCAGGTGCTTGATTCGGTGAATAAATGGAGAAAGATCCGCCTGGTTGATGGGAAGGTCGGATGGATTCCCGAACAGGAGATCGAGACAATATAATTGTGAAAACAAAAACACTTCGCCAGAAAGTTGTCTTTGCTTCCGATCCCCACAAAGTTTATGAACTGCTGATGGATGCGAAACAACATGCCCGGTTCACGGGAGGAAAAGCCGCAATTAGCAGAAACGTAGGAGGGAAATTCTCCGTTTTTGACGGCTACGCAACCGGAAAGAATATTGAGCTGATACAGGATAAAAAAATAGTCCAAACGTGGCGGGCGAGCGATTGGGAAGAAGGACATTATTCAACAGTTGAATTCACATTCTCACCTGTCAAGCGAGGTACCGCACTTACATTTGTTCAGAAAGAAATTCCAAGTGAACAGTATGCTTCTATCAAGCGCGGCTGGCACGACTTTTACTGGAAGCCGATGAAAGGAATGCTTGAAAACAGGTGATATTCGGCTCTTTTTTCTTTCCGCACCCCGAAAAATTCCGCAACTAAACGCAAAAAAAATTCGTAGAGACAATAGAACCTGAATTGTAGGAGATTCTCTCTATGAAAAAGTACACACCGGTCCGATTTGCAGTCATCCTCTTGATTACACAAGCAGTGATCCCGCTTTTATCGTTCAGCTCACCAAACAATCCCCCCGATCCTCCTCAAGACGGCAAAACGTACTTTATCACACTAAAAGATTTTACCACCGAGGAAGTGAAGGGATTGGGTTTTACTCTTGCAAAAGATATGAAGATCTCAATCAATGCAGTCGGCGGCGGCAACAAGAATTCGTGGAAGGAATTTTGGGATGGGAAATACAAATCCAACGACATGTTTGCCGGAGGGTGGATCATCGATGCGGAGACGCGTGAGGTTGTGTGGGAGATGTCGATGAACAATACATCGGGACGTGAGAACGAACGGTCGTGTGCTGAGGAAATAGATTTGAAGAAAGGTTCGTACGAAGTGTACTATGCGGCGTACGGATATTCCTCCAGCGCAGGGATGAACTACTATTCGATCAATATCGACCGCCGATCCGGGAAGAGCAATTCAGGAAAGTTCATGGAGAAATTTCTCGGCTGGTTCGATGACGATTACAAAGACATGTACACCGAGTTCATGGAAAAAGCAAAAGATGTGTGGGGTATTCTCCTGTCGGTACCGAACGGAGATCGAAATGCGATAACGACATTCAATGCGCCGAAAAAGAAAACCACGGTAGTGTTTGCGGCAACGGGTGTCGGCGACGGTGCATTTGTTAAAAAATTACTGACTGTCAACAGGGATGTTACGGTAGAAATTTATGCATTGGGAGAAGGACGCGGAAAAGACGAAGTGTTCGATTATGGATGGATTACAAATATTGCGACGCGAGAGCGGACGTGGGAGATGCGGTACTCGAACACAGATTTTGCCGGCGGCGCATCGAAGAATGTGTACTACAAGGGAAATGTTCGCCTTTCCAAAGGGACGTATGAATTGAATTATGTTACGGACGACTCGCACTCGCGCGAGGATTGGAATGCCAAACCGCCGTACGATCCTTTCAACTACGGCATTACAATCACAGCGCAGAATGAGAATGACAAATCTGCGATTGCCGTTGCGGATTACAGCAGTGAGAAGAAGAATGTCATCGTGCAATTGATCCGCGCCCGTAACGATGATTTTCTCCAATCGGGTTTTTCCTTGAAAGATGAAACGAGACTTCACATTTATGCTCTCGGCGAAGGGCATGTCGGCAGCAATGAACTTGCCGATTACGGGTGGATCATCAACGCAAAGACGCGCGAACGCGTCTGGGAGATGAGAATGCGGAATACTGTCCACGCCGGCGGCGCTTCCAAGAACCGCCTCGCCGATGAATTCATTACACTGCCCAAAGGGGATTACCTCGTTTACTATCAAACGGACGATTCGCACGCATACAACGATTGGAACGACGATAAACCGTATGATGCCGATCTGTACGGGATCACTATTTCCGGTGCAGGAGAAAATTTTTCAGCCAAAAACGTCATGCCGTATGTAGAATCGGAAGCAGAGAATGTACTCGTGCAATTGATCAAAGTGCGCGATGATAAGCACGTGCGCCAGAGATTCACGCTCGATAAAACAACGAAGGTGCGTATTTATGCTATTGGTGAAGGAGTTGGCAACAGCATGGCAGATTACGGTTGGATTGAAAATATGAAAACTGGCGAGGTCGTGTGGGAAATGACATACCGAACCACTACCCATGCCGGTGGTGCAAAGAAAAATCGCCTCTACGATCGCTACATCATTCTGGATAAAGGGGAATATGAAGCTCACTATCAAACAGACGATTCCCATGCCTTCAATGATTGGAACGACGATCCTCCCTCCGACAGAACGCACTGGGGTGTGACGATTTATAAAGAATAAATATTCAATCAGATTGAGTTCAATAGAATGTCCCGTTGTGCGGGACATTCTTTCTTTTAAAGGTACTCCCTCCTTTTATCTTCACTCAATTTTTTTTATCTTCAGCTACGGAAAAAATTGTTTTCTAGTTCATATACTTTGGAGTAGTACTTGTCTTCCACACAACTCGACCAACTCTGCATCAATACGATCCGTACACTCGCAATCGATGGGGTTCAAAAGGCAAAATCGGGGCATCCCGGCATGCCGATGGGTGCCGCACCGATGGCGTATGTTCTCTGGACAAAATTCTTAAAACATAATCCCGCAGATCCAGGCTGGAACAACCGTGACAGATTTGTGTTATCGGCAGGACACGGTTCGATGTTGCTCTATTCACTGCTTCATCTTACCGGATATGATCTGCCGATGGAAGAACTGCAGAAGTTCAGGCAGCTGGGGAGCAAGACACCCGGGCATCCGGAATTTGGTCACACAGCCGGCGTTGAAACAACTACTGGTCCGCTCGGACAAGGATTTGCCAACGGCATCGGTATGGCGATCGCTCAAAAATATCTTGCGGCAACATTCAACAAACCGGAATTCCCGGTCATAGATTATTTTGTGTACGGAATTTGCGGCGACGGCGATCTGATGGAAGGTGTTGCATCCGAAGCAGCGTCCCTCGCCGGCCATCTGAAATTGGGCAACATCATCTATCTGTACGATGACAATAACATCAGCATCGACGGAAGTACCACGCTGGCATTCACAGAAGATGTCGGCGCACGCTTTGAAGCCTACGGCTGGCATGTACAGACCGTGCACGACGGAAACAATCTTGAAAAGATCGAAACTGCCATTCGTCATGCACAACTGATGACCGATAAACCTTCGTTAATCAAAGTGAAAACACATATCGGTTACGGCAGTCCGAACAAGCAGGACACGCATGAAGCACACGGTTCTCCGCTCGGCGATGAGGAAGTGAAATTGACAAAGAAACATTACGGTTGGGATGAGAGCAAATTTTTCTTTATTCCGGATGAATCTCTTGCTCATTTTCGCTCTGCACGGATGGAAGGAGAGAAGAAAGAAAAGGAATGGCAACAACTTTTTAATAATTACAAAACAAGGTTTCCGGATCTTGCAGCGACATTGGAGAGAGTATGGAAGGGGGATTTTGGAGATGCGTGGAAGAAAGCGATTCCTCTCTTCACGACGGAGACAGGAAACATTGCAACTCGCGAAGCGTCCGGAAAAGTGCTTGCCGCAATCGCCTCCCATCTTCCAACATTGATCGGGGGCTCAGCAGATCTTACTCCTTCCAATAATACCAGAGTGAAAGAGTACACCGATTTTCAACCGGGCAATTACGGCGGACGCTACATTCGGTACGGTGTGCGTGAACATGCGATGGGATCGGTAATGAACGGTATCGCCCTCACAAAAGGGATGATTCCGTACGGCGGAACATTCTTAATCTTTTCAGAGTACATGCGCCCGCCGATACGGCTTGCAGCGTTGATGGGAATTCGACCTATCTACGTCTTCACTCACGACAGTATCGGTCTCGGTGAAGACGGACCCACACACCAGCCGGTTGAGCAGTTTGCCTCCCTCCGTTCAATTCCAAATATAACTTTTATTCGTCCCGGCGATGCCAATGAGACGGCGCAGGCGTGGAAGATTGCAATCGAACATCAGTCGGGTCCTGTAGCACTTGCACTGACACGACAGAAAGTACCATTAATCGACCGTACGAAGTATGCTTCAGCAGAGAATGTTGCAAAGGGAGCGTACGTTCTTGGGGGGGAGTCGAAATCTCCGGATATTATATTGATCGGTACCGGTTCCGAACTGTCGCTGGCTCTTGGTGCATACGAACAATTGGTGAAGGAAAATGTTAATGCGCGCGTTGTCAGTATGCCGTCGTGGGAGTTGTTTGAACGGCAGCCGAAAGAGTATCGAGAATCGGTTTTTCCACCGTCTGTCAAGAAGCGGCTTGCAATTGAAGCGGGCGTTGAACTCGGCTGGTACAAATACGCGACCGAAACAATCACCATCAATACATTCGGACAATCGGCTCCGTACGATCAACTCTTTAAACATTACGGTTTTACTGTCGAAGCAGTGCTGAAAAAAGCAAAAGAGATGTTGAGATGAACATTCCTGCAATCGAAATAACTGCGGTGCTTGTCTCTTCATTGATCTGCTTTGCCATCGGAGCATTATGGCTTTCCCCAGCATTGTTCGGCAATAAATGGCTGCGATCGTTGAATGTTCTCTTCGATGAATATTCTCACTATATTAACGGACGGACTTTTTTTTTATTGGCGGTTTTCATCATTGTGTTCAATATTGGAATAAGCATTGTCATAGAATTACTGGGATACACGAATATGAGAGAAGGGGTGTATGCGGGCATCATCATGTGGGGGACGTTCATTCTCCCGCAATTCGGGATTGTACTGACGTTTGAACGGCGCCCCTTTCTGTTGTATGTGATCTATTCCGGCTACTTCCTCGTCATCTTTGTCATTTCTTCCGCACTTTTTGCGATGTGGAGATAAATTGGTCATGAAAAAAATCCTCCTCCTTTTCATTCTCATTTCAACATTTGCTTCCGCCAAAGAAACAAAACCGACCTTGATTGTCTTTATTTCCATCGACCAAATGCGCGCTGATTATCTTGATCGATATGGAAAATATTTCACCGGCGGATTCAGCAGGCTCTACCATCAAGGTGTTACATACACAAATGCCGACCTGAATTATGCCACAAGCGAAACCGGTCCCGGACATGCAACATTGGGGACAGGTTGTTTTCCATGGAAAAGCGGCATTCAAGGAAATGAATGGATTGAAGTTCACACGTTGAATGATACCTATTGCGTCAGTGATTCTACTGCAAAACCTGTTGATGGAATCGGCGGCGGATTTTCTCCCCGCAACCTGATGGTGACTGCCATCGGAGATTGGTTGAAAAAGGAATCTCCGAAATCAAAAGTAATCACCGCATCATCAAAAGATCGTGCGGCGATTTTGATGGGGGGAAAACATCCCGATTATGCTTTCTGGTACAGCCGTTCTATCGGAGGGATGGTGACGTCGGACTACTATACGAAATCACTTCCGCAATGGGTGAAGAATTTCAATGCATCCAATTGGATTGAGAAGAATGTTCCACAGCAATGGACGAAAAGTCTTGAGGAAGGGGAATACGCAAAGATCGGTCCAGACGAATTTGCAGCAGAGTCGCAATGGAATGACGATACCTCTTTTCCACACACTTTCGCAGAGGGGAAAAAGAACGAGCAGATCATAGGATCACCCTACGGCGACAAACTCATCGTCGATTTTGCGATGGAGGCTGTGAAGAGTGAGCAGCTAGGAAATCGCGGCGTTACCGACCTGCTCTGTATAAGCCTGTCGAATTGCGATTACGTAGGTCATGCGATGGGACCGGACAGCCACGAAATATTTGACTTGCTTGTGAAAGTGGACAGATATCTCGGAGACCTGTTTGCCTTCCTTGATGAAAGAGTCGGAAAAGATAAGTACATCGTTGCACTGAGTGCAGATCACGCCGTCTGTCCGCTGCCTGAATTCAATTCTCAATTCAGGAATATTTCCGCGAAGCGGTACAACTACAAAAACGACGTCAAATCAAAAGTCGATTCTCTGTCGCAGTTTCTCATGAAGGAATTGAATTCGCCTGATGAGATCATCATTAAGAATGCATTCCTGAATTATGCAGCGGCGGAGAAAGCGGGGATCGACAGTATTGAGTTGGAACAAAAGGTTCGTGAAGGACTTTTATCGATCGAGGCATTCGTTGATCTGTTTTTTAGAAGAGAACTCATAACACGAAAACCGTCGCCGAAACCATTCATTGAGAAGTATCGGAACAGTTACTACGCACCGCGCGGCGAAGATTTTCAATATCGGATACGAGAGAATTGTATTATTTCATCCCGCCCGTACGGCTCAACACACGGTTCGCCGTACGAGTATGACACGCACATTCCTGTTCTGTTCTGGTGGAATGGCATTCATGCGAGAAAAATCGCACGACCGATTTTTTCTGCCGATGTTGCACCCACCCTTGCAAAGGTAGCGGGATTTTCTTTTCCTGAAAATCTGGATGGTAAGCCGTTGGTGGAAGTGGTGAAATAAGATTTTCTTTCCTATTTACTATCCAAGCCCTCCTCTATTGACTAAGTATGTATGTTGTCTTAAATTGCAAAAGGTTTGGTGTCTCAATTAAAACCGTTACTTTAAATGAGAGTCAATTGTAATAGAGGGCATCGTGAAGAGATCGTTTATCCCATGTATTCTGCTGTTTCTGACAGTTCAAGTATCTGTAAGCCAGCCTAACTCCACCGAGCTGCAAGAAGAACAAGACTACGCTTTTGCGTACGGTCTGTTTGAAGACAAGTTGTATCAACTTGCATTTGAGCAGTTGAGCAAATTCCTCAACCAGTATCCAAATTCCATTAAACGGTCCGACGCGATTTTCCTTTCCGGAGAATGTCAATACCGATTGAATCAATTCAAGTCGGCGATCACCATCTTCAAAAATTTTACTTCAGAGTATCCAAAACATAAGCTGCGCACCGAAGCGCTCTTTCGCCTCGGTGAAATACACTATTCGCTCAAAGCATATAAAGATGCCCTCCCTTTTTACCGCGAAATTTATGAGCGGTATCCGTTGACGGATCAAGCAGGTGAAGCGGCGTACTGGGTGGGGGAATGCTATCTGAAATTGAACGATATCCCGAATGCGCAGATCTATTTCAGAGTAAGTTTTGAACGCTATCCAAAAAACCGCCTGGTTGATTATGCATTGTATTCGATCGGTTGGACGTACGAACAGAAGAAAGAGTATGCAAAAGCGATCGACGCGTACCAAAAACTGCTCACCGAAAAGAAGGAAAGCGAGTTGTTTTCCTCGGCTTCTGTCCGGATCGGCGAATGCTATTACCAATCGCGGGAGTATAAAAAGTGCATTGACTATTTAACGCAGGCAAAAGCCGCACTTCGCGACTCGTCCGAACTTGAACGGAGCGAGTATCTGATCGGTGAATCGCAGTACAGCCTGGGAGAATATCAGAAAGCACGCACACAGTACAATGATTTTCTCAGGAAGTATCCGCACAGCAATCTCTTCCGTGAAGTAAAATATTCCTACGCATGGACATTCCTGAACACAAAAGAGTACGACCGCGCCGCACAGCTTTTTGATGAATTGTCTTCGGGCTCCGACGATATATCGCACAAGTCGATGTTCCGCAAAGGGAGATCGTACCAACTGGGCGGGAAGACCGATTCTGCGATTGCAACCTACCAATCAGTCTCATCTCTCTGGCCGAACGGTAATTTTTCCGACAATGCTCTGTACGAATTGGGGGTGATGTATTATGAACAGCAATCATATGATAAGGCATTGAGTGCTTTCGAAAGAATCACAAAGCAATTTTCCCAAAGTGATGTTTTGGCTGACGCTCACAGAATGATTGGTGAAACGTACCTTGCTCAAAAGAAATTCGATCAAGCGCTTGCAGCATTCCGTTCTGCCGGTAAGGCTGCCTCAGGCGGTAAAGAAGTCAAGGGTGACGCGCAATTTCAGGAAGCATGGGCATTGTACAAGATGAAAAAATTTGCCGATGCCGCAAAGCAGTTTGAAGCGTATGCCCGCCGTTATTCCGTGCAGCCGAAGAATGCGGAAGCATATTTCTGGGCAGCCGAAGCGAATTTTCAGATCGAACAGTTTGAGGTGGCAGAACGGTTTTATGCACAATCCCTGGCGAATCTGCCGGATGAGAAAAAGATCGACGCGCGGTACGGGTTGGCATGGTCATACTTAAAACAGGGGAAATTCCTACAGGCGGCGTCGGCGTTTGATAATGTCATCGCAACAGACAATGCGAGAAAGTACACGCAAGATGCACTCCTTCGTAAAGCGGATAGTTACTATTCCGCGAAAGAGTACAAATCTGCCAGTGAGGCGTACCGCTCCTACATGAAAGCAAATCCTAACGCTTCCGATGCCGACTATGCTCTGTATCAGGTTGCCAATGCTGAGTATAGAGCCGGCAACGATCAGGAAGGGATCACGAGATTCGGTGAAGTGATTGCGCGGTTCACAAAATCGGAATTTGTCGATGATGCACAGTACGGCATTGGGTTGATTCACTTCCAGAATAAACGGTATCCCCAAGCGATTGCAGAGTTCGAGAAAGTGGTAAAGAATTTTCCGAAGAGCGACCTTGCAGTGCGTGCTCAATACAGCATTGGCGATGCATACTATAATCTTGAAAAGTATCCTGATGCCATTGCCGCCTATTCCGTCATTGTGGACAGGTATCCGTCATCCCCGCTTGTGAGCGATGCGGTGAATGGCATTCAATATTGCTTTGTATTGCTGGGGAAGACCGGGGATGCCATCAAAGTGATTGACGAATTTGTGAACGGAAATCCATCAATGCGTCTGGTGGACGAGCTGTTTCTTAAAAAGGGAGAACTGTTCTACGGTCAACGGCAGTTCGACAGTGCCATTGTAGCGTACAAAGAATTTTCCACTCGTTTCCCAAACAGCCGTCTTGTCGGCGACGCCTATTTCTGGCTCGGCAAGTCGTATCAGGCGGTCGGAAATATGCAGGCAGCGCTCGAATCGTACAGGATCGTAACGGAAAATTATCCTTCAAGCAGGGTGACAGGTGCGGCGCTCTTTGAACTCGGAACATTGTACGCGCAACGCGGCAAACCCGATCTCGCTCTCGGAGCGTTCGCACGTATCGAAGAGCAATACCCTAATTCCGACGAATCGGCGGAAGCCTCATACCAGCAGGCGTTGGTGTTGAAAGGAACAGGACAATTGACCGCGTCGGTAAAGAAATTTGAAGAGACGATATCGAAGTATCCGAAATCCATTGCTGCCGATAGGAGCAAACTCGCCATGGGATGGATGAGTTACGAAACGGAATCGTATTCGAAAGCGATAGAATACTTCCGCTCCGTCGCCGTCAACCGTACGGACGAGATTGCAGCGGAGGCACAGTATGCGGTCGGACTTGCGTACCAGATCCAGCGGAATTATGCCGATGCGATCATCAACTACATGCGTATCCGGTACGTCTTTCCTGCAGCCGCGCAATGGATCGCAAAAGCGTACGTCAATCTCGGCGAGTGCTACGAGAAAACGAATCAGATCCAGAAAGCAAAAGAGGCATACACGTACGTGATTAAACAGAATAAATTTTCCGATCTTGTCTCGACCGCCGAGAAAAAATTAAAATCATTGGAGCAGTTGTGATGAAGGGTGCAGTGTTCGTCCTGTGTCTGCTGATGGTTGAACTGTCTGCTCAGGAGAAAAAAGAGGCGACACAAAAAGATGTGGATGTGAAAGAGGAAGCGAAACCGCAAAAACCGGACGCTCCTCTTCCGAAGATCGACCTTCCTGAATTTGTCATTACCGGCAATGAAAAGATTAACCTGAACATCTCTTCGAAAGCTGTGGACGATGAAGACCGGTTGTTTGTGCCGGATAAGCCGACACCCGGCTTCCGCTCGCTGGAGGTTGACGGTGCAGTTGCGCAAAAGCAGGTCAAACAGTTCTCTCAAACCCCCGCAGCACTGAAGGGAAAATTTTTTTCCTCACTCGGATTCTATTTCACCCCCCAGCTCGATGCATGGTTCGGAGAGTACGATGAGAAAAATTCTATCATCGTGAACGGATATTATTCATCATCGGAAGGACATGTACCTGATGCCGGATGGTGGCGGGGAGGCGGAGGAGCGAAAGCGAGATACGTCATGCCCGACTCCTCATCGTTTCTGCCGTACATGCAATTGAACGGCGATGTTCGGTACGGACGTGAATCATACAGGGCGTACGGCTCAACCGCACCGGGACGCGTACGCGACCTTACCGGATATGATTTTTCACTCGGCGCAGGATCACGATATGCGCTGCCGTACAAAACACTCAGCGGGTTCGATTACACGGGGAGATTCGGATGGAGTCATTTTGCCGCGAACGATTCCGGCTCATCAAGTGAAACCGATTTTTTCCTCAACGGAGTTGCCACAACACGATTCATTGATGTTGCATTGCGGGGACAGGTCGAATACCGAACAACGGGGTACACATTCAATCTTCCGCGAGTGCAGTCAGGACAATGGTTCGTGTTGAAGGGAGAGGCGCAAACTCTCCTCGTTCCGTCGTTGTTATCCACGTTGACACTTCAACAACTGTTCTACCGCGGTAATGTTGGCGCCACCAGCGGACGGTTTTATCCTCAAATAGAATTGAAATATTTTATGACGGAAAGCGCCTCTATGTATGCCGGCTATGCCCCGACAGTTGAACGAAACACACTTGCCTCGTTGATCAAGCAAAACAGATATATGGAGTTCGATGCACGTCTCCTCCCATCGGATGTACAACTGGATCTGCATGCCGGTATGGAATTTTCTCCTTCCGATGATATAACGGTAAATGCCAAATATACTTATAAACGTATCGGTAACTACCCCACTTTTTTGGATACGGGTGGTGCAAAAGTGTGGGAAGTTACTTATCTTTCGGGCGTGCGCTCGAACAAACTGGATGTTTCCATATTGTATAAATTCAGTGAAAAGCAGAATATTACGGCGTATGTTTCAACCGAGGAATTGAAGCAGAAAGATTCGTCGGGAACGGTACCGCACATACCGTCCTTTTCTGTCGGGAGTGTGTATCACCACTTCTTTGATTTTGGTTTGCATGTTGAAGCGCTGGCAGAGTATGTTTCATCGCGGTACACAAATTTTGCCAACACAAATTCGAATGCAGGGTACATTTTCACAACCGTCAAAGGTGATATTGAATTGATGGAGCGGTTCCGCGGATATGCCGAGATACAGAATCTGTTGAATCAACATTATTTTATCTGGAACGGATACCGTGAACGGACGATCTACCTGACGTTCGGTATCAGTTATCATTGGTAACGATTTTTTTTTATTCACTAGTCAAAAGGAGAGATCACAATGCCTAATCTGAATGTGAAAGGCGAAGCTCCAAGACCGTCGGCAGGCGGTTCGGGTGGCGGCGGTGGGATTCCCAAAGTTGTCATCATCATCATCGGCGCTATCGTCGTGCTTGGGGCAGCCGCATTCATTTTGAATACGACGGGTGTTGTGAAGTTGTGGGGAAAGAAAAAGGCGCAGCCGGTACTGGTGAACGTGCCGACGGAATCATTGCCGCCGGTAACGCAAGATACTGCAACCCAGGCTCCTGTTGAAGAACCGGTTGATGCCGTGTTGGAAGAGAATCTGACGAAACTGGAATCGAATGCGAAGCCTGTTTCATCGACGCCGACTCCGAAACGGATGGTCGTGACAGGTACGGGAATGTACACTGTCCAGATTTCTTCATGGCCCGAAGAAGCGAAAGCAAACAAACAGGCGCAGGTATTTTCCGATGCCGGGTTTGAAGCGTTCGTCGAACCGCTCGGAGGATACTACCGCGTCTGTATCGGCAGGTACGAAACAAAAGCTGCGGCAAAAGAGCAAATGCAGAAAATGGAGCATATGCTGGAATCGATGCCCATCGTCGCAAAGGTCGGAAAATAATCTTTAAAGGAAGCAACAAATGAACGTGTTAGAACTGTTCCTGAAGGGGGGAATGGTGATGTGGCCGATCCTTGTCTGTTCGCTCATCACCGTCGCCGTCATCGTCGAAAAATATATCCTGCTCATGCAATCGAAAGTGGATCCGAAGCAATTGATGACGAAGATTCGCAGCGCACTCTCGCGCAATGATATGGCAAGCGCCGTTGATGCATGCAACAAGGTGAAAGCGCCGGTGGCGAACATCCTGAAACATGGCGTGCTCAACTATAAATACGGAGCGCAGGCGGTGAAGGAAGCGGTTGAACTTGCAGGAAAAGAAGAAATATTCCATCTTGAAAAACGTCTCTCCGTTCTTGCCAACATGGCGGGTGTTGCGCCGATGCTCGGATTTCTCGGCACCGTTACCGGTATGATCGCCGCGTTCCAGACAATCGAAAGCCTTGGCGGCAATGTGAATCCCAGCGTGCTGGCGGGAGGAATATGGGAAGCAATGCTGACAACGGCATTCGGTCTTCTCGTCGGTATTCCTGCGCTC
Organism: Bacteroidota bacterium; assembly: GCA_040751955.1. Taxonomy (GTDB): domain Bacteria; phylum Bacteroidota; class Ignavibacteria; order UBA10030; family UBA8401; genus SpSt-333. The sequence continues at coordinate 53,240 of JBFMFY010000011.1, forward strand.
TATTTCTACAATTTCTTTGTGGCGAAAGTGAACCGGTTTGTTTTCGAGATCGAAAACAGCGCTGAAGAATTCCTGAATCTGATCAAGACGGGTCAGATTGACGATGAAGGGACTGCATCGGCAAATCCGAAACAGGAAAAGAAAAAAGGACCTACACGCACCGTGTTTGCAGACGACGATTTCTTTGAACCGAAGAGTGACGAGTGATGAAATTCGTGCGGTCACATAAAATCGAACCGAATTTTAACTACGCATCATTGACGGATATCGTGCTGCAGCTGCTGATCTTTTTCCTCCTTTCATCCTCGTTCGTTTCATCGCCGGGCATCAAGGTTGCGCTGCCGAAAGCGCAGGCATCGGAGATCCAGGCGGACCGTCAGACTGTTATCACCATTACACACGGCGGAAAATTATATTTGAATTCAGACGAAGTAACCACCGCGACACTTGCACAACGATTGATTCCTGTTCTAGATAAAGACCGGAGCCAGGTGGTCATCATCCGTGCCGATCAGGAAGTCTCCCTGCAAAAAGCGGTCGAAGTGATTGATATCGCCAAAGGGGTCGGCGCCCAGAAATTTATGATTGCCACCGAACCGGTAGATGAGTAAAGAAAGATGTCTGACACCTCAAAAGGAGTCTGACATCCCCACAAAAACCCATGGTACGAACATCACGAGAATTTCAAACCGGCTGGACCGTTTCCATCATCCTTCACGCATTGTTTGCGGTGCTGATGATGTTCATGACCATCCGGCAGTACATACCCGAGCCGCAATTCGTGGAGATGACATGGGGCTCGCTCACGTCGCACAATTCGCCTATTCCTGAGATCCCGACGACAGAACAGGCTACACGACAAAGCAATGTGGTTGAAGGTTCGACGAATGAATCGATGAATCTTCCCAACAGAAAATTCCTCGACCTTCCGGATGAGGTGATCTCACTGCGGGATAAAAAGAAAGAGGTCACGGCGGAGAATCCCGTAACAACAAGCCGCGCAGGAAAGATCTCGTCTAATGAGCAGCGTTCGAGTACCGTTTCCAGCGGATTCGGTACGACCGACAATGCGCTCGGCAAATCGACCAGCCGTTCCAACGCGCAGGTAGCACTGCCGTTTGGTGCAGGAGCAGATGCAGGTGGATTGGGAAACAATATCTCGATGGTGGTGCAGTGGGCGGGAGGAGGAAACAGGAAACTGCTCACTGGTGACATGCCGGCGTATCCTCCGAATGTCAACATCTCTGCTCAGATCAAACTAAAAGTGATCGTCCTTCCCGACGGCACAGTCAAGTCCGCTGCCCCCGCGCAAAAGGGGGACACGCGGTTGGAAAATGCCGCCCTCTCCAAAGTGAAACTCTGGCAATTCGAACCGCTCCTCAGTGCACAGCCGCAGATCGAACAGATCTGCACGGTGACGTTCAATTTTACGTTGAAGTAAGAAACAATTCTTTTTTCCATTTAATCAACGGATGAAGTTTCGCCGAATTTTTTGTATTCTGTCGGTATGACAAGCGTGTTGGCAGCATATTTCAAAACCACCAGAGTGCAGATTGCGGCGCTGCTCTACTTCCTCATTGCGGGTGCGTTGACGCAAGTGCCTCTCTTCAATTACCTCGGATACGAATTCTCTGCAGTCATGACGATTCCGACCGCTCTTATCAGCGGGATGCTGACGCTCCTGTTTGTACGCGAGCATCGGGTGAAACCTCTCACGCGCAGGACGTGGATGTACGTGATCATCGATTACATCCATGTCAATTTTCTGCTGCTCCTGATCCCCCTCATCGTCATCACGCTCAATGCGTTTGCCGTAAAAAATTGCGCATATACAAAAGGACTCGCGTACTACCTTCTGCTGCCGATTGTTACGATGATCTTTTCTGTCTCACTCGCACTGGTGATCGGGTCGTTCTTCCGATGGAGCAAGACGGTTTTCGTACTTGCGATCGTTGGTTTGTTATCTCATATCATAGCCATCACTTATTTCCAGCCGCAGCTCTTTACCTATAATTTCATCCTCGGATATTTTCCCGGCATCACGTACGATGAAACGGTTGGCGATATGACAACCTTGATCGTGTACCGCCAATTCACTCTGATCGCATCACTGTTGTTGATCATGGTTTTTGTTGTCGGTTTGAGTGTTGTGGCTCCGTACGAATCGTTGTTGAAAAATATCTCGTTATTGAAGACAACAATCCGTCAGCACAAAGTGTTGTGGTCCTGTATCGCCGTTGCGGTGTTGACGCTGACCGCAGGGCATCTCTATCGGTCGAAGATTGGCATCGAACATTCTGCCGATGACATTCGTCGCGCGCTCGGACGAAGATCGGAATCGGAGCATTTTATTTTCTATTATGCAGCGAGCGATTATTCGATGCCGGAGATGATACGACTGAAGGGAGAGGCGGAATATCATTACCGTACGGCGGCTGCGAGACTGGAAATTGAAAGCAGCCGCCAAAAAAAGATCGAAGTGTATCTCTATTCGACATCTTCGATCAAGCAGCACTATATCGGCACGGCAAACACAAACATCGCAAAGCCTTGGAAACGGGAGATCCATTTAACGAGCGCAACGTTCGACGGATCGTTCCGACACGAGTTGATCCACATTCTCGCCGCGGAATTCGGCTTTCCGGTCATTCGTGCCAGCACTCGCATGGCAATGAATGAGGGGCTTGCGGTTGCTGTAGATTGGGAGCCGGGATTATTCACGCCGCATCAGTACGCGGCAGCGTTGATGCGAGAACAATCGCTGGAGAATGTTGCGTCGATGTTTTCGCTGACCGGATTTGCCGTTCAATCAAGTTCCTATGCGTATCTTGTTACCGGTTCTTTTTGCAGGTATCTTATAGATAGGTTCGGCATCGAACGGGTGAAACGTGCTTTCCCCAACGGAAGTTTTCTTCTCTCCTTCGGGGAAAATCTGGAGAGCTTGGTGAAAGACTGGAAAGTGTTTTTGAAGACGGTTGATGCGACTGAAATTCCGCCAAAGACTGTGAAGGCATATTTTTTTAGTCCTTCGATTTTCTACAAAACGTGCGCTCGGGAAGTATCTGAAAAGAATCAGCGGGGTGTGCAGGCGCTGCGAGTAAGGGATTATGGATCGGCGGAGATGGAATTCACAGCATCCTACGACGATGCACCGACTGCGTATGCACTGCGAGGGATCATGCAATCATCTATCGCGCAAAAGAAGTATCGCGAGGCGATCGCGAAATTTGACGATCTGCCGGAGTCATCGCTGCTGAGGAACAATCCTTCATTGCTGTTCCTGCTTGCCGATGCGTACTGTATCCACGGCAATACGGAGAAAGCTCTCAGACTGTACTCCGAGATTGCGCAGATGAATTTCAGCGTCGGTTTCATCGAAGCGGCGATCCTGCGCCTGCAGTTGATCGGCGAACATAGGGAACCGGATGTTGTGCGCCTGTTGTATTATTCTGCCATGGAGGATTCTGCTAAGGTGCTGTTCTTGAAAGATGCATTGCAAGTCCGTACGGAGTCCATTGCTCTCAGTTACATCCTTGGTACGATCTTGTGGAGGATGGAGAAAGAGGATGAAGCATTGGAATATTTCCATCGTGTTCTCGCGCGTGTTGAAGATGACGATGAACTGAGATACTTTGCCGCAACATCTGCTGCCGAGATTGAATATCGGCTAGGCAACTACGAACGAGCGAAGCACCATTACTGGACTGCAAAGAATGCCGTGTTGACGGCATCGCTCGACGAATATTTGAACGAACGGATTGAAGTATGCAACGCTGTCTCATTATCGGATTGATCATCGCTGCTTTGTCACTGGTGAGCGGCTGCGCGTCCGGCGATGCAGCGGTGATGGAATGTTATTCCACGCAGCAATTCACACGGCTTGTTGCACCGGCATTTTCGTGGTACGTAATGAATGTTGCGGCGTCGGAGAAAAGCCGGATTGACCTGTACATGCAGATGCCGTATAAGAAGATCCGGTTCCAAAAAGATGGATCGGCATACAACGCATCGTACAGTTACACTTTCCTCATCCGCGATGAGAACAAAGAGATCGTCCAGTCGAAAGAGATCGATCGTTCGGTGACGGTCGGGTCGTATGAAGAGAGCGTCTCATTGCGTTTCGATCCCTTTCTGCAAACATTTGTGCTGGCGCCGGGAACATACACGCTAGAGATCCGATGCAGGGATAATCTTTCGCAACTGGTCTTCAGAACATTCACCCCGCTTGAAGCGAAGAATTTTCAGGCTTCCATTCCCACAGCCAGTACTGTATTACTGCTTGATACCGTTTCTCAACATGAGAAAGGATTTTCATTGCGGCCGATTCTTCCGGACAATATCTCGTTCCTCACAGGTTCCTTGGGAACATTTCAGGAGATATACAACATTCACGCAGGAGATACGCTGACAATTGTGACACAGTACAGCAGTGTGAAGAACGACGGTGCCGATGACAATTTCACATATTTGATGCCTCCGTACAAAATCAATCATCCGGAATGTAAAGAAGCAGAGAGTGTCCCATATTTTTCAACTGATTCCACGTTTGTCGCATCGAGAGACGGAAATGTGCAATTCATTCAATCGTTCCCACCACCGCAGACCGGATATTCGATCTTTCAAAGAACGGCGATCGTCCGAACAGCATTCCGTATCGATACGGTAAAGAGTAACTTTCCACTCTACCGAAGAGATCCACAGTACAAGATCCTTCCATCAGGCGATGAGATTTTGTTTGCTCTCCGTTATATCACAAAGAATGAGGAGTATGATTCGTTGATGCGTTCAGATCAAACTGATCTTGAATCACGATTGGCTCACTTCTGGAACGCGCACGGCGGCAGTCAGCGCCGGCACGATTTTGAAACAAGGGTGTTGGAAGCAAACCGATTGTTCACCTCATGTGTTGATGGGAGCAGGACTCCGATGGGAGTCATCTTTATCATCTGTGGAGTGCCAGATTACATTGAATGTCGCGGTTTCTACACAGAGAATTGGTACTACACAGCCGGTGAACGTACATACACAGTCCAATTCCGTGAAGTAACGAGGAGTGACAATCATTCATACTACGAACTGACGCCGTTCTCCATCAACGATTCATTCTGGCAGTATCAGGTTGACAGGTGGAGGAGAAAAAATTAGTGTTCAAACGCATTCTTCTCACCAGGATGAAGTATATCGGCGATGTTGTCCTTACAACGCCGGTCATTCACACCTTGCGTGATGTGTTTCCCGAAGCGCACATTGCATACCTTGGCGACGCCAAAGCGGTGTCGCTCCTCGAACAGAATCCTTACCTGAATGAAATCATTCCGTTCGATTTTTCGAAAGATTCTTTTTTGTATCAATTGAAGATGTACAAAAAAATGTTCGCGGCGAAGTACGACCTGACAATTGACCTCTATAGTAATCCTCGCAGCGCATTGATGACATTCGCCACCCGTGCAAACGTTCGTATCGGTGGTGATTCATCTGGAAGGGGAAAACTGTACACGATCCGGATCAAAGATGACGGGACACTGAAATCGGCGATTGAGTATCACTACCAATCGCTCGCACCGTTGGGAATACGACCAAAATATTACGATACGGAAATATTCCTGACCGCTCGGGAGCGGAATGATGCATTCTCGTTGATGATGTCGCTCGGTATCGATCCTTCAAAAAAAATCATCGCAATTCATCCCGGCGCAACATGGCAAAATAAAATATGGCTGAAAGAGAACTTTGCCGCATTGATTTCCCGCCTTGTTTCCGATACTGATATCAATATCCTGCTCAGTCCCGGTCCGAAAGATGGTGAACTGATGACATACCTTCAACAGGATTTCCGGAACAGGGTATTCACGCTTCCGCTTTTGCCGGTACGGAAACTTGCGGCAGTATTGTCGCAGTGCACAGTCTTTGTCTCCAACGACTGCGGTCCGATGCACATCGGCGTTGCGGTCGGCGCAAAGACGATCGGCATTTTCGGTCCCGAACCGATTGAAATCTGGTTTCCGTACGACCGGTCGAAGGGGCATATCCCGCTCTTCAAAAAATTGCACTGCTCTCCCTGCCGCACAACACGATGCCTTCGCGATGCCGCCGGCTATCTGGAATGTATGCGATTGATAACGGTGGATGAAGTATTTTCCCTGGTCATTGAACGGCTGCACTGGCGATGAAAACGAAAGAACAATCCGCAACGCTGCACGGAACGCTCGATAAAATTATCTACTACAATAACGAGAACGGCTACCTCATCGGTTTGTTCCAAATTGGCAGTGAAAAGAAAACCGCCGTCGGATATCTTCCAAATCCGCACGAGAGGGACGAATATTCCCTTACAGGATCGTGGACGAATCACTCGAAGTACGGCAGGCAGTTTGCTTTTGAATCATTCGAACAGCATGTGCCGACGTCGGAATTCGGCATCGAACAATTTCTCGCCTCAGGGTTGATCAAAGGGATCGGACCATCGCTTGCCTCGAAGATCGTCGATCATTTTGGAACTGCAACGATCGACATGTTGAACAAAGATCCCGAGCGCTTGTTGGAGATAGAAGGAATCGGAAGAAAAAAACTCACGGGCATCATGACGGCGCTTGTTTCGTTGAAAGAGATGCAGGATACGCTGTTGTTCTTGAAGTCGCACGGGATCTCGACCTCGAACTCGATCCGGTTGTACAAAACATACGGAAAGAATGTCGTCGGCGTTCTGCAGCATAATCCTTATCAAATTATTGACGATGTTGTCGGTGTCGGATTCCAGACAGCGGATGAGATCGCGCGAAAAATGGGTGTCAAAGAAGAGAGTGAATACAGGCTTGTTGCCGGTGTCCGCTTTGTACTGGATGATGCCTGCAGGTCAGGAGGGCATTGTTACCTGCCGATGGAAGAATTGTCCGAGCGGGGCGCGCAATTGCTGCATGTTGATGAGGCGAAAGTATCGAGGGCGATTCGCAGCGCAACGAACTCCGGCTATCTGGTACAGGAACAGGATGCCATTTTTCCGATGCTGCTGCATCGTGCTGAAGAACGAGCAGCAAAAAAGATCGAACTCCTCCTGAAAAAAGGGGAGCGGCATCTGAACAAAGAGAAATTGATGAAGGAGCTGCATCATGTGGAGAAGCGGCATGATATTCAGCTTGATGAGAAGCAGCGGCACGCAATTGTGAGCGCAGTGCTGAATCCCGTAACGATATTGACCGGTGGTCCCGGCACAGGCAAGACGTTGTGTGTGAACGGCATCATTGAACTTGCCGATGCACTGGGAATGAAATATGTTCTCTGTGCGCCCACAGGACGTGCAGCGAAGCGTTTGAGTGAAGTGAGCGAACGGGAGGCGAAAACAATCCACCGCCTGCTCGAATTCGATCCGAACAGCGGAATGTTCAGGCGGAATGCCGACGATCCGATCGAAGCCGACCTGGTGATCGTTGACGAGGTGTCGATGGTCGATATCCAGATCTTCGATGCATTGATGGAAGCGATCAATCCGCTGGCACAACTGGTGCTCGTCGGGGATGTCGATCAGCTGCCTTCAGTTGGACCGGGACAGGTGTTGAGAGACTTGATTGAATCGAAGACCGTGACGACAGTCCGTCTCAGCACTATCTTCCGTCAGGCGGAAGAGAGTTCGATCATCATGAACTCGCACCGGATTAACCATGGCGATGCGCCTCAGTTTGCCGACGATTTTAACTTCATCGACGCAGATGAACCGGAAGAAATCCAATCGCACATCGTCGGATTGTATTCCACCATTCTTCCACAAAATTTTCGGTACGACCCGCTGACCGAAATTCAGGTTCTCTCACCAATGAACAACGGAGTGACCGGCGTTCGCAGCCTTAACAAAAAACTTCAGCATGTGCTGAATGGACATTCCACTGTCTGTTGGCAGGGAAGCGAGCGGAAATTCCTGCTGAACGACAAGGTGATGCAGCTCCGCAACAATTACGACAAGGAAGTGTACAACGGCGACATCGGGAAAGTGACCGGATATGATAAAGAAGACGGGAAGATGTTCGTCTCATATTATGGGAAACGGGTAGAGTACACATTCGAAGAGCTTGACCAGGTGACACTTGCTTATGCAACGACAATCCACAAGAGCCAGGGGAACGAGTTCACCGCGGTGATCATTCCTATGTCGATGGCGCATTACATCATGCTGCAGCGGAATCTCATTTACACGGCAGTGACACGCGCAAAGCAGCGATTGTACCTTATCGGTCAGCGAAAAGCGTTAGCGGTCGCAATCAACAATGCCGATACACGGTTGCGCAACACTCTGCTGCTCAAACGGTTAAAAGCACTGTTGTAACCGGTTTATCATTTCTTATTCTCTGCGTAACATTTCTATAACACTCCCTTTGTAGATTTGTCATGAAAATATAAGGATGCAATATGGAATACAAAGAACTTTTCTACTTCGTGATAGCATGTTTGTTTTTCGTTGTAACATTCTGGGATACACGCCGCACGAATAAATCTGCTTAGCGATCCTCGGCTTTCCTGCTTTCCCCACGCGCCGATGTGATGCGCTTATGGGGCTTTTTCCTTTGCTTCAAGTTCAACTCCTTGGTATATTCTACAGTATTTATTGCCGTCTATTGCAGGTCTTTCTATGAAACGCCTTTTTTCCCCCTGGCGATCGCAGTACATCGCCACGTTCAAGAATGAAAAGCCCCGAAAAGGGAAATCACTCTTTACCCGTATTTTGCACGATAAAAATGATGAAAAGAATTTTGTCTTGCTCCGGAAAAAGCATTGCTTTGTGGTGATGAACCTGTATCCTTACAACAGCGGACATCTGATGGTGGTCCCGTACAGGCAAACACGGGATATGAGTGATATTACTGCCGAAGAGTTTGCAGAGATCATGATGGTGGCAGCAGAGATGATGGAGGTCTTGAAGAAACTGATGAAACCGCACGGCTTCAATTTTGGTGCAAACATTGGCAGAGTCGCAGGAGCGGGGATTGATGACCATATTCATTTTCATATCGTCCCGCGCTGGAACGGGGATACGAATTTTATGCCTGTGCTTGGCGAGATCAAAGTGGTCTCCGAAGAAATGAAAAAGATGTACAAAAATATAAAACGCATGTTGAACAATAATAAAACGAAAAGGAAACGATGAAATACTATTTCTCCCTCTCTCTGGTTGTCACCATACTCTCCGCACAACAGACCCATCAAGAAATAGCCGATCAGTTTACTCGCACAGGACTGAATGATTTACAGGCGTTTGAAATGCTTAAAGAACTGACACAGTTCGGTCACCGCTTCAGCGGTACTCCGGGATACGACAACGCGGTTTTGTGGGCAGAAAGAAAATTAAAAGAAATTGGAGCCGATTCTGTCTGGCTGCAGCCGGTGATGGTGCCTCATTGGGTGCGAGGAAACAAGGAAACTGCAATCGCGATCATTGGAAAAAAAAGAACCGAACTTTCGATTTGCGCATTGGGCGGATCTGTTGCGACTCCTAAAAACGGAATCACTGCGGAAATAATTGAAGTCAAGTCACTTAGTGAAGTGAAACAACTAGGCGAACGCGCCAAAGGGAAGATCGTGTTCTATAACCGTCCGTTTGATAAGACTAAGATAAATCCGTTTGAAGCCTACGGCGGTGCTGTTGATCAAAGGAGCCGGGGAGCGATCGAAGCGGCAAAGGTCGGTGCGATTGCTGTCCTCGTCCGTTCTATGACCAATGCTATCTATAAAGTGCCGCATACCGGTATGATGCGGTACGCAGATACGGTTGCAAAGATTCCGGCTGCGGCAATAAGCACAATGGATGCGAATATGCTCAGCGAGGAACTTCAAAAAGGAAATAAAGTTTCTGTCACGATAACAATGGACTGCCAAACTTTTCCCGATGTGCAAACTTATAGCGTCATTGGCGAGATAAAAGGCAGTGAATACCCGAATGAGATCGTTCTTATTGGCGGACATCTCGACTCGTGGGACAAAGGAACAGGTGCGCATGACGACGGCAGCGGTGTCGTACAATGCATCGATGTCCTTCGGATGATGAAAGAGTTGAATCTGAAACCAAAGCGTACAATTCGGTGTGTTCTCTTTGCTAATGAAGAGAATGGACTGCGTGGCGCGCGTACGTATGCCAAGAACATTGACACGACAAAAGAAAAACACATCGCTGCCATCGAAAGTGATGCCGGTGGGTTCTCGCCGAGAGGATTCGGTGTGGAGACAGATTCAGTTCGATTCTTGAAAGTTGCATCGTTCGGTCCGTTATTGGAATCCATCGGTGCTGATCGTGTTACAATGGGAGGCGGCGGTGCCGATATCAGTGTGCTGGAAAAATTCGGTACCGTTCTCATCGGTCTCTCGCCCGACCCGCAGCGTTACTTCGACTATCATCACACCGATATAGATACTATCGACAAGGTCCATCCCCGTGAACTACAATTAGGCGCAATTGCTGTTGCAATTCTTACCTGGGCACTTGCACAGGACGGTATATAACCACTTAATGTAACATCTCTTTGAAAGGCGGCTTCGGTCGCCTTTTTTATTGGGGGGAACTTCCTCAAATAAATGTTGTTCTACCTGTTGACAAATTAATACTAATTAGTTATATTTGAATTAGTGACTAATTAATTAGGAACAACATGAAAAGCACAGAGAAATATGGAAAAAAGGCAGATTTAGCCCTTTCACTTTGGGTAAAATTGTCTCGTTCGTTTGATACAATGGCTATGCTCACGGCGAGGGATATAGACCGATACGGTCTAACGCCACCACAATTCAGCATATTTGAGACACTCGGTCACTTGGGACCGATGCTCGTGAAAGAGATCGGCGCAAAGAAACTGATGTCTGGGGGAAACATGACCGTAGTGATCGACAACCTTCAGAAACAAGGGCTTGTTGAACGTGCAGCCTGTCCGACAGATAGGAGAGCAACATACATAAAGTTGACGGTGAAAGGGCAGAAGTTATTCGATGAAGCGTTTGTGCAGCATGCAAAATATGTAGAAGAATTAGTCTGGTCTGCATTGAATGAAGATGAGATCGTACAACTCTCAGCTCTTCTAAAGAAACTCGGCATAACGTTAAAAGAAAAATTAACATCGAAAATTGATGCATAACTGAATTACTCGTGACAACCACCAACATCTATTAACATATATTAAGGACTCCACTATGAAAAAACTATTTTTTGTTCTGCTCGCGCTTTCTGCTATGGGCACAGCGCAAACTAAATGGGGAATGGACAGGGCGCACAGCTATGTGAATTTTTCCGTTGCCCATATGATGATCTCCGATGTGACGGGGACATTCAACCAGTTCGATACGAAGGTTGAGTCAGCGAAAGATGACTTCACCGACGCGAAAATTATCGTAGCGATCAACGCGAAAAGCATCAACACCGGAAACGAAATGCGCGACAAACATTTACGCAGTGCAGATTTCTTTAATACCGATACTGACAGCATCGTGACATTCAAAAGCACAAAAATAGAAAAACTGTCTGAAACGAAATACAAGATCATCGGCGATCTGACGATGCGCGGCGTAACAAAGAGCGTAACACTCGATGCTGCCTACAAAGGAAAGATCAAAGGTTACAAGGGAATGATCGCTGCCTTCAAAGCCTCCACGGTTATCAACCGTAAAGAGTGGGGATTGAACTGGAACAGCGCCATTGAAGCGGGCGGATTTTTAGTCGGCGATACGGTCGAAATAACGATCGCCATTGAACTTATTCAAAACAACAATTCATAAAGAAAGCGAATTATATAATGACAACAACAGTTGAAACGCGCAGCACGTGGAAGATCGACACTGCACATACCAATATCAATTTTACGGTTGCTCACATGATCATTGCCGAAGTGAGCGGCAACTTCAAAGAATTTGAAGGAACCGTTACCGCATCAAAAGAAGACTTCAGCGATGCAGCAATCGATGTAACGATCAAATCGGCAAGCATCAATACCGAACATCCTGACCGCGACGCCCACCTTCGAAGCGCTGATTTCTTCGACGCGGAAAACCATCCCGTCGTAACGTTCAAAAGCACAAAGAGTGTGGCGAAAGGGAACGACAGACTCGAGATCACGGGCGATCTGACGATCCGCGGCATAACGAAACAAGTCGTACTCGATGCCAAATTCAAAGGGAAGGCGGTCAGTCCGTACGGACAAATGATTGCTGCATTTAAAGCAACGACTACGATCAATCGCAAAGAGTGGGGATTGCAATGGAATGCCGCGCTCGAAACAGGCGGATTCCTCGTCGGTGAAGAGGTTGATTTGTTGCTGAATGTTGAAGTTGTGAAGCAGTAGGCAACGTCGTATATTGCAGTAAAATCGGACAAAACGGTGCGTTGCAATACAACGCATCTTCATTAAAAACAATACGCTCATTGTACCATGGTAACATTCAACAAGAAGTATTCAAACGATGAGATCACGGTTCATTGGAAGCCCGATGTCTGCATCCACTCCGGCAACTGCGCCAGACGATTGTTGAGTGTCTTCAATCCGCGGGTGAAACCGTGGATCAATATGAACGGTGCTGCAACGGACGAAATTATCAAAACTGTGGAGGGATGCCCGTCTGGCGCCCTTTCATGGAACAAGAAAGAAAATTTTGAAAACAGTAATCAATAATTACACTTTATATCCCGCACAGGAACGGCAGATCGCTGCCCACAGCTGGGGGATCGCATCGGAGACATTTTTCGGGGGCGATGATGAGAAGACGCTTGGGATTGGAAACCTTGTTCAGTTCACACAAACGGCGTTCCATCCCGGCTATTCAAACACCGGAATGAGATTACTTCGCAATATCGAACTGGTCGATATCGTCTTACAGGGAAGGGCAGGATTTCAAGATAGTACAGGTTCGGTCGCCACCTATCCGCAGGAGACCATTCAGGTGATCTCTGCCGGGAAAGGAATATATCTTTCTGAATTCAACGCGACCGAACAGGGAGTGCTCGAGAAACTGCAGATCGGATTCCTGCCGAAAAAATTGAACACGAATCCGATCCAGACGAAAGCGCTGTTTGACCTGGATGAGCACAGGAATTCGCTTGTCACGCTCATCTCCCCGCATGTCGATGCATCGTCGTTGTCCATTAAACAACATGCCGCGGTACTGCTCGGTAAATTCGACGAGGGGAAACAGATCATTTACGATGTTTCGGGAACATCCACAGGATTGTTCCTGTTTGTGGTGCAGGGTATTGTGACGGTGAGCGACAAGATTCTGAACAAAAGTGACGGTATCTCCGTCTCTCCCGCAGAACGGATCGCGGTAACATTTGCAAAAAAGTCTATATTGGTTTTGATTGAAATAGCAATTGAAGATCAGGAGAACAAATGAATACATACATGGTGGAAGTACAATTGCCGTACGCCCCGTCGCCTGAATTTTTTGCACTCATTCCGGCTCAGCGGATGAAGATCGCCGAGTTGATGACGCAGCGGAAATTTCTCAGCTATACGGTTTCGGCAGATCGGTTGAAGCTGTGGATTGTAATGAATGCGAAAGATGTAGCGGATGCGAAAGAGATACTTGCGCTGCAGCCGATGGACAAATACTTTATGTACACATCGTTCCGCGAACTGATGTTCCACGAAATGGCGGGATTCATGTACCCGGCGGTGTCACTAAATTGAAATTTGGTAGGTCGGCGTTAACGCCGACCTGCCGGAGAAGCGATGAACCGAAAAGAATTCCTTTCAACAATAGCAATGTTTCCCCTCATAGGAGGAACTATGAAATTGAATGACCTTAAAAATATTACCGACGAACATCAACGCACAGAACGTATGCCCCTCTTGTTTGTCGGACACGGCAATCCGATGAACGCGATCGAAGACAACGTATTTAGCAGAGCATGGAAAGAAATGGGATCGAAACTTCCAAAACCGCAGGCGATCCTTTCTGTCTCAGCCCATTGGTTGACGCGGGGAACGCAGGTGCTGTCAGTAGAGAAACCGGAGACCATTCATGACTTCGGTGGATTTCCACCTGAAATGTATCAGCAGCAATATCCCGCACCTGGCACGCCGGAATTCGCAAAAGAGACGCAGCGTCTTGCGGTGAAGCACCATATATCACTCGATGATGATTGGGGATTCGATCACGGTACGTGGAGTGTGCTGAAACAAATGTTTCCGAAAGCGGATATACCGGTGTACCAATTGAGTATCGATTACAGCCAGCCGATGCAGTATCACTATGAGCTTGCGCAGGAATTGAAATCTCTCCGCGAAAAAGGGGTGATGATCATGGGGAGCGGGAACATCGTCCATAATCTCAGAGCTGTCAGCTGGGGAGAGAACAAACCGTACGACTGGGCATTGGAGTTCGATGCGAAAATTTCAAAATGGATCGAGACGGGAGATCATAAGTCGATCGTAGAGTTTCAGAAACTCGGCGAAGTGGCTCAACTTGCGCATCCGACGTACGACCATTTTCTTCCTCTTCTTTATACGCTCGGACTGCAGGATAAGAAAGACACGCCGGAATTCTTCAACAATGCGTTCGACATGAGTTCCGTCTCCATGCGGTCGGTGATTTATAAAAGTAGTTGAATTAACTCCTCATTTCTTTTGTCATTTTGAGGGAGTCACTATGCTGTACAATCGGGACACTCAGAATGACGAACGGTCTTGTTCGATCTGCTTTCCACCCGATCCTCAGTACGCGATCGCGTACTATTTTCCCCTGCACTTGCCACAATACCGGACATATTTATGCCTGTCAACCTTGTCAAGGATTGCCGGCGCTATATCATAACCTTGATAAGGTTCACCCGCTCTTTCCCACACATGTTCGATGCCGGACAATTTTCTACGTTGATTACAAAGTATGAAGAAAGTAAATTGTCTCAACCAATTGAGACAGACTCATGAATATCAAACGATTCTCACTGCAACGTTATCACCCACATCTTCTTTTTATCGTACAAGTACTTGTGCTGCTGATCGGCGCCCTGTTCTTTGCGGGCGGATGCCCCAACGAACCGGATGAAGAATTCAGAGAAACAGCGGAAACTGCCTTTAAGAAATTCACCGGCAAATGGAAGGTGACATATTCCTCCGATAGTCAGGACAGTTCTTTTATCAATTCGGCGTGGATCGATCTGCGGGCAGATTCGACATTCAGCAGCAATACGTCGTTCTTCTGGAGGGAGTATGCTCTGAACATACAGCCGCTGCAGGGACGATGGTGGACAACTCGCGATGCTGGTTCGGTGATGCTCATACAGCTGACCATAGAATCGAAATACAAGAGCTGGAACATTGAAGGGAACGGCACGCATGACAGCACTATGGTATGGGCGGATCAAAACCCATACACGGTGCGGTACCGGTGGAGAATATATTAGAAGCCATTACAAAACAATATCGTTGATCATTCTGAATCCCGATGTTTTTTATCGGGATGAAGAATCCAGGAGAAATTGTCAAGTCAACGGTTGGTACTTCACTGGATTCTTCGCTCCGTCTCGACAGAAAGCGTCGAAACTGTGTTCAGAATGACGAAGACTCTGTCTCCTTCTTAATTCCGTACGTACCGCTGTACTCGCTAGCATGTAAATGCCCCTCCCCACACCTGCCCGGTACCCGATACATTTATACGTTGATTAATTTACGGGAAGAAAGTAGATTGTGCGGGAAACGACTGATACTATTCACAATGAGATCATATTAGCGTTGCGTACAACAATTTATTCGTGGGTACTCGTGGGCAGACAAAAACACCAATGTAACCGTTTCAACGGTTTATACAGGATGTTCCTCAGAGAAACCGATAAATCGGTTTTGGAATGATGTGAGATGTTGTTATTCCCACGGATGAATCCGCGGGGTGATGCAGGCATTGTTATATTAATTCAACAGTTTCAACGGTTTTTCAATAAAGAATGTCCCACTCACTGACAAAAATATGGATCCACGCCGTCTTCGGCACGAAGCATGGCGAGCCGTTTATCAATCCATCCATTGAAGCACAAATCCACGCGCATATCCGTGAACATCTCGAAAAAGATTTTGAGTGTCCGGTAAAAGCGATCAACAGCATGCCGAATCATCTTCATATTCTTTTTTTACTCAATGTGAACTTTGCAGTGAAAGATATCCTCAAGAATATCAAAGGCGAATCGTCGCACTGGGTGAATAACGGTGATCTGATCAAAGGCAAATTCGCATGGCAGACGGGTTACGGTGCTTTTTCGGTGAGTGAATCGAATGTCGGGAAGGTAGAGCAGTATATTCGTAATCAAAAAGAGCATCACCGGAAGCACACGTTTGCTAATGAGTATGCCGATTTTATGAAGAAGCATGGCTTGCAATTTCCCGGGGAAACCGATAAATCGGTTTTGGAATGATATGCCGTGTCGTTATTCCCACGGATAAATCCGTGGGTTGAAATCGTATCAATTCCGATCCGTATTGGGCAATGCACATATGGATGCCAGCCCACGAATTCATTCGTGGGTAAATATGGACACGAATTCATTCGTAGGCAATGAATGAAAATCAAACCCCAATTCAACCGTTTCAACGGTTTATGACAGGATGTTTATTGGGGAAACCGATAAATCGGTTTTGGAATGATGTACGGTGTCGTTGTTTCCCACGGATAAATCCGTGGGTTGATTTTTTGGATTGCTCTATCACTTCAAAAACCAGATTCTTCTTTTCTTACGATCCTTTTTTCATAACAAATAATTCCCAGTCCGCTCCCTAAAGCGGACTTTTTTGTTTCATAAATTAGTCGTATTTTCTCAAAATTAAGAAATGCCCAAACATGGCGTTTTCACTCGAAACCTATAAAGAAATATTTTTCACGCTGCAGGATTTTGCGTTTGTTATTGATGAGCAAACGAAGGTCCTGGAGCACAATACCAAGGCGGAACAAAAGGGGTTTTCCCACATTCTACTGGCGGAGTGCTTCGACGAAAAGGGGAATCAGACACTTCAGACCGCAATCAAGAACAATCCGAAAACTTTCCGCTCAGAATTTTATTTCACTCCGCAGGAACATTATTTTACGGAAGTCACCGTTTCTTCTCTCAATCTTAATTCACAGCCGAAATACCTCGTCACCGTCCGCGACATTACGCAGCAACACGACAAAGAACTCGACCTGCTTCGCTTTTCCGAAGTCATCCATCGTACTGTAAATCCTATCCAGATCACGAACACCGAAGGAAAGATCATCTACGCAAATCCTGCCTACATCAACATCAGCGGTTACACGCGCGAAGAGCTGATCGGAAAAAATCCGAATGTATTGAGCAGCGGCAAGCAGACGAAAGAATTCTGGAAGCGCGTTTGGGCAAAGATCCTTACAGGCGAGCAGTGGGTGGGACAGATACAGAACAGAAGGAAGAACGGCGAGTTGTTCCATTCCGAACTTGTCATCTCGCCGATCATCGACGAAAATAATAAAGTGATCGGATTTCTCGGAGCACACAGGGATATTACCGAACAGAAGATGCTCGAACAACAATTGCTCCGCGCGCAGAAGATGGAAACATTCGGCACCCTTGCCGCCGGCATCGCCCACGAAGTGGGAAATCCTCTCACCTCCATCTCTTCCATCGTGCAGATACTGCAGCGCTCAACGAACGATGATTTCACCAAAGACAAATTGGAAATGGTGAAGAACCAGATCAATCGCATTACAAAAATCATTCGCGAACTGGTGGACTTCTCCCGCCCGTCGCCGCACGTTGTGCAGGATGTGGATGTTAACGCAGTGATGAAAGAAGCGTTAAACATCGTACAGTACGGCAAAAAGGTCCGTTCAATCACATTTAACTCCGATCTTCAACAAAATCTCCCCCGCGTTGCGGTCGTTTCCGATCAACTGGTGCAGGTCTTCCTCAACATCTTGATGAATGCCGTTGATGCATGTGAGGGAAAATCGAGCAGCATCTCTGTTAAGACCGAACTGCGCGGCGACGTCATTGATATTACGATGAGCGACACAGGGTGTGGCATTGCCGAAGAGAACGTGCAGAAAATTTTCGATCCGTTCTTTACAACAAAAGAGGCGGGAAAAGGGACGGGACTCGGATTGTGGGTCAGCCTCGGCATTATTAAAAGTTTTGGCGGAGATATTCATGTGGAAAGCACGCTGGGTCAAGGAACGACTTTTATTGTAACATTACCGACGAAAGGTGTTTGACATGGCAGAACGAATTTTAGTTGTTGATGATGAAGAGATCATTCGAGAATCGATAGCGATGATTCTTGAGAAAGAAGGATACAAAGTAGATAAAGCGGAAAACGGCGGCGTCGCGTTCGACAAAATCTCGTCGATATCGTACGACCTCGTCATTTCCGACATCGAAATGCCTGTGATGCGCGGTGTGGAACTGCTGGAGAAGATCACGCAACGCTCGCCACAGACATTCGTTATTATTATTACCGCCTACGCATCGGTCGAGACCGCCGTCGGTGCTTTACGCAAAGGAGCGTACGATTATATCCTGAAACCGCTCGAGTTTGACGATCTGCTCATCCGTGTTAAAAAATTATTTGAACACCGCAATGTTGTTTTGGAAAATGCGATGCTGAAGCAGGAAATCAACCGCAAATATGATTTCCATAATATTATTGGGAAAAGCGATGCGATGAAGCGTGTCTTTTCGACGATCGAAAAGGTTTCGTCAAGCGAGGGAAGCGTAATCATCACCGGCACAAGCGGAACCGGAAAAGAACTCGTTGCCCGCGCGATCCATTTTCACAGCAATCGCAGGAATAAGCGGTTCGTAGCGGTCAATTGCGGTGCTATTGTTGAGACGTTATTTGAAAGCGAGCTCTTCGGGCACAAAAAAGGTTCGTTTACAGGTGCGGTAAGCGACAAAGATGGCGTGTTCAAGGTTGCGCACAACGGCACGCTCTTCCTCGACGAGATAAGCGAAATGCCGTTCCAGATGCAGGTAAAATTGCTCCGCGCCTTGGAGCAGCGGGAGATCTATCCTGTCGGCAGCAACGACCCAGTCTCGATCGATGTCCGTATCATCGCGGCAACGAACAGGAATTTAAAAGAAGAGATTGCAAAAGGAAGATTCAGGGAAGATCTTTACTATCGGTTAAACGTGGTCGAGATCCATCTCCCCGAATTGAAAGAGCGGATTGATGATATTCCGCTGCTGGTGAACAGTTTCATCGGCGAACTCCGCACGGAGATGGGAAAAAATATCAAAGGGATCACCAACCAGGCGATGAACGCACTGATCCGACATCAATGGAAAGGGCAGGTGCGCGAATTGCAGAATGTAGTCGAGCGCGCCATGATCTTCTGCGACGCGGAATATATCGACGTAAACCATTTGCCGGAAGATATTCAACGGCTTGTGGATTCTTCAACGCCGTCTGCCCCGGCAGACACTCTGTCGTTGAAGGATGCCGTCCGCAATTTTGAACGGCAGTTCATCGAGTCGAAACTGCACGATGCCAATTCAGATAAAGAAAAAGTTGCCGCCGATCTCGGGTTAAGCCTTTCAACGCTGTACCGCAAGATGGAAGAGCTGCATATTCCTTTGAAGAATAAGTGAGAGAGATTTCTGAAATATTCATTATTCATGTCCTTTCGAGCGAAGCGAGAAATCTGATTGGCGATTTTGAAAGAGTATCTCAGATTCCTCGTCGCTACGCTCCTCGGAATGGAAACAAGGTGGATTTTCCAGAAATCTCTGAGATCAAGTCTGTTTCATGAAGTACAAAATGTTTTTAATTGATAGTTATGGTGAGCGAATCCCAATCGATGTATGTCGGGACGAGTCGAACCATGAACCCTTCGACGCGTCCCGATTAAAAACCAATCGGGACTTGCTCAATGTGACCGGTGTTTTTTCATGTCATTCCCGCGAAAGCGGGAATCCGGAGAAATGGATGCCGACGTACGCCGGCATGTCAAATGTGATATTGTTGT
>JBFMFY010000110.1:0-5689 GCA_040751955.1 Bacteroidota bacterium
TGTTTTTGAAAAGGAAATTCAAAAATCCCATCCGAAGAAGAATTGGTAAAACAGACCGGTTTGAAATTGATTGAAATCGTTAATGATTCGCTTGCCGATATCGTATCGTAAGACAAGTGCGCCAAACAAATTCCACCGCAATCCAACGCCGATACTGCCGAGCGTCGAACGGTACGAATTATCCCACGCCGCTCCGGAGTCGAAAAAGATTGCTCCGCGAAATGATCCGAACCCAATGCCGCCGAACGGAAACTTCACTGCTAACTGATCAACAAACGGAAAACGAAATTCATGACTCATAATCCACAATTTTTTTCCGCGAATAGACCATCGGGGCCAACCTCGTAAATCCCAACTTCCCCCCATGAAGAACCGGCGCGCTTCTTTGCCTTCATTCATCATCAGCGTGAACCGCGATGCCAGCGATGTGCGCGTATCAATTCTGTTGTACACGCGGTAATCGCCGATGAATGTGTAGTATTCCACATTGCCGTATTGAATATCCGTAGTGTAGGCGGCCGTACACAGAAATCGTGAACCATCAATCGGACCAGTCAACAGCCAGAGGGAATTATCGTGAACAAACGAAATTGAATTCGACAGGATGAGCGCTTTACGCGGACGAATGCCGAAAAACACTTCTTTATCGGAATTACTCAAACTTGTTCCCGCTTCCACTCGTTGAAATTTCGAGAGAGGATAACTCAACACAAAATAGCCGCCAAAGGAACGCTCATAGTAATACACATCAGGATCGGTTAAATCGTAACGCCGGCCGGAAAAGTGAAAAATGCCGGTAGCGTAATTCATCCGCTGGCCGAGATACAGGCGTGTAATGGCAAGATTAAAACTTTCCAGAAATTCATCGGACGACTGCGCGTTGTTGTACAGCAGAAAATAGTACTGATCGTTTCCAAGAACATCGCTGATTGCCATTGCCGCCCCACCCGACGTGCCGAAGACCGGATCGGTGGACACCTGACTTTGTGCAATGTCAAGCGAATATTCTCCTTCATACTTCATAAACCGTACGGATGAATCGGCAGTGATGGTCTGTGGAATCCATGTAACAACTGTGTGAGGAAGCACAAATGAATGTGTTGTTGTGGTTGTATCCAACACAGCCGATGCTTTGGGAATGAGATAAATTTTGAAACTGTAATTTTCAAAACCGGAAAAAATAATCTCATCGTTATCCGTCCAACGCGGGTCGAACGCAGCGTTTGTGAAGTGAGTGATCTTCTTCATCGCATACGTGTTTCGTCTCCGGAAATCGTCCGTCGCTATTGCCCAAATATTCTGCGCACCACCGTCATTAGAGGTAAAGGTGAGATACTTCCCGTCTGGCGAAAAGGAAGGAGAATAGTAATTCTCATTACCGTATGTTACGTACGAAATAGTTTTTTCGGCAGTATCAAACAGAAACAGATTGTACTTCTGCTTCATGCCATACGGCGTCCGGTCTGAACTGAAAACAATCTGTCTCCCGTCCGGAGTCCACACCGGATCGCGGTCGTCGTACGAATCGTTGGTCAGCCGCTGAAGGTGTTCACTGCGGAGGTCGTACACATACACATCCATCTTCCCCCCTTTGTCGTTGGCGGCAAAGACTATTTTCGTTCCGTCCGGCGACCAGTCCGGAGAGGCAATAACAACAATATCGTTGAATTGCAGTGTACGAATGAGGTACCGATGTTTGACGTCGTACAGATGAAGAGCATCCGATTCCCCTTTCTTGGTCACAAACGCCAGCACACCGTCGGATGAAATATCCAACCTGCTTTGGAACAGATGAAATGCTTCAAACTCATCGCTTTTTTCTCCTTCTATTACCAACTCAGGTTCTTTGTCTTCTTCTGTTTCGGCATCAAGGTTGACTTTATAGATAGACGTGTATCCGGTGTAATTGCCGATGAAGTACACTTCACGCGTTGTCCCGTTCTTGTAGAAGACCGGCTTGGTATTGAATCCTTTTTTCACCACCGTCTGCGAAACGTAACTGGTATAATCGCTGAACGAGAGAACAGGATAATACTTTTTCTTGAAGGCATACATCCACTCGTCATCAAACTCCTTGTAATTCTTCCCGATGGTCGCTTTCATCACCTCGCTAAATGACGAATGACGCCAGAAATTTTCCATGAGCAGCAACAATCGATCTTCACCGTACTGTTGTTCGATATAATACAAAATGTATTGACCTTGTTTGTACATCAGGAACGTGCCGTAAATTGATTCAATGGCGCTGAGCGGTACGATGTAATTGTTCAGCACGGCATCGCGGATCAGCATTTCGGATTGGTCATCTGGCTCCGTTGACCACGCTTCGGCAAGTCCTTCGGTAAACCAGAGCGGCGGCATCCTGTCTTGCGGCAGACGATGATCCAGCAGTACACGGTTGATTTTGCTGTGCATGAACACGTGCACAAGTTCATGTCGAATAACATGACGAAATCTCGACAGCGATCCATCGGCAGGAATGACAACGCGTCCTTTGAGGAACTCAAAAAATCCGCCCACGCCTTCGGGAATGAAGCCGCCGGTGGTGTTGGTTTGCTGGAAATGGAGGTGCGATGAATAGAAAATGAGCGGCACGCGATTGTTGAGCGCGTGATTGAATTTGCTTTCGAAATCTTTGTATGCTTCTTCCGCAAAAAATGCGCCTTGCGTTGCCAGTTCTTTCATTTCGGGATAATAGTAAATATCGAAATGCTCGGTGCGGAGAATTTGCCAGTCAAATTCCGTGTACTGAACTTTGTTGTGTCCGAAATAGTAAAACTGGGCGAAGAGCAGTTGTGCAGAAAAAAGAGATAACGATATCATTACCCTGCAAACCATACCGAAATATACTTGGAGCGCAGGGAGAAGTCAATGCAGGTGTTGATGATTGTTAATAACTCATGTTACGCAAAACCCAAAAACCAACCGTCATTCCCGCACGTTTTTAGCGCGAATCTATACAATGGATCCCCGACTAAAGCATTCGGGAATGACGACATTACTTTATTAGGCAGTCATTCTTTACTGAATAACATCAGTTAATACTACAATCGCCATCCGATAGTTATAAACTATCGGATGGCTTACCTGAAAAAGTTCAATTATTTCATCAGCAGTAATTTCTTCACTTCATTAAATGGTTTTGCTTTATCATTACTCGAAACCGCAGTCATTCGGTAGATATACACGCCGCTCGCAAGATGACCGGCATTCCATTCGTACGAATAGTATCCTGCCGTAAGTTGATTGTTGACGAGCGTTGCGACTTCCCTGCCAAGCGCATCATAAATTTTTAACGTTACATTGCCCGCTTCGGGCAATCCGAATTTAATCGTAGTTGTTGGATTGAAGGGGTTGGGGTAATTTTGATGGACCTCAATTGAAGAATGCTCCGGTATGATTCGGTGTTCCGAGATGCTGGTGATCTCAGAAATATTCCTTCGCCAAAGATCATTGCCATATTTTAGGAAAAGAATCGGACCGGATTTACGCAGTATCACCTGTTCCTCGAGATCCAATACTGGCAGCCCCTGTGAAAAATTCGTAATGCTGTTGTTCGTGGTATTGAACATATAGACACCTTTGGTTCCACTGAACAGTATCATTGATCCGTAGACGAGCATGTCACCAAAGACTTGTTCACCAATATTCTGGCTGACGATCGTCCAATTTGCACCATTATCGATTGATCGGTGGACATACCCGGCATCCGATATCGCATAAAGGTTGATGCCGATCTGAGCAATCGATCGGACCAACGTATTGGCAATCCCATTCATCCGAAGACTATAATGCTTCCCGCCGTCAACCGAGATTCGGATGGTTCCATCGGCAATGAAATAATCTTTTCCGTTTTGAATCATGGCGAACGCCGCAGGTCTGCCTCCTTCATTATATCCACTCCACGTTTTTCCATTATCATAAGAGATCCAAACCCCATACGAGTAGCCAACATTAAAGGCGAACATCGTTTGTCCGAACTTATAGGAAGAAAAGAAATTGTGCCTGTATCCATAGATGCCATAAAACATCTTCTTCCATTGTCGGGAGACGGGATCCGTAGAAATGTAATAGCCTTCCGTTGTATCATCCATCAGATTTATTCCGGCCCCCGACAGATAAAGCGAATCATTATCGATAAGGAAGTGGGAAGGAACTGTTGGAAGCAGCGAATCCGGATTGTACCAGGTATTCCCATTATCGCTCGAGTGGAACAGGTTCCGTTCAAGGGATACATAGATGCTATTTGGTTTGGCATCACTTGCAAAAATCGAATAGCGATATGGGAATTCGATCCCCGTACTCCGCCTTGAGATCGTGGCTCCGTGATCAGTGGAATGAACAATACCAAATTCGCGTGCACCAAGAAGGATGTCGGGGCCGTTCACTACCATCGTTTGGTGGAACGGCTGTTGATGACGCGGGAGATACGTCTTTGGTCGGAACACCCAGGTGCTTCCATTGTTGGAAGAGTGGTACAGCCCCGTACCGGCAAGAGCGTAGATATTATTGCCGACGATCGAAAAATCTACCAATAACTCCTTTGTCGGTACCTCATATGTTGTCCAGGTATTGCCACGATCGGTGGTACGGTCGATCTTTGTCGCGCCAAGAGTGAAGAGAGTAGTCCCCACCACCTTGAATTTCCATCCCGTTCCGGCGGTGGATACCCAACTTTTTCCTTTGTCTGTTGATCGAAACACAACGTTATTGTTTGTCGTGAACAACACAGAGTCAATGAATGCGACGTCTTTAACGAAATTTGTTAGTCCGGTATTGATCGGTATCCAATTATCACCGCCATCCGATGAATAATGGATCCCTCCCAACTCCATAGAACCTGCATAGACAGAACAATAGAGCTCCTTCCCTTTTCCGGTTATCCCGTTCACTCTTGGGGCTGACAGACCCTTTTCGATCGTCTTCCATGTTGTTCCATAGTCCGATGAGACCGCAAGCCCTCCCAATGAATAGAGCAAGCCATCGACGGCAACAAGTGTGGTTGCGTGTGAATGAGGGATGAATTCCCAATTCAAACCCATTGATGTTGAGCGATATAATCCGACATTTTCCACCGAAGCTATGACATATGGATTGATAAAGGCAATTGAATTGATATCGGCAAAACCCTGTGGCTCCACGACTTTTTGCCATTGTGCCATAATCGTATACGGCAAAAAACTCAAAGCACACATGAACATCACCAATGGTCTCATAGTGCGTCCTTCGTTAATAACTTTTGATTGTTAACGAAATAGTTTGATCAATCTCCTCTTCATGCCCACCTTCACCGCTTCGCCCCGGCTGTTCACATGTAGTTTCTCGTAGATATGCCGCACATGGTATCCGACGCCGTCCACCGAAAGGAATATCATCTTGGCGATCGATGCATATGATTTTCCATCCGCCAGCAGCTGCAGGATCTCCGTTTCGCGTTCAGAAAGCAAAGAGGATGTTTTTGCTTCTCCGGATTTTCTGTGGAACGAACCGATCACTTTCCGGACTACAGAGGGGGACATCGGCGAACTGCCGCTTCCGGACATGGAAAAACTCCCTGCATCAGTTCCAAGAAACGTATTCCCTCCGCTGACACCTGCCGGTGCAAAGTCGTGTATGAATCGTTTATCGTTCTTGAACAACACGCCGATTGTGTTATTGGTGGTTTTTTTCATCCACAGATACCCCGTCG
>JBFMFY010000111.1:0-5601 GCA_040751955.1 Bacteroidota bacterium
AAAATCTCAAATAATTCGGACAATTTTGGAATAAGGATGATCTCTGTTCTGCGGTTCTTTGCCAACGCTTCCGGCGTTGAAGCGGGATCGATCGGGTAATATTCACTCCTGCCCGATGCGGTGATCCGTTTCGGGTCCATCTTTCCGTCAATCGTCAGGTAACGAACAACTTCCGTAGCCCGCAGTACGCTTAAGTCCCAATTGTCTTTTATAGATCCGAGATTTTTGACCGCCTGGTTATCAGTATGTCCTTCAACGAGAATAGAGATATCTTCCTGTTGATTTAACACCGATGCAAGTTCTTTCAACGCTTCTTTTCCGCGCTTGTCGATGTCCGTTTTGCCGGTTGAGAAGAGGAGCTGATTGGACAATGAAACATAGACACGACCGTTGACGATGTTGATCGACAATCCGCTGTTTGTGAAACCGAGCAGAGCAGCATTCAATCGTGTCTTCAACGCTGTCAAAGCGGAATCACGTGCGAGCAATCGTTTTTGCAATTCAACCACTTTCTGTTCGCGTCCGATGAGATCTTTTTGAAGCTCAACCAACGAAGAATCACGAACAGCGAGCGCATCTTCATAGTCTTTTAATTTTTGTTCACGCAGCGCAACGTCGCGCTGTAAAATTTCGAGATTGTTCAACAATTTTTTTAATTCGGCAGAATTCTTTGACTTTGATTGCTCGTAGTTTTGTTTCAACACGTCGAGTTCATTCTGCAGTGCCCGCGACCGTTCCGTCAATGTATCGGTCATGAGTTCAAGTTCAGCGATCCGCTTATTCCGATTTCCCAATTGTGCATGCAGCGATGCTGTATCAGATGTCAGTTGGTTGATTCTGACATTCATTTCTGCTACAACATTTTTTAGAGAGTCGATTGAGACCTGAAGTGCATCTTTCTGTCCCTGCAACTCTTCAAATTTTCCCAGCGTTACACACGCGGAGAAAACAAAGGGGAGGAGCAGTAGAACGAGGAGAGAGTTCTTTTTCATTTAGATCTCCTTTCTTGAATATAGTAGGGAAGGATGAAGGATAAGGAGTTTCATCGTTAAAATAAAAAAGGACGCTGAACACGTCCCCTTATTATGTAGTCGGGGTGAGAGGATTCGAACCTCCGGCCTCTTGGTCCCGAACCAAGCGCTCTAACCGGGCTGAGCCACACCCCGAACAAGTACATCATCTAAAATCTTTTGATCCCACGCTTCTTGATTTTGTTCTCAAGAAGCACTGCTTTACTTCGTGTTGCACATTTGTACTTCCAAACAAGATCCCACGGTATGCCGCGTTTTGTCGATTTGCTTTTGCCGTTGTTGTGGCGCATCAAGCGGTTGACAACATCTTC
The DNA here is from genome assembly GCA_040751955.1 of Bacteroidota bacterium. Taxonomy (GTDB): domain Bacteria; phylum Bacteroidota; class Ignavibacteria; order UBA10030; family UBA8401; genus SpSt-333. The sequence goes on from JBFMFY010000111.1 coordinate 1,343, forward strand.
AGAGTGACCAACAAAATATTCATTTCTGGATTTGCTGAATACAATGTATGTCACAAACATCTCTCGAATCTTCGGCCTTGGCGCCGAAGGCGCCACGCTCTAACCAGGCTGCCTGTCCCAATGACTTTTTTCGAGAAGCAACACCGAGCAATCTTTTCTTTGCGGAGAGGGAGGGATTTGAACCCTCGGTACACCTTAACAGCGTACGGCGGTTTAGCAAACCGCTGGTTTAAGCCACTCACCCACCTCTCCGTGAGGGAATATTACTTAAATCTGAGGTAAAATAAGAAAATTGTATTCATCAAACAAGAGAAAGTTTACTTTGCCACCACCATTTTTTTAGTCTCGATGTAATTTCCCGCCGTCAGTCTGTAAAAGTACACTCCGCTCGCCACGAACGATGAATCCCAATCAATAAGATGATTACCCGCATTCAATTCTTGATCGATGATCGTGGCGATCTCTCTTCCCAAAATGTCGTACACTTTTATCGTTGCCTGAGTTGAAAATGGAATCTGAAATTGGATCGTCGTTACGGGATTGAATGGGTTGGGATAATTTTGTTTCAATTCGAATGTCCATGGAGAGAATTTACTTTCACCGATTCCCGTTAAAGAAAAATTGATGACAGGTGTCGTTTCCTGTGCGCCATCGTTGGTAATTTGCCTGATGCGATATTTTGCCGATTGCAGCGTGCCTATGTTATCGAAATATGAATACCGTTGCGTCGTATCGGAATTTCCAACAGCGGTGACATTGCCAACTTTATCATACAACACTCCGTCCGGACTCCGTTCGATCTCGTACCGGTTGATGCTGATCTCCGAATTCACTCCCCACGATACTTTTACTTGATTCCCGATTGAATCGAATGTTGCACCGAAATCAATAAATCCCGAAGGGACGGTCAACGCACTTGTAACCATCTTATCGACGAAGAAAACCTTTGTCTTCCCGTTCACATCGGCATGCAATCCCTGCACTCTGAATCCGTTAAAACGGTTGTTGGCGTCTGTAATCTTTCCGCTTGTTAGGTACGGAGTAAAAAGATTTTCATCAAGTCGCGTGCCGATCAATTTCCAGCCGACGTGGTTCATCGGGAATGCCGGACCAGAACAAATCTGTCCGTTCCCGTCACGAATGACAGTGCGAAGTGTGATGTTCATTTTTCCGTCTGCCCAGATCCATGCGCCGATGTAACTTCCGCGCAGCATCGAACCGACCTCTGAAGTTGTTCCTCGTGGAATGCGTACATTCCAATCGGCTGTACTACCGGCGTCGTCAACAAATGTCCATTTACCTGAACCGGCTCCTTCATACGGATGTTCGTTCGACCACTCCAGTTTTGATGCAGCAATATTTATTCCGACGAGTTGTGCAGCATTGCTCTGCTGCGGCGTGAGCCAGCCGGTAATGCCTGCGTTGAAATCTACAAGGATTTGTGGAGCGACAGCTCGGTTGGAGTAATGAACTCGAATATCGTCAACATAGATCGTATCAACCTGCCTTCCTCCGACAAGATTCGTTGCGCCAAGTGTGAACTCCAGTTGTTCAATCGTGATGGGGAAATCCACAGTGCCGCCGGCAACCGCAGTTGCTGTTACAAGTGGAAAGCGGACTTCGTTCCAGACATTGTTCCATTTTATTGTATCCCTTCCTTTAATGACAAACTGTTCGTTGTCCTTGTCCCTGAAAAACAATCGAACACCATGCCCACCACCGTCGCCGTACACTTTAATTTTGATTGAATCCGGTCTGCTTGATAGAGGAATCTGTATATTCAAAAGTGCTTTCGCTGATGCGGGTGCGTTGAACCGCATCTGGAATGCGGGGGGATTTACGATGACCGCATCGCTGCTCAACGCAAAAAAGATGTCGTCAGGATCGGTACCGACTACATCCCAACTTCGGAAATGCAGATCTTCAAACGTGTCGGTAAGAATTGTTGTGTCGGCACCTGTGGATGAATATTTAATCACCTGAGTGACTGTATCCAATTTTACTGTCAAAGATCCGCCTCCGAACCCTGTGGAGGTAACGACACCATGGACATCGACGTTGAGATTTGTCGCATTAATGTTGTACTCAACCTGATCATTTTGTAATGTTGCAGTCTTATCGCCGGAATCAATCCCGCGTACTGTCAAAGTCAATCGTTCACCCGGTACCATTGTCAATACCGACGGAACAACACGAAGTTGTTTGATGACTCTGACAAACACTTGCACGGAATCTGAAATGTTATTGTATTTTAGGTGCACCCAGCCGGTATCATTCGTTATCTTTGCACTGAATAGTCCGGTTGAATCGATCGTTCCGATTGTCGTATCGGCGCTCCATACAGTTCCTGTCGGAAGTGGAAGTGGATTGAGATATTCATCTTTTCCTTCAGCGTGAAATTGAAAAGTATTTCCTTGAAAAATATCAGCGCGGTCTTCGAGAATGTTCAGATGATTCAATGAGCCGGCAGGCGCAGTACTGATTACTTGCAGCGTATTTGCCACCGACCGCTCGCCGCCTGGATCGGATGGTGCATTAACCACTTTGCCGCGCACGACCATCGTGGTAGATCCGCCGCCATCAAGATTGAACGCATCCTTCACACCGATAGCAATCAAAAAATTTGCCATTTCGGTAAACGTCATGCCGATACTCGATGCCTGTCGACCGTCCACAGTGCACAAGTACACTTTTGTTGTGTCGTCGTTGATCCCCGCGAACGTACGTGGATGCCGCACATCATTGAATCCCGAACCCGATTGATCGTAATCTCCCAATGCAGGATATGCGACGCCATCTTTGATCAAATGCCCGTTTCCTGAAATCAGTTGCGTCAATTTCTTGACACTCGCACCGCCAAAGGGATTGTAGGCAAGATATAATTTTACAGTGTCGTTTACGGCTAGTTTACCTGTGATGAATGTTGATGGCGTACCGCTTCCTCCTGAAAGCACATATCCGTCTGCCGGAATTGCGACGTTTCCTATTCCTTTTTCCATCACCACCGCAAGAAGAGTATCATTTGTTCTTGATGAAGAAGGAGGGAGAATAAACAACGCAGCTTCTGCACCCGTTGCATCCGTTCCGGTTGTCGTTCCTTTGAAAGATGAATAGAGGACAGTTTTGCCAGAGCTTCGCGTTGTATTGCTTTCATTGATTACAAGACTCGATCCATCTTTTGCAACAACCATTCCCGAAAAACTAAAACGATCAATGATCACATCGCGTTCTTCCGTAAAAGCGAACGCAGATTTTTTTGTGGAAATGCCAAGCACCGGTTTCCCATTCACAACTTGATTGTGTACGGGCCATCCGGTTTCAAAACTGAAAAAGCCTCCGTTCACGGCGCCAATCACTCTGTGATTTGGCTTGTCGTTCGCTGTGCATTGAGCTGTCGTCTTTGTGAGACTGTTAGGGCGATAGCTTTCGAGTGTCAGAAGCGGATTTGTTAAATCCACTTCCAGGACGTCAAGAGTGTACGGTCCGGGAAGTGAGTATTGTGTATGGATAACGCCGGGAGTAATAATTTCGGTTGAAACGGTGTCGGGCCATCCGGCAAAAAGAAATGAAGAGACTGTAAGAAGGAGGATAGCAAGGTTTTTCATTGTGAGTCCTTCAAAAAAATGTGGAAGGAATGCGGGTTGATTGACGAAATCAGCAGCACATAATCAAGCAGAGCGGAGACGGACAAGAGGATCACTCCTGATGTCGCACGTTGTTGCATGTTTCTTTTGTATGTTAAAGAAACATAGAATCCTCACTGGTGAGTGAGAATCTGTTGTACTTCAGTGGACCGTAGCGGGATCGAACCGCTGACCTCTTGAATGCCATTCAAGCGCTCTCCCATCTGAGCTAACGGCCCAAAATTCATTAAGAACAAACAGTCAAAATACCATGCCGTTAACCGCTGACCTTCCCGACGTACAACGTAGGGACGCTCTCCCATCTGCCTGTCCCGATGTTTTTTATCGGGAAGTTAACGGCTCTAAAACAGATTAAATATATAAAAGAAATTGAACAAAGAAAATAATTTCTTTATGTTCATGGTAAGCATCATGATAAAACCACTCCGAATTTCTCTCCGTGGTCACTTCGATCCCACATTGTCGGTTCGATTGTATGAATTTCACATCAACCGAAACTCCCGGATAAAATATCAAGTTGCTGACGAGCTGTTCGAATCGACAGGTAATGTCGTTTTTCCGAATTTCCGAGCGGTGCATCAAATCGCCTTCTCAATTAATGAACAGCGAGGTGCG
>JBFMFY010000112.1:0-5407 GCA_040751955.1 Bacteroidota bacterium
CACATAGGCACAGATCTTGGGATCATCAATAAAGAATCTGTCAAAATAAAATGCCATGTGCCAAATCAAAGTCGATTTCAATTTTTCAAATTGAGAATTTGATGAATAATCAAATCCTTCCTCAAATCCTTTTTCTTTAAATGTTTTCTTGATCTCACTTGGGAGTCCGGACCAATATTCTGAATATTTGCAAAGTTCGTCGAATAGATTTATACCCAAAGGGGGACGTAAATTTGTACCATTACTCCCATAAGAAGCCCCTGCACCAATAAGCAATAATGCTTTGGGTGGCGGGTCTGGTATATATGGTTGGATGACGCTACTCATATTCCATGTAAATCAATTATTGTAAAGATTCAAATGACATACAAACAAAAAGTAAACACCTCAAAATGAAGAAACCCGAGTAAATCGGGCTTCATACTGCGTTTAGTGCGAAGTTTCTATTTTTCGCCTTTGTGAATGACGCCGTACATTTTTGTACCATCTTTTACTTCAAATGTGATTGTCTCGTTTTGCCAAATCACTTTATTGCCGAGAATTTCTTTGATACCAATAAGTTCTTGACGAACTTGATTTACACCGAATTGTAAAACCTCCACAGAAGATTTTAACCCTTCAAATTTGTTTTCAAGTGATATAAATCGTTTGTTGGTATCATCTCTCAAGCCCTGAATTTCAGATTTTACGCCTTCATTATCTTTTCGCAAGCCCTGAATTTCAGATTTTATGCCTTCATTATCTTTTCGAAGCCCCCTAAGTTCTTCTAACATTGCATTCAAAATTTTTTCTTCCATGAGTCCTCCAACAGTTGGTGCTCAAAAGTAATAAAAAAAGGCGTGTAGTCAAACACGCCTTTTCGTACAAGTCATCCAATGTTAATAATCTTGTAACGCTGCAATCTTGCAATACTTATTACTGAATTACCCACGTATCGCCGCTGTTCAGCAGCTTTTCTAAAGATCCTTTTCCGCGTTTGGAGATTGCAGAATCGATCTGCTTTTCGATTTCATCCTCGTATCGCGGGCGATCTATTGATAAAAAGATCCCGAACGGTCTCGGCAGTTCATGATTGTACGTCATGTTTGCGAGGATGAATGCAAGGGTTGAATCCTTTTCATTGTGCACAAGAAGATCATTTACCGAGTGAGTGCCATCCTTCAACGAAACGACAACAGGGGAGAAGCCGTCCAGTTTAATTCCTTTGTCGTTTTCTTTTCCGAAGACAAGCGGTTTGCCGTGTTCGAGAAACACAACACTGTCGGGCTTCGTCTCTTTTTCAGTGAACTGGAAGAAAGCGCCGTCGTTGAACACGTTGCAATTCTGATATATTTCAACGAACGACGTTCCTTTATGTTCTGCTGCTCGCTTTACAATTCCCTGCAGATGTTTCGGATCACGGTCCATCGAGCGCGCAACAAATGTTCCGCCGGAACCGAGCGCCAGCGATGCCGGATTGAACGGCATATCGACAGAACCGTACGGAGTTGATTTCGTAACTTTTCCGAATTCGGATGTTGGGGAGTACTGTCCCTTTGTTAATCCGTAAATCTGATTGTTGAAGAGGAGTACATTCAAATCAACATTGCGGCGGAGAAGATGGATCATATGGTTTCCGCCGATGGAAAGTCCGTCGCCATCGCCGGTGACGACCCAAACACTTAAATCGGGGCGTGCAATTTTTAATCCAGATGCGATCGCAGTTGCACGGCCGTGGATGCTGTGGAATCCGTATGTCTCCATATAATAGGGGAAACGGCTTGAACATCCGATGCCCGAAATGAACACTACTTTTTCTTTCGGAATGTTGAGATCAGGCATCGTCCGCTGCACCTGTGCAAGGATCGAATAATCTCCGCAGCCGGGGCACCAGCGTACATCTTGATCGGATGAAAAATCTTTTGCGGTATATTTCACTTTTGATACGAGATCGTGGCTTACTGTTTCTTGTACAAGCGTACTCATTATTGTTTCCCTCCTAAAATTTCATCGATCTTTAGTTCTATGTCGTTGGAGCGATACGGCAATCCCATCACTTTGTTCAATCCAATTGCCGGTACCAGAAATTTGGAACGGAGAATCTTGATCAGTTGCCCCATATTTATTTCAGGGACAAGAATGTATTTGAAGTTATAGAGAATCTCACCGACATTCTTTTGCAATGGATGAATGTACTTCAAGTGGAGATGTGAAACAGATTTTCCTTCTTTACGTTTTCGTTCCACTGCTGTTTTGATCGTGCCGTACGTTCCACCCCAGCCAACCACGAGCAAGTCCCCTTTTTCGTCTCCTTCCACCATTGCAAGTGGGATATCGTTTGCAATTCGTTCAATTTTTTCTGCGCGCAAGCGGATCATTCGATCATGGTTTTCCGGCTCGTAGTTTACGTTTCCTGTTACATCCTGCTTCTCCAATCCGCCGATGCGGTGCTCAAGTCCGGGTGTGCCGGGAATTGCCCATTCACGCGACAGGGTGATCTCATCGCGGCGGTACGGCATGTAGCCATCGGGGTCGGTACGAAACTTCGGTGCGATCTCAGGAATATCATTGACGGAAGGAAGGAGCCACGGCTCCGAACCGTTTGCAAGGTACCCGTCGGTCAGCATCATAACCGGAGTCATATATTTAAGAGCAATGCGAGATGATTCGACTGCAGTATTGAAACAGTCGCTTGGTGTCATTGCGGCTATAACGGGAACCGGGGCTTCGCCGTTTCTTCCATACACCGCTTGCAGAAGATCTGCTTGCTCTGTTTTTGTTGGAAGTCCGGTACTTGGTCCGCCCCGTTGAACGTTAACTATGATGAGTGGCAATTCCACCATCACGGCGAGTCCGATTGCTTCTGTCTTCAACGCTACACCCGGACCGCTTGTAGTCGTGATCGCCAAAGATCCACCGAATGATGCGCCGATAGCGCTGGTGATTCCGGCGATCTCATCTTCCGCCTGGAATGTCTTGACTCCGTAATTTTTGAACATCGAAAGTTCATGCAAGATGTCGCTTGCGGGAGTGATTGGATAGGAGCCGAGGAACAGGTCGAGCTTTGCTTTCTCCGCTGCTGTCACAAAACCGAGTGCTGTTGCCTGGTTGCCGGAAATATTCCGGTACTTACCGGGAGCGAGCGGCGCAGGTTTTACTTCGTACTTCACGGCAAAGATATCCGTCGTCTCTGCGTAATTCCATCCCGCTTTCATTACCCGGGTGTTTGCTTCAATCAATTCCGGTTTCTCTTTGAATTTATCTTTAATCCATTGGATCGTATTGTCGAGCGTTCTGTTGAACATCCAGTACATCATGCCGAGTGCGAAGAAGTTCTTCGTCTTATCGACGATCTTTTGCGACAATTGAAGATCGGCGAGTGCAAGATTGGTCAACTTGGTAATATCAACCTGAAAGACCTGATACTTCGACAACGATCCGTCGCTTAACGGGCTCTGTGTATATCCCGCCAGTTTAAGATTTTTGTCCGCAAAGCCGTCGGTGTTCACTATAATAATGCCGCCGTCGATCAGCGAGCGGAGATTTACTTTCAATGACGCCGCGTTCATCGCAACAAGCACATCGCAATGATCGCCGGGTGTGTTGATCTCTGTTGCTCCAAAATGAATTTGAAATCCGCTGACGCCGTAAGTGGTATCGCGCGGCGCACGGATCTCAGCAGGATAATCGGGGAGTGTGCTCAGGTCATTCCCCATTGCCGCGGAGGTGTTGGTAAATTGACCTCCCGTCAACTGCATACCATCCCCTGAATCACCGGCGAAGCGGATGGTTACCTCATCTAATACACGTGTTTCTTTTTCCATAAAAATGAACCTTTAATTGATTAGGGGGCGGGTCGGCGTTAACGCCGACCTGCCGAATATATTTTACTGTTACGACAACTCATTCAAGAACGGAAACCATCGCGCAAGATAACTTGCGATGATGGTCAGATAATTCGTTATCATTAGCACACCGACCGCTACAAGCATCACACCGCCGACCACTTCAATCGCGTGGAAATGTTTTTTGACGCGATTGAAGACATTGAAAAATTTATTGATACTCACCGCCGTAAGGAAAAAGGGAATGCCTAACCCGAGCGAGTACACGAACAGAAGCACTATCCCTTGCAACACCGTCTCTTGCTGGCTGGCAATAGCCAAAATACCTGCAAGGATAGGACCGATACATGGTGTCCATCCAAATGCAAAAGCCGAGCCAACTGTAAACGAGCCTAAAATGCCGAGTTTTTTATCCTGTAGATGGAATCGTTTTTCATAATTGAGAAAGCCGATCTTAAAAATCCCAATCATGTGAAGCCCAAAAACAATGATCACGGCACCGGCGATCTTGCTGATGAGCGTGAGATTTTCATTCAGGAATTGACCGATAGTTGTTGCGGCGGCACCCATCAACACAAAGACAATGGTGAAGCCGCCAATGAAGACAAGAGTATTGATGAGCATTGCCCGTTTTGCCGCTGTGTCATCACCCGTCATGTCCTGCAGCGATTTTCCGGAGATGAAAGAGATATAGCCGGGAATGATCGGGAGGACACAGGGTGAAATGAACGATAGAAGCCCAAAGACGAATGCAGTGAGAATGTTGATATTTTCCGAGAACATAAACTTCCTTTGTTTATAGAATGTAGAGGTTTGTTGCACTAATTTCAATATACACTATATATGATGCAGGAATCTCTGAAAAGTATAACAGAATTGTAAAGAAAGAAGTTTAAGGAAAAGAATTACAATTCAGCAGGAAGATAAAATTGACTTAAATCATCTATTTCAATGAATTCTGTTTTATGACCACTTACAGCCAAATAACGGGAAGGATAATTTTTAACTTCTTGAGTCGGAGCTTGGAAATATACTTTTTTAGGTTTCATTGATGCTAGCAATTGTTTGTCAACCTCACGATTGAAAAAAGGGAATGAATAACCTATAACTACTAGGATTTCAGTCTTTGCAATATCTGCTTTAGCCGTCTCGATTGTCTTTTGAGATAAACTTGATTTCTCCCATGCAAATTGGAGTGTTGGAAGTAAAGATTTTTGATTGACTGCGCGGTCATAGATCAATGGAATTAAATTCATAAACTTTCCAGAATTCATTGCAATATCATCTGTTGGATTAACAATCTCATTTTCCTGAGTTTTAAAACTAGTAGTTCCATTGATCTTGTATATACAGAAATTTTTGGGCTCATAATTAAAATCATTCATTTTTGAGGGAAAAACTTTTAAGGCTATTTGTAAACTTTCTAATGAAGAATTGTTGGTTGTATACTCACTATAAGCCTTTTCAAATTGAAAATCGTAATTCCAACTAAGAATTTTTACATTGATCGGAAGCGATCCATTGTTAATTATTGCTGCTAGAAAGCTGTCATAACGCTGGGCTGCAATTGAGACTAATTGTTT
>JBFMFY010000113.1:0-5031 GCA_040751955.1 Bacteroidota bacterium
TATATATTTTAAAGATAAATAATAATACTAATAAGAGGTGTTGATATGTTGATAATGGTTTGAAACGAACTATTTCAGATGAGAATTTTCAAAAAAAGTATGTTCATAAAGTGTTTATCTGTAGAAAGTAATTCACAATCATCTACACCATCAGGAAAAATTTTGCCTTGCTCCTCTTTATCAACAACAAGTTCACAGCAATCGACACATCATACACAAAAAAATGTTGATAAATAAAAAAGGCGTGAACGAATGCCACACCTTTCAAAAAATAGTATAGAAAGTTTATCGCGAATAGATTTCTATTTTCCGCCTCAACTGTTCTATTGATGATCGAAATTTCGGATCTATTTTAATTTGCTCTTCAACGGTTTGGTATGCATGAATCACAGTGCTGTGGTCACGCCCGCCGAAATTCAGTCCGATTGTTTTCAACGATGAATTTGTCAACTCTTTTGCAAGGTACATCGCCACCTGCCGTGCAATTACAATCTCTTGTTTTCGGGTTTTCGCACGCAATAAATCGTTCGGGATGTCATAAAATTCTGCAACAATCCTCTGGATTTCCTCGACGGTGAGCGGTGATTTAATATCATTGACAATTGATCGCAAAACTTCGCGTGCCAGATCGATATCAACCTCTTTTCCTTCCAACGAGGCTTTGAATAAAAGACTTGTGTAACATCCCTCAAGCTCGCGTACGTTCGACGTCACATTGGCAGCAATAAAATCGAGCACCTGATCAGGAATAAAGACGCTTTCGTCATCGCACTTTTTTCTCAGAATTGCGGTACGGGTTTCAAGATCAGGGGGTTGAATATCTGCCGTCAGCCCCCATTGAAAGCGGGAGATCAAACGATCATCGAGTCCCTGCAGCTCTTTTGGCGGCCGATCGGAGGACAAAATAATCTGCTTCCCAAGCTGATGAAGAGAATTGAATGTATGGAAGAAACTATCCTGCGTCTTTTCTTTTCCTGAAAAAAACTGGATATCGTCAACGATGAGGATATCCATACTGCGGTAAAAATTCGAAAATTCATTTGTTTTATCTGCACGGATTGCATCGATGAACTCAATTGTGAATTTCTCGCTGGATATATACATCACTCGCTTTGCTTTTCCGATCTCCAACGCGTAATTCCCTATTGCCTGCATCAAGTGGGTTTTTCCCAACCCGGTTCCGCCGTATAGAACCAGCGGATTGAACGATGTTCCTCCGGGGTTGTTTGCCACCGCCATAGCTGCGGCACGCGCAAGCTGGTTACTTTCTCCTTTGATAAAATTATTGAACGTGTAACGGCGATTCAAATTTGTCTTTTCGTAGGGGAGCTGTTGGGTCGTTTCAAGAGACTCCATCTTTACCTGAACAGATTCGGATTGTTTCAGAGACAAATCGGTCGGTGAAACAACAACAGCCGAGACGGGTTCATCCACCGGCAGCACGTTATACGTCAGCTTTACCGATGAGCCGAGAGTCTTTTGTAATGCCGAAGATATCAAGGAATGGTAATGCTCCTCCAGCCATTCATAGAAAAATTGGCTTGGTACATTAACCACCAACTCTCCGTTTTCAAAGCGAACAGGTTTGATGGGTTCAAACCACGTTTTAAAACTTTGTGAATTGATCTGCGGCTGTATGAGCGATAGGACATCTTTCCATGTTGTGTGAAGGAGATCAGACTCTGTTCTCGGTAATGCAGGCGTTGGTTCAGCGGCGATAGAAATCATAAAATTATCAACATCAAAAAGATGGTTATTAACAATATTATTAACATTAACAAAACATCAAAACAACCGACTTATATCAAAAGATAGAATTGTGCACATTAGATTTTTCCGCATAACCCATTGAAAATCAACGATTGCAGTCATTTGTCGGCAAACTTATCAACACAGCGTGTGAATATCTTTTTTACCTGTTTCCACAGTGCTTCCGGATGCATATCGAAACCCCAAAAGTTATCCACATTATTTCCACACATACATTCGTGCGTTCCGAACACCATAATAACGTTGCTGGTAGAAGGAAGTCAAGAAAAAACTGTTCGTGGTAAAAAATATTTTCAAATTTTTTTTCGCCGTGCTGCCATGAGGCAAAATTATCTTGTTTAGCCTCACAGATTTTAGTATCTTAGTGCAGAATTTTTTATAAAAGGAGCATTGATGAAACGTACGTACCAACCACATAAGAGAAAAAGACGAAATACACACGGTTTTCGGGCAAGAATGGCAACCAAAAACGGTCGTAAAGTACTTTCCAGCCGTCGTGCAAAAGGGCGACATAAATTGACCGTGAGCGACGAGCCACGCAACTGACCGTGGCATCGCATCCGTCCGGGTTCCTTCCTCACATAAACAGAACAGGATAGCGGCGGTTGTTCCGTGCGACACACACTTCCAAAATCATACATCCTCCGGGGATACCAAACGTTCAGCAGAATCATTTCCAGCGGCGCCAGCATCCAAGGCACCTATTTAACAAGTTATGTCGTCAGCCGTCCGTCTGACCATCCCGGTGCTATGATCGGATTTACAGTGTCCAAAAAACGGACTCCGCTTGCAGTTCAACGAAACAGGATCAAACGATTGATAAAGGAAACGGTACGTAAACATTTTTCGGCAATCATTTCGGAAGCGAAAAGTAAAAAGGTTGCCGTTGAAATAGTGGTATCGTACAAAGGGGAAAAACAAAAATTGCCGACATTGAAAGAACACGACCTTGAGCCGGAGTGGATGCAGCACCAGCAACAGATATTAGAGAAGTTATGAGACACGCACTGATTTTTTTTATACGCCTGTACCAGATGCTGATCTCTCCGTTTCTGCCGGCAAACTCTTGCCGCTTTTATCCTACCTGTTCGCAGTACACCATTGAATCGATCATGAAACACGGTTCAGTTAAAGGATTGTATTTGGGAATCCAACGCATCGCAAAGTGCCATCCGTACCACGAAGGGGGCTATGACCCCGTTCCCGAACATTTTTCATTCAAGAAACAGTAAAATAGTATTATGGGCAGACAAGAAACATTAGGTTTTATACTTATCGCCGCCGTGCTGATGGTGTGGATGTACTACACATCTCCGCAGCGGCAATCTCAGCCGTTGCAGTCATCGCAGACAAAACAGATGGCAAGAGATACAAATCAATCTCTCACGGCACAAACGCCGAAGCAGATCACACAACCGAGGCAGGAAAGAGAACAGGTAGAAAAACAGTACAGCGACACGCTCGGGAAATATTTCAGCGGCACCGAGATCGGACGCGAACAGATCTTCACCGTTGAAACGGATCACTACATCGCCGAGCTCTCCACGAAAGGTGGAACGATAAAACAATGGACACTGAAGAATTACAAAACATGGGACCAGCATCCCGTGCAATTAGTGAACAGCGACAAAGGTGATTTAAGCGTTCTCTTTACCACCACCGACGGCAAGGTGATCAATACAAAAAATCATTTCTTCACGACGCACATTCCGATCGGCGGAAAAAAAGTGCTTACCGGGGACGATCAGTATGTGGTTGAAATGATCCTGAATGCCAAAGAGGGGCGTGTCGTCAAGAAACTGACATTCAAAAACGATTCATATGATTTCGATGCCGATGTTCTCTTTGAGGGAATGCACAATGTCGTCGCAAACTACGAATATCAGATTCTGTGGGAAAGCGGCGTTAAATACACCGAGCAGAACAGCATCGACGAGTCAAACTCCGCCGCTGCATACACATTTGGCGGCGGTGAATTGAAAGAGGTGAACGCCGCATCGTTCGGCGACAACCCCAAAGAAGATCCGTCCGGGCAGACCGACTGGGTAGCGGTGAGGAGCAAATATTTTGCTGCGGCACTTCTTTCTGAAGATAAGAAAGCAAACGGTGCCTATCTTGAAGGGGTACATCTTCCGGCAGCAGATAATGGTGCCGTGGAAAAATATTCCGTTGCGCTGAAATACCCTTTTAAAAATTCCACAAGTGAATCGGCGAAACTGAAAGTGTACATCGGACCGATGGAATTTTCGACATTGAAAGGATATGACCGCGGGCTGCAGGAGATCATGTCGCTCGGCTGGTCGTTGATCCGTCCCATCACGGAATATATTTTTATTCCACTCTTTCATTTCCTTCACCTGCTCATACCGAATTACGGTCTCGTCATTATCGTCTTCTCCATTATCATCAAACTGGCGCTGCACCCGTTAACGAAAACGAGCATGCGTTCCATGCGCAACATGCAAAAACTGCAGCCGATGATGCAAGAGATCCGAGAGAAGTACAAAAGCGATCCGCAGCAGATGAACATACAGGTGATGAAACTGTACAAGGATTACGGCATCAATCCGGCAGGAGGATGTTTGCCGCTGCTGCTGCAGTTGCCGATCCTGTATGCGCTCTACTCGCTTTTCACCGCATCAATTGAATTGCGGCAGGCATCGTTTATGCTCTGGATGACCGATCTCTCGGTGCCGGACGTACTTATTGCACTCCCGTTCAGCGTACCGCTCATCGGCAACCACCTGAGCGGACTCACACTGGCGATGGGTATTACGATGTTTGTGCAGCAGAAGCAAACCGTGACCGACCCGACGCAAAAAGCATTGGTGTGGATGATGCCGATCATGATGACGATTATGTTCAATCACTTCCCCTCCGGATTGAACCTGTACTACTTCGTCTTCAATATTCTCTCGATCGGACAGCAATGGTACTTCAATAAGATCCACAAAGATGAACCGCTGCAGAAAATCCCGGAGAACAAACGGAAGAGTGGATTGATGGAACGGCTGGCGAAGAACATGCCGAAGCCGCCGAAGAAGTAACGAGTGATAACAATAAAAAAGGTCGTCCCACAGACGACCTTTTAGTTTTCATCTCGTTTCTAAACCCCGTTTGAGAGCATATGGGATTTGAAACTCTGTTTCACAAACGCGAAGCGGAGCTTCGCCGGCTCTGCGTTCCCAACGGGACGTTGGGAACGAGAAAAAATTAAGTTTCAAAATGGAATCATTCGGCAGCATGCAGACGACCCCGTAC
>JBFMFY010000114.1:0-4804 GCA_040751955.1 Bacteroidota bacterium
CAACGTGCGCTGGGTTGTTACCTACGCGCGATTAGTAGCGTCAATGTATTAGTTTAATACATGAACGTTTCAAATTTTTTTCAAAGGTATAATATTTTGTAGAGAAAGTCTATATGGAATGCAGCAATGTTACCCAAAATTTTTTATGCCAATCTGCCGATAACTCGTTCAACGTTGTGTATCACGTTTCCGCTTTTTACCAATGTCAACGCTTTTTGAATGTCATCATGTAGAATTCTGTCTTTGGCAAGATGAGAAATTGATTTGCGGATTGTTGCGTACGCCGCCTCTGTTCCTTTTCCGCACTTCAGCGGTTTGTGAAAATCAATCGCCTGTGCCGCGGTGAGAAGTTCGATAGCGATAACCGTCTGTGCGTTCTTGAGAACCTTCCAGCATTTTTGCGCGGCGATGGAACCCATGGAATTGTGATCTTCCTGATTTGCCGAAGTGGGGATTGAATCCACGCTTGCGGGATGTGCAAGGACTTTGTTTTCGGAAACGAGCGAGGCGGCAGTGTACTGTGCAATCATCAGTCCGGAATTTAATCCGCCGTTAGCGGTGAGGAAACGTGGAAGCCGGCTCAATGCGCCGTTGACCATTCGTTCAATTCTCCGCTCTGAGATGTTTGCAAGTTCCGAAAGAGCAATGGCGGCAAAATCCATCGCCAATGCCATTGGCTGTCCATGAAAATTTCCTCCTTCAAGATGTTCTCCGCCTGCGCTCAGCATTCGCTTCGCTTGGGAGCGGGCAGGTTTCTGTTGTGGGAAAATGAGGGGATTGTCGTTTGCGGAGTTTATTTCAATAGAAACTTTTTCAGCAACGTACTCCAGCGCATCGCGCGAGGCGCCGTGGACTTGCGGTGCGCAGCGGAGCGAATACGCATCCTGCACGCGGTCGTCGTTGAATCGGTGGGATTCGCGGATTTCACTTCCGTTCATTAGTGTGCGGAGATTTTTTGCCGAGGCGAGTTGTCCTTTGTAGGGACGAAGTTTGTGGATGCGTTCATCAAACGCGGTGTCTGTTCCTTTCAATGCCTCAACGCTCAACGCGCAGGCAATATCGGCAAGTTTGGTCAATTGCTGTGCTTCATAAATGATGAGCGATGCGAATGCCGTCATCATTTGAGTTCCGTTAATCAAAGCCAATCCTTCTTTGGCGGTTAACCGAAGCGGTTGAAGATGATGTTTTTTAAGTGCGCTTTTGGAATTTTCAATGCTCAATTTTTTATTGTCAAGTATCTTTCCTTCTCCCATGAATGCAAGCACCAAGTGCGCCAGTTGTACCAGATCGCCGCTCGAACCGACCGATCCTTGAGACGGAACAACGGGGATAA
Source organism: Bacteroidota bacterium (assembly GCA_040751955.1). Classification (GTDB taxonomy): domain Bacteria; phylum Bacteroidota; class Ignavibacteria; order UBA10030; family UBA8401; genus SpSt-333. The sequence goes on from JBFMFY010000114.1 coordinate 1,334, forward strand.
GTCCCGCATTGAAACATTTTGTAATGAACTCAACGGTTTCCAGACGAATGCCGGAGTAGCCTTTGGCGAGTGCATTGATTCGCAGGATGATCATAGCGCGCACAATTTCCGGCGGAAGCGCATCGCCGGCGCCGGCGGCATGACTTTTAATGAGGTTTGTCTGTAACTGTTCAATCTTATCGAACGGAATGCGTACGTTGGCAAATTCTCCAAACCCGGTTGTAACACCGTAAATCACTTCATCATTGGCAAGCCACTGTTCTACAAGTGCGCGTGATTTCCGGATTTGGTTTTTTGCTGACAGAGCCAGAGCAATTGTTGCCTTAGGATTTGTCGCTGTTGAATAAAGGTCAGCGATTGTGAGCGAGGAGCCGTCGAGTAGTAGCATAATGTTGAAGGATGAAGGATGATTTATGAATATTTTTCTTTTTTGTTTTTACTATTGGTGTGAAGATAGCAGTCAGTTGATTGCATTCATCCAACAGTAAGTCCGGTTGCTTTACTGGTACAATATGAGATTCATGAAGTAAGTCAAGCCACGTACTGGTGCTTCAGCCGTTTTTGGTACAGAATGTATCATTCATCATTATGCCCTTTCATCTCTCATAATTCTTACTTTGTACTTTTAAGAACAAACTCTTCCAACCCCTCAACAATCTTCTCTGCAATTTTTTTTCTGAACGCGGGATCAATCAGTTTCATTTCATCTTCCGGATTTGACAAGAACGCTGTTTCCACCAGTACGTTGGGGAACTGTGTCGGTCCGCTGAGCGAGAAGTTGAAGTTGCCGGTAACGCCCCATTCCGCTAAACCGAGAGAAAGCATTTTTGAATACATGATGTCGGAGAGCGTTTTAAAACCCGGATAGCGGTAGTATGTGCTTGTTCCTTTCACCGTTTCAGCGTCGGAACTTTCGCCGATGGAATTGCAATGGATGCTGACGAGAATGTGTGCGTTGCTTGCCAGTATTTTGTCAATCCGGTCGCTCATAAGAACATTTGAATCGGTATCGCGCGTCATTACCGTCTTGATTCTTTTTGCCTGAAGTTGTGCGTTCAATTCTTTGGCGATGGCAAGTGTGATGTCCTTTTCAATTGTTCCCAATGAACCTTTTGCTCCTTCGCTTCCAATGCCGTGCCCGGCATCGATTGCAACAGTCAGTGTGGAGAGAGGGTTGAGCGAATCAGCAACAACAGGTGGGCGCCGGATTCTGATTTTCAGCGTTGTGCCTTCGTATGAAATGTCGTATCCCCAATGTTGCGTGTAATTCAAAAGAATCCTCAATTGGTACTGTTCTGCTCCGACTTGTGTGCAGGTAACGAGTTGAATTCCTTTGGACGAAAGTTGATGGGTAATCCAGTTTGTGTTGGAAGAAGCGCCAAAGATGTTGACGACAATGGAAGTCGGATTGAGCAATTGTTCACTGGTGTAAGGAACTCTCTGTCCTAATCCTACCCGGACAACATCTTCAACATCATTTCCTGTAACGGAAATGGAACCTGTTAATGTTGTCGGCAGTGGCGTATCGGAAGGGAGCAGGGTAACGTTATCTTCCGGAATCCACGCTTCCATTGCATCGGAGAGTTTCACGCGAAATTGTCTCCCGACTTTTCCCGTTACAACCAAACGAACGCCTTCCACTAAAAATCCTAACTTTGCACCGCCGAGACGGTCAGTGCCGAGTCCGGCATTGAGGAAGGGGCGTTTGCCGACGGTTTCTGCCGCGCGTGGGAGTGAATCTTGAATGATAGAAACTTTTCCTTTTGCATATTCTTTAACACTGCTAAAGAAATTCTTTTTGATGCGGACGAGCACCGGAGCGTCAACGCATTCATCGTCGTCTTCGATTATATAGCGACCGATGTACACACCGCTGCCGGCACCATTCTTCGATGGTACCTCCGTCATCGGAATGCCTGATTCAACTCCCTCGATGTCGAATTCCGGCTGTTGACCCGGCGTTCCTTTCATGCGCACTTCAAGAATGTCGCCGGTAGTTAACCACAAATTGTCAGACGGGGAGGAGACAGATTCGATGTAGATTTCATCGGGAGGGTGTACCGTTGCAACAGGTTTAATGAAGATAAAATCTTTTGTGAGAGAGTCTCCTTGTGTTCCCACGACTGTAATGTGGAGGATGCTCGTGTCGGAAGTAAGGTAATGGAGCCCCACAAACGCGCCAGTGGGATAGACCTTCACTTCTTTGTAGTTGATGAATGCGCGCGATGTTGGGTTTGTTGATGCAGCAATGCGGTGTCGCGCCGCAGCGTAATACATGGTATCTTTTTCAGGAAGAACGATGCGAAGTTTCAAGGATCCTTCGGAAAAGAGTGAATCGGTTGCTTGGGCGAGTGCAAGCGAAGAAAGGGTGAAAAGAAGAATCAGTTGTTTCAATGGCGTATTCCTTTTTTTGATTTCGATTGGAGCGCCGAGGCGGATAGTATTGTCGGCTGTAGAAGTTTACTTATTGCTTAATGTAACGATGATTGGGAGGAAGTTCAAGGAAGGAGGGAGATTTTCCGACACCGGCGAACAGGTTGAGATTTGGGAAGTCTTCTTGAAATCAATAACTCCCACGCACTTGAGCAGTGCGTGGGACTTAACCTAATAGATCACCTTATTCAACGGGTATTCGATAATTCCTTCGGCGCCTGCGCGCTTCAGTTCAGGAATAATTGAGCGAACAACTTTCTCTTCGATGATTGTTTCAATCGCTACCCAGTCGGGATCAGAAAGCTGCGATACCGTCGGTTTGCGAAGTGCAGGAATGAGCGAGGTGATTTTTTCCAGATCGGTTTTGCGAAGATTCATTTTCAATCCTACACGGTTGCCCGCGTTGATGGCGCCTTGCAGAAGCATGGCAAGATTTTCAATCTTCATGCGTTTCCACGGGTCGTTCCAACTTTGCTTGTTGGCAATGAGTTTGGTGTTGGATTCAAGCACCACATCCACAATGCGAAGTTTATTGGCGCGGAGCGAACTGCCGGTTTCAGTGACTTCAACAATGGCATCAACAAGATCGGGAGTTTTTACCTCCGTTGCTCCCCACGAGAATTCTACAATGGCGTTCACTCCATGCTGTTTCAAATATGCTTGTGTAATGCCTACAACTTCCGTCGCAATCCGTTTGCCCTCAAGGTCCTTGACGCTTTGCACGGGAGAATTTTCGTGCACCGCCAGCACCCATTGTACTTTGCGCATGGATTGTTTTGAATAGACGAGGTCGCACACGCTGACCACATCCACGCCGTTTTCAATAACCCAATCGTAGCCGGTCAGTCCGGCATCGAATACGCCATCTTCCACATACCGTGCAATTTCCTGAGCGCGAATCAGCATGGCTTCCAATTCTTCATCATCAACAGAAGGGAAATACGAACGACTGGAGACGGAGAAATTAAATCCTGCTTTGCTCATCAACTGAAGAGTTGATTCTTGAAGACTTCCTTTTGGTAAACCGAGTTTGAGTTT
>JBFMFY010000115.1:0-4724 GCA_040751955.1 Bacteroidota bacterium
AGACTTCTGCCGTGAGATCGGCAGACCTTTGAAACCCCGATAGGGTTCGTTGTTCTTGAGTATGTGATAAACAATTTTCGCAAGTTCTTTGGCAACGATGGTTCTGGCAATGGCGGTGTTACCGCGCCGGACCATTTTGAAAGTTCCTTGTTGGTAATATCCAGTCACTCAAGTTGACGTGGCAACCGCCTGCGCTCCAAGTTTACAAGTGTGGTGTCATCAAAATATAGTTTACGTTACGAGAGAGCATTTTAAATTTAAAAAACTAATCAGCCCACTGGAACGTTGCCACGCAACTTAGTTCCAGTCCGTTAGGCGCGCTCAGCATATCAGAATGAAAAACAGTATTTGTTTGAAATTATTGGTTCTACTGCAAATTGTTTCATTGATTGGCTGCACCTCAAGACAAATAATGTACCCTGAATACTTACAGGCAGATTCGTCAAATCATATCAGGATTACTACAAAAGAGGGCAAGATCATTAAAATGTCGCCACAAAATTATCATGTGGTACGAATCTCTGACAGTTTATATGTTGAAGGGAAAGGAACTAGTACGTTTGGTAATAAGGAATTTCAGGAAAAGAAATTCGAGGGAATGATTGGTTTTGGTGAAATAAAACAAGTCGAGATTATTGAGACGAAAATTCCGGGTATAGTTTTATATCCAGCAGTATTTATATTATCTGTATCTGTTGTGACAATAATATATTTGGCGATTGCTCTAGACGGAAGAGGTTTTGGTGGTTAAAACAAACAGCGCGCCTAACCATATTAAAAAGGAACAAGTCAAGAAAAAAAGATTCCCTGTCGCATCATGAAGTAGAATGATACGATCAAACGTTCTTTTGCGCCATAGGCGCAGAGTTATCAACATACAACTTCGCTTGCCAATCATTGTTTCTATGACTTTCCGAAAACCAATTCCTCACCAATCCCCACCCAAAATAAAATGCAACCTTTTTCACTTCTTCTGATTGTACTACTATGGAGAGACATCTGAAAAATGTCAAATCATTGTCATTCCGAGGAGCGCAGCGACGAGGAATCTGAGAAATTCTTTCAAAATCCACAGCCAGATTTCTCGCTTCGCTCGAAATGACAAAGGGAAATGAATATTTCAGAAGCCACATGAAGGAAACATATCCGTTTTGAATGAAGAACAGCTCCTTGCGGAAATAGAAAGCGATCCCCGAAAATTCGGGGAATTGTACGAGGCATATTATAAAAATATTTTCGGATATGTATTCCGAAGAACCGCCAACTACGATGCCGCAAAGGATATTGCAGCGGAGACGTTTCTAAAAGCATATGCCGGTATCGGCAAATTCAAGTGGCGCAATATTTCCGTGCTGCACTGGTTGTACAGGATCGCAACAAACGAACTGAACAAATATTTCAACAGCCGCGCATATCAGCCGGTGTCGCTGCAAAGAATACACGAAGAGTACGGCATCGACATAACGGATTATGCAACGGCGGAGACTGAACGGACAGAATTTGAGGAGGATCTTGAAAAGCGGCGGGAGTTCCTGAAGATCAACGATCAGGTGAAGAGACTCGACACAAAATATCAGGAGGTCATTACGCTGCGGTTCTATGAACAGAAATCGATCAAAGAGATCGCACTGATACTCGGCAAAAAAGAAGGTACCGTAAAATCACTCCTCTCAAGAGGAATTGACCGGATAAAAGAAACTATCGAAGGATAACTGTATGAAAAAAGAAGATATTGAAACCAAGCTCAGCAGCATGGACCTGCCTCAGCCGGGAAACATCCCGCACCAAAAGGAATTGAAAATTCCTCTGCTGAGTTATAAAAGATCATCAAGAGTGGGATTGTGGCTGCTGGTTGTTCCGGCAATAGTGGCAGTTACAATTGTACTTAAGTACGAACTGGGATTATCTTCTTCGTTCCTCGACATCATACAAAGTTTCTTCGCCGCAATTGATGGGAATTCATTTTTTACATACCTGATTCCCTTCATTTTTATAGGGCTTCCTTTGCTCGTCATGATTGTAAACCTTCTCGCATTCTGCCATTTTACGGTTGTTGAAGAGAGAAAAGAACTGGTCGTGACAATCAAATATCGTCCTCTCAACATCGCAATCTTTTTATTTGCAATGTCGGTTATTCTCTTCTTTCTTTTGCCGGACAAGTTATCCTTTTAATAGCATAAGCAATTTCTGAATCGTGGACATTTATCCTTCTGCTACGAATTATTTACATGTAACCGAACAACGGCGGAAAGATGATCACAACAATCGCTGCCCACACCATATACACAGGCAGGTAATTTGTCTGCCATTGTTCAAGGTCAGAAAATCCTGTGCGGTTTTTCAGAAAGCGCAGATAGAGCACTGCAGACCATGTAAGGTTTATCAGCAGAATTATATTCACGCCGAACATAGCGACGCGGTTGGGTGTGAAACCGTACTCAGTGATTCGTGCCGAAATCGCCCACAACGCCACTGCATCTGCCAGTAATGCGCTCACCACCAGCACCACTTGCAACAGGTCGAAGAATCCGGGCTGTCGGTGCGGATCACGCGCCGAGATAGAATACAGCAGCAATCCGAGCACCACGATCAACAACATATCGAAAGCGATCAGTATTTCCCGTTCGATGTTGATGCCGCGGCCGCTAACGACGAGCGTTGCAAGAAAGATCACCAGCAGCAGGGCGAAAAATGGGGTAAACAATCGCGTCAGGACGGGAGCCATATTTTCGATGACGCTCTGTTTCGCCTCCACCAGCCATGAGGCAACGATCACCGCACCCGCTGCGCTGCACGGGATCAACCAGTTTTGAATAAACCATTCGGGCTTTATGCCGATGGATTCGAACAGCATCACCAGGAATGCGGTAAAAACACCGCCGCCGAGGGCGATCAAGACATAATAAATAAACAATTCACCGGAGAACCGGATAAAATCCATTCGGCCCGCGATTTCCCGCCAGCGTTCGCCGGCGTACGCAGCACCGACGATGAACCACAGCGCCACGGGTAGATGCAGCACGGTTAACAATTCCGTGTACCCTTGAGGCGTAAACGGAAAAATATTTGCGAAAAGAAAAGCGGCTGCAAATCCTGCCGCCGGAATCAGCAGCGATCGAACACCGAGTCCGCGCTTGAGTACAAAATAGACCGTCAGCAGCGGAAGCACGAACAGTGACATATTGCGGGCATAGAACATATCATTTTCGTGCATATGAATTCCGAACAATGCCGGTACTTTGACCATCATTCCCGCAAGTACGGCAAAACCGACGGCGGCAAATGCATCCCCACGCACCCATTCTTTGCGATCCCCCGTGTCGTCTGGCAGGACGACCAGCTGCTTCCAGAGGCGATCTGAATGTTCCCGTGCGAATTCGCGGGAGAGTGCATCGAGCGCCCCCATCCGTTTTACCGCAACAAGAAACGCTTCGTCGGATGAAAGTCCTGCTTCGATCAATACGTTGACCTGTTCGCGCAGGTGATCTTCCAGTTCTGCAACGTCCACAGAGTGGATCGCCTGCCGCCGAAGGAGGTAGTTCCTCCATTGATTGATTTGTTCTTCGAGTGATGCCGTGCTTTCTGATGTTGACATGATCAAACTCCGTTTGTGAGTGGTTCACGTAAAATTTTTTTCAATTGAGGTTTTTTCTTTTGCCAAAATAGTTTTGGATCAAATTTCCTGCATAAGCAAACAGCATTCCATTGAGCATTGAAATCGCTACTACAATTCCCGGAGCAAGCTCATCTTCAGGCGGGATGTGATCAAGGAAGACCAATTTAAACATTACAAGGAAACCGGTAATACCGAAAATAAAACCACCCGCAATACCTGTTTTGTTTTTCATGAATATTTCCTCAGACTAGAATTTGTTGTGTGTTCATTTTCATTTATACTTTGGCAGGTAGGTGTGGCACGAGACGGATATCAATTGATATGGAACGAGAGAGCGATTTCCAGATTCCCCGCAATGTTGCATCCACCGCCTGCCATTGCTTTTGCTCCTCCTCCAGTTGTTCTCTTCCCCGGGAAGTTATACGGTAGTACTTGCGGCGGCGCCCGCTCTCCGATTCTTCCCACCGTGCTTTGATGAAACCGAGCCGTTCAAGCCGATGGAGAACCGGATAAAGCATACCGTCCGTCCACTCCATCTGCCCTCCGGATAATTCTTGAACTCGTTTGATAATGGCGTAGCCGTAGCTATCCCCCTCCGCCAGTATTGCCAAGACTATCGGTGTTGAAGATGCAGCAATAAGGTCCTTGTTGAACTCCATGATTACTTCTTTGTCCACATCAATGAATTGTACTGCCATACAACTTATTTCCAATATACATAGAAGTGCTATGTATGTCAAGATTTTTGAATATTATTGTATTGAGGTTAATCTGGATGATTACTTGAAGTGAATAAGAGAGAACGTACAACGTAAGAGGATTTTCCTGAAACGAACCAATGCCGCAGTACATCAAACATTTTAAAAACAAAAACCCGAGAGAATCTCGGGTTTTTATTCCTGTCGCAGGGAGGAATCCCGCTTTCAGCGGGACGTCGCCAAAAAAAACTCTGCTTAAAATCAATACTTCCAATTAATAATAAGAGACTTCTGAAAAATCCACATTGTTTCCATTCCGAGGAGCGTAGCGACGAGGAATTTGAGATATTCTTCCAAAATCGCCAATCAGATTTCTCGCTTCGCTCGAAATGACATGAATAATAAATATT
>JBFMFY010000116.1:0-4550 GCA_040751955.1 Bacteroidota bacterium
CTTGATGTTTTAGGTGACCATAAAATTATCAAGATTTTTGGGTTGGATGAATATGATGAAAGTGGTGTTAAGAAATCTGACACTAAATTCGATTTTAATCCGGGTCAAACCATAGATACAGAGCAGGGGAAATTAATTTTTCCATCATTATTTCCGTTCACCGAAGGTCTGAAATCATCATTGAAAGTCCTAGGTTATCCTGATACTGCATACAACTTTTATGCGTATGATTCATTATATACGCAGCTTCCCAGTGAAGCCCAAAAGAATTCAACAAAAGATAAGTTTGTTATTATGGGTAAAGCCAAAGCAGGTATTTCAGCGACTATCTCATTGGGTTTTAACGTCGTCGAAGGGAGCGTGCAAGTTCTTCTTGATGGACAAGTATTGACTCCTAATGTCGATTATACGGTTGATTATATCATCGGTCAGGTCATCATTAAAAATCAATCTGCGCTCGTTCCAGGTGCGAACTTACAGATAAAATTTGAGCAGAATGACCTTTTTCAACTTGCTTCAAAAACCCTACTTGGAACTCGCGGTGAAGTGAATCTTTCGGAAAAGACAAAATTTGGATTCACGATCATGAACTTAGATCAACAAACGCTGAGTGACAAAGTGCGATTGGGTGAAGAACCGATCAACAATACGATCTATGGATTCGATGGACAGACAGGAGGTGAAGTACCCTTTCTGACCAAAGCGCTTGATGCTCTCCCGTTCTTTGATACAAAGGCAAAGTCTGAATTCACGCTCCGCGGCGAAGCTGCATATATGAGTCCCGATCCGAATACAAAAAAAAGCACCATCCCCGACGACAAAGGTGCTGGTATTGCCTACATCGATGACTTTGAAGGAGCAAAAAGAATCATCCCGCTCGGTGTTGGATATGGAACGTGGCATGATATCAGCGTCCCAGCATATCAATTCAATGTCGATACAAGTGTGACAAAACTGCTTCCAGATTCAATCAAGATTAGGTCGAAAGCAAAAACGTTCTGGTATAATCCTCCAAATCCTGCATTGGTACGCGAAATATACGGCGTTGATGAAAACGGCGAGCCGATCAAGAAGGTTGGACGCAATGAACAGATCACAACGCTGACCGTGAATTATAATCCGAAGGTCCGTGGAAAATACAATTACTCTCCCAATCTCCGTCAAACACTTCTTGCTGAACCGAAGAAGAACTGGGGAGGCATCCAGCGTGCAATTTCACTGACACCGCTTAATCTTGTACAAGAGAATATTAATTTCATTGAAGTATGGATGAATGTTTCAAAAGGAAAGCCCGATACCACAAAAAAGTTGTTCATTGACCTCGGTGCGATCAGTGAAGATGTAATTACAAACAAGAGATATGATACGGAAGATAAACCACCTGTGCGAAACGGTATTTTAAATGAGGGTGAAGATACCGGATTTGACGGATTGACCGACGAACAGGAGCGGCAGCAATTTGCATCATTCCTCACTGCAAACGCACCCTATAACGATTCAATTCCAGATCCTACGGGTGATCCGTCAGGAGATAACTTCTCCTTCTCACAATCCGATTTTCGTTTTATCAATGGCGAAGAAAACAATAAGACGAGCGAAATCGGAAGGTTTCCCGATACTGAAGATCTCAATAGGAATAATAGTACTGACCTCGTCAACAATTATTTTGAATTTGAACTGCCGCTCGATACTACGGCGAACAATCCCTACCGGATCGGCGGTGGATTCAACGGCTGGTATCAATACCGCATTCCACTGACCGAATTCAAAAATAGAATCGGGACTCCCGATCTCTCGCTTATAGAGTACGTCCGCGTGTGGTTCACGGGACATGATGAGGAATTTGAAATACGTCTCGCGGAGTTCAATCTTATCGGCAACCAATGGGAAGAGGTGAAAAAAAACGATTCCACATTCAAAGTTTCAGTCGTGAACGTGGAAGACAACTCTCTGCAGGGTTATTCTTCACCACCCGGTGTTATTCGTGAGAAAGACCGAACGAAACCGGACGAAGAAGTGTACGGCAACGAACAATCGCTCGCTCTTAATTTTTTTGATTTGAAGGATGGCGAAAGTAAAGAAGCGATCAAACGGTACTCGTACAGACCTCTCGACGTTTTCAGTTATCGTGAAATGAAGATGTTTGTTCATGGGGATAATCATTTTTCAAAAGACCCGGCAAACGCATCCGCAAAATTGTATATTCGTTTTGGTTCCGATAGCTCGAACTATTACGAATATAGAGCGCCGGTCTATCCCGGATGGGATGAGAGAAATAATGTCCGGATCAAATTTCAGGATTTAACAGCAATCAAGCAGGGACGAGATTCGATTAATATCAGAAGGGTTATTCCTGTAGAAGGAGGACCGGAAGGATCAACATATGCAGTTCTTGGCAACCCGACGCTGATTAAGATTGCATACATTTCGATCGGTGTGGAGAATCCTGTAATACCAAATCAGTCGGGCACGCCGATCACGGGGCAGATTTGGGTAAACGAACTTCGGCTGACAGATGTGGATGATACTCCCGGCTGGGCATACAGTGTCAGCACCAGCGTGAAACTTGCTGATTTAGGATCGGTCGCGTTCACGTATTCCGAAACCGATCCGTTCTTCCACAGTCTTGAGAATCGTTTCGGCGGACGCGTAACGACACAAAGTTGGAATCTCTCGACGAGTATTTCTTTCGACAAGTTCCTGCCGCAGGAGTGGGCGGGTTCTTCGTTCCCGTTCAGTTATTCGCACAGCGAAGCGTTACAGAAACCGCAATACTTGCCAAGTTCTGATATCGTTGTGGAGGAAGCGGCGAATCTTCAAAAAGAAAGCGTCATAACCAAAACAAAATCTGAACAGCAAGGCGAGGAAGAGAAGCAGAGAATCCTTTCTGAAGTGCAGACATTGACCATCACGGAAACATATTCGATGCCGTCGTTCAAACTGAATGTCCCCTCCAACTTCTGGCTGCTGAGGGATTTCTTTAATAAGATCACGTACGGATTCAGTTATACCACGTCAACGCACCGATCACCGACCGTTTTTTTGCAAACCTCATGGCAGTGGAACGCGCGCCTCGGATATGCGTACACGTTCGATCCGGATAATTATTTGCAGCCGTTCGGATTTTTCGACGGCATCTTTCTGTTCGATGAATTAAAGAATGTGCAGCTGTTCTATATTCCGATCACGAATATCTCAACCGACTTTTCGATGGCGCGGTCAAGAACCAACCAACGGTTGCGTCAACAAACCGGTACGATCAATCCGGTCCGTTCGCTCTCCGCATCCCGCAGCCTGTCGTTCGGCTGGAAACTGACCGAAGGGGGATTATTGAATGTTTCGGGAGACTATTCGGTCAGTATCTCAAGTTCGCTCGTACACCTTGAAGTGGATCGTTTCGGCAAACAGCGTACATTTCAAGAAATATTGGAAAAGATTCTGATGCAGGATCAGCTGGTAAATTTCGGATATGACAACGGTTATAATCAATCGTTCAACATCAATACACGTCCCCGCGTACCCGCAATATTCGATTTGAACAAATACGTTACGCTTTCGGCACGGTACGGCGTGTCGTACCGCTGGCAGAATAATCTGCAGCAGGGTGATCTGGGGATTGGAACCGGCTGGGGGAATAATATCTCTTTTTCAACCGATGTCAGCTTAAAAGCATTTGTTGATTCGTGGTTCCCTAAACAGGTGGAAGGTGAAACTGGAACGGAAACACAACTTCCGCCACCGAATCGAGGAAGACGCGGACGCGATGAAGATGAAGGTGAAAGCAACGAAACTCCCCAGGAAACTCCGGAACAATCTCCTGCACAACAATCTGTGGATACGACGCGAATGCAACCTGCAAAAAAACCTGGCGGCGGACTGATCGGCATCGCACGCACGTTCATCAAAGCACCGTTCCTTGATTATGAAAAGGTCAACGTCAGTTTTACACAAACAAACTCCGCTACAAGCAACGGCGTACCGGGACGTCCCGGATTTGCAAACTTCTTCGGGCGTGTTCCGTTCATACAAGAGTCTGAGCGTAAGTTTGGACCGTCGCGCGCATATCAATTAGGCTTGGTATCGACACCATCTGCAAATATCACAGATGTTTTCTTGAAATCGCAATTTCCGTTCATAGGTTTCAGCACTGATGCAAATAAACAGATCCGTGCGAAAAGCGCAAATCTTTCAGACGCATTCTCTCAAAGTAATAAGGTAACATTGAGAACCAGCCGCGATCTGTGGACAGGTGCCCGGATCGACCTGACGTGGAATGTAGGATGGGATTATTCGCGTACACAAAATCTCCGTACTGATTCTATTTACGGTCGTCCATCTATCGTCAGTGTTGCAACCGGCGGATCGATCGAACGTTCGTTCTTCACACTTCCGCCGACGTTTATTTTCTCAATTTTCAAAAGCGGTATTGAAGATGTTGGAAAAAAATACAGCGAATTAGCCGGGATCAATGATGGCAGAAAGAATGACGCAAAATTGGTGGAGGCTTTTGAAAAAGGGATGGAGTCGTTTCCAATCTTTAAGAAAATCTT
>JBFMFY010000117.1:0-4350 GCA_040751955.1 Bacteroidota bacterium
CGGTGCATAATGTTAAAAGATATTTCCAAAATTAAATTCTACAACAACATCCTCGAAACGATCGGGAATACTCCGCTGATCAAGTTGAACAAGATCAACAAAGGATTGAAACCTCTGATTTTTGTGAAGGCGGAATTTTTCAATCCCGGCGGCTCTGTTAAAGATCGCATTGGCGTGGAAATAATTGAAGATGCAGAAAAATCCGGGCGCATCAAACCGGGTGGAACTGTTGTCGAATCAACATCTGGTAATACCGGCATGGGACTGGCGATTGCTGCAGCCGTCAAAGGATACAAAACGGTCTTCACCATGCCGGACAAGATGAGTCAAGAGAAAGTGATGAACCTTCGCGCATTCGGCGCGGAAGTGATCGTGACTCCAACCGCTGTCCCCCATGAATCTCCAGAAAGTTACACATCTGTTGCGAAGAAACGAGTGGAAGAGACTCCCAATTCAATACTTGCCGACCAGTACGATAATCCGAAAAATCCTGAAGCGCATTACAAAACCACCGGTCCGGAAATTTGGGAACAGACTGGAGGTCAGATCGATTATTTCATCTGCGGCATCGGTACCGGCGGAACTATCAGCGGTACGGCAAAGTATCTCAAAGAAAAAAATCCGAACATTAAAGTGATCGGAGTCGATATCAAAGGTTCGATCCTCCATGAATATTTTTACACGAAAAAATATTCGCCTGTCTTCAAAACGTACAAAGTAGAAGGCATCGGACAGGACTTCATCCCCGGAGCGCTCGATTTTTCGTTGGTGGATGAAGTAATCGTATCGGATGACGCTGAATCGTTTCATGCAGCGCGGAAAATGACGCGCGACGAGGGGATATTTGTCGGAGGTTCATGCGGAACGGCAATTGCCGCAGGATTGAAGTACTGTGAAAAACTTTCTGAAAAGGATGTCGTCGTCATACTCCTCCCTGACGGCGGCAGCAGGTACGTCAGCAAGATCTACAATGACGTCTGGATGAAAGAGAACGGCTTCCTGAAACCCGAGCGCGTTACAATGAAATATGTTCTGACCGACAAGTCAATGGATATTCCCAAACTCGTCTATGTTGAAAAAACTGCCACAGTACGGAAAGCGCTCGAATTGATCAAGCAGTACAGCATCTCGCAACTGCCTGTGATCGAAGGGAACAAATGCATCGGAACGGTCACGGAATCCAATTTACTTTCCGTCGTGTTGAACGACTCGTCAAAATTTGACAAGGCGGTCGAACATTCGATGGAACCGCCGCTTCCCGCCATTCATATGAATGAGGAGATGCAATCAGCCGTAAAATATTTCGCACAAAAGATGCCGGCGGTGCTTGTGGTTGACGATACTAAACCGATCGGCATCGTTACACGATTCGACATTCTCGATTTCATGTCACATTAACTACTATGACCTGGGAAAAAGACGCTTCCGATACACTGGATCAACTTCTTCAAGTAGTACGGGATCCATTTCGCACAGTTATCAAAAGCAATGCACAAACTCATGCTGAGGCGTACGCAAAAGCGCGGCACAGTCCGCACGTTACAGCAAAGGAAGCAGTGCTCGGTTTTTTGCGCGCTCGTTCTCACAAAGTCACAAACGAAGGGAGAATGATCCTGCAGGAACATCAAATGACAGAAGACGATTTTACAAACTATCCGCAGGCAACAAAATGAAATTTTCAACCAAAGCAGTACACGCCGGACAAGTGCCCGAACCCACCACAGGCGCCGTGATGACGCCTGTTTTTTTGACATCGACGTACGTACAAGAAGAACTCGGGAAAAATAAAGGATACGAATACTCGCGTGTCTCCAATCCGACCCGCACTGCACTGGAAAAAAATATTGCCGCATTAGAAAATGCCGATGAAGGAATGGCATTTGCATCTGGCATGGCTGCTGAAGATGCAATCTTCCGCCTGTTGAACCCCGGCGACCATGCTATTGTCACAAATGATGTGTACGGCGGCACGTACCGCATCGGAAAAATGGTGCTGGAAGATTACGGATTGCAATTCGACTTTGTCGATACGACCGTACTTGATAATGTTGCCAAAGCGTACAAGCCAAACACAAAAATGATCTTCGTTGAAACCCCGACAAATCCAACGATGAAGATCACCGATTTAAAAGCAATTGCAAAGTTTGCGAAGGAACATAAAATCCTTTCGGTGGTTGACAACACATTTGCCACACCATATCTTCAGCAGCCGATTGAATTGGGAATTGACGTCGTTGTCCACAGCGTTACGAAGTATTTAAACGGTCACAGTGATATGCTCGGCGGTATCGTGGCAACAAATAATAAAAAAGTGGTTGAGCGGCTTCGCTTTTTGCAAAAAGCAACAGGCGGAATCATGAGTCCGTTTGATGCGTGGCTCTGTTTGCGCGGGACGAAAACGCTCGCCGTACGCATGCGTCAGCATTGCGAAAGCGCCGGCGTCATCGCGGAATGGCTTACGAAACAGAAAAAAGTGCGAAAAGTAAATTATCCAGGATTGACAACGCACCCGCAGCACGAACTTGCGAAAAGGCAAATGCGTGGATTCGGGGGAATGATCTCATTTGACCTGGGAAGTTTAGCGAATGCGAAAAAGTTCTTGAAAGCAGTAAAGATATGTGCATTGGCAGAAAGTCTTGGCGGTGTTGAAACGCTTATCTCTCACCCCGCAACCATGACACACGCTTCAGTTCCAAAAGAAGAGCGCATTAAGAATGGAGTGACCGATGGACTAGTGAGAATTTCTGTCGGGATTGAAGATGTGGAAGACATCATCGATGATTTGAAGCAGGCACTTGCAAAGATCTAATCTACAAACCTTGCGAAGGTTATGAAAAGTTTTCTCTAAATCTTCGCAAGGTTCACTAGAACTCATCTCAAAAATAGGCTTCCCTTGCGAGGGAGCGGAGCGACCGAAGCAATCTCAGAGCGTAACACAAAGAAACAGATTGTCCCGCTTTTTGGATTCCGCTCTTTGCCGGATTCTAAAGGGGGAACTTCACCAAAGAACGGCTCGCAATAACACTGATTTGGGATTTTTGAGATGGCTTCTAACTATCTTTTCTCAAGATAGAGAAGCGCTTTGTTTCTCTTCATCACAAATTCTTTCAGTTCTTCTTTCCATGTCGATTCGATATCGGCAACAGATTTTCCTGCAAGAATCATTTCACGTACGACAGGGGTTCCCGCAAGACGATCAAATCCACGCTCGCGGAACCGTAAAGAATCGGGATATAGTTCATGAATCGCGTGTACAATTGCAACTCCCGTCCGCACGGATTGGTATCTATTCCGATCTTTCACATTGACAAAAATACCGCCGCACTCAACCCCTTTATATTTCGGATTTGAGGTGACGCCCGGAATCTCTTCTGGGATAACGGTGATCGGCTCGAACTTTACGCCGGGTAATTTCCGAGCATTAAGATTTTTCGACAATGCCTTTCCATCAATCCACGGAGCAGAGATATACTCAAACGGTTTTTCCGTCCCACGGCCTTCAGAGACATTGATTCCTTCAATCAGACATGTGCCGGGATAAACAACGGCACTCTGTACCGCTCTGATATTCGGTGACGGTTTGATCCATTTCAATTTTGTTTGATCATACCACATCGATCGTTTCCAGTTTTCCATCTTCACGACGGTCAATTTTGCGGTCACCTTATTGTTGAGCCAGCCTTCGAGGTTAGCCATCACTGCGAGTTCGCCGACCGTCATGCCGTGAGCAATCGGTATCGGCACCCAGCCGACGAAAGTCTTTAATGAATCCACACGCATCGGACCTTCAACCCGCATTCCGGTAATCGGATTCGGTCTGTCGAGGACGACAAAGTGAACTTTGTTTTCTGCAGCCGCTTCCATGCACAAGAACATCGTGCTGATGTATGTGTAGAATCTTGTCCCAACATCCTGAATATCAAACAACAACACGTCGATATCTTTCAACATTTCCGGAGTCGGTTTATTGATCTTCCCATAGAGTGAAACGACAGGGATGCCGGTTTTTTCATCAACACTGTCGTTGATCTGACCTCCGTCCGGTGTATCACCGCGTACGCCATGCTCAGGACCGAACAATATTTTTAATTCGACATCGCCTCGTTCGTGCAATGCATCGGCAAGATGTTTTCCGTTTGAAAGCACGGCTGTATGATTCGTCACCAAGCCGACACGTTTCCCTTTGATGAGATCAAAACGAGATTCCAGTAAAACATCAGCGCCGGTTTTTACGGTCTTCGGTTTTGCAAATGACAGAGAAACTATCAACAAGAGAAGTAGGGTCTTTTTCATATTACGTTTTATAGTTTATGGTGTACCAATCCCCAGGCTGCAATCGTCATTCCATCC
>JBFMFY010000118.1:0-4043 GCA_040751955.1 Bacteroidota bacterium
TGGCACAGTTGGAAAGAGATTGCCGATAACGGATTCATTCGCAATCACAATCCTGCTGGCAATACCTTGTACGGAATCGAAATCATGGTTGATCCGGAATACCGCGGAATGCGGTTAGCCCGTCGTGTGTATGAAGCCCGCAAACAACTGGCAAAGAAATACAACCTGATGCGCATTATTCTTGGTGGACGAATTCCCGGCTATGGAAAGTATGCCGATCAAATGAGTGCTCGTGAGTATGTTGACAAAGTCATCAACAAAGTCCTTGTCGATCCGGTACTGACCACACAACTTTCCAACGGCTTTGTGTTGAAACGGCTCATCCCCGATTACTTAACTTCCGATGCGGAATCGCGCGGATACGCTACATTTCTGGAGTGGACAAATCTTGATTATGTACCGGATACGTCAAGAATTTTTATGCCTGTACAACCGGCACGGGTGTGCGCCGTACAATATCAGATGAGAATGGTGAAAGATTTCGATGACTTTGCAAGACAATGCGAATACTTTGTGGATGTCGGTGCCGATTACCGAAGTGATTTTATCGTCTTCCCTGAAATTTTCACGACCCAACTTTTGTCATTCATGCCGACAGACAGACCCGGTGCCGCAATGAGAAAATTGTCTGAGTACACTCCGAAATACATCGAATTGTTCCACCAACTGGCGGTAAAGTACGATGTCAACATCATTGGTGGATCACACTTCACCGTTGAAGAGGATAATCTTTACAACATTTCTTATCTTTTCCGCCGCGATGGAACGCTGGGGAAACAGTACAAACTGCACATCACACCAAATGAACACCGCTGGTGGGGAGTGAAACCGGGAAATGCTTTGGAAGTGTTTGACACCGATAAAGGCAAAATTTCAATTCAAATTTGTTACGACATCGAATTTCCCGAGTTAAGCCGCATTGCAGTCGAAAAAGGAGCGCAGATGATTTTTGTCCCCTTCTGCACCGATGAACGTAATGCTTACCTTCGTGTGCGGTACTGCGCGCAAGCGCGATGCATCGAGAATCATATCTATGTTGTTATCGCGGGAGGGGTGGGGAATCTTCCGTCGGTAGAAAATCTTGATGTCCATTATGCACAATCGGCTATTTTCACTCCGTCCGATATTCCGTTCACACGCGACGCGATTCAATCCGAAGCAACACCTAACACCGAGATGGTGATTGTGGATGATGTTGACCTTGAACTGCTAAAACGCCATCGCCAAAGCGGAAGCGTGTTGAACTGGCGCGACCGGCGAAAAGATTTGTACGAAATCAAATACAAAGAAAACAGCGGGGTGATGATCTTGTAGGACAGGATTACATCCTGTCCTACAACAATACTGTTGAACAACTCGTCATGCAGTTATCAATTTCCGAAATACCAACTGTCCCTCCCCCATCATGCCGATTTCGATCGCATCGCCTTCTCCAAATTCTCCGGCAAGAATTTTTTCCGACAACGCGTTGGTAACGTGTTTCTGGATGACACGCTTCAGCGGTCGGGCGCCGTACAGCGGGTCATATCCCAACCGCGCAAGCCATTCTTTCGCCTCATCAGTCGCAACCATTTTCATCTCTTTTTGTGCAAGTAATGCTTCAACCCGACGCAGTTGAATATCGACAACTTTTTTAATGTCATTCCACGTCAACGGTTTGAAGAGAATAATTTCATCAACACGGTTGAGAAATTCCGGACGAATGGTTTGACGCAGCATGATATTCAATTGAGCGCGTAAATCGCCTGCAAATTCTTCCCACTCGTTATCGGACTGCATCTGGGCCATACGCTCTTGAATAAGATGTGAACCGAGGTTCGACGTCATGATGATGATCGTATTCTTGAAATTCACTGTTCTTCCCTGCGAATCGGTCAATCGTCCTTCATCCAGCACCTGCAAAAGAAGATTGAACACCTCGGGATGCGCTTTCTCAATTTCATCAAGTAGCACAACCGAGTACGGTTTATGACGCACGGCTTCGGTCAACTGTCCTCCCTCTTCGTATCCCACATATCCTGGCGGCGCACCGATCAGACGCGAGACAGAGAACTTCTCCATGTATTCGCTCATGTCAATACGGACCATTGCATTTTCATCGTTGAACAACAACTCCGCCAGCGAACGTGCCAGTTCGGTTTTGCCGACACCGGTTGTTCCCAAAAAAATGAATGAACCGATCGGTTTTTTTTCATCCTGCAGGCCTGCACGGCTACGGCGAATGGCTTCTGCTACTGCGCGTACCGCTTCTTCTTGATTCACCATCCGTTCATGTATTTTCTCTTCGAGATGCAGTAATTTCGCCCGTTCGCTTTCAAGCATACGGGTCACAGGAATGCCCGTCCATTTCGACACAATCTCGGCAATATCTTCGGCATCCACTTCTTCTTTTAGCATTTTCCTCGTTCGTTGTACTTCCGCAAGGCGTTGTGTTTTTTCTTTTAACTGTTTCTCAAGCGTCGCCAATTTCCCATACCGTAGTTCGGCAACTTTGCCCAGGTCTCCTTCCCGCTCTCTCTTCTCGGCTTCATGTTTCACGTTTTCAATTTCTTCTTTCATCGTACGAATGGACTGGATGAGCGATTTTTCATTTTCCCAATGTGCCCGTAGTTCGCTCCGTTTCTGATGTAACTCCGCCAAGTCTTTTTCAATCTCATCGATGTGAGTTTGAATTGCCTGCCGGTCGCTCTCGTTGGTGTACTCGGCAGTCAACTCTCGTTTTACTGCCTCACGTTCAATTTCCAACTGCTTCACTTTGCGTTCAATATCATCCAGTTCTTCCGGCATTGAATCTATTTCAATCCGCAATTTTGACGCCGCTTCGTCAACAAGGTCAATCGCTTTATCAGGAAGAAATCTGTCGGAGATGTATCGATGGCTCAATTGCGCGGCGGCAACAATCGCTCCGTCGGTAATGCGCACACCATGATGCACTTCATACCGTTCCGCAAGTCCACGCAAGATAGAAATCGTATCTTCCACCGACGGCTCATCAATGAGAATGGGTTGGAATCTTCGCTCAAGCGCCGGGTCTTTTTCAATGTACTTGTGGTACTCATTCAGCGTTGTAGCGCCGATAGCGCGTAAATCGCCGCGAGCAAGGGCGGGTTTCAACATGTTTGCTGCATCTACTGCGCCTTGCGCCGCCCCGGCACCAACTAAGGTATGTAATTCGTCGATGAAGAGAATGATTTCGCCGTTGGAACTTTCAACTTCTTTCAACACGGCTTTCAGCCGCTCTTCAAACTGACCGCGGAAACTTGCACCCGCAATCATTGCGGCAAAGTCGAGCGCAACGATGCGTTTGGTTTTTAGAGTTTCGGGAACGTCTCCTTCGATAATCCGATGCGCTAATCCTTCAGCAATTGCCGTTTTACCGACACCTGGTTCGCCGATGAGCACCGGATTATTTTTTGTGCGGCGTGAAAGCACCTGCAGCACGCGACGAATTTCATCTTCCCGACCAATGACAGGATCGAGTTTTCCTTTTCGTGCAAGTTCATTTAAGTCGCGGCCGAAACGCTGGAGCGCTTGGTATTTATCTTCCGGATTTTGGTCGGTAACGCGTTGGCTTCCACGAACATCTTTCAACGCTTTTAGCACTCCCTCTTTCGTTACTCCTTGATCAAGAAGCAATTTTACTCCTGCGTTATTTTTTTGATCGAGGAGGGCGAGTAACAAATGTTCCGTGCTGATGTACTCGTCTTTGAGTAGTTCCGCTTCCTTCTGCGCTTGCTCAAATACTTTTTGGAGTGTTGTGGAGATATACTGCTGCGAGCCGCTCACTTTCGGAAGGCGCTCAACAACATCGTTGATTTTGATTTTGATATAATTAACATTTGCGCCAAGCTTCTGCAACATTGGTGTAACGATTCCCTGCCCATCCTGAACCAACGCGGCGAGCAAATGTTCCGGTTCAATGGCTTGATTGCCGTAGCTAGAAGCTATCTCTTGCGCACTCTGCACCGCTTCCTGTGATTTGATTGTAAATTTGTTGAAGTTCATAACTCAATTATAGTTTTAAGTTTAAAGTTTTATCCTTA
>JBFMFY010000119.1:0-4001 GCA_040751955.1 Bacteroidota bacterium
TCTGAAGATTCGGTTTCAGTTCTTTCAGATGGAAGGCGGCCTCTGTTCCCTGCATGCCCGGAAGGTTGATGTCCAGAAGCATGACATCGGCATCTTTGTGTTTGAAATCGCGGATTGCCTCTTCAGCCGATTCGTACGCACCCACACAACGGAATCCATCCGAACCTTCCAGAAGCACAATGAGACTTTCCCGAATCTTATCGTCATCTTCAACTATAGCAACTCGAATTGGCATGTCGCAAAGATACTCATGTCATCCGCTGAATGCAATCAACCGTTTGGATGATTCTTTGAGGTTCTCAAGGGAACAACGGCGGTGACGGTCGTTCCGCTTCCTGGACTGCTTTCCACAACACAGGTGCCGCCGACATCCTCCATCCGTCTTCTCATGTTGGTCAATCCTTCGCTGAATTTTTTCTCCACGCTCATATCGAAACCGATACCATTATCCCGCACCGTCATCGTCAATTGATTCTCGGAGCCGAGAAACTGCACCCACACCTCTGTAGCGCTCGCGTATTTTACGATGTTGTTAAGGGATTCTTTTAGCACCATGAAAATATTGTGTCGAGTCTCCGCCGAGACATACACTGTGCTCGGTGGTGCGGAGAGGGATACATGACTTTCAATACCGGTTCGTCCGAGATACGAGGATACATATTGAGAAAGGTAATCCATAACGTCAGCAACGGTGTCGTACCGCGGATTGACTGCCCAGACGATCTCATCGAAGGAGGTAACGATGTCTTCGGCAGTGGTGGAAATTTCTTCAAGGCTTTTTTCGACCTTTCCAGCATCATCCATATTGCGGCGTGTTAGATTGCTCAGCAATTCGATTTGCGTAAGACGTGAACCGATGTCGTCATGCATATCTTTCGAAATGCGCAGGCGCTCGCGTTCGATGGCTGTTTCCTGTTCTAACCTGCGGGTACGCTCTTTGATTTTCCGCATCTCAATCGCGCGAACGGTGCCTCCGATGACCAGAAAAACAGCCACAAGCGAGATGACTCGAAACCACGTTGTTTTCCAGAACGGAGGGAGAACGACGATCGTCAGCGTTCGCTCACTGTCATTCCACACGCCATCGCTGTTAGTTCCTTTCACACGGAAGATGTATTCGCCCGGATCGAGATTCGTGTATGTTGCCGTGCGGGCTATCTCCACAGGACTCTTTGCCGCAAAAAATTCACCGGAGGATGGGCTGGCATCAATCCAGTGGTCGTCAAACCCTTCGAGGAAATATTTGTATTGGATCTTTTTCGGTGCAGCATAATCCAACGAAGCAAATTCGATCGTGATCATGTTCTGATTCGGTTGAAGCACGATCCGGTCGGCCTTCGTCAGTGAGGTGGTCAGCGGCATGGCGATGCGCGGATACACCACGGAGACATTGAAGATACGCAGGTCGGTCAGGACAATCGGTGGTTGATATGTCCGTGGAGTAATTTCTTCCGGATAAAAGCTGTTCCATCCGTTGATGCCGCCGAAGTACAGTTTTCCCGTCTTATCTTTCCAAAACTGATACCGGTTAAACTCATTGCTTTGTAACCCGTCATTCACGTCATAGTGATTCAGGACTTTCATTGCAACTGGATCAAACAGAAACAAGCCTGCATTGCTGCTCATCCACAGCCGCCCGCGTTTATCAGAAAGGATTCCGTAGATAACATTATTCGGCAATCCTTCCGTTGTGGTAAAGTAGTGAGTTACTGTTTCTGTTTTCGTATCGAACCGATTAAGTCCGCCACCATCGGTACCGAGCCACAAAATTGACGGGTCGGTCGGGTCGGGGTGAATGGTGAGGATGAAATTATTGGTTAACGTGATCGGCGCATTTTCTTTGCGCTGATAAATTGTTATCGCTTTTTCGTTGGGGTTAAATCGAACAAGCCCCATCCCGCTTGTACCCAGCCACAGGTAGCCAAGCGAGTCTTTGAAGAGGGTTGTGATCGGCGGATACTCGGTTTTGTTGCGAAGCAATTCCGGGTTCTTTGTGTAGGATGGAAGGGAGAAATAGGTAAATGTTTGACGGCGCGGGTTATATCTGGCAAGTATTGTTGATTCAGTGATCCACACGGTATTGTCGCGATCGACAAACGTTCTGGGAAGAAATTGAAATCGAATTCCCCGCACTGAATCCCCCGCGGGGAAAAAGTTCAGTATATCGGTGCGTCTGTTGTAGCGATAATAACCGTATCCCTTCTTGAAAAACCACAATGCTCCGTCAGGCTCTTTCGCAACTGTTGCCAGATCGATTGATTCCGAAGAAAGATGGAAGGGAAGGTGTTTTTCTGCCGCCATGAATTCTTCCTTGAACAGTTCAAAAGCGAACGCACCATTGCGCCGATGAAAACGCTCAAGAAAAGGATTGTACTTCATGACACCGTATCCACTCTCTGAGAGCCACAGCATGCCGGATCGATCTCTGTAGGTCAGGTTAATGACACCGAATTTCGTTGATCGAAAAACGCGGGCGTGTGGATCATAAATTCCTTGATCAGTCCACACATTGACGAAAAACGTTCCATCGGGAAGTTCGCTAATCGAAATACCGGGTTGAAGATTGCCGTGACTGTCGGGAAAACGGTGTAATGAGAACATCCCTTTTCGCGGATTAAACTCCTCAATTCCGTTCTCCGTGCAAACCCACAAGATTCCATTTCGATCCTGATAGAGACTTTTGATTCTGTTATTGGACGGACCGCTTACTCCCGTGCCAGCAGAATAGTGATGGATTGTTCCGGTGGAGATCTCATATCGCCACAGGCCGGCATCGCGTGTACCCATCCAGAGCACGCTGTCTCCTTCCAGCAACATGCAACGGACTGATTTCAACGAAAACTGTATGTCTTCAGCCAATCCCTTCAATAAGGGATGAAACACGTGCTGAGACGTGTCGAAGAATGATACCCCACCTCCATCGGTTACCACAAGAAGCCGTCCATCGTTCATGCCTGTAACATCAACCACAAAGTCTGAGGGAATCGTTGCCGAATCGTGTTCCCTGTGTTGCCATGAACTGAATGTGCCTGTTTCTTCGTTGAATCGGTTAAGTCCGCCGCCTGCCGTTCCGATCCACAATGTTCCATTGTTGTCCACGTACAAGCTGGAGATATAATTCGACGAGAGTGAGGATGAGTCGTTCAGATTAGCACGGTAGGAACGAAACGAATAACCGTCAAACCGATTCAGTCCATCTTTCGTGCCGAACCAAAGAAAGCCGTGTGCATCCTCAGCGATGGAGAGAATGAGATTTTGCGAAAGCCCGTGCTCTACTGTATACCGTTCAACCAACTGTTGGCTGACGGCACAACTGATAACAGTAATATAGAGCGAAAACAGAGTTCGCATCTCATGATTGTTAAACTTGAAGGAAAAATGATTTGATTGGAGGAAAATTAGAGAGTGGCTGGATAAGAATCAAGTGGTAAGTGACCGTCACCTTGTAGGTGACGGTCACTTGTTTTCAAAAGTCCCACGCACTTTAGAAAATCAGCAGCGTTTTCTTTCTGCAGTTATGGTTTTCTTTCTATAAAAGTGCGTGGGACTTCCTACTTTTAACACATCAACCTTGCGAAGGTTCCGCAATACCTCCCCTAACCTTCGCAAGGTTTGGAACATATTACCTGAGCAGCACCATCTTCTTCATCTGAACTTGTTCTCCGCTTTGCAATCGCGCATAGTATATGCCGCTGGAAAATTTTGATGCATTCCATTGCACTGAATAATTCCCCGCCTCCTTCACTTCGTTCACTAATGTTGCTACTTCTCTTCCAAGGACATCATATATTTTTAATGTTGTCAATGCCCGTCCGTGCATATTATTGTTGGACGGATGGGCATCCGTCCCTAAGCTGTATTGTATTGTTGTGGTCGGATTGAACGGATTGGGATAGTTCTGAATCAACGCAAATTCTTTCGGCGCGTTGGCAACCGTTACTTCAACGGATTGCGAGTATTCAAATTTCCCGTCGCGGTCAATCTGCTTTAAACGATAAGAA
>JBFMFY010000012.1:0-72314 GCA_040751955.1 Bacteroidota bacterium
TTTTCTCGTGCACAAGACGAAACACTGACCTTTCCTCTTTTTTCCTCATTCGTTTTTTGTATATTCTCGTTACTAAAATCATATCATAAGTTCTTTTGATAAATTTCCCGGCGGCGAGTCACGAGGTATTGTTTTGTCATGCCAGCGTACGCTGGCATCCAGTTTCTGGATTCCGGCTTTCGCCGGAATGACGCCGCAAGCGGCGGGGAATTCAACCCGTAGAGATTAATAAACCGATGGCATGATTAATCTATAAATTATACAATCATTCAATAACATGATCCTATCCGATAAAAAAATCCTCGCCGAAATGAAACGCGGTACGATAGTCATCAAGCCGTTCAATAGAAAATTCCTCGGCTCCAACAGTTACGATGTCCATCTTGGAAAATATCTGGCGGTGTATGAAGACGAAATTCTCGACGCAAAGCATCACAACAAGGTGCGGCACTTTGAGATACCGAAGGAAGGGTTGATCCTTGTTCCCAGCAAGTTATATCTCGGAGTGACGGAAGAGTACACCGAAACGCACGCGCATGTTCCGTTTCTTGAAGGAAAAAGTTCGATCGGACGTTTGGGAATCGACATTCATGCTACGGCGGGAAAAGGAGATGTCGGTTTCTGTAACACATGGACTCTCGAAATTTCCGTCCGCCAGCCGGTGCGAGTGTACGCAGGAATGCCGATCGGGCAATTAATTTATTTTGCGTTGGACGGCGACGTGGAAGTGCTCTATAGCAAAAAGAAGAATGCGAAATATAATAAGCGGACGATCAAGCCGGTGGAATCGATGATGTGGAAGAATTTTAAGAAGTAATTCAAAAAATCTGAAACACATAGGTACATAGGAAACAAAGAGAAAGAAAGGATTGTACGATCCGCTTTTTTGATTTTGCCTCTCTCCCATTTTTACTGTACTTTGACACACAAATCTTTTATCCTTGCGTTCAACATCAAAGGAGTCTTCTCATGAAAAACGGATTAATGTTTATACTTTTGTGCCTCTTGGTAGTTTCTTTTTCTGCATCCCAAACCATCCGCCCGCTGCAACTGGATGATATGTTCATGATACAGCGTGTCAGCGATCCGCAACTTTCGCCGAATGGAAAAACTGTCGCCTATGTTGTGACCGTCGTGGACAAAGCGGCTAACAAAACCAACAGCGATATCTGGCTCATTCCAACAACAGGCGGAACAGCATCGCAATTGACCAACTCGCCGAAACATGACCGCCATCCCCGTTGGTCGCCGGACAGCAAATCAATTCTGTTCGAATCGAATCGCGGCGGATCGTACCAACTCTATCTTATTGATGTCGCGACCGGACAGACAAAACAACTGACCACGATCTCTACCGAAGCGACCGGCGCAATCTGGTCGCCGGATGGAAAGAAGATCGCATTTCTCTCGTCAGTCTTTCCGGAATTTTCCGACAAGCCGTTTGCGGAAGCCGATGCGCTGAACAAAGCGAAGCAGGAAGCGCGCGACAACAGTCCTGTGAAAGCACGTTTGTTCACAAAGTTATTGTACAGGCATTGGGACAGCTGGGTGGAAGATAAACGACAACACGTGTTTGTGATGAACGCCGATGGAAGCGATCCGCGTAACGTTACGCCGGGTGACCGCGACGGTGCGCCGACATCTTCAACATTCTCCGCCGGGGATGAATATGATTTTTCTCCCGATGGAAAAGAACTTGCATACACCACAACACCGATCCCGGTCCATGAAGAAGCATGGAGCACCAATCACGACATCTACACCGTGAATCTTGAAACGGGAGAACGAAAACAGGTCACGACGAATCTTGCTGCAGATGGATTTCCACGCTATTCTCCCGACGGAAAATATCTCGCATACCGCGCACAATCCCGCGCAGGATTCGAAGCAGACCGCTGGCAGTTGATGCTGCTGGATCGTTCCACAGGGAAAGCAAAAAGTATTACACCGAAATTCGATACGAATGTAGAGGCGTTCACATGGTCGGCAGACAGCAAGTTGTTGTATGTGGCTGCAGAAGAAAAAGCAAACACGCCGTTGTGGTCAATCTCTCTTAATGGAACAATAAAGAAAGTAATCGACAATGCAACAAACCACGACGAAAATATTTCAGCCGACGGTACAACGCTCGTCTTCACTCATCAAACATTGACACGACCGGTCGAAATTTATACAGCAAACTCGGACGGATCGAACATGCAGCAACTGACGCATGTGAATGACGAATTGTTCAAGCATGTAGAAGCAAGTGAAGTCGAATATGTGTGGTTCGACGGCGCGAACAAAGCGAAGGTGCAGATGTGGATCGTGAAGCCGCCTTTCTTTGAAGCGAAGAAAAAATATCCGCTCGTGTACATGGTGCACGGCGGTCCGCAAGGTGCGTGGGGAAATGGATGGTCATACCGCTGGAATCCCGCACTTTGGGCTGCGCAGGGATATGTCGTTGCACTTCCCAATCCTCGCGGCTCGACAGGATTCGGACAGAAATTTACCGATGAAATCTCCCGCGACTGGGGAGGAAAAGTTATTACTGATTTGATGAACGGCGTCGCGTATCTCGAAAAACTTCCGTACATCGACAAGACGAAAATGGCGGCAGCAGGTGCGAGTTACGGCGGCTACGTGATGAACTGGTTCAACGGGCATACCGACAAATTCAAAACGCTCGTCTGTCACGACGGCGTATATAATTTCCATTCCATGTACGGTACGACGGAAGAGGTGTGGTTCGACGAATGGGAACACGGTATTCCGTGGGAGACAAAAGATTTGGATAAATTCTCGCCGCACGCGTATGCAAAGAACTTCAAAACGCCGACGCTGATCATTCACAACGAGCTCGACTTCCGCGTTCCACCTACCGAAGGGATGCAACTCTTCACCGCTCTGCAGCGAAAAGGGATCCGGTCGAAATTCCTCTACTTTCCCGACGAAGGGCACTGGGTGCTGAAGCCGGGAAACAGCGAACTGTGGCATAAGACGGTGTTTGAATGGCTGGCGGAGTATTTGAAGTAAGAGCAATCAAGAAAAAAAGCGCAAGGTTTATACAAAAACATTATGTACTTTGAAATTAAGAATCCATTCATAAATTGGATCTAGTATGTCCAATCGTAATCTCTGGGATAATGAAACCGAAATTTTATTTTTTAATGAAGCATTAGCGCATTTCTCAGAACCTGAGCAATTATTTTATAATTTAGAAGATGGCTATTTTGCATATGTCCCCAAGGGTTCTGACGCTGAAGGACAGACGTTACAAAGCAGAAATACACTTATTGGTCAATTTACAGAAAAGTGGTGCAAGTCCCTGCTTTCTCCAATTGCAAAAAACTTTGACTTATTCGCAATTAATGGAGTGATTTGCGATGAACTTGGTTTGACTGGAAGATCGGGTGCGGATTTAGCATTTTGTAGTAAAGATTCTATACAACAACGTGCGGAAGATGTTAAATTAATTTTTGAAATTAAAATGAGTGTTGTTTCAAACTACAAACTTGATAAAAGTACAAAGACAGTCTCATTTATTGAAGATTATACAACTCACAAAGGAAATCCATCGTTGCTCCGCTCTGATTCCATGTTAAAAGCAATCGGTAAATCAATAAACATTCGGGTTTCGGGACCCGCATCAACTAAAATTCCGATTGTGGTATTGGGTAACAGCCCTATTGCAAAATCTTATCAAGAAAAAGTTGATTATCTAAGAACGTCAGGCATGTGCCTATTTTTCTTAAGCCTTAATTAACAAGGGATTGTATATGTTACAAACCAAAAAGTTTGTGGTTAAAATTTATTACAGTGGATATTGTACATATGAAGTAGATGCAGATAATGAAGAAAATGCCATTGGAAAAGGGAGAATGATTGATATCAATAGAAACGAATTATTTACCAATTTGGAGAATTGGGAAGAAGCAGACGAAGCGATAGAAATCAGGGTGAAAAGATGAAAAAGGAGAAATCAGATATTCCTTTCGAGTATGTAACAATCAAAACTACAATAGGACGTATCAGGAAGGGTTTACTTGCTATCCCCGTTTCATTAATCGACCTATTTCCTCAAGATAAGAGAGAAATAGTTGTAATAAATGAAAGAGGTAAAGAAGAATTTAAACCATTTACACCGTGGAATAGTAGTAGTAGAGAATGTAGGATTGGTGGTTTGAAAGACTTTTATGAAAAATATTCTATACAAAGCGGAGAAGAACTTGTTATTCAAATTCTAGAAGGTAACAAGTTCAAGATCGTTCCTGAACGAGTTTTTAAAAATAATATAGTTAATCTTGAAAAAAGTTTTGAATTGGCAAGTACGGAACAAGAACTGAATAAATACTTAGATTTACTCTGTACGGAAACAAAAAAGACAAAAGAGGAAGTCGCAAAAAGTGAATTCTTGAGGACGTTATCGAACAAACCAACTCAACGAAAGTCTCGTTTAATAATGGGAAAAACAAAAGAGACAGTACCACTTTTTATTAGAAAGATACTTTTAGAGATTTATAAAGGTAAATGTCAGATATCGAACTTTACTTTTCTAACTAAAGCCGGATTACCTTATTTTGAAATTCACCACATTAAACCAGAGTTAGGACACCATTTTAAAAACTTACTAGTTGTATCTCCAAACGTTCATGCCCAGTTTACTTACTCAAACACTGAAGAATATTTTGATAATGAAGGGTGGCTACGGAAAGTTAAATTTAATGATGATGAATTTTTTGTTAGACAAGCAGTTGATTTTATCGCCAAAGATTATTTCAAAGAAGTACATTATTAACTAATCATTATCAAACAGCGAAAACGCCGTGTGCTCAGCATAATAAAAGGATGAAATAAATTGTATTCATCTTATGATTACATCGCCGCCTTACAATGTTTCTAAAGAATATGATAAAGATTTGACGCTTGATGAATATCTCTCTTTTTTGAAAAATGTCTTTTCAGAAACATATCGTGTACTTGTAAATGGTGGTCGTGCTTGTATCAATATTGCTAATTTAGGTCGCAAACCGTATATCCCTCTTTCAGATTATATTTCAAAAATCATGTTGGATATTGGCTTTAATATGAGAGGCGAAATTATCTGGAACAAAGCGGCAAGCGCAAGTCCTTCGACTGTTTGGGGCAGTTGGTTAAGCGCTGCAAATCCAATTCTTCGGGACATACACGAATACATTTTGATTTTTTCAAAGGGTGATTACAATAGAATTGGTAAGGATAAACAAAATACAATTACCAAAGAGCAATTTCTTGAATGGACAAAATCAATTTGGACGATGAATGCTGAATCGGCCCGCAAAGTCGGACATCCGGCACCCTTTCCTGAAGAATTGCCATACCGATTAGTTCAACTTTATTCTTTCAAAGATGATATTATTTTAGATCCTTTTATGGGTAGTGGTACAACAGGATTAACGGCGCTAAAGTGTGAACGAAAGTTTGTTGGATATGAAATAAGTGAGGAATATATTCGGTTGTGCAACAATAGAATTAGTGCATACAAGAATCAAGGATTTATGGTTTTTGAACCGAACGAACGCTTATACCAAAAAAGAAAAACCAATAAAAAACATAAAGCAAAAAAGGATAAAAAAGTGGAAAAAACAGAGAGAAGAGAACGAGGAAACTGATTCCCAGTCGGAAACAACTTCGTCACAGAATCCCACCGAACTTCTTGAAACAAGCTATCAAAATATACGTCAAGCGCTTGCTCAAGAAATTTTGGCAAAAGTGAAGTCCTCATCACCGCAATTTTTTGAACAATTGGTAATTGATCTTCTCGTGAAAATGGGATATGGCGGGACATTGCGCGATGCGCGGGCAATCAGCAAAAGCGGCGATGGGGGCGTTGACGGAGTAATCAAAGAAGATAAATTGGGGCTTGACGTTATTTACGTTCAAGCAAAGCGATGGGAAAATGTAGTTGGGAGACCTGAATTGCAAAAGTTTGTTGGCGCCCTTGCGGGCCAGGGAGCAAAGAAAGGGATTTTCATAACTACATCAGAGTTTACCTCAGATGCATTGAACTATCAACCAAAAAACGAAACAAAAATTGTGTTGATCGATGGCGAGCAACTTGCGGAGTACATGATGGACTACGATGTCGGCGTATCGAAGGATCGAAGTTATGACATCAAAAAAATTGATTACGATTATTTTGAAGAAGAATAATCAAGTCTATGACTACGACGATTGCATATAAGAAGAGAAAAAAATCATCTTCCATAGTCCCTTTCGAAATAATCGAACAACACATCCTGTTTATTCGGGGTCAAAAAGTATTGTTGAGTAATCATCTTGCTGAACTCTACCAAGTGAAGCACAAAGTTCTCATGCAGTCTGTCCGAAGAAATCTTAAGAGATTCCCTGATGATTTTATGTTTCAGTTATCACCCGCAGAATTTAAAAACTTGAAGTCACAATTTGTGACTTCAAGTTGGGGTGGAATTCGGAAGCAGCCATATGCGTTCACGGAGCATGGAGTCGCCATGCTTTCATCAATCTTGAACAGTGATCGTGCGATTCAGGTAAATATTGAAATTATGCGCACTTTCACACGACTGCGAAATTTGTTGTTGACAAATAAAGAACTTGCCGAGAAACTTAAAGAACTCGAAAAGAAGTACGATGAGCAATTCAAAGTCGTTTTCGAGGCGCTTCGTCAACTATTGACACCACCTGAAAAACCGAAGCATCCTTTTGGGTTTACAATTGAAGAACCAAGAATTCCGTACCAAAAAAAGTATCGACAATGACATTTTATTCTTTACTGACTTCAATTCAGCAAAAAACAAACTCTCTTCTCTGCATCGGACTCGATACGGATGCAAAAAAAATTCCTGTACATTTGCGATCGAAGAAGAACATCATTTTGGAATTCAACAAGCAGATCATCGGGGCAACAAAAGATCTCGCCTGCGCTTACAAGATCAACTTCGCGTTCTATGAAGGATTAGGAAAAGAAGGGTGGTCGATCATCGAACGAACACGCGCGTTGATTCCCTCTTCCGTTCTCACAATCGCCGATGCGAAACGGGGAGATATCGGCAATTCATCGGGATACTACGCAAATGCGATCCTGCGGGAATTGGATTTCGATTCGATCACCGTTGCGCCGTACATGGGAAAAGATTCCGTGCAGCCGTTTTTACAGGATGAGAAGAAAGGTGTTTTCCTTCTTGCACTGACATCTAACGAAGGAGCATTCGATTTTCAGTACAAAAAAGTAGGCGGACGCAGATTGTTCGAAGAAGTTGTCGTCACATCTCAACAATGGACGACACGTGACAATCTTGGTTTTGTCGTCGGCGCTACAAAATCGAAAGATATTCAGTCCGTGCGCAAACTTGCGCCGACTGCGCCGTTTCTTGTTCCCGGCATCGGCGCGCAAGGAGGCAGCATTGATGATGTCATTAAATACGGCTGTACGCCGGACGGATATGGAGTAGTCATCAATGCCAGCCGGAGCATCTTGTATGCTTCAAGCAGAAAAGATTTTGCCGATGCCACACGGAACGAAGCGATGAAACTGCGCGACGAGATAAATTCTATTCAAAAAAAATATTATTAAAAAGATTGTCATTGCGAGTCCAAACGTTGTTGGTTTGGACGAAGCAATCTCCCTCGCACTACCAGATTGCCGTGTCGTTCCGATAGAAAACATCGGAACTCCTCGCAATGACACACACGACAAATTATGCACGAAGACTTGCTTCGACATATCTGGTCCAAACAATTGTTCGATGCATCGAAACTCGTAACGACCGATCACCATTCCATTCGCGTCATTAACGCAGGAATTCTTCACCGCGGCAGCGGACCTGATTTCCGGAATGCCGTCATCGAGATCGGAGGAAAGCGATTCACCGGCGATATCGAGTTTCACCGGGCAGCGGAGGACTGGAACAATCATCACCATCAGAACGATCCTGCGTATAATTCCGTCATTCTTCACGTCGTTCTCAACGGAAGTTTTTCACAGACACACTCCCACAGCGGCAGAATCATCCCCACCGTCATTCTTGAACCGTTTCTTCGGTCGCCAATTCAAAATATCGCTGATCAACTTTCGCGCGAAGAATATTCATCAATCAGCAAACCGATTAAATGTGCGGCGGTGAACGATGCGATTGATTCGTCATTATTGAGTAATTGGATTCGCACAATGTACCGTGAACGTGTGCAAGAGAAAGTTCAACGCCTGCACGAACGATTGTCCGACATTATCATATCTCAGCACAGAATCATCGGCGAACCGCATCCGCCGTACAACGAAATGATTGATCCGGATGAGATTCCTCTCCCCGACGTGAATATTGACAAAGAATTGTTCAGACAGAAACTTCCGTGGGAGCAGTTGCTGTATGAAGGGATCATGGATGGGCTCGGATATTCGAACAACCGCGAGGGAATGAGATCGCTGGCGGAGAATGTTTCGATCCTTCAATGGAAAAATCTTTCATCTGCGCGTGAACTTTCCTCGGCTGAAATTCAATCGGTACTGTTCAAAGCGTCGGGACTCCTTCCCGGCGTCAATGATCTATCGGATCAGCAATCGAAAGTGTATGTTCACCAATTGCAAGCATTATGGAAAGAACTGCCGGTGCAGATTCCTCTGATGGCGGTTCACTCATCCGTTTGGAATTTTTCTCCTACCCGCCCCTCTAACTTCCCGACGATACGGATCGCTGCGGCTGGAGTTTTGCTTCACAAGATTCTTCACCAATCGCTCTTCAAATCACTCGTCACGCTTATTGGTGGAAAATATTCTTCCGCACACTCGAAGATCGAGCAGATTCTGAATCTATTCGATGCCGGAGACGATCCTTTCTGGAATTACCATTATTCATTTACCGAAGCGACACATCAAAAACATACGCTGCTCGGCGAGTCGCGAAAGTTCGATATCTTCATCAACACGATCGTGCCGTTCATCTGTTTGTATGCGAAAGTGTTCGGGAAGAACGATCTTGCGGAACATTGCCTGAATCTTGCTGTGGAACTCCCGCTGCTGGAAGACAATTCCATCCTCCGCACGATGAACAAACATCTTGTGAAAGGAAAAATAAAGATCGAATTTGCATTTCAGCAGCAGGGATTGATACAGTTGAATAAAAAGTACTGTGTAGGTGAGAAATGCTTGGAATGTAATGTTGGAAAGAAGGTTTTCGTTTCATGAACTGGCTCCTTCAAATAGAAACCGAACTCAAGCGTCTCCAACCGGACCAAAATCCCGGACGCACGCGCACCATCGCGCGGCGCATTGCGGGCATCGCACTCAAAGAATTTTTTCATTCATCTTCTGAAGATTTTGTTCAATTGCTGCATCAGGCAGAAGAAAATGTTTCACTCCCTAAGGAAGTCCGCTCTGCTTCCAGCCGCCTTGCCGCACGGCTCGATGCACATTTCAATTCTCCCTCCGTCGATCCGATCAGTGATGCGATTATCATCGTTGAGTTTGTGAAAAACAATTACCAATGAACAATTAAAAATTTACAATGTCGTATTATGACATTGTCCACGGTTCATCGTTAATTTTTCATTAGGGCATTTTTTCCGTACATTTCTACAGTGAATACTCAAAAACAATATCCGAAGGATGCTTCGCATCGCGTTTTGCTCTTCTACAAGTTCGTGCCAATCCATGGGTACGCGCTCTTTGCGCAGCACCATCATCATCTGTGTTACCTGCTGGGATTGAAAGGAAGAGTCCTCATTGCGCCGGAAGGGATCAACGGCACGCTCTCCGGCACCGTCGAACAAACCGACTGTTACATGACGACGCTGCAGATGGATGACCGATTTACCGATATGTGGTTCAAGATTGACGAAGTTGAGAAGCATGTCTTTGATAAATTATTCGTTCGTACAAAAGAAGAATTGGTAACATTCAAGGTTGGTGAGAACGGGAACCCGATGAAGCAGACGGGAAAGCATCTGTCGGCGGAAGAATGGCATGACGCGATGCAGCGGGATGATGTCCTTATTATCGACGGGCGCACCGATTATGAATACGACCTTGGGCATTTCAGAAATGCAATCCGTCCGCCGGTGAAATCGTTCAGAGATTTTCCGCAATGGATCAGAGAGAATCTTTCACACTACAAAGACAAAACGATCCTCACATATTGCACGGGCGGTGTGCGATGCGAGAAACTGACGGCGTTCATGATGAGCGAAGGATTTGAAAACGTCGCACAATTGAACGGGGGCATCGTATCGTACGGAAAGGATCCGACTGTACAAGGAAGGTTGTGGGAAGGATTGTGCTATGTATTCGACAAGCGGATCGCCGTACCAATCAACCGCGCGGAGAACTACATTCCTGTTTCCACATGCATCTGCTGCGGCAAACCGTGCGACCGGTATGTTAACTGCGCCAATCTCGACTGCCACAAACAGCATTTTCAATGTGAAGAGTGCGAGCAAAACACATTGCGTTCGTGCAGTGAGGCATGCAAGACTGCACCGCGGCATGAATACGTGTTTGTCGGAAATTCAAAATCACAAGCACCAAATTTCAAATAAACTCCAATATCCTCACACAAAAACTCAAACGCTTGTGCATTGAGATTTGAGGATTCTTTAGGGTTCGTCATTTGGAATTTGGAATTTCCAATGACTTCTTCCTCACCACTCCGAACTCATCTCCCGGATTCCAGTACGGCATTTCGATGATGTTCGCAACACGCCACGCGATCCGAAGAACAATCTCCGCCTGCTGCAGCGCGCCGTGATAGTTCCAATCATCGTACATCTCATCGCTCGGTTGGTGATAATTTTTTGCTCCCCGCTCGCGCATCATCCTCACAACGGCGGTATCAACACCGACCACATCTCTCCCGCTCCCCATCGACATGGCGGGAATGCCGACCTTTGCAAAACTGAAATGATCGCTCCGGTAAAATCCTCCTTGTTCCGGCGCGGGATCGTTCCTCACTGTCAATCCCATTTCTTTTGCAACAAGTGCAAGATCGCTGCCGAGTGAGGAACGGTCGCTCCCTTGAAAGAAAATATCTTTCGTCGGTCCGATAGTATTGATGACATCGGTGTTGATATTCGCGGCGATCTGTCGAGCGGGAACAGTCGGATTGTTCGCAAAATATTTTGAGCCAAGCAATCCCTGTTCTTCAGCGGCGACAGCGGCAAACAAGAGCGAGCGCTTCGGTTTTTCTTTCAGCGATGCGAATGCTTCCGCAAACGTCTGCATCAACGCCGTGCCGGATGCATTGTCGAGCGCACCATTGTAGATCGAATCGCCGTTGACCGGAATGCCGATGCCGAAATGATCGAAGTGCGCGCTGAAGACGAGATACTGATCTTTCAACACGGGATCACTTCCTTCCACTTTCCCGATAATATTATTCGTCTGTAATCGCTTGACGGACAATTTCATCGCTGTCGAGAGCGTAATGCCGAGCGGAATTGGTTTGAATGTTTTCTCTTCTGCCAGTTTCATCAGCGAGTCGAGCGAAAAGCCGGCAAGTTGAAAATATTTTCTCGTTGCGTCTTCAGTCGTCCATGCTTTCAACCGCAATACCGGTGTTGTCGATTTCTCTTCAAGATCGAACATCTCCCTGCTCCATGAATTCCGAATCACTTCATACCGATACCCGGCGGACGGTGTCGTGTGAATGACAATAGCGCCGAGCGCTCCTTTCTCCGCCGCAATCTCGTACTTGTACGTCCACCTGCCGTAATACGTCCTTCCTTTTCCTGCAAAGAATTTCGGATCGTCAGACGACGGATCGTTATTCATCATCACGATAATCTTCCCGCGTATATCGGCATCCTTGTAATCGTCCCACCCTTGCTCGGGCGCCACGATGCCGTAGCCGACGAACACCATCTCAGCATTATTCACCGTAATCGCGGGGTCATAGATGCCGGTGGCGGCAACAAAATCTGTTGAGTATGCAAGGGAGAGCTTTTCTTTTCCTTTTGCAATTGCAAGCACAGACTTCGGATCGACAGTGACGCCGACCATCGGCACTTTTTGCAGGAATGTTCCATTCTCACCAGCCGGTTGCAATCCCAATTTTTTGAATTGCGAAACGATGTATTCTGTGGCTTTTCTGTCTCCGTTAGACGCGGGACCGCGCCCTTCCAGCGAATCATGCGAAAGAACCGCAATGTGATTCCTCAGTTTTTCCGCGGTTATTGTTGCCATCATTCCTTCGGGAAGGGCGAATTGAAGAGCCAACAAGGGAAGCGTTAGTATAGTGATCATAAATTTTTTATCTGCTGGAGAAATATGGTGAACTCTTTTGTTGTATTGATAGTATGAATTTATTTAGTAACTTTCAAAAACAAAGGAGAGAATCTGTATGGAAGCAGTGCTTAACCGGAAGCGCCGCGAGTTCTTATCAACGGTAACACACGGCGGTGTCTGTTTACTGTGCAGTGCGGGAATCGTATCACTGCTGACAGGATGCAAGGAGGAAGATAATCCTGTCTCGTTCGATGAACCGGTCATCGACATCAATAAAGAAACTGCACTTCAGAGCGTCGGCGGCGCAGTTAAAAAAAGGATCTCGTCCGTCAACGGAGGAAATGTCATCATTGTCGTAAGGACGGGCGACGCATCATTCATCGCGCTCTCTGCGATCTGTACGCATCAAGGTTCCGAGGTCGGATTGCCTGAAAAGAACGTGATCACCTGTCCGAATCACGGTTCGCGGTTCAACGCAACAAACGGCAGTGTTGTCAATGGACCCGCAACTTCCCCGCTGCCCACATTCACGGCAACATACGACGCGAATAAAAATACTGTCACAATCGGATAAATGGAATCTCCATTCAACAAATACCGCCGGGAGTTTCTTTCATCGTCAGCAAAGACTGGAGTGTGCATTGCCTGCAGCGGAATAATCAGCGTAATGATCTCCGCGTGCGATACGGTTGATGACGGAGACCCGGTTATACATCTTACAGAGTATCCCGCATTGCAAAAACCGGGCGGCGCGATCAAGAAACGATACGGCAAGTTAAATAACAGTGAACCGATTCTCATTATCCGTCTCTCTGAAAATCAGTTTGCTGCGTATTCTGCGCTGTGTACGCACAAAGGAGTCGAAGTGAAATTGCCGAAAGACGGGGAAATCGTCTGCCCGAATCACGGTTCACGATTTAGAGTGGAGAACGGTGAGGTCATCGAAGGAAAGGCGGTTGAACCGCTGCTGAAATTTAAAACATCATTTGATGCACACACAAATATATTAAAAATTGAATGATATTCGTTCATGCAGGTTTCGATCATTCTTTGCACATACAATAGAGCCGGGCTTTTGCCGCGTGCAATTGATTCTGTTTTACAACAAACGTACGACGACTGGGAGTTGGTTGTAGTGGATGATGGAAGCAAAGACAAAACGAGAGCACTGATTGATGAATACTCCACCAAAGACGACCGCATCTCATATTTTCACCAACTCAACGCCGGATTAGCACACGCGCGCAACACCGGAATGCAGCTTGCCATTGGAGACTACCTCTGCTTCCTCGATTCGGATGATGAGTTTGCACCAACACATCTTGAAGAGCGAGTGCAGTATCTGGAACGGTCACGCAATTGGAACGTGGACTTTCTCCACGGAGGCATGAAACTCATCGGTCCGAAAGAAAAACGATATGTGGTTGATCTGACCGATCCGTCAAAGAAAATCCATTTGAGCAAATGTCACGTCGGCGGCACATTTTTTTTCAGAAGAGATGTTTTAAAGCGAGTAAAAACATTCAAGCCGATTCCGTTCGGCGAAGATTTTGATTTTTACACGAGGGTAGAGAAATATTTCACTGTCCGAAAAGTCCGCTATCCGACATACATCTATCATTTAGAGGCGGAAGATCGGCTGTGCAATGTCTATACGGAGAAGTTGATGGAGGGAAGACGGTAGGACATCATTAATGCCTTCCCGCTGCAAGATTTACTTCTTCAATTCTTTTCTGATCTGGCTTTCGAGTTTGAAATGTTCGTCGGCGGGAATGCCGAGTTTGTCGCGGAGTGATTGGAGAAAATCGGATTCTTCGGGTGTAACAAGTCCGTCCGACCAGACGCTGCGGAGTGCGCCGACATACGCTTCGCTCTTCGTGCTTTTTTCAATTTCGGCAAATTTCTGATCGGACAGTTCAATAGCATTTTTCAATACTTCCAGCAACTGGCGTTCATCGTTCGAGATCGTACCGTCTTTCCATGCTTTCTGGAACATCGTGCGAAGAATCGCCTCGCCCTGCGCTTTCATTGCCGCGGGAGACGCCGATGCTTTGGATGCTTCAAGTTCTTTTTGCAGCGTTGCAATCTGTGCAAGACTTTCCGCTTTGGCGATTTCACGGGCGCTCTCAAGTTCTTTCTGGTGTTTCGCTTTAAGTGTTTCTAATTCTTTTTTGTGAGCATCGGCATCTTTGTGATCTGCTTTACTGGCGTTATGTTTGATGTCGGTCAGTTGCTGCTGCAATGCAACGATCTGCCCGTTGAGTGTCTTTTCGGTAGATTCTTTCAACGCCTGCGCCTCTTTCACCTGCATTGTCAGCTGAGCGACTTCGCGCTGCAGTTTCGCCTGTATAGCGGAAAATTCCTGCCGCAATGATTCGATACGTGCAGAAGAATCATCTTTACCCCCCGCAGCCGGTTTTACCTCCTGCTTTACCGGCTCTGCTTTCTTTTCTTCCGCCTTCTTTTCCTCCGGCTTTTTCTCTTCAGGCTTCTTCTCTTCGGATTTTTTTTCTTCCTGCTTTTTTTCTTCTTTTGCCGGTTCCTGTTTTTTCTCCTCCTTCGGCGGCTCACCTGTTTTCTTCTGATCCTCAGAAAGTTTTTTAACTTTTTCCTCTTCCGCTTTCTTCTTCTCTTCGGCAATAGATGCGTTAATGCGATCCTTGTACGCCAGAGCGTACATATTGTTCGGTTCAATGGCAAGCGCTTTCCCCACCTCGTCGAGCGCTTTGTTCCATTCAGCGGATTTGATATGCTTGTCGGCGTTCTTCAGCAGTTCGCCGATCATCTTTTTTTGCGAATCTTTATCTGGAACTGGCATGAATAATTATTCTTTCTATCGCATTAATATACCCAACAAGTGTTGGAATATCAATCTTTTATATCGCAATGGACCTACTCTGTCGGGTAATTTCGCCACAGAACGGGATTATTTCACGTTAGAATATTTTAAAGATAGAAACGCCGGAAACTTTCCCCGGCGTTCATACAGTTCTACACGTATTGAATTCTACTTTACGCCGATTTCTTTCAGCAAGAATTCTGCACTCCCCACTTTCTCGACATTCCAGAGCACGTATCGAATATCCACACCGATCGACCGGCTGTAACTTTCATTCCATGCATAGTCGTTGATCGTCGCTTCGAATGCGCGATCGAAATTCACGCCAACCAGTTCTCCTTTTGCGTTCAACACAGGACTTCCGGAATTTCCTCCCGTCGTATCCATATCATAGAGGATAGCGACAGGCAGATCGTTCAGCTTCGGATGCTTGTATCGCCCGAATTCTTTTTTCCGATACAATTCCCTGATTCGTTGCGGCGTGTTATACTCTTCTTCATCGCGTGTTTTTTCGATCACTCCTTTTAAAGTGCTGATCGGAGAATAATACACGGCATCTGCCGGGCTGTACCCGCGGATAGTTCCAAATGTCAACCGCAATGTGGAATTTGCGTCGGGAATAAAATCCTTTTTTTTCCACTCCTGTTTTACATCAACGAGTTTTCCCATTAATCGGTTCAACTCGCCCGTGCGTTTGCGACTCACGGAATTCTGCATCTCCAAATCATCGGCGAGCATGAACAGGAAATTGAGGAGCGGATCGTTGAGATTCTTCAACTGCTCCGGAGTCATTTCCATTGCACGGTTCAGGAACAAAGTATCGGCGAGATGAGTGTGTGCGAATGCAGAATCGATAAATTTTTCGACCGAAATTGTACCGATCAATGTCTTCACTGCCGGTATCTGTTGATCTTCGGGAAGTCGCGCTCCGTCCGTAAGAATCTCTTTCAAAAATAATTTGTCAAGCGGCAGATAAAAACTGCGCAAAACGGACCGCTGCTGCTGGCGTATTTGCGGAATATTTTTCTCGGTGTACATCGATTGGCGCTCCGTATCGGGCTTTTGTCGTTCTTCAACAAATTTGATTAACATATTCCCGATCGTCAACAACGATGAACTGCCGACAATACTGCCGAGGATGTTGCTCCGCTGCGCATCGCTTCGCATTTCATTATAGACTGCTTTGATCTCCGACAGCACGGTTCCATATTTTGTCTTTCTGTTACTGTCCGAATCAATAAATGCCTGCAATTCCGATTCTTCTTTTTGTTTGTTCTGCACGAGAGGAATGTTTCTGAATCCCTTCAATTTACCTCTGTAGTTTTTTTCCACATTGGCAAGAGATTTCATGCGTGCTGCGAGTGTAAGATAGACTTCTTTATTCTCTTTTCCTGCCTCTTCCATCTGCGTAATCATCCATGCGTTCCTCTGTTGAATGTACGGCAGACGAAAATCATGCTCATATTCCAGATAGTACGACGTTTGATGACGAAACGTCCGTCCCGGATAGCCGAGAATAAAGACAAGATCGTTTTCATCAACGCCGTTTGGATTGACACGGAAATAATTCTTCGGTTTGAACGGTACATTCTCCGGCGAATACTCTGCAGGATTTCCGTCCTTCCCCACGTACGCACGGATGAATGAAAAATCTCCCGTATGACGGGGCCACATCCAGTTATCCTCCTCGCCGCCAAATTCGCCAACGGCACGAGGTGGAACATAGACGAGCCGCACATCTTTGATCGTTTTATAAACAAAGAGAACGTACGTTTTGCCTGCAAACATCTCAGCAACCGATGCGGTAATCCCTTTCTGTTTCTTCTCTGCCTCGGCAACCAGCGCGCGGGAATTTTTTTCCATGATCTTCGACCGATCGATTGGATTGGTCGTGTCAGATATTCCCGTAAGGATTTCTTTTGAAACATCGCGGTACGAATCAACAATGCGCACGGTGATGATCTTCGACGGAATTTCTTCTTCCCGCGTTCGGGCAACGAAACCGTTCGTCACATAATCGTTTGCGACACTGCTTGCCTGCTGCACAGCACCAAAGACGACGTGATGATTGGTAATAATCAATCCGTCCGGCGAAATGAACGAACCGCTCGCCCCGCCGACATTCACACTTGCATCCACAAGACTGACGCCGTTTGGATTGTAGATATCCTTCCATGTGATTTTGAATCCTTTTGCTTTCAGATTGATCTTGTGGATTTCGGAGAGCGGATACATTCCTTCTTCCGAATAAAGCGCGGAAAAAAGAGACACAAAGAGCAAAAACTTTTTCATAAATTTTCCCTATTTTTTCTATAGAGAAAGATAGCGATTGTTCGGAAGAAAAAGCAAAAAGAAAATAGTGTGATGCGATGCGAATATTCCATATACTCAACTCCATGAAATCAACCCGTTCATTTTTCATTCTCGTTATTTTTGTCATTCTTTCCCGCATTCCTTTTTTGTCCGGCGGTTTCGGCGCCGACGGGGACGGATGGCGTGTTGCAAAATCTGCGCTTATGCTATGGAATGAACATCTCTATCAGGTCTCCCGCTTCCCCGGTTTTCCCGTGTACGAGTTTCTTCAAGCGCCGATCATTGCACTGAGCGGATCGTTTGCTTCCAATGCCGCTTCGCTCTTGGTTTTTATCGTTTCATTGTTGCTGCTAAGATCCATATTACAACGCTGGAATATTCCGCATGGTGATATTGTGATGATCATATATTCCTTCCTGCCGATTCTCTGGAAAAATTCAGCGCTCTCAATGGATTATGTGTGGGGATTATGCGGAATTGTTGCGTCGCTTTATTTACTCCTTGAAAAACGATTCATGCTTGCAGGAGTAGTGCTTGGATTGGCGGCGGGAACGCGCATTTCACACATCGCATACGTTCTTCCGATGTACTTTCTATTTCCCGGAACGGAGCGGCGTCAATGGAAGTCGTTTGCAATAACCGCGTGCGCAGTTACTGCAGTGTGCTATCTACCCGTACTGCTCTCCAACAATTATCTGCTGGTCGTACAGGATTATCTCGCCGATCAGCGGCATTATTCATTCGTTAAAAAAGTCGGTTTTTATTTTTACCGCTTCACATATTCACTCGGACTCCTTGGATGGATCGGTATCGTCGCTGCCGTCGTGTTAAACAGAAAAAAAGTCCAATCAGCTTTCACTCATGTGTCTTTCAGAACTTCGTCTGCCGCAATCGGCACTGCTGCACTGGTGTTTGCATTGCTGCCGGATGAACGGGAATATTTGATCCCGATGTTTCCTTTCCTTCTTATTGCTGTTGCGGGACTGGTGCAACGGAGTCACTACATCGCTATTATGATTCTGCTTTTTTCCTACGCATTCGTTTCAGTGGATGTTGTTAAGCATAGCGTCGCCAATCCGGAACTCGAACTGAATATACAACGGGGGTATCTGATAAAAGAGTTCACGGATCGGCAAATGATAAACGAAAAACGGATCCGCCTGGCACAGACGCCGATCCCCGATTCATCATTCGTAATGATCGGCATGGGACCGATGTTCTGGCTGGAAAATCCGGACGTGGAAGTGGCGCGTGGAATTGAAAAAGAGTTCAGACATGATTGTGCGAAATCGCTGCGCGGAAATGAAGTGTACTTTATCTACGCTCTCTATAAACCGCAACTTGATGAAATCCGAAAACGTGGGTACACAGTGTATTATTGGGACGAGATGAAGGAATATCTTGAGACGTTTCTGGATTACAAATTGGAAGACGAGCAAATCAAAGTTTTGAAGGTGGAGTACGCTCGTTGACATTGACGTTATGTTTGCTGATTTTAGTGCACTCTTATGGGGCAAAATCACACACTCGTCGAACGTTTGCGGAAAAACCTTTCTGCTTTGTTGGACAAAACCTACACACCGTTGCAACTGAACGACGTTGTTACGCTGAGTCATGCAATTGCTGTGACGTTTTTGGAAGGGAAAGCATCTTCCGGTTCGCTGAACAAAGAATTCGTCCGGCTCCCCCTTGAAGATGCCGCGTATGACTGCATTGCCGATCTCTTTCGCAGAGATGAATC
Organism: Bacteroidota bacterium; assembly: GCA_040751955.1. GTDB lineage: Bacteria > Bacteroidota > Ignavibacteria > UBA10030 > UBA8401 > SpSt-333. The sequence continues at coordinate 19,105 of JBFMFY010000012.1, forward strand.
AAATGCGTTCATTGCCTTGAGTGCATACTTTTCAGCGTTCGATATTTCCGCACTGAGCGATGCTGAACTCTTCTCTCATCTTCGACGGCTTGTCTTCACAAAAGTCAACGACGGCATCGTACGGTTGTACCATGACAGTGATCCGGCACTCTCCCGGATCATCCGCAACGTGCGGCTTGCTGTGCATGCACTCGGAAATTATACTGAACTTGAACGCTTCGGCGAATTATATCTCGCACCGACGCAATGCGATCCTCTTGAACATCTTCCCAAATACGATGAGCAGACATTGGAGAAACTTCTTGCAGCGGAAGTTCGCGGAATCGAAAATGTGCTGGAGATCGTCGGCAAACTGGCGCGGATGCTGAGAGAGCAGCACGACTATGCACGTATGGTAAGCGTACTGCAGGTTGCGTTAACAATCCGTTCTCTCTATGCACGGAAAGCGATGATTTCTACGGTGGGGAATGACTTCACGCAGGATCGCAATGAACAGAGAATTAAGGAAGCAATGCACTCTGCTGTTGACCGAATCCGGCAGCGTTTTCATTCCCAATATGTGAACAAAGGAAAAATGAATGACGCAACCTATCTCATCTATTTCAATGTTATTAAATCCCGTTTGGAATACATGATTGTCTCCGGATCTTCGGACGGTCAATCATTGTACGCAGCATTAAAAAGCCATCTCCCCGATTTGTCGGTTGAAGAGTATAAGGCACAGCACAGATCGCGGCTTGAGTATTTGTTCAAATTATCATGTGACGAAGTGGCAAAAGAGATACGGAAATAGTGTAAGTAGTTTCAAAAATGAAAAATTGTCATTGCGAGCCGTTTTTTGGCGAAGCAATCTCATGAATCCCTGGAGATTGCTTCGGTTGCGTAGTTTATCCCGCTGAAAAGCGGGACTTAGCATAACAAGTATGTGTGGGATGCGTGTCAAGAATTCATTTTTGAAAATTCGTTAAGCATTATTCATGTAATTCGTGGATAATTTTCGGCAAGATAAATTCATTGCCAAGAAACTATAGTATGAAGCATATCGAAGAACATATTCTTGAACAGTACATTCTTAATCTCAACAGAGATGTCATCTCTTTAAGAGATGACATCTCTACCCGGGAAATTGAGCAGCATCTCGCCGAATGTTACGGTTGCAGAGAAACCGTCGAACGCATCCGCACATTCTATGCGAACCTGAATACACGATTGGAAAATATTCCGGAAGAGTCTGTTTCTTCCACGAATTCTCTCACACGCATTGAACAGCATGTTACCGCAAAAGATTTTTCCGATCTTCAATTCTATGAAGAATTGCCGATGACATTTTGGGGAAAGGTGATCTACTCGGCAAAGAGAAATCCGGTAGCGGCGGGGAGTTTTTCATTTGGAATAGTGGCTCTCTTTGCCGCATTAATTTTTTCTTTCCTGCCGGAAACGAAGGACACAAACCCAAACTCAATTTTCTATGACACAAAAAATGATTTGCTTGTCATTCGAAACCGCGAGGATGATGACTTGTGGAAAATAGGGGCTGAAGAAGTGGCGCGCCTCTTCAATTCAAAAGAGGCAGGGACATACTGTGCCGCTTTGTATGATCTTGACAACGACGGCATAAAAGAATTCATTACTACCGCTAGTTTACCGCAGTACGAAAATGGCAAGAGAAAATTACGAGTATTCAACGCCGACAAAAGTTTGCGATTCGCCATTGAAACAGACTATCAACCGACATTCAGAGGAATCCAATACCCATTCAAGTTCCTACCTAGTTCTTTCGTGGTTTTTACTCCGTCCCACGATTCTGCTCAAAAATATATTGTTACCGCATGGACCTGTGGACGATCACCGGTACTTATTACCGTTCACGATATAAACGGCAATGAACTTGGAATGTTTGCGCATTACGGAAACACTCAAAACATATTCACCCATACACTCGCAAACGGAATGAATGTTGTCTTTCTAGCAGGTTCAAACGATATCTATGAGCATGAAAACCACATTGCCCGTTCGAAAGGCGTGCTGATTGCTCTTGATCCGCTGAAAGTAATAGGAAGGACTGAATCTGCACAAACGAATGGTTTCGGTCTTCCAGCTTCTGAAGCAGAGTTGGCATACATTAAATTTCCCTGGAGCGAACTTGATCTGTACTTTCATACAGTGCGAGTCGGAGCAGCAAGAAACCCCAATTTATCGGACAAAATTTTATTGGATGTGCACAGCGGATTAAATTTTTTCTGGTTTGAATTTACGTATGTTTTCGACAATGATTTGAACATCATCGAAGTGAAACCAGACGAAGCCACAATTCATCTGCAAGACAGTCTCAAAACCGCAGGAAAACTTACCAATCTTATCGATTCAACCTACCTTAACAACCTTAAACAGCGGGTGGAATACTGGGATGGAAAGCGCTGGGAGAACAAGCCTGCGGTAATACAACATTTCTGAAAATATCTTTCTGGATTTTTCGGCAAAGAGAACTAAATGCCGAGATAGTTCAAAGATTAACTTTCAGTGACTTTTCTTCCAATAAATGGAGGTGTTATGAAATACCCTCTCATCAACAAATTTTTTTTATTTGTTTAACTTTTTCACTCACACTTTACTCCCAGTCGAATTGGAGTAATCAAAATTCCGGTACCACTGCTGAATTACGAGCGGTCAAAGCGGTGACCCCATCCATTGCCTGGATAGGTGGAGCAAACGGTACCGTCCTTCGAACAACTAATAGTGGCACAGATTGGTTTAGTGTCGGTGGCGGAACAATTGGATCAGGTAAAATCTATTCAGTAGACGCGCTCAATGATTCAGTAGCATTTGTTACCACCACACATTCATCATCGACATATATCTTCAGAACAACTAATTCAGGAACAAACTGGACCCAAGTCTATTCCCTTTCTGGTGGATTCATCAATGCTATTTGGATGCTAGATGAAACAACCGGAATGGCATTTGGTGATCCTGTTGGTGGAAAATTTGTTATACTCAAGACCACCGATGCTGGACAAACATGGAATCGAATTCTTACAGAACCTTCAGCAAATGCAAATGAATATGGGTTGGAACGATCTCTTTGCATACGCGATAATACGCTCATCTGGTTTGGAACCAGTTCGGGAAGAATAATAAAATCCACAGACCTCGGTGTTACCTGGAGTGCAAGTACAACTCTGCTGACAAATGGAGTCATCACCGTTTGGTTCAATGACAATAGTGTGGGATTAATTGCGGGTGTTAAATCAGATCAAACTGCAGGACTGGGGAAGTCAATAGATAGTGGCAAATCATGGCAAATTATTCCTGGAAATTATCGACGTGTTACTGGTGATGGATACAAAAAGTTCTTTGGAAATCAGGGAGGAGGATCCCTTATATATCAAAGTCCAGATACATCCTTTACTTGGACTTTTGCATTTAATGCAGCAGATATTATACGGGATATTAATATTCGAAGAATTAATTCGGAGAATTTCGGATGGGCTGTAGGAAGTACTGGTACGATTTCAAGATATCTTGAAAATATACCGACCTCTGCTGAAAAAGTGACGTCCAAAATTGTTTACGATTTTTCTCTCTCCCAAAATTTCCCCAACCCATTCAATCCATCAACCACAATTTCGTACGATCTTCCGAAGAGTGAATTTGTTACAATGAAAGTGTATGATATGCTTGGACGAGAAGTAGCAGTGTTGCTGAACGAAGAAAAATCTGCAGGAAGTTATACGGTTGAATGGAATGCCCATAATGCTGCAAGCGGTTTATATATTGCGCGCATGAGAGCGGGAGATTTTGCGAAAACGATCAAAATGACGTTGATGAAGTAATCGACCACCACCCCTTCCGCCAAAAAGATGGCGGACAAGTAATCCCCTCCTCCAAAGGAGGAGGGGAAACATTTTTATCTCGCCACCAAATCCCTTACCATATTCGTCGTTGTGCGGAAGTCGATCTTCCCGCTCCCCATCTGGGGGAGATCGGGAATCACGACGAAATTCTTGGGTAATGCGATGTTGGGTAATTGTTCGGACATTTTCTTGAGGATCTCTTTCTCGTCCAACTGCTGCGTTACGGCGGCAACAATGCGCGCACCTTTTGTTTGGTCGGGGATCTCGACGACGCAGCACTTCGCCCCTTCGGGCAATAATTTTTCCAAAACGTCTTCCACTTTGATGAGCGATACCATTTCACCGCCGATCTTCACGAATCGTTTTAGTCGTCCCACATGCCACAGATATCCCTCCTCATCCATCCAACCCATATCCCCTGTATCGTACCAGCCGTGGCGGAACGCGAGCGATGTGCTTTCAAAATCGTCGAAGTATCCTTTCATGATATTATCCCCCTTCACTAATATCTTTCCCGTCTCGCGCACTTTGCACTCTTCGCCTGTCTCGTAATTCTCCACCCGCACGCGCACGCCGGGCAAGGGCCTGCCAACACTTCCGGGACGATTGTGCTGCGGAGTATTCACCGTTAAGCCGGGACTTGTTTCGGTGCAGCCGTACGCTTCAAGCAATACTTTGCCGTGCTTTTCCAAAAATATTTTTCTGAGAGCGTCGGGACATTTATCCGCTCCCGCAAGCATAATGCGGCAGCTTTCAAAATCGCCGGGATTGGATTTATTCACGTACCCCCAGAAGAAACTCGGCGTTCCTGCCATGATCGTTACTTTTTCTTCACGCACGACATCGCAGACCCCTTTGAAGTCGAGCGGATTTGCGTACGTCACGACGGTCATGCCGCACCAGATCGGCAGCCATTGGTGCGCCGTCTGTCCGAATACATGGAAGAGAGGAAGATTGCCGAGAATGGAATCGGCGGAAGAGAATTCGTACACCTGTTCCAGGCTTTTGAGATTTGCGATGATATTCTTGTGCGTAAGTTGAACAGCTTTCGGATCTTTTTCGCTGCCGCTGGTAAAGAGAATGACGATGTTATCTTCTTCATGTCCCTGCGCGACAGTTTTTTTCAGGAGTGGCGTCGGGAGTTTTGCGCGGAGCGCTGCATTCAGTTTATCAACGATGCCAATGCTCGCCATGATGTCTTCAAGAAAGACCATTCCCGGTACAACCGGACACTGAATTTTTTCCAGCAGCGCTTTTGATGTGATAATGGTTTTGAATGCACATTTTTTCTGTGCGTACTCGCAGTTCGCAGCGGCGCCGGTGGAATAGTTGATCATCACAGGCACGCGTCCGCTCATCAATGAGGCAAGTATAGAAAGAATACTTCCCGCCGATGTCGGCACCATGATGCCGATGAAACCCGGATCATACTTCCGCAATTTTTCCGAAAGGATCAGCGAGGCAATGAGTGCGCGAGAGTACGTGATCCGCCGATTCGTCGTGCGGTCGATGATGTACATCTTGCTGCCGTACTTTTTTGCCGTGTCGATAAATTTGTGATGAAGAACCATACAAAAAACTCCTGTTTACTGTTACCGCAGGGAAGTTAGTGCATCAAACGGCAAAAAGCAACGCGTTACATTTTCCAGAAAATAGTACTTGACAACAGAACTTAATTTTTTATCTTTATTAGCAAGACAACTTAATTAATAAGGTAATTTACTTCTATACCTAATTGATTAAGGGAATATGATGGAGATACATTCCGTCGAAAATCTTCGGCGCCACCCTTCCGCCGGCTCTCTCTTCCCTGCTTTTCGGGACTCAATGAAATCACAAACTATCTATTTACCAGGAGGGTATTATGTTCCGTTCATATTTCAAGATTCTGATTATTGCTGGACTTGTGTTCGCGTCCATGATGGCAACGGTCCGGGCACAAGATGCTGCCGCATCTCCCATTACATACAGTGGATTTTTTGACGGGTACTATATAAAGAACGTTGCAAATCCCGTTACATTGAAAAACCCGATTCGCGTGTTTGACCCTACGGATAATGAGTTTAACCTCGCTCTTGCTGAAGTTGCATTTACTAAAAAAGCCGAACCGGTCGGGTTCAGAGTTGATATCGGTGCCGGAACGGTGCCGGGTATCTCTTTGACCGGTATCTTTCAGCAGGCATATTTGACTGTTGTTGTTCCCGTCGGAGACGGTTTAACAGTCGATGTCGGAAAGTTTGTCACACACATGGGATTTGAAGTCATTGAATCCAAGGACAATTGGAATTATTCCCGTTCAGTCCTCTTCGGCTGGGCGATACCATTCTATCATACCGGGGCTCGATTGAGTTATCCTGTTTTGAGCAATCTCACTGCGACAGCCAGCATCTTAAACGGTTGGAATTCAATTTCCGACAACAACAAGTTCAAAACATTGGGGCTTATGGTGAATTACGGAATATTCCCTTCCACTAATATCATACTTTGCGGAATCAGTGGCGTGGAAGCAACAGAACCGGCTATTGTAGGAAAAAGGAATGTCTATAACGTCATCGTCACTCACACGCTTACAGACAATCTTTCTCTTGCCATTGACTTTGACTACGGCGAAGAACGTGTTGCCGCAGGTTTGGCAACGTGGAAAGGAGAGGCTCTCTATGCCAAGTACGTGCTCGGTGCGATGTCCGCCATTGCGGTTCGTTACGAGATGTACAATGATGCAGGAAACGGCGGACCGCTTTCTACCGGCGCTCTCCAAAAACTCTCTGAATTTACCGGGACGTACGAATATAAACCGTGGGACAACCTGATTCTTCGCGGAGAAGTCCGCAACGACATGTCCGATGTACCATATTTTGACTCCGACACTCCGGCAAAAGAGAAATCTCAATTGACTCTGACACTTGGCGCAATCGTAACGTTTTGAAACAATTAACAGACCATTTTCAATATTAATGTTGAGGCACTATGAAAAAAATAGATGCAATCATTCGTCCGCATAAACTGGACGAGGTCCGCGAAGCGTTACAGGAAGCAGGCTTCCGCGGATTGACCGTGACCGAAGTAAAAGGATACGGCAGACAGATGGGACACAGTGAGATCTACCGCGGTTCGGAGTACACGATCAATTTTCTTCCGAAAACAAAAATAGAGATCGTCTGTGCCGATAAAGAAGCCGAAAAAGCAATCGGGATCATCCTGAAAAAAGCAAAAACCGGCGAGGTCGGCGACGGAAAGATTTTCGTTTCCGCAGTCGAAGAGGTCATCCGCGTCCGCACGGAAGAGACAGGTGACGAAGCGGTATAACATCATCTACAAGCAATCAATTTATCAATATAGGAGTTATCACTATTATGGATACAAAAGTTGTTGTCGACACACTGTGGGTTTTGATCACCGCAATGCTTGTCTTTTTTATGAACCTCGGATTTGCGTTGGTTGAATCCGGGTTCGCACGGTCAAAAAATACCGTAAATATCCTCTCTAAAAACTTCATTGTCTTCGCTGTTTCCTCCCTTGCATTCTGGGTGATCGGCTGGGGATTTATGTTCGGAAACGGGACGGGATTTATCGGTCTAGAAGGATTGTACGGTATCGGCGGTGCGGACAATAGTCCTGCAACCGGAGACGCATACAGCGGCGTCTATTCTGCAATGAGCTGGGCGACTGTTCCACTGCTCGCAAAATTTTTCTTCCAACTCGTGTTCGCCGGAACTGCGGCGACAATTGTTTCGGGAGCGGTTGCGGAACGGATAAAATATATCTCGTTCATTCTCTTCTCTTTTGTTCTTGTCGGTGTCATGTATCCGATCACGGGACACTGGATCTGGGGTGGCGGATGGCTTGCCGGTTTAGGATTTTGGGATTTTGCCGGTTCGACGGTCGTTCACTCCGTCGGCGGATGGGCTGCGCTTGCCGGTGTGATTGTACTCGGTCCGCGTATTGGAAAGTTCAAAGATGGAAAAATACATCCGATCCCGGGACACAACATGACATCTGCCGTCACCGGCGCACTCGTGTTGTGGCTCGGCTGGTTCGGATTTAATCCCGGCAGCACGATGGCGGCAGATCCCGAAGCGATCTCACGTATTGCCATTACAACAAACAGCGCGGGCATCACCGGTTTACTTTCTTCAACTGCAATCGCATGGATCGTTCTTGGCAAACCGGATCTCAGCATGACGATCAACGGCTTGCTTGCGGGATTGGTCGCTGTCACCGCGCCGTGTGCATTCATTAGTGTGGAGAGTTCATTGATCATCGGAGCTCTTGCCGGCATCATTGTTGTCTTTGCTGTGCTCGGTTTCGACAAATTAAAATTGGATGATCCCGTTGGTGCACTTGCCGTCCATCTTGCTAACGGCGTATTCGGAACAATTTGTGTGGGATTGTTTGCACAAGACCAATTTATCCCGAATACGACCGGCAACGGTCTGTTCTTCGGCGGCGGAATGAAATTATTGACCGCTCAGTTGACAGGCATTGCAGCGGTGGGTGCATTCACATTTGTCGTATCGCTTGTCGTGTGGTACGTCATTAAATTCACGCTCGGCGTACGTGTTTCTGAAAAAGAAGAAGCGGAAGGACTGGACATTGGTGAGCATGGTATGGAAGCATACCCGGATTTCTCCAAGAGCCCGATGTTGCGATAACGAACCGATCAGATGCAGACAACTCTCAATAAATGATTTGTCTGCATTCTTCTTTTTCGGCACAAAGTATTGAACTTCACGGAACGATACACTATTTTGGTTCTGTTCAATGAGCCATTTTTGAAAACATCTGTTGATACATTCATATGAAAAAAATTGAAGCAATCATCCGCCCCCATAAACTTGATGAAGTACGCGAAACGCTGCAGGAGATCGGGTTCCGCGGATTGACGGTAACGGAAGTAAAAGGATACGGCAGGCAGGGAGGACACAGCGAGATCTACCGCGGGTCCGAGTACACAATCAACTTCCTTCCGAAAGTGAAGATCGAGATCGTCTGCGCAGATAAAGATCTGGATAAAGCAATAGACGTCATTTTGAAGCATGCAAAGACCGGTGAGGTGGGTGACGGGAAGATCTTTGTCTCATCCGTGGAAGAGGTGATCCGCGTCCGCACTGAAGAAACAGGCGAAGATGCAGTATAAAATGCGGCAATGTTGAATTCTTCAACTTATGCAAATAGAGGAATATAACGCCTCTATTTAATGTGGTATGTCACATCATAAAAATATCACTTGCGTCTTGTTTTCAAACGCTATATTTTAGACTCGCAATTAACAGTAACACCGTTGATGCACTTATAATGCTTCCGTCGTTGCGGCGGAAATGTTATGCGCTCCTGATGCTCAGTGGAACCTCCCTGAACAACAGCGGATCGGCAAACACAAAATTTCGGACTCACAACGAAATGCGTTAAAGTGGCACCAATGCCGGTGGTACCCTCGCTGGAAAATTTTGTTCAGTGAGGTTTTTTTGTCACATCATAGAGGAGCAACCTATGGAAACAGGGACCGTGAAATGGTTCAACAATGCCAAAGGGTACGGCTTCATCTCCCGCGAAAGCGGCGAAGATGTATTCGTGCACTATAAAAGCATCGTTGGCGACGGTTATAAAACGCTGAACCAAGGGGACAAAGTCCAATTCGAAGTCGAAAAGGGCGCAAAAGGTCTTCAGGCAGCGAAAGTATCCAAAGTGTAACAACGATACTACTGTAAACAGCAAAACCCTCGTTTACGACGAGGGTTTTTTTATTTTAAAATAATTGAGTAGTATTGTGCGAACGACCTGCAGATCAAAAGACGACCTCAATTTCGTACGCATTGATTTAATGGCAAAAATTTATTTCCCAAGCCGTTTCAACGGTTTTAAGAGCGCATAAAAGAATGACACAAAAAGAAACCATACTCATCAACGCACCGATTGAAAAAGTCTGGCACTTCATCCAAGATCCGAACAATCTTCAATTGTGGAATCCCAAAGTACAACGGGTGACGGCGTTCAGTAATTCGGGAAAAAGTGTCTGGTCGAATTTCGGGATCATGTACATGCTGAACAACATACCGAGCGAAATGCGGGGCGAGATAGTCGTGCATGAACCGAACTCACGGCTCACATTCCGTTTTTTGGACGGGAAGATGCAGCACGGCACATCCGTCGACGAAAGTTTTTTTCTCACACAGACACCGAACGGAGTACTGCTCGAACGGACGATCGATTTCACCAACGCCCCCATCCCGTGGTGGGCTAGGATTATCATGTGGATCGTATTTAAAACCGGAAAACCTGTCGGCGATGCGTATTTAGTGAAGTTGAGAGATTTGATTGAAGAAAAATAACCGCCTATAAGCAAAGTCATCCGATGAGTCTATTCCATGGTTCGTGAACCCCTGCAATATTTGTGTGCTCTTTTGATTAACTCATCGGATGACTGGATGTAACCTCGACAAGGTAAAAACGGATATTGCATTGGTGCAAAGATGAAATTATATTGCGGGGGAAATTGGGAGGAATATTCAACACCATGAATCCAAAAACACGATAATGAAAATAATTTGTGTTGCTCTGTTTTTATTTATTGTTCCCCTTCCTTCCCCCGCCCAAGATTCATCGCGCGTACAGGTGAAAGATTCATCAGTGTCGCTCCTGCGGTTGCCCGAACAGCATCTCCTCTTCATGCGGTCGTTCGAGTATTCGCTCATCACGGCAGAGCCGTCGCACGTCTTCTCGAAATATTTCGGCACGCCGGCATTCGAATCAGCGCCGATGATGGATTGGACGCTGCAGAGCGAGATCGATCTCATCCAGCCGTGGAAACTGAATCTTGCGCAACAGCAAAAATACAGCACGGTGAACATCGTTTTCAGCGGAGCGGCAACAGGCGGCGCGCTGTATCTGGCGTACCGGCATATCAAGAAGTACGGGTTTTGGTAAAACAAGTCGTCCCGCTGAAAGAGCGACCGGTATTGCCGGAACGAATCATAACGTTTTTTCTTATTTCTGTTTTACGATCCTGATTGCTACCCCAATACAGACCATGAACTGGTGCTCGGCGATCCCGTCGAGATCCTTTCCGCGCACCGTGAACGATCTTACCCCGATGAGTGCGGAGATCTTCGGAGAGTAATTTATCGCGTACCCGGCGCCGATCGAGTGCGCCATATGATTGTTCAGTGCGTTTGATCGTTCTCTCATAATATCACTCCCTTCACGATACAGACCTGCATCGAAATCAATGAACAGATCCTCCGACACAAAGAAGCGCAACGACGGCATTATTGATAGACTATTGGACTGTACATTTTGCTTTCCACGATACTCGTAGCCGTAAAATCCGTACACTGCTTTTGCACCCAACCGGAACTCTTCAGAGAGCGTGTAGTAATATTCAAGATTCATCCCACCGCCGCCCCGTTCCAGATTTGTACTGATCAATGTGAAACCGACCCCCGTTGTGTGCGGCGTGACGGCATTCCAATCGTTCTGTTGACAATACAGCACGCTCACGACAAGTGACAGCATTGGTACAGAAAAAAGTTTCGAAGTCATCTCCCTTCCCTCCTCATACATTAAAAAAGAATCACCAGCGTATCGCCTGCAGAAAAGGCATTTGTAACAATAACAAGTGCAAGCGCTATGATGCTGAATAATTGTTTCATAATGCCACCTCCGTGTACGTTGCCTCATTATTTTGAAGGCCTGTTAATGGAATAGCCGAACATGAATGACAAGCGATTGCCGTCCGGATTCGTCGCCATCACCACATTCAGCGGAATGTTCACGCCGCCGTAATCAAGCACATAGCCCACTGCAACGACCAGCGCCGTCGAAATCTTTTTCGGCGTCACAATAAGATTGGGTCCCATACCGAATTCAAAACCGCTGGGAAGTCGAATGCCCATTGCAAGCGATCCACTCGGAATCAACGTGCCGTATTCCACACCGGCAACAAGCGGCGTGAACTGAATGACAAACGACGGACGATCTCCCTCCGGCTGCACCTGATATTCAAAATGCCAGCCGAACTGACTGATGAACCTGCCGATCTTCTCCTGTTTCAGGTCGTACACAAGTTTCCCGTTTCCGATGACCGAGGTAATCCCCAGGCGTGGACCGCCGAGATTGTTCTCTCCGAATTTCAGATCTTTCAGAAACGAAGGAGAGGTTTGGCTAAATGCGCACGACACCGTGAACGCTATATACAGTGCGAATAGTGCAGATATTTTTTTCATGGTATCCTCCTTGGATATAGATGAGAATCTCTGTTGCTTTGACAAATGCAACATACTCGCACGAATCGAAAGAATTGTCAAAAAATTGTCAAAGTGAGGTAAAAAAATTGTGGAATGGCAGGCAGAAAAATTGTACTTGAATGTGAACGATTGCCGCTGTACTTTGCAACCGCATTTGCACTGATCATCACACCAAGAGGGGGGAAGGTCATGGCAGACGGGTCCTCATCACGCGCATTCAGATATCTCTATCTGCTCGCTGATACGGTCATTCTCATTCTCTGCCTGTTTCATATTCCTTCAATTGTAGAACGAGGTCATTTCCCTTTTGCTGTGAGCGATCAGAACGGATCGGTGATCATCACTGAGATCACGTCGCCGCTCCTCACACCACTCCTGTCCATCGGTGATCGACTTGTTTCCGTCAACGGCGTACTTCCCCGGGCAACATTTGAACTGCAGCTCGTAGCAGACACAAAAAAGAAACACGATCAGATTATGGTTGCAGCGGATCACGGCGGGACCGAAGTACGCACTTCGATTGCACTCCTTCCGTACTACGACTCAATGCGTTTTGTTCTTTTGACATTTTTCGTCGGTATGGTAATGCTTATTCTTAGCGGTATGCTGATATTTTCGATTCCACATGAGCCGCTGGTGCATTATCTTCACAACATCATTGTAACGCTCAGCGCCGCATTGATGTTGACGTGGGGAACGCTCGACAGTTCGCTGCTCACGGCAATAACAACAACACTGTTTTTCCTCTCATATATATTGTTCGGATTTATTTTTTTGTTGTTCAGCAGAGCATTGTGGAAACCTCATGCACCTGTTCCGTCATGGATAGTTGCGGGAATGCACGGCATCATTGTTCTGTATGCGGGATGGATTTCGTATCTCTACCTGTCATCCGCGACAACGTTATCGCTGGAACAATTCAGAATTTTTTCCTCGTACCTCTTTGCTTTCCGTCTTTTCGTCGTTCTCTCCGTCTGCACAGGCATGGGAATGCTGATTGCGTCGCTTGCGAAAAGAACAACGCCGGAAGAAGCGACACGTCTGCGATGGATCATCGGCGGAATTCTTGCAGGAGGAATTCCCTATACGCTGTTCGGAATTATTCCGGTGACACTGTTCGGCGTGGATGCGTTTGCGGAAGAATTGAGTACATTGTTTTTTCTCCTTATCCCCATCTGCGTCTCGGTCGCATTCATCAGATACAATCTTCTGAACCTCCGTTCCTTTGTCCGCCGCCAGAGGATTTACACGACGATCCGGCTCTTGATTTATCTCTGCATCGTCTTCATCTCTGCGGTTCTCGCCGGACATGTGTACGGCGCAGGAGAATTCGATTCGTACATTGTTGCAACGCTGATCACCGGCAGCGCCGTTGCACTGCTCCTTCCGGCAGGAAAAATATTTGAACAGTACATCGATGAGCGGTTGTTCGAAACCAAATTAAACTTCAGGAAAATATTGAAGGACTCCGTTGCGGAATTGCATACTGCGCTGGACGACCGATCTCTTTTCCAATATTTGACTGCGGTGATTCAGCGGTCTTTGCCGGTACATTCCGTCGCAATCTATCAGAATGTCAACGGAGCTCTGGAGCCGATCAATTCCGGTATAGACAATGCTCAGAATACCGCGCTTCCGGAAACCGTTCTTCGTACCGTCGCCGGCAACAATGCGACCGTCGTTGCGCTTGCATCGGAGGGAATACAGGATATTCATTTTGATTATGCCGTGCTGGTGCGCCGGTCTTCGGGAGATGTGGCGGCGTTCATCGGGCTGATGATGGAAATGCGCAACGACAGGCTTGTGGACGAAGACCGCGATTTCCTTTCTGCACTGGCAGCCGAAGTATCGCAGATGATGGAACGTTTCCGGATGCAGGAAGAGATCATTCTGAAAAAAAACGAAGCGCAGCGGTTGAAAGAGATGGATGCACTCAAATCGTTTTTTGTGTCGAGCGTTTCTCACGATCTTCGTTTGCCGCTGACAAGCATACAGATGTACGCGGACATGCTTCGTTCCAATACGTCGCTTTCAACTCACAAAAAGAGAGACTTTATACGGACAATTCTGGGTGAAACTAGACGCCTGACGCGCCATGTGGAAAATATTTTAGACCTGAATTCGATCGAGCATCGACAGTTCCGCCTTGAGTTTTCCTCGCTCGATGTTCGCCGCATTGTCAGGCGTGCAGTACATGCCATGCAGTACGAAATCAAGAAACATTCCGCCCGCATTCGACTCTCGTTGCCCAAATCACCGTTGCTTGTATCGGCAGATGAAACAGCGCTGGAACGAGTCGTCATGAACCTGCTTTCCAATGCACTGAAGTATTCCCTTCCGCCGAAAAAAATTACCATCGCCATGAAGCGACACGACACATCATCAGTTCAGATACTCGTCGGCGACAACGGCATCGGGATACCAACGCAGGAACAATCCAAGGTGTTTGCTCCCTTCTACAGGGTACGGCGCAGTAGCGGAGAAAGAGCAACGTCCGGCATGGGAATCGGCTTGGCGGTTGTGAAATACATTGTAGAACAGCACCACGGAATGATAACACTGCAGAGCGGCGCAAAAAAAGGAACAAAAATCACTGTAACGCTCCCGCTTATTTCGTGAAAATACTGTATGAAAAATGTACTGATCATTGAAGATGAACTTCCAATCCGCAACGGATTGAAAGAGTTGCTTACCGTCGAACGATTCTTCGTTGAAACCTGTGCAACGGGAGAAGCGGCATTCCATGCAGTTAAAACAACTGTGTACGATCTGATTCTTCTCGACGTGATGCTGCCGGACATGACCGGATTCGATATCTGCCGCACGTTGCGTTCCCGCGGCATCACATCAAAAATCCTTATGCTGACCGCACGCGGCGAGGAGATTGATAAAGTGCTGGGACTGGAACTCGGCGCAGATGACTACATGACGAAACCGTTCGGGAACAAGGAACTGATTGCGCGCATCCGTGCACTGCTGCGGCGGCAGGAAAAGATCTTGCAGCCGTTGGAAGAAGTTTCGTTCGACGGCATGTCGTTCGATTTCGGTAAACAGATTGCAGCGCGAGGGAAAAAATCAATACCGATGAGTGCAAAAGAGTTCAAACTGCTTCACTATTTTTTGCAGCATGAAGGAGAGGTCATCAGCCGCGCCCGGCTGCTGGATGACATATGGGGATATGATCATACTCCGACAACCCGCACCGTTGATAATTATATCCTTTCCCTCAGGAAGAAGATCGAATCAAATCCCGCCAAGCCGAAGCACCTGCTGACGATCCATACGTCGGGATATAAATTTCTCCGCTAGCACCATGTTATTTTAAATAGTACTTCAAAGCGTTCGGAAATAGCCGACACTCTTCGGCGATTGAAAAGTGAGCAATCTTTCCTTCTGTCCGCAGGTGATAGAGCCGCGGTACGATTTTGTCTCGAAAGTCGATCGGCGTAATGGGATTGATGTAGATAGACGTCCCTCCTTCAAATCCTGCCGGCACATTCACGCGCCACTTCAGCATTACATGCCACGGCATTTTATAGACGGCGTCGATCGGCGTGTAGTACCACTCTTCGTTGCACGACGCCTGCGAACCGAGTGCGGCGTGACAGGCATGAACGATGTCGCTGAATCCCCGCACCTCATCATCCGAATGTTCGTACGGACGGGAAGCGGTTGACTTCGAATAGATCTCAATCGTGGGATAACGGTGCCCAATGCCGACATACGCAATCGCATAATCATTTTCCGCAAAGATCAAATTATACTGCGCGGCAAAATTGGAGCCAAGCTCGTTGAAGACATTCGCATCCTGCCGCACCATATTGATCTGTTCGCTGATGGATGCACCCCATTCATCCAACGCGCAGATCTGTTTATGCAGATGGTCGAACGATGCGCCGGCGGAGCGGAGCCAGTTTTGAAAAATGCTGATGTAGCGGATGTACCGGTTGTACTCCAGCATATCCTTTATCGCGTCGATGACGAATTTGAAATACTGGAAATGCTCATCCGCCGACAAATCTCCCGATGAGCGGAGCTGCGTGTCGAACTCCGCATTCTCCGCGTAGTGCGTTTTGGCAATCACCAGTTCATGGCAGCCGCCGAAGAATGCATCCATCATATTCACTTTGTCGAATGCCGATTTCCGTTTGATCTGTTCTTCCGTCTTGCCTGACTGCTGTAACTTGTAATGGATGATGTTGTTGATATGTTCCGCCCCTTTGGGATTGGCAAAATATTCATCGCGCCATTGCACAAGACGGTGTGCCAGTTTGTATTGGTAATTTTTCTTCCAGTAATCGATTGTGACGATCTCAAAAAGATTTCCGGTGCGGCGAAATTCAGCAACTGTGTCAAAATACCTGTCGGGCGGAAGATGATAATAGGTTTTGTACTGACCGTTAATTTTTACGAGGCGGGCTTTCTCCGGCGGCGTTTCATAGTACCGGGTAGGACAGAAACTGCAGTACTCTTCTTTTTCAGTGCGGACGATTTTCTTTGCCGTTGCGGGAACATCGTTGGTAATCGGCTTGCTTCCTCTGCCGGGGACTGCCCACACTTCGGTGCCGGTGAATGGGTTGATCTGTTTCACCGTCCCATCCGGCATGATGTTGTAGTATGAACTGTGGCTGCGGGGGAACATGGGATGTTCCTTATGAAGAATCAACGGAACTTATCGTCCGAAAATTTATGATGTTTGAACTTACCTACGCGGCAAGGTACCGCCGCACATCTACTTGAACACCAGAATGTGCCGCTTCGTTTGCAGTCTTTAATAATTGATGCGTCGTCTCTTCAGAAAGGTACTCTTCCCCGCAATTATCACACACATCTGCGGGAACATCCCGAAAAACTACCGTCGTCGAGTTTCGCACCAGTGTCACTGCGATGGTCCCTTGTTTTGTTTCCCCATTTTTACACACAGCACATTTCATTTCTTCCTCCTTGCTTCAAAATTTTCTTCCCATTTATCCAGCGTCGGTTCATATACTGTAATAACAATGACATCGTTCGTTGAAACACTTTCTGCAACGACAATATGGATTGGACGATTTTTGATCCACCCAAGAACTAGTTTACTCGGAAATGGTTTGTCTTCAGGATAACGGGCAATAATTTTACCGGTTTGAATAACTTCTTTTACTTCGTTCTCCGTTATTTGCCGTTCAAACATCCGTTGAACCGCGTGAACCCTGAAAACGAAACTCATGGTGTTTCTTTCTATGAAATTAAATTCCTGTTGCCGCTTTCAGCATTTGCTGCACACGTTTCGGCGAATCGGCTTCGGCGTAGAACCTGATGAGCGGTTCCGTTCCCGACGCACGGATGAGCATCCATCCGTTCTTCGTATATAACTTCACACCGTCGGTCGTATCAACTTTTGTTATTTCAAATGAGCCGACTTTTTTCGGTTTTGAATTGAAGAACTTCATCACTTTCTCTTTTTCCGACTGCGTGAGGTGCTTGTCGATCCGTCCGAAATGATGTTCACCGAATTCATCGAACAGCTCTTTCACCAGTTCGCTCAATTTCTTTCTCCGCACCGCCATCACTTCACCAAGCAGGAACCCGATGAAAATGCCGTCGCGCTCGGGCAGATGCCCTTTGACTGCAATCCCACCGCTTTCTTCTCCTGCAATGATAATATCTTTTTCCGTCATCAATTTGCAGAGATGCTTGAAACCGACGGGTGTTTCGTACAAACGGATATTATACTTATCGCACATCTTCGGAATCAGTTCGCTGACAGAAAGTGATTTTGCCACTGCACCCCGGACATGTTTCCTCTCTACCAGATATTTCAACAGGATCGCAAAGATGCGGTGCGAATCGACGAAGTTTCCTTTTTCATCCACAGCGCCGACGCGATCAGCATCACCATCTGTTGCAAATCCCATGTGATATTTTCCGGAACGAACTTCAACGCTCAGTTCTTCCACATTTTGCGGCAACGGCTCGGGATTCGTCGTGCCGAACGACGGATTGTAATCGCTGCGGATTGTACCGATCTTTGGCAGCAGCAGTTCGGGAATTCCCATTCCGGCGCCGTGCATTGCGTCGTGCATCATTTTAATGCGAACGGTTTTGATCAGGTCGAATTCAATCTTCGATTCCAGATCGGATACATATATCTTCGTCAGATCGATGAACTGAATGTGCTTGCTCTTGACCAGTTCGTCGAACGGTTTGATCTCTATCGGGAGCGCAGCAGCATCCTGCAGCGGCGCAAGTTCTTTCTCCACTTCCGCGATCATTTCCGGATGTGCCGGTCCGCCAAAGTCCCCTTTGATCTTGAATCCGTTGTACTTTGCCGGATTGTGGCTGGCAGTAATAACCACTCCTCCTGCCGCTTTTTTCTTCACCACGCCGAGCGAAACCATCTGTGTTGGGGAAATCTTTTCTGACAGAAGAACCTTCACGCCAGCCGACGCGATCACCTGTGCCGATGTGTGCGCGAATTCTTTCGAGAGGAAACGCGCATCGTACCCGACCACCACGCCGTTCTTTGCGTTTCGATGATTCTTAAAATAGAGTCCTGTTGCAAGAGCAACCTTCTGCACGTTAGCGAACGTGAAATCTTCCGCGATCACTCCGCGCCAGCCGTCTGTTCCGAATTTGATGTGGGGCATAAAAAAGTAGTTGAGTAGTTAAGTAGATGAGTAGTTGAGATTTCTTTGTCACAGATTACACAGATTAACCTAACAATCTGAGGCTTTCAATCTTGATAATCATGTAATTTTGGAATCTTGAAAATTATCTCTTCACATTAAATGCGCTCATCCCGGCGTACATCCCATTCGTATCGAGTTCTTCTTCGATGCGGAGCAGTTGATTATATTTTGCAATGCGGTCTGTACGCGAGGTAGATCCTGTTTTAATCTGCCCGGCGTTTGTTGCAACTGCAATGTCGGCAATGGTTGCGTCTTCCGTTTCGCCGGAGCGGTGGCTGATAACGGCGGTGTAGTGCGCACGTTTCGCCATTTCAATACAATCAAGCGTTTCTGTTAATGTACCAATCTGATTCACCTTAATGAGAATAGAATTCGCAATTCCTTGTTTAATTCCTCGATCAAATATTTCGGTGTTGGTAACAAAAATATCGTCCCCAACCAATTGCACTTTGCTCCCAACCGTATCGGTAAGAAGTTTCCATCCCTTCCAATCGTTCTCCGCCATGCCGTCTTCAAGAGAGATGATCGGATAGTTGTCCACCCATTTCTTCCAGTACGCGACCATCTCTTCGGCAGTCAGTTTTTCCTGCGTCGATTTATAGAAGAGATACTTTCCATCTTCGCCGTACATTTCGCTTGCTGCCGGATCAAGCGCGATGAAGATATCCTGCCCCGGTCTATATCCTGCTTTCTCGATCGCTTCCATGATCACCTGCAGCGCTTCTTCGTTTGATTTCAAACTCGGAGCAAATCCGCCTTCATCACCAACCGCGGTATTGTATCCTTTTTTCTTCAACACACCCTTGAGCGTGTGGAATACCTCAGCCCCCATCCGCAGCGCTTCGGCGAATGTCGGTGCGTTGACCGGCATTATCATGAATTCCTGGAAGTCCACATTGTTATCTGCATGCCGACCTCCGTTAATGATATTCATCATCGGCGCGGGAAGAATTTTTGCGTTCGTGCCGCCGATATAGCGGTAGAGAGGAACATCAAGATACGACGCAGCTGCTTTTGCCGTTGCGAGCGAGACGGCAAGCATCGCGTTAGCGCCGAGTTTCCCTTTGTTGTGCGTTCCGTCCAGTTCGATCATCATCTTGTCGATGCCGACCTGATCTTGCGCGTCGAAGCCGACCAGTTCTTCTGCGATAATGTTGTTGACATTCTCGACCGCTTTCAAAACACCTTTACCGAGGTAGCGGTTCTTGTCGTCGTCGCGCAGCTCAACCGCTTCGTGCTCGCCGGTGGATGCACCACTGGGAACAGCGGCACGCCCGATTGTGCCGTCTTCAAGTTCGACATCGACTTCAACAGTAGGATTGCCCCGTGAATCCATGATTTCACGTGCCCAAACATCTTCTATAATAGACATGATTTGCTCCGAATTCGTAGTATGATATGTTGCTTCGAGTAATAATTTATTGAAGAAAATAAATTTTCTGCATCAATTAACCGAAAAATTGCCTGAAATGCAAAAAACATATGGCAGGAGTGAACCGATCTGAAGTTGTTTTTATGAGAAAAATATTTACACCCTGATGTTGCGCTTCACTTTTCAAATCCGTAGTTTCGCTCCGACCCCACACTCTATTTTTCATCAACCAATCAGGGAGGAAGTATGGATCAACCAAAGATCAATATTATTGCCGTGCTCGTTTCGGCGGCGGCAATGTGGTTTCTCGGAATGGTGTGGTACACAGTTTTCGGTACGCAATGGATGGCATACACGGGCATCACAATGGAAATGGCGCAGCAGATGACCGGCATGGAGATGGCTGTTGCGTACGGCGGATCGTTTGTTGCATACATCGTCGTGTTCTATTGTATGGCACATGTCATTCACGCATTCAAAGCGGAAGATATCAAAGGTGGAGCGCAAGCCGGATTCTGGTCGTGGCTGGGATTCACGGCAACCGCATTATTCGTCGCTTACACATACCAAGGGAAAGCATTCGGGTTGGTTCTGATTGATGCCGGCTATTGGTTGATCGGCATGGTCATTGGAGGTATCATTCTTGTAAAGATGAAAAAGAAAGAAGCCGCAGCGTAATTTTTTTTCTCTCTCAAACTTCCGAAGTCTGCCGGACTTCGGAAGTTTTTCCATTCCGCCTCTCTTGCAGAAGTGCTTTTTTTTCCTACCTTACTTCATGCTGTCGTTCGAATATCTTATACTCATCGCATCATCGCTGATTTTGTTGAGCATTGCCATCGCAAAATTCTCGGATAACCTCGGTGTGCCAACTCTTCTGCTCTTTCTTGGAATCGGTATGCTCGCCGGTTCCGATGGTCCGGGGGGAATCTATTTTGACGATGCAAAGTTGTCGCAGTCGATAGGGATTGTCGCACTTATTTTTATTCTGTTTGCGGGCGGACTTGATACAAAATGGAACGAAGTGCGCTCCGTGCTGAAGGAAGCAAGCATTCTTGCCACGCTCGGTGTGCTGGTGACCGCTCTTTCCATCGCATTCCTTATGGTGTATGTTTACAATCTTTCATTCCTCAACGGACTGCTCCTCGGGGCGATCGTTTCTTCAACGGATGCCGCAGCGGTATTTTCTGTTCTCCGGTCAAAAAATGTTTCATTGAAAGGAACCCTTAAACCATTGTTAGAATTGGAATCCGGCAGCAACGATCCGATGGCGGTCTTTTTGACAATTGGTACCTTGCAATTGCTTACCTCGCCCGATGCGACATGGAGCGATATCATTCTTCTTTTCTTCTATCAAATGGGGATTGGCGCATTGTTCGGGTACGGTTTTGCCAGGGGAATAGTGCTGACATTGAACAGATTAAAATTTTCGTACGAGGGTATCTATCCCGTGCTTGCAATTGCATTTGCCGGATTCACGTATGCTGCAACGGCGCTCGTAAACGGCAGCGGATTTCTCGCGGTCTATATAGCCGGATTGGTCATCGGCAACAGCGACATCATCCAGAAAAAAAGTCTGCTCCGCTTTTTTGACGGCTTAAGCTGGCTCGGACAAATCGCCATGTTCCTTACACTCGGATTGCTCGCCTTTCCGCATCAACTTGTCACCGTCATAGGAAGCGGTATGGTGATTTCGCTCTTTCTTATTTTCATAGCACGTCCACTCGGCGTTTTTCTTTCGCTGGCGGCAAGCAGATGTTCAATAAAAGAAAAAGTATTCATTTCTTGGGTAGGATTGCGGGGAGCGGTACCGATCATCCTTGCAACATTTCCATTGCTGGCAAAAATTCCGGATGCCGGTATCCTTTTCAACATTGTCTTTTTTATTGTGCTGACATCGGCGTTACTGCAAGGATGGACAATTCCACTTCTTGCTCGATGGCTTGGTGTTGATGCCCCGCTGAAAAAAACGATGCATTACCCGATTGAATTTGCGGCAACGGAAAATTCGGACACACAGCTGGTTGATTTCATCGTGCCGTATAACGCTACGATTGCGGGAAAACCGATCGTTGAAATGGGTTTGCCGGCTGACAGTTTGGTGGTACTGATCAGCAGAAACGATCAATTCGTCGTCCCGAGCGGCGGAACACATGTTGAGGTGGGAGACACGCTGCTCATTCTTGTGAACAAACAGAATCTGCCGGTAGTAAGGCAGATTTTTTCGCGCCAAACAGAACGGGAATAAATCTCCTGTCACGGATTGTTCCCGCTGCAATATTTTTCTACATTCGTGCATGACATTCCTCCTCGCTCCTAATGCAATGAAAGGTTCGCTCACGGCGCAGCAGATTGCTGCTCTCATTCAAAAATCCCTTCGGAGAAAATATCCGCAATCGACCATTGTTTCCTCTCCCATCGCCGACGGCGGAAACGGAACTCTCGAATGCCTGATGAATGCACTCGGCGGAACTGTTTTTGCCAAAGAAGTGACCGGTCCTGTTTCTACCGTGAAGGTCTCCGCACGGTTCGGCATTACAAAAAACTCGGTTGGGATCATCGAATCCGCCGAAGCGATCGGGCTGCAGCATATTACTCCGTCACCCGAAACGATTGCACAATCAACGTCGCATGGCGTCGGGGAATTGATCAATGAAGCAATGGCAAAAAATTGCAAAGAAATCTGGATCGGACTCGGCGGCAGTGCAACGAACGACGGCGGAGCAGGTGCAGCGCGCGCACTGGGAGTGCAATTGTTCGACGATAGCGGCGAAGAGTTGAAAGACGGAGTGATGAATCTCCTCAGGCTCAATAGAATAACGAATAAAGAATATCGAACGGCAAATGTTGAAATAAAACTTCTTTCCGACGTTAACAATATCCTGCTTGGCGAACATGGTGCAACCTATACCTTCGCGCGGCAAAAAGGGGCAAGCGAAGAACAATGTCCGTATTTGGAATCTGCGGTAAAGAATTTTGCCGATGTAACGGAGCGACATCTCGGGAAAGAGTTCAGGAACATTCCCGGCAGCGGCGCGGCGGGGGGATTGGGATTCGGGCTGCTTGCTTTCTGCAATGCACAGATCGTTTCCGGCATCAATTTCATTCTTGATGCGATCGGATTCGATGAAAAACTCAGACAGTGCGATGCCATCATTACAACGGAAGGAATGCTCGATGAACAAACATTGTTCGGAAAAGGGGTTGCCGGAATTACTGAACGCGCAAGCCGGATGAATACGCCGGTGCATGCATTCGTCGGTAAGATCAAAGGAAACAAAGAATCTTTGCAGAAGAAACTTTGCCTCGCGTCCCTCACGCAAATTGCTCCCGATGAACTGTCGACAGCTCAAGCGATGCGCGACGCCAGTTGGCTGCTGGCGGATGCAATTTTCAATCATGATTTTTCCACGCCACATTCATGACGACAGAGAGCGTTCTACTCTTCCTGAAGAGAAAAGGAACCAAGTCCAATATTGAGACGATGAAGCATTTCGGCATTAAATCGCCAAATGCTTTCGGTGTCAATACTCCGACACTGCGGAAACTCGCACAACAAATCGGAACCGATCACAGACTCGCTCTCTCACTGTGGAAAGCGGGATACCACGAAGCGCGAGTACTCGCATCTTTGATCGCCGATCCGGAGAAAGTGACCGAACGGTTGATGGAACAATGGGTGCGTGATTTCGACTCCTGGGCGATCTGCGATGCGTGCTGCGCAGAACTGTTCGATAACACTCCCTTTGCGATCAGCAAAGCATTCGAATGGAGTAAGAATGAAACAGAGTATGTGAAGCGTGCCGGATTTGTAATGATGGCGGCGCTCGCCGTGCACAGGAAAGAACTGGATGACGGCGTGTTCAAAAAATTCTTTCCTGTCATTGAACATGAATCGAACGATGGAAGAAATTTCGTAAAGAAAGCGGTGAACTGGGCGCTCCGTCAGATCGGAAAGCGGAACACCCGTCTCCACGCAGAAGCGATGAAGGTCGCAGTGAAACTTTCAAAACAAGAAGATTCTACAGCACGATGGATCGGCGCTGATGCCATCAAAGATTTGCAGAGCGACGCTGTCCGGCGAAAATTCGCAAGAATGAAAGCGAATCTGTAATTCACTATTTAAATGATTGAGTTTCCCCTTTCGCTTGAGTATTTTGATACTCAAGAACGCATTTGAAAAACAATACCGTAACTATTCACGCGAGAATTTTTTGATCAAATAATCATTCAGGAGGAGGTATGTTCTTTTTAATATTTGTTCTCATAGCCGTCGTCGGCTTTGTCAGTTGGAGAAACCTCAGAATAAATCCGAACACAAAAGGGACGGCGAATATTTCCATCTTAGTTGCTTTCGGCGCTTTGCTGATTGCACTGTCAAACTGTTTTACAGTGATTCCTGCCGGGCATGTCGGAGTTATTGATTTCTTCGGAACAGTCTCCGATAATACTCTGAAAGCAGGAATCAACTTTGTCAATCCGCTGGCACGTATTATCAAGATGTCTGTGAAAACGCAGGAAATCAAAGAGGTGATGGATGTACCATCGAAAGAAGGACTCACGGTGCAATTGGAAGTCAGCATCCTCTACCATCTCAATCCCGAAAAGGCATCCGATGTGTACAAAACTGTCGGCGAGGATTATGTCAGCGTAATTCTTGAACCGCAGTTTCGTTCCGTCACACGCGGTGTAACGGCAAGTTTCGAAGCAAAAGCGCTCTACACTTCCGAACGCGAACATCTCTCTCAGTTGTTATTGGGAGAAATTGTAAAAGCCACTGCAGAACGGGGTGTTGAAGTGGAGTCTGCACCGCTGCGCCGTGTCGGGTTGCCTCCGGGACTTTCATCTTCCATCGAACAAAAATTACAGGCTGAACAGGAAAGCCAGCGGATGCAATTTATCCTGACAAAAGAAAAGCAGGAAGCAGACCGCAAGCGTATCGAGGCGCAAGGTATCTCCGATTTCCAGAAGATCGTCAATCAGGGATTGAACGAGCAGCTGTTGAAATGGAAAGGAATTGAAGCAACGGAAAAACTTGCGAACTCCCCCAACAGCAAAGTGGTCATCATCGGCGGCAAAGACGGGCTGCCGCTGATACTTGACACAAAATAATTTTACCCGTATTGTTAGCAATATTTCGGAAGCAGGGGAACTTCCCCCTGCTTTCTTTTTGCAGATTTTCTGTCACATCGGTATGTAGATTGACCTCACATGGATCCTGAAAAGAAATCTTCTGCCACAAGCGATTTTGTCACGATCACGATCGCGGCAATTGCTTTGCTTGGATTGGGGATCCAGTTCAAGTTGTTCGACAGATTTCTCACGCTGATCACCCGGTACCGCGAATACCATCTTGATGAGATTGTACTGGTCTCCATTGTTCTTTCAATTCTCTTCGCCATTTTTTCGTACAGACGTTGGAAGGAACTTGACCATGAGATTAAGGAACATACAAAATCGGAACAGGCGCGCAGAGAAACCGAACAGCGCAGTGTTGCGCTGCTGACAACGCTTCCCAATCTTACATTCCGGATCCGGCGTGACGGAACGTATCTCGACTACCGCGCCCCAAGCCCCGAAGATCTCTTCGCACCGCCACACACGATCATCGGTTCGACCGTCAAGCAGCGGCTTCCGCAGGTTGTGGCGAAACAATTCATGGCACTGATTGAGCGCGCACTGGTAACAAATAATGTTCAATCATTTGAATATGAACTCCCTATCAACGGGATTGTTAAAAAATTTCAGGCGCGGATTATCGCCAGCGGCGCCGATGAAGTATTTGTCCTTATCAGAAACATCACCAACACGGAAGTGATCTCCGAAGCGTTGGCGGAATCCGAAATGAGATTCCGCGCCGTTGTTGAGAGCCTGAGCGAAGGACTGATGCTTACCGATCTTGCCGACAATGTATTGTATATGAATCAACGGATGACAGAACTGTGCGGTTGGGACATTGAAGAAGTGAAAAATACCCCGGCGTACGGTTTTCTTATTCCGGAAGAAAAGCATGTTCTTCATTTGGAACGGAATCGGCGCCGCGCGCAGGGATTTGCCGAACGGTACGAGATTGAAATGCTGCGGAAAGACGGCACCACATTCTGGGCTGAGGTGTACGGCTCTCCGTTTCGAGACGCCAACAGGCGTATCATCGGCACCATCGGGACGGTCACAGATATTACCGAACAAAAATGGAACGAGCGCCTTCAGTCCGCTCTGTACCGCATTACCACCATTGCCCGCACGGCGCAGGACACGCAGCAGTTGTTTGCATCGCTGCACGAAGTGATTGCAGAATTGATGTATGCGAAGAATTTCTACATTGCCCTGCACGATCCCGTAACAGATATGATCTCGTTCCCGTATTTTGTGGATGAAGTTGATCAGCCACCCCCGCCAAGAAAATTTTCTCACGGTTCTACCGAATACATCCTTTCCACCGGCAACATTCTCCATGCGCCGCAGCAGGTATTTGAAGAAATGTCCAACCGCGGCGACCTCGATTTGATCGGCGCCCCTGCTGTCGATTGGCTCGGCATCCCTTTAAAATCCGGGAACAAAACGTTCGGCGTTTTGACTGTGCAGAGCTACGATCCCAAGATCATGTTCACTGAACGGGAAAAAGAGATCCTCATCTTCGTCTCACAGCACATCTCTGCATCCATTCAGCAGAAATCAGAAGAGGAACGCTTCCGTTCGATCTGGGAACATTCCGCCGACGGAATGCGTGTAACCGATAAAGACGGTACTATTGTCATGGTGAACGAAGCATATTGCAAGATGGTGAAGAAGACGAAAGAAGAACTCGTCGGTCAGCCGTTTCAGATTGTGTACGACAATTCAATTGCCGAATTGCAGGGCGCGGTAGAAAAATATAAAGAACGTTTTGCGTCCCATACAATTATCCCGCAGACGGAGGCACAAGTATTCCTCTGGAGCAAAGAGGTGCTGATTGTGGAGATGACCGCATCATACATCACGTTCGGTATTAATGAACAGATGCTGCTCTGCACCTTCCGCGACGTGTCCGAACGGAAAAAACTGGAGGAGCAGCTCCTCCATGCACAGAAGATGGATTCCATCGGCGTGCTCGCCGGCGGCATTGCACACGATTTCAACAATGTGCTTGCTATGATTCTTGGTTCCGCCGAATTGGTGAAACACAGGGCAAAAGAGTATCCGGATATCTTGAAGTTCGCCACGATGATTGCCAATGCAGCCGAGCGGGGTTCTGGTATCGCAAAACAACTGTTGATGTTCGCGCGCACGGAAAAAGGTTTGCAGCGCCCCATCTCCCTCTCCACTGTCGTGCGGGATGTCTGCAAATTGCTCGAACACTCCATGCCGAAATCTGTTTCCATCCATACAGCGTTCCGCACGGACAACGATGTCATTATGGGTGACGAAGATCAGTTGCACCAAATTGTCATCAACCTTGCTGTGAATGCAAAAGACGCGATAGAACAGAAATCCGGGGGAGGATCCATCACATTTTCCATCCTCAATAAAAACGGCAAAGACCTTATGAAGAGGTTCCCCGCGTCAAACAATGAATTGTACGTCGTATTGAATGTGACCGATGATGGAACCGGGATGGACGAACAGACGCTCTCCCGCGTGTTCGAGCCATTCTATTCGACAAAAGAACGAGGGAAAGGGACAGGATTAGGACTTTCGATCGTCCATGGCATCATGAAAAATCACAACGGCATGATCGATGTCGATAGCATACCGGGAAGAGGAACGACGTTTCATCTGTACTTCCCTGCTTCGCATGTCATCGAAGCAACAAATGGTACCCGTCCGGCAAACAAACCCGCCGACCAAATCTCCCGTCCGAACGCTACCGGAACGATCCTTGTGGTAGATGATGAAAAAGAATTATGCATGATGCTTAAAGATATTCTCGAATCTGACGGATTTTCTGTAGTGACCGCGCACGACGGTACGGAAGGATTGAAGATGTATGAAAAGAAAAAAAATGAAATCAATATGATCATCTCCGATCTCGGCATGCCGAAAATGGACGGCCGTCAGTTTCTATCTGCGCTAAAGATGAAACAGTCTGCTGTGAAATTTATTTTCATGACCGGCTATCTGGACCAGGGATCGAGAAAAGATTTAATCACGGAAGGAGCTCACGATGTGCTGCTGAAGCCGTTCACGGTCGAGTCGGTCCTCTCAGTCGTGAACCGTATTCTGTTGTCGTAACACCAATTCCTTTTTCCACTCATAGTATCCCATCACGGCAAGAACAAGATAGACGCAGTACAGCACCATCGTAAAATACAATTCCTTAAATCCGTACATCGCTATCGATCCGATGTTGACCGCAATCCAGACACTCCAGTTTTCAAGATACTTTCTCGCTAACATCCATTGCGCAGCCATACTCAGTACCGCCAACAGTGAATCAATATACGGAAGCGACGCATCGGTAAGCCGATGCAGCATGTATCCGAGAACGAACGTTCCGATAATCACGATCATTGCGGCAGAGGCGCCGGATCGGAACGAGATGCGCGAGACGTGCAACACCGTCTTGTTTTCTCCTCCATACAGCCATTCATACCAGCCGTACGCCTGCAGTACAATAAAGAAGACCTGCAAACCCATATCAGCGTACAGCTTTACATCATAAAATATTTCGATGTACAAAAAAACAGAGACGATGCCGAGCGGATATGTCCATACGTTCTGACGCGTAGATAGATACACTGCAATAACACCGAGAACAACGGCGATGATTTCTTCAATCGTCGTCATGTGGTGATACTTGGATGGATTTTAAAAAGGAGCAGAGGACCTTTTTGCAGTGAGATCGTGACATTTGTCTTTACCGCTTCGTTGCTCGTTCCTTCCCTCACTCCCGGTTCAAGAGATTCGCGTTTCAACGGATATTTCAAACCTGCAGTGAGTACGCCGGTGCAGCGTCCCATCGGCACAAGAGAGATCTGCTGACCTATCTGAGCGGCAAATCGGACTTTTTTATTAATTACCTCGATCGTGCATCGTTCATCGATGTACAGCAATGTCAATCGCTTATGGTACTTCAACAGGATGGAGAAATTCGATAGCGTGTGATCGGGACGGTCACCGGTAGCGCCGACAACGGCGGCGCCGGAATAATTATTCGTCAGCAAATACTCAAGCGCTTTTTCCAGGTCGGTGCTGTTTTGATCGGAAAGATGGATGATCGGCACGGTAGAAAAATAATGCCTGGTCTTATCCGAAATTGAATCAAGATCGCCGATGATTACATGCGGCGTAATGCCGAACGACCGCGCTTTGTTCGCACCACCGTCTGCGCAAACGATAAATGGCTTCTGTTGTAACAACGGTGCGAGGATTTTTTTTGACGGCATTTCGCCGTTGCAGATGATGAGCGCTTGTTTGTTCTTTGTCTTCATAATATACTCCCTCCCCCCTTTCAAGGGGAGGGACGGGGTGGGTACCACTACATTGTTACACTTATCCCTACCAGATAATTCCTCTCTGCCGCCGGAAAGAATGCATTCCCTTCGCCGCTTTGCATGTACAATTTGTTGAGGAGATTTCTCGCTTCGCAGCGCAGCGATATTTCGGCATCTCCGAACTTCGGAAGAGAGTAAAGAGTTTCCAAATTCAGAACAGTATACGAATCATTTCGATTGTTTGCATTCTTAAAATTGTCGGTGTAGAACGATCCGACATATTTTATTAACAGCGATGCGGTCAATCCCTCCCGCTCGAACGTGAATCGGAGATTGCCGAGCACATCCGGAAAGCCTGCAATGGGATTGCCGTCAAGTTTTGTTTTATACACAGCACCAGCGGACACACTATCCACATTAAAAAATTCTACGATCCTGTTTGACGAAATCGCACCATTGCCGCTAATCACCAGTACATCGGAAATCTGGATTGTTCCTTCCAATTCCAATCCGAGATGACGCGTGCGCGGCGCATTGCCGTACACCGGATTGCCGAAAATATCGACTTGTCCGCTCTTCACTAATTCGTCTGTGAATTCCATCCAATACACATTTGCATTCAACAACATATCGCTCGACTTGTATCCTGTTCCCAATTCCACATTGATCAATTGTTCCGGTTTTGCGATCGGTTTTGTGAAATCATATTTCGTTACTCCGCCGGTTGTATCCGCCTCAAATGCCGGTGTCGCTCCGAAGTACGCATCTTCCGCAGCGTAAAGATTTCTCAGACGCGGCTCGCGTGATGTGTAGCCGAACGATACGTAGGCATTCCACTCTTCGTCGATATTGTAATTCACGCCGATGCGCGGATTGACGAAATGGTACGGCACGCTGAATGAATATTGTGTGAACTTCTCATGTTGGATTTGATATTCGTTAAACGCATACTGCACATTTGCCATCAGTGTCGCCTTCTCATCGATCTTGAAATTCTCCGTCACGTACAACGATGCCATATGTTTGATCCCGTCGTATTGATAGAATCGGTAATCGGGATCGTAATTGGCGGGAAGTCCTTCCGCATATTGAATCTTTCCCCAGTGCGATCCTTTGTGGTAACGGTATTCTCCGCCGATCGTCAATTCACCGTGGTCGTGCTGCCATTCAAATCGGGGCAGCCATCCCCACTGCACCAGATCGACACCTCCGCGGATGATTTCATTTGAGAGATTTCTTCCCACAGTGTGTCCGTTCAAACGGAAGGAGAGTGTATCGGTATCAGAAAGAAAATTCCCATCCTTATCATAATTTAACCCAATCCATGTTCCGTCGTAATCGAACCAGCCGTGGCTGTCGTAGTAAAAGAGTGTGTTGTGGAGATGCATGTCGTCTGTAAATTCCCAGTCGTTGATGATCTCGTAATGCGGCTGGTTAAATCGTTCCGTTTCCTGCGGGCGGCGCAAAACAGTGAAACCGTAATTCGTTCCTGCGGAATCGAATTCCCAGTACGAAAAATTCATTCGTCGCAGCTTGGGATTATCATTCACAAATTTGGGCAAACCGGTGTACACTAATTTGTCTTCGATCGGTCCGCCGAACAGATGAATGCGTGTGGTCATATTCTCATCGAACCGCAACGCACCGAAGAAATAAGATCCCATTTCAATCGCAGAGTGTATTCGGTATCCGTTGGATTGAATCTTTCCGATTCTTCCATAGAACATATATTTTTCCCCGACAACACCTGAATTGAACGACGCAGAAAGTTTTCTCATTGTCATCGGCAATGATTGCGAACTGTCGCCGTATTCTTGAAATCCGAACATCGATTCGAATTTTGCGTACGGATTTGTTGTGAACGGATTGGTGATGATATTGATCGAGCCGCCGATTGCCGGAGGACCATAGAACGCACTCCCCGCACCGCGCTGCACCTGCACGTTGGATGAACTCGCCAGTACATCGGGAAAATCGATCCAGTACACGTTGTGGTCTTCCGGATCGTTCTGTGGAACACCGTTCACCATGATCGAGAGGCGACGTTGATCGAATCCACGCAGAAAAATAAAATTATAGCCGATCCCGTTCCCGCCGTCGGAATACGAGATCATCGACGGCTGCTCGGCAAGCAGCACCGGTACATCCTGCATCGAATAGCGCTGTTGTATCAATCCTTTGCCAATATTGGTGAACGTCACGGGCGTTTCGCGCTCCTTCGCCGTTGTGCCGGTAATAAGCACCGGGTCAAGATTGTACCGGACACTGTCTTTTGCAGGTTCCTGCTGCGCTGATATGATTGAAAAGATACCAAGCAGCATCAGCACAAATTTGGAATTAGGAATTTGGAATTTGGAATTCATAATTGTTTCCTCCTCAATCTTCCCGTCACTGAGATAAACGGAAAAAAAATGCCGCTACTGAAAACCACAGCATCAGTAACGGCAAATTTTTTATTGTGAAATAATGAATTTGACGTTTCCCTACGCTGGTATTATCCAGATCAGGTGGTTCATCCCGATGTTTTCCATCGGGAATCAAGGGTATGTTCTCAGTTTTCCGATTCTATCGAATCGGAATAACACCCCTAACGAGGTACAGCATTGATATTTTGAAAGAACGAATCTCTACATCAATATACTCCTATTTATCTTACGATACAAGATATCAGTTATCTTTGGATCCGTCTTTGTTGTTGTCTTTGTAGACTTTTATGGATGCCTTCAGGTTTTCATCGATCACACCTTCATTGTTCGGATCTTTTGGATTCACCAGTGCGCCGGACTGATTCTTGAACCAGTTTGCAGAACTGATGACTACCGTTGCATTGACTGCGGGTGATGCTTCGCTGACATCAATGGCGGGATCGAAATCGACTTTTTGTTTCGCATCCACTTTTGACCGGTACGCGAATGTATCCGGCGCAGCGCCTGTGTTGTACACAATACCATTGATGATAATGCTGTACCGCTCACCGGCAAGAAATTCTGCAAACAGCGTTGAATCTGTAGCGGCTATTTCTGTCTGCTCCACTCGGTGAACATCATATTCAATCCTGCTGTATGATCCGAACGGAACTGTGATTGAACCGACAGATTGTACCGATCCGTTCAAACTCAATTCCAGGATCATCGGAGCGGTCCTGAAATTGGAACTGTCCCCTTTCGGCGATTTGAATTTTATGTCGCGCAAGACAAACCGCGCCCGCGTGATCTTGATTGAATCCAGGGCAGCCGATTGTTCGCTCTTTGCCAGTGTCGATGTCGTGTACTTGGACGACATCCCCAGCGTTCCGCTTGTCGGTTTTGAATCGGTGGAATTATCGCATCCCCATGCTGCAATTCCAAGTAAAACACTCCCCACAATCAACAAATGTTTCATTGCAACTCCTTATGATGGTTATTGGTGACATCGTATGGTAAGCTATGGGAGGAGTGTTTGTTGTGCGAAGTGTCACGAAAAAGATGAGAGAAGTCAACTGTAGAAAATTTCAGCAGGAGAAAAATGTGTGATTTCAAAACTCCAACACTACACCGTTCTTCACAACCTTTCACACATGGATCACATTTCAACACACGTAGGAACGTCTGAAAAGACGTTCCTTGTATTCGGAACGTGTTGTCACGCGTTCCTACATTACATCATTAAATTTTCCGGATTGTTTTTATCCATCTCCCAGTGTAGCGGGTTATTTACAATGTACATTCTTATCGCATGCAATTCTTTTTCATTCCGAATAATCCTGTCATAAAACCGTGACTGCCAAATTTGTGTTGATTTGTCTGTTTCTCTGCATTTCATTGTTACCGCCGCTTTGTATCCTTTGATAATTGTGGAAACTGAATGCGCTTTAATTTTTAACTCTTTCTTTTCTAGAAATGATCTCTCGTTTGGATTATTGATTGCAATAATTCCGTGAACGTGATTCGGCATGACAATGTATGAATCTAATTGTGCAAACGGCGCCTTCTTGGGAATCAATTTCCAATATTCGTCTGCAATCATACCGATGGAAGATAATTCCATTTTTCCATGTACAATTTTACCGAAATAATGAACTCGATTTTTTGCACAGATCGTAACAAAATAAAGCCCAGTGCTTGCATAATTAAAATATGGCAGGCGGAATTGTTTATGGTCTTTAAACCTTTTCATTCCAACGTGTACGAATATCTGAAAAGACGTTCCTTTTTATTTGGAACGTGTTGTCACACGTTCCTACGTTTTCAAAATACCATACGTTCTTCACAACCTTTCACACATGGTTCACATTTCAACACACGTAGGAACGTCTGAAAAGACGTTCCTTGTATTCGGAACGTGTTGTCACGAGTTCTTACATTGCCTAAAATTCCAGCACTACCCCGTTTTTAATTACCTTCCACACATGATTCACACCGTAATGGTATGGAATGTACCGGTAGTCGTGTACGTCGTAGATGACCACATCCCCCTGTTTACCGATCTCGATGCTGCCGATCTCTGCAGATAATCCGAGTGCGGCTGCGCCGTTGAGCGTTGCGGCGGTGATCGCTTCTTCCGGCGTCATCCGCATCTGCGCGCAGGCGAGCGTCAGCATCATCTGCATCGAGTAACTCATCTGCGAACCGGGATTGAAATCGGTCGCGATGGCAAGTGGAATTCCCGCATCGATAATCGCCCGCGCCGGTGCGTACGGATGATTGAGAAAGAGCGAACAGCCAGGCAACACTGTTGCTATAGTTTGAGAATTTTTCAATGCCGCAATGCCGCTTTCATTTGTCTTTTCAAGATGGTCAACGGAGATCGCATTATGTTTGGCGCCGAGTTCGACGGCGCCGATTGCGTTCAATTGGTCGGCGTGCAGCTTCGGGATCATTCCGTGTCGTTTTGCTTCAAGGATGATCTGTTCCGTGAAATGAAGATCAAAATATCCTTGCTCGCAGAAGACATCGACGAATGTGGCGAGTTTCTTTTCCGCGATGTACGGCATCATGTAATCGCAGATACGGTCAACGTATCCCTGTTTATCCTCTTTATATTCGGGTGGAAATGCATGCGCACCGAGGAATGTTCCAACGATCGTTGCGTAATGATCGCGCTGCAGATCGTGGATCACTTCGAGTATTTTTATTTCCGCTTCCGGTGAAAGCCCGTACCCACTTTTGATCTCCATGGTCGTGGTGCCGTACCGCATCATATCATCAAGACGGCGTTCAGCGAGGTGATACAGTTCTTTCTTCGATGCATCGCGCGTCGCCCGCATTGTGGAAAGGATCCCGCCGCCTGCTTCTGCAATTTCCTGGTATGATTTTCCTTCAGCACGCATTGCAAACTCATTCTCACGGCTCCCAGCAAAAACGGTATGTGTGTGCGAATCAACGAATCCCGGCAGCACTGCCCGTCCCTCCGCATCAATCACATCAAAATCTTCCGGTGCAGATAGCTCATTTTTTTTCCCGATCTTTGAGATAATACCGTTTTCAATCAGGATCGATGCATCGGAAACTATTCCAAGCGAACGCATCTCTTCGCCTGTCTTTACCCGCCTTCCGTTCGCAGCAACGGTTACCAATTGTCCTATATTATTGATCAGCAGATTCATTGGGTATATTCTTCTCGGGTTGAAATCCTTTGCATTCTTTCACCGGAAGCCGTGGATATTTGGGAAAAGCAGGATCTGTTCTTGACATTTCACAGAGATGGAATTCGGTTCCCCGGTTCGATACGACGAGAGAATGAAAAATGCATGTTTCGCAAAGTCCGACCGTCGTCCTCATACTATGGATCAATCAGCTTCGGTGCAATACGATCGAGCGTTACCAGTAGTTCCTTAAGTTCTGCTTCAAGCTCTGAAAGCAACGATTGCAATTCAGTATCATCATTACCGCCGGCAAATCCTTCCAATTTCATACTGAGCGCAGCTGCGGCATCCGCACCGATTGTCAACAATAATCCCTTAAGTTTATGTGCGTGAAACACTCTCTTTGCGGAATTCCCTTCGCGAATAGATTGTGAAAGAAGAGTGAAATCTTCCTGCAACTGCTTTGGTGCCGATTCAAGAAATTCTTTTATGAATTCAAGGTCGGTATCGGCTTTCAGTTGCAGAAGCCGGTTGAAGAGTGCATCATTAGATTTATTTGTTGTGCTTTCCATAAAGATGCACTGATTATTTTAGCATCGGTATTTTCACATTAAACAGCTTTGCATTCTTCACCGCCCTCTCATAACCCGCATCTGCATGGCGTATGATTCCCATTCCCGGATCAAATGTGAGGACGCGTTGCAAGCGCTCATCTGCCTCATTGGATCCGTCGCACACGATCACCATGCCGTTATGAATGGAATTTCCGATGCCGACGCCGCCGCCGTGATGCACGCTCACCCAGCTTGCGCCGCCGATAGAATTGAGCATTGCTCCAAGAATAGGCCAATCGGCAATTGCATCACTTCCGTCTTTCATTTTTTCAGTCTCGCGATTCGGTGATGCAACGCTGCCGCAATCGAGATGATCGCGCCCGATAACGATCGGCGCCTTCACTTCTTTTTTCCGAACGAGATCGTTGAAGATCTTACCCATCTTTGCTCGTTCTCCGTATCCCAGCCAGCAAATGCGGGCGGGCAATCCTTGAAACGCAACATGTTTCTGCGCTTTCTCGATCCAGTTTTTCAACAATGTGTTGTCGGGAAATGTTTCGAGAACCGCACGGTCTGTTCTGTAAATATCTTCAGGATCGCCGGAAAGCGCCACCCAACGGAACGGACCTTTGCCATCGCAAAAGAGCGGACGGATATATTCGGGTACAAATCCGGGAATATCGAATGCTTTCTTCACGCCGTAGGAGAATGCTTCACCCCGGATGTTGTTGCCGTAGTCGAAAACAATTTTCCCTTTCTTCTTCAACAACAGTAATCCTTTCACATGTTCTGCAATGGATGAGCGTGAAAGTTCAACATATTTATTAGGATTCTTCTTCCGCATGTCGAGCGCTTTCTCGTAACTCATTCCCGCAGGCACATAACCGTTCAGCGTATCGTGTGCGGAGGTTTGATCGGTGACGATGTCGGGAAGAAATTTTCCACAGGCAATCTTCGGGACGATTTCCGCCGCATTGCCGAGCAGTCCGACCGAGAGAGGCATTTTATTTTCTTTCGCCATCCGGATCATCGCCATCGCATCGTCAAAGTTGTCGGTCATCTTGTCAAGGTATTTTGTTGCGAGACGTTTTTCAATGCGCGAGCGGTCAACTTCGATGGCAAGACATGCGGCGCCGTTCATTGTTGCAGCAAGCGGCTGTGCACCTCCCATGCCGCCGAGACCGGCAGTGAGTAGAAATTTTCCGGCAAGAGTTCCGTTAAAATGCTGCCGTGCCGCTTCGGCAAATGTTTCGTACGTTCCCTGCAAAATTCCCTGCGTGCCGATGTAGATCCAACTCCCCGCGGTCATCTGCCCATACATTGTCAGTCCGAGCCCTTCGAGCCGGCGGAATTCATCCCAAGTTGCCCATTTGGGAACTAGCATAGAGTTGGAAATGAGGACACGCGGAGCGTTGAGATGAGTTGTGAAAATGCCAACCGGTTTTCCGGATTGCACGAGAAGTGTTTCGTCGTTTTCTAAATTTTTTAATGCGTCAACAATTGAATCGAAACATTTCCAATTACGTGCGGCTTTTCCTGTTCCGC
The DNA here is from genome assembly GCA_040751955.1 of Bacteroidota bacterium. Classification (GTDB taxonomy): domain Bacteria; phylum Bacteroidota; class Ignavibacteria; order UBA10030; family UBA8401; genus SpSt-333. The sequence goes on from JBFMFY010000012.1 coordinate 56,317, forward strand.
CATAGACGATAAGTTCTTGCGGTTTTTCGGCGACGTCGGGATCGAGATTGTTCATCAGCATCCTGATCGCCGCTTCTTGTATCCACCCTTTTGCGGAAATGTTTGTTCCGCGCGGGGCGCGAATAATACGGGACATCATGACTCCAAAGTTTTATGGACAAATATAAACAAAAAAAGGGGAAAACATTGAATACTGTTTCCCCTTTCTGAATGTTCTTTGATTCTTTTATCCTTTTATATCCTTCGCGCATCGTATCATCGCCGCAAGACTTTTTTCAACATCGTCATCCGTAGTAGCCCATGAAGAAACGCTGATGCGCATGGCGGTTCGTCCGTGCCACTGTGTACCGCCGCACCAGCATGTACCATCTTTTTGAATCGCACTGATGATAGACGAGGTTTCCGCATCTGTGCCAAACGAAACAAGCACTTGATTCAAAACAACATCATTGAGTATCTCAAATCCTGCATTTGTTAGACCTTCTGCAAAGCGCCGTGCCTGACGACAATTACGATTGATCAGTTCCTCCAATCCATTTCTTCCGAGAGATTTTATCGCTGCCCAGATTTCAACTCCACGCGCTTTGCGGGATAACTCCGGCGTAAATTGATACGGAACCCGCTCACCGCTTTGATCGAGATAGGCACCACCTTGATACATTGCATTCACAAGATCGCCTGCATGTTTGACAATGACAACACCGCTGTCGTAGGGCACATTCAGCCATTTGTGCGCATCGGTTGCCCATGAATCTGCATCACGATATCCCGAAAGTAAATATTTTTTCTCCGACGAAACGGCAGCCCATAGTCCGAATGCGCCGTCAACATGTACCCATGCACCTGCCTGTTTTGCCAGAGGAATAATTTTATCTGCAGGATCAAATGCGCCGGTGTTTACATTACCTGCTTGAAGGCATAGAATGGTATGATCATCGAGATTTTTCACTGCATCGGCACGCATTCGTCCTTGATCGTCGGTAGGAATTGTCTCGACTCTTTCTCTTCCCAGTCCGGCAAGATCGAGAGCTTTGAGAGCGCTGGAGTGTACTTCTTGCCCCACAATAACACGAATAGGCGGAGCACCAAACAACCCCTTCGCGTGCACATCCCATCCTTTGCGTTGTAATAAAATGTTCCGCGCAGAAATTAGTGCACTACAATTTGCCATTGTTGCACCGGTGACAAATCCTATTCCCGAATCCGAAGGTATTTCTAACAGCTCATGAAGCCACTGCACACACACCTGTTCAAGAAATGCTGCTACCGGACTCAGCACTTCCAATCCTGCATTTTGATCCCACGCTCCTGCAAGCCAATGCGCCGCCAGTGAAGCGGGAACAGATCCGCCGACAACGAATCCAAAATAACGTCCGCCGGCACTCGCAACTGTAGAAGGTGAGCCTGTTCGGTGCAAAAATTCGATCACATCTTCAGGAGAGGTTGAGTGTTCGGGAAGAGGTTCACGGAATCGTGCCAATGCAACAAGTGATTGTTGATCAGGAAATACTTTCCTGTCATCTAACGTTTGAAGGTACTCAATACCATATTGAGCAGATTGGTTGAGAAGATTTTCTATATTAGACTTCATATGGATATTTGCCCTAATAAATAATAACGGATCTGGTTTTGTGCACCACCGGCATATCCACCTAATGCAGATGGCTCGTTTCACCAAAGCAAGTGGAGATCAGCATACCTTTTTCTTGCTGGTTCCAATCGGCAAACAATGTATTGCGTACGCTTCGGTACTGGTTCATCTTATCCACGATCCGGACAGGAATTGATGGATTGTTTTCCGTTACGATGGTACCGAATTGTGTTCGCTCCTGTGCGGTCGAAAAGGACGGAAGAAAAGAGAGTGTTATTCTTCCCATATAGACATCTTTACAATTGTTGATCGATAAATACGAGATGAAATATAATACAGAAGGAATTCGTATAGCACAACATTTAAAAATAGAAAAGGCGTAATAGATTGCTCTACCACGCCTTTTTCTCCCCCGTACATCTGATCATCGGTTAGTCATCATCTCCTTCATCATCGTCATCATTGTTCTCATCGTCATCATGGTCTTTACCGCCCCCCTTTTTTTTGTCGTGCGGAACGACTACGTCAATAGATGCACTCACCGTAAGGCTTCCTATCGCGGTAACGGTAAAAATATACGTCCTGCCATCTTTATCTTTTCCTTTTCTTTCCGCTTTCAAATTCAACGGAACTGAATACGTTGCGCCTGTCAGCGTTCCGACGTACGAAATTTTTCCATACTCGTCTGTCAATGCATACGTCGCCGTCGTGTAATCTGATAATGTTCCGTTGAATGTAACGGTCTTCCACTTTTTATTAGGCGGCCACAATATCGTATCCGATGCGGTCAGTGTTACTGTAGGACCGTTGTCGCTTGGGGGCAAAATTCTTGGCGTAAAATTTGAACTGATGTTCGACTGACTTGCTTCATCCACCGGTGCATTGACAAGCCCGGTGGAATTTTCATTGCCGCATCCTGCCACAAGCAGGAGAAACAAAACTGTAATTACCAGATGCTTCATGTGACCAACACCTCCACATTTGTTTGTTTAAATTCCGCTACAAGAAAGCAAGATGACGAAAAAATGTCAACTTTTTTCTTTGTAACAGTGCTGGACTTGGGTTACATGAGGATTTTTGCAACAACAATGGTTGCATCATCCTGAAATTCTTTGTTTATCGTGAATTCTCGGACAGAAGCAATGAGCGAAGCGCTCATGTGATCGGCGGAGGGGCGCTCTGTATCAAGAATCAGCTCCTTGAGTCGCTCCATGCCAAATTGTTCTTTGGCTGGATTTGTCGCATCAAGAAGACCATCACTGATCATGTAGAGCGTATCCCCTTTTTCAAGTTGCAGTGAGTTTGTTTGGTAGGCAGCATCGTGTTGAATGCCAAGTGCAAGGTGCGGTGTTCTGAACTCTTCGATCTTCGGTTGGTTGAAACGCTGCCGAAGGATTTGCGGATGTCCCGCTGTAATAATTTCGGCAGCGAGAGTGTGTTGGTCCAGCAGAGCAGCCGCACATGTTACAAACATATTTTTCTCGGTAACCGAGTATATCGTCTTGTTTACATTACTCATAATGAGTGAAAGCGACTGCGTATGCTGCAGTTCATGCACAATACAACTTTTGGTCATTGCAGCAAGTACGCCTGCACCGGCTCCATGTCCGGATGCATCGGCAACAACCAACAGAATTTTTGAATCGGAAACCGGGATGATGTCGTAATAGTCGCCGCCAATACTCGCCGCCGGAATGCTCATACCGGCGATCTCACACCACGCAGTGCGCTGCGGCGATTCGGGAAGCAGGGAGCCATGTATCTGTTCAGCAAATTTCATCTCTGCTTCCGATTCCGCACGCCGCTTTTTCTCATTCCCGATCACACGGACAAAAAGGGCATATCCTGTCGATAAACATACGATAGCAATCATCCCGAAGATTGGGCGCTTGGTCTCTAAATCTTCCATCTCCTCTTTCGATATTTTGAACAGTCGGTCCGGAACGATCATTTGATGTTTTTCAAAATCGGAAAAAAAGTATTGTTCTATTTTTGTGTACGAAAGCTGAAATGCTGTAAATAACAATATCCATACGACCAATTTCATCGGTTTGTTTATTAACAATACAATTCCTGCTGAAAATAATCCGCTGGTGACTGTAAGGATTATCAATCTGTACCACGGTCCCGGCAATACTGAGGTTTCCATCAATAATGTCAACGGACCGATCGTTGCAAAGAGAAAAAAGACCGCAACAGAAAGTTGACGGATCTCTTTCCGAGTCATCGTTTTAAGGATGTTGTTGACCTTTGCCATGGGTATGCCTCTCATTGTGAGAACTGTCGATCCGTCGGCACGATTCTGTAAAGCGGTGGAAAAAATATACCGTTATTACTTTCCAAGCGCAAATTGTAATGAATGTTTCAATACACTCGTTCTGCTCTTCCATCTTTTGTTTCCCTTCTCTATATTAAAGCCACTCTTTTACAATCATCCAGAACGAGGCACCTATGAACCGAATACTTTTTGTTCTTGTTACATTTCCCTGCTTGTTGTTCTCTCAATCGTTCAATCAGTTCTTTCATGACAAAACGATGCGGATTGACTACCACCACACTGGCACCAAAGGGATGGAGATCATTGCGCTCGATAAAGTGTACGAGGAGGGGATCTGGTCGGGCAGTAAAACACAGATGCTCGATCAATTGAATTTCGGCGAATACATGGTGAGAGTGTACGACGTCGTAACTGCAGCAATGATCTATTCGCGCGGGTATTCAACAATGTTCAATGAATGGCACTCGACAGACGAGGCGCTGGCAGGCATTGTGAAAACAATCCATGAAACGATCAGGATACCCTTCCCGAAAAACAAAATTCAATTGACGATTTCCCGGCGCGATAAACAGATGATCTTCCATGAATTGTTTTCAACCGTGATTGATCCGAACGATCCGGCAGTCGTCAATAAGCAGCAACGAACGCCGCAATTTAAATTTTCCAAATTGATAGATAACGGACAGTCGGATAAAAAGGTCGATCTGCTGATCGTAGGAGACGGTTACGCAAAGGCAGATATGCAAAAATTCCGTGACGACGCGAAACATTATTCAGACATCCTCTTCGGTACATCGCCGTTCAAAGAGCGAAAAAAAGATTTCAATGTCTGGACCATTGAAGTTGAATCGAAACAGAGCGGTATTGATAAGCCGAAATCGAACGTGTGGAAAGAGAACGCACTCGGATCGATGTATGATACATTTGGCTCTGCACGCTACATACTTACGGAAGAGAATCGCGTGCTGCGCGACATCTGCGGGCAGGTACCGTACGACGCGATTGCTATACTTGTGAACGATAACCGGTACGGCGGCGGTGGAATTTACAATCTGTACACGACTTGTTTCACACAAACCGACACAAAAGGAATGGAATGGCAGATGGATTACGTCTTCGTGCATGAACTTGGACATTCGTTTGCAGGATTGGGGGATGAATACTACACGTCGTCTGTCGCCTACACTGATTTTTATCAGGCAGGCGTTGAACCGTGGGAGCCGAACCTGACGACGCAAACGGACGGAGAGAAATTGAAGTGGAAATCATTTGTCGATGTATCGACACCTATCCCGACGCCGTGGAAAAAATCGGAGTACGATTCCATAGAAACGCTCCGCGGAAAACTTGATCGCCTCGCACCGGATTACTATGCAAAACGGGAACCACTCTACCAAGCAAGTCAAAATATTTTGAAGAACGCAGAATATAAAAATAAAGTCGGCACATTTGAAGGAGGCGGGTATGTTTCAAAAGGAGTGTATCGTCCTGCTGTCGATTGCAGAATGTTTTCGTTGAGTCTGGTCGGATTCGATCCTGTCTGCTCCGCGGCGATTGAGAGGGTAATCGACTCGTATGTAAAATGATGGATGCAAAAGCAATCGTATCGAATCACCCATGGTTGCAGCACACGTCTGCCGAAACTGTGATCATGGGTGATGATCTGGATGCGGCGCTATCAACGTATCTTTATCTTGTAAAAAATCCTGCAGCAAAACTTGCCGGAATCTACACACAGTACACGACACTGTTCTATCATTCATCACTTTCAACAGCCGATCTCGAACGATCCGTCTATATCGATCTGGATATCAACCATCCATCATGCCGTTCGCTCGGACACCACATTGTCAGAAACACTACAGCTGATACACTGATCGGTCTTCAAAGCAGCTGTAACCCGAATGAGATCGCCGGTCGATCCGTAACAAATCGATTCAGGGAAAAATATCCTCTCGGCACTATTCATTTTTTAATGTGGCTCTACCATGAACCAATCCCTGCAACGCAATTTGCCGAACGGTTGATCTGGCTGGCAGATTCTGCTTTTATCAACGGTCAACAGCACCGATTCCGGAAAAATGTTGAACATTGGATTCACTCCGAAATGCCGCATCCGTCGCTCATTCAATCTTTGTCCAACATTAATACGCCGCAATTTGAAAACGAGATGGAACGGTTGCAGCAGAAATTATCCGCACTCGGCTTTCATAAAGGAAGCGGACAGATCAAATCCCGCCACAAACAATTGACAGGATTTCAATGCCAACCGGTAAACATATCTGCTCAAGGAATGACTCGGTACATCCACGATATGTTCAACATGATCGGTTCAATGACCGGCTGGAAAATTGCACCCAAACAATTGGATGTCGCGCATTTAATATCGAAAACAGGACTACGAACGAGCGATTCTTTAAAGAATGTTTTGAAAGGAAGATCGCTCGATAGCTTTTTATCTGCAAAAAATGTATTTTCGTATGCAATCCCGTTCAAGGACAACATCAATTACACAACGGGGATACTTTGATTATGCTTCGTCGCGTGCCGTCGTACGATAGTCATCCTGAGCAAACGAGTGTTTTTTACGAGTGCGTCGAAGGATCGACTGTAATGTGACGGCACTTGCTCAGCATGACCATTTTGTTTACGGTTTTACTTATTTGACCCGATACAACTATGTTCTACAACATCGACTGCATCGAAGGTGCAAAAAAATATCTCGCAGATTCTTCCGTTGATCTCATCATCACCGATCCACCATACGGGATCAAAGGGGATACGCTGCATAAGCATTACAATAGAAATGAAGCGAACGTCCTTAGCGGATATATTGAGGTTCCCGAAAGCGAATACAAGGAATTCAGCGAGCGGTGGGTCAAAGAAGCGGAACGGGTTCTCCGCCCCGGCGGTTCGATCTACATTGTGTCGGGATATTCGAATCTTCATCACATTTTGAATGCACTCGGACAAACCTCGCTTAAAGAAATAAATCACATCATCTGGAAGTACAATTTCGGTGTGTACACGAAGAACAAATACATCTCGTCGCACTATCACATTCTCTATTATTATAAGCCGGGAAAGAAACCGACCTTCAACACATTCTCCCGTTTTTCCGACTCTGAAAAGTCTGCATCGAACGGCTCGTTGAATTATCAAGACAGGGAAGACGTCTGGATCATCAACCGGGAATACAAACCGGGAAAAATCAAGAATAAGAACGAACTCCCCTCCCAGCTGCTGATTAAAATGATTCAGTATTCCAGCAATCCAGGCGACACGATCTGCGATTTCTTTTTGGGAAGTTTCTCTACAGCAAAGATCGCGATCGGCTTGAACAGGGAAGCAGTCGGTTTTGAAAAGAGCACAGTCGCCTATAATCACCAGATTAAAGTAATGAAAAAAATAATTCCCGGTTCCCTCCTTTCTCAATTGCGAGTCCCACCGAAAAATGTTTTGCATAAACAGGGACAACCTGTTTCGGACAAAGAAAGAAAAGAGATTAAATCTCTGTTTAATGCGTTGCAAAAGAAAGGATTAACGAAGAAAGATTCGCTCGTGGCGATCACGAAGAAAACCGGCAGAGGATACTGGTCATTGCTAAAAATAATAGATAAGGATATAACCTAATAATACGATTGCAAATATAAGGTTATACCCTTATATTAATTACAAAAATATTAGGATATAACCTTATGAAAAATACTAATAAGAAGCTACAACTTGATCAATTGGATCGAAAACTGGATAAATTTCGTGTTGTGAGTGGAATTGATGTCCCACAAAGAGGTTGGATTAATGCAATCAGAACATCGCTGAATATGTCGCTGGTGCAGTTGGCACGGAAGCTCAACAAAACATCTGTTTCTGTAAAAGAAATTGAAGAGCGTGAACAAAATCGTACAATCACTTTAAAGAAACTCATTGAGGTTGGAGAAGCGCTCGACCTTCAATTTGTGTACGGTTTCATTCCAAAAGAATCTTCCATGCAAAAAATGATTGAGAAGCGGGCGGAATCTGTGGCAAAAGAAATTGTCATGCGAACGTCGCACACAATGGCTCTCGAAGATCAGGAAAACAGAGAAGCGCGGCTTCAACAGGCAATTAAAGAACGCGCACAGATGCTCACGCAGGAACTTCCGAAACACTTATGGGATTGAACCTCGACTATACCAACGGACAAACTCCGTTGGATGAAGATGAGAAAGAGGGGTTGCTCGTCTCCACGATTACAACACGGGGAGAACTTGATGAATTTGAACAACTCGGAGTTGAAAAAGCAATAGAATGGACAAGGAAAAGAAAAATCCCGCTGGATAAAATATTGACCGAAGATTTCATTACGGATCTTCACAAACGAATGTTCAAAGAGATATGGAAATGGGCGGGACATTTCCGAACAACGAATAAAAACATTGGTGTCGATAAAAACGAGATACGTATTGAATTGAAGAAATTGCTCGACGATTGCCGGTACTGGATCGATCGGAAATCTTTCAGTGCTGATGAAATAGCAGTACGGTTCAGTCATCGCATTGTCTCCATCCACCCATTCACAAATGGAAACGGACGGCATTCCCGCCTGATTGCCGATATCCTTATCAGTCACGGATTAGGACACCCTCACTTTACGTGGGGAAGCATCAGTCTTACCGCAAAAGGAGCGGCACGCTCAGTATATTTGCATGCACTCAAAGAAGCAGATCAAAATAACTATGCACCACTGATAACCTTTGCACGCATGTAACATTCCCCCAAATGCTACTCTGCTCTTTTTCTTTATCCATATTTTTCATATCTTTGTAATACAATGAATCACCTCGACACACACATCGGCATCCATCGCTAACGTTGCAGTCCTTTCTGCTCCCTTTCTATTTTAAATTTCAAATCTGATTCCAATTTATCCTATTGCTATGAGTATTCTCAAAGAGATACAAAAACGAAAGACATTCGCCATCATCAGCCACCCGGACGCGGGAAAGACAACGCTAACCGAAAAACTGCTGCTGTACAGCGGCGCAATCCACATCGCGGGCGCAGTGAAGTCGAACAAGATCAAGAAAACCGCAGCATCGGACTTCATGGAGATTGAAAAACAGCGCGGCATATCGGTAACCACATCCGTGCTGTCGTTTGAATATGCAGGACATAAGATCAACCTGCTCGATACACCGGGCCACAAAGATTTTGCTGAAGATACGTACCGCACACTGACGGCAGTTGATTCGGTTATTCTTGTTGTCGATTGTGTGAAGGGAGTTGAGGAACAGACTGAAAAACTGATGGGGGTCTGCCGGATGCGCAATACGCCGGTGATCATATTCATCAATAAACTGGATCGCGAAGGACGGAATCCTGTTGAACTGCTCGACGAGATCGAGCAGAAATTGGATATCCGCGTCCGCCCGCTCAGCTGGCCTCTCGGCATCGGTTCATCGTTCAAAGGTGTCTATAATCTGTACAAGAACAGTTTCGCGTTCTTCAAACCGAGCAAGCAGACGATTGAAGACGACGTGCAGGTATTCCAAGGGATCAACGATCCGTTGCTGCAGGAAGCATTCGGAACTGATGCAAAAAAACTTCAGAACGACGTCGAGTTGATCAACGGTGTGTACGAAGAATTCACCGTGAAAAAATATTCTTCCGGCAACGTTGCGCCTGTCTTCTTCGGCAGCGCGTTGAATAATTTCGGCGTGCAGGAATTGCTCAACACGTTCGTCGAGATCGCCCCATCTCCGAGACAACGCGAAACAACAAAGGGAATGGTTGAACCTCACAACGAACATTTCAGCGGATTCGTTTTCAAAATTCATGCGAATCTCGATCCGAAACACCGCGACCGCATCGCCTTCCTACGCGTCTGCTCGGGAAAATTTGAACGAAACACATTCTATCATCACGTACGGCTGGATCGTGATATCAAATTTCCCAACCCGGCAAGTTTCATGGCGCAAAATAAAAGCCTGCTGGAAGAAGCATATCCCGGCGACGTAATCGGCTTGTACGATTCGGGAACGTTTGCCATCGGCGACACGCTGACCGAAGGGGAAGATTTCATGTACAAAGGAATCCCACGTTTCTCACCGGAGGTGTTCAAAGAGGTACGCAACAACGATCCGTTCAAGACGAAGCAGCTGGAAAAAGGGATCGCACAACTGACCGACGAGGGATTGGCTCAACTGTTCATACACAATATTAATCCCAATCGCAAAGTAATCGGCGTGGTTGGCGAATTGCAATTCGATGTGTTGAAGTACCGGCTTCTCAACGAGTTCGGCGCAAGCTGCGATTTCGTTCCGATCACCGCGCACAAGGCATGCTGGGTGCAGTACGCCGACAAAAGCGATGTGGAAGAATTGTTCTATATCAGAGCCAACTTTCTCTACCGCGACAAGAACAACAATCTCGTCTATCTTGCTGAATCGGAATATGCACTTCGGATGGCAACAGGAAAGAATCCGAAAGCAAAATTCCTTTTCAGCGTGGAGCACAACGACCAGACGGTGGAAATGGAAACCGCGTCATAAGTTCGTCATTCCCGCAGAAGCGGAAATCCAGCGATAATCTATCCTTACATTCTCAACTCCCTCGCAATGACTCCTTATTTTTGAGATGGGTTAAATATTCTCCTCAATAACCTCTCAGTGTTATTTTTTCTCCCTCAAAATTGAAGAATTTCGCCAATTTCAAAAAATATTTTTAAAAAAGTCCATTTTTTGGCTCTGAAAAAAATTTTTTTCGGATATAAGTATGTATGGGAGAGAACATTCATCTCGGAAGTAATACTCTGAAAGAGATTACAATTTCTTTCCTTGCTACCTGAGTATCTTCTCAGTATGCTCTCACAGATTTTTTATCATTCACCTACGGGAAACTTTATGAAGAACCACAGGACAAAACTGATTCTCATTTTTTCTCTTCTCATTTGTTCACTGCCGCTGTCGGCGCAGGTGGTGATTAAGGATACGATCGCAATTTCGCCAAAGAAGATTGAGCATCCTTCTCTTACAACTCCTGTCATCGGAGGCGGATATCTGGCAACCTATAGCATTACTCATACGCAATATTATGATCGGAATACTGCAAAAATTCAAATAACTTCACCAAAGGATACAACGTTTATTGAAACGACCTGTACACCTAGCGGCGGATGGGGTGGAACGGCGTATGTCCAACTTGGTCAGGTGCAAGGTCCTGCTGGCGTCTCCATTAACGCATATACTTGTGAGGAAGGGCAATACGTTGCGATGACTGTGACGCAGAATGAAATTGATTCATTGCATATTCAAGTACTTTTCAACGGACTTCCCGGTGGAATGATTACGTTGACGGAACGAGTTCCAATGCCGAGCATCTCCATAACATATCCGGAGAAGAACCAAGTATTAGTTTTGACGGAAAGCAATCAACCGGTAATAACGGTAACAGAAAGCCACTCACCGAATCCGGAGTATCTCCCTGAATTTGAGCCGAACATTTCTATAACGCCCGCGCAAATTGTGACCGGCAATTATTATGGACAATTGCAAACATCCGACACAATAGAAATACACATCATTGCAACCGCAACCAACGAGCGAGGTACTGCTGCCGATACGACAGTATTGATGTTGACAAAAAATAATGACTTTGACCATTTTCAAATACTTGTGCAAAAGGACACTCTTTCCAACAGAGAAGTTGCGACTATTACGGTGATTGCTGTAAACACTAATGAAGAAGAGGTAGAACTTGATGAATCGACAGTAATCGATTTTGTGTCGCTGAGTGGAGCAGGAGATGAGTATAAATATGCCGATCTTATCTCGGCACAGAACGACACGGTCGATAATCTTATTAATATTCCGTATAGTGTGTTGCGATCAGGTCAAATAAAAATAATTGCACGGGGAGATACCGGAGGAAGCCCGCCAGTACTTGCTTCAGCAGAAATGCCGAAAATGAAGAGGGTAAAGAAGAACAGCGCAAGTGCTGCTACAACGGCGGCGGAGAACGGAGATTTTCCCAAAACCACTGTCATTGCACTTAAGGACGGTATTCCTGCCAAATTTGGGTTTAAAGATGTTTATCTAAAACCCGAAATAAATGTTATTGCAGTGAAAGATTCGATCCATCCGTACTATCAACCGCGAGTACCAATAGATTCGAGCCGAACAAAAGTAAAAGTAGCCGTAACACTGAGCGGGTTGTTATATTCTGGTTCGTTTCCACCACTTGGAATAGAACTAACGAGATTTGCAATGGAAGGAACCGGCGGGCACACACATACCGGCGACAGGCCCGCTGGAATTTTTGTAGAAAATAACAACGACACGTTGGAGTTGGTAACAACCGGAGATACGCTTGAAGTAACATATCAGGGTTCGTTGTTTGGAGGAAAGGAAAAGATTATCGGGCGATTGATGTTTAATATGACACCTGCAATTGCTGATACTGATTCTGTTGTTGTGAGGGTGCCGGGGTTGGTGGAACTTGAAGCTGGCACTAATTATGAACTAGTGGGAAATCCAAATAACCACTCAGGAACTAATGATCCGTGTCGACCAGCTCCTCCTTTGTCTCAACATTTTGGAAATCACTATGGGAAACCATCTTTGATACAAGCAATTCGTAATATTACAGAAGATTACGATTCCTTAAATCCGGGAGTTCGACTGCGAATTAATGACATGAGTTTAATATCAGGGGGTTTATTTGATTTTAGAAATCATTGGTTAGAAGGCGATGATGAAGCACATATTGAACATAGAATGGGACAAAATGCTGATATTGGATACAAAGCAATTAATCCACAAACCACATGTGTTGATGTCGAGTTGCCTGTTTTGTTAAGATTGATTGGTAATTACACTGAGGGCAGAACCGTAAATCATAATGATCACTACCACATAAGGATTTGGTGATATGAAAAATATCTTTGTTTATGCAATTACCTATCTACATTTTATCTTAATTGCTTTTTCTCAAGACACAATTAAAATTTTCAACTTTCCTGCTGTAAATAAGGTAGATGAAAAAGTATTAAGCAATGTAGTAAAGATCGATACTCAATTTCAAACAAGTTACTCGATTGTTAGCTTGATGACGAGCGAACAAAAAATTTGGGCTTTTGATATCCCAATAGAAACTCAAATAAGGAATCCTACTTCACCTATTGGCTGGATTGCAATTACAGGGAGAGGTGTCAACCGTATTGGATGGGGAGGGCGTGACTCAATATTTTTTATTTTTCCAGGAAATCAACTTGCTGGTTTTGGATTTGAATCATCCGGCCTTCCTGGCATTATAAATTATTATGTACAAGGATGGATTTCACCTCCAACATTAGATTTTGAACCTGATTCGATTGTAGGAGGAAATTTTTTAAATGATTCAAAAAAAGGAAAAACAATTGGAGTCAAACAAATTCCGAACCCCTTTGTAACAACAATTTTTCTCGACACCCTCACCAGTTACACCACCCAATCCCGCGCACTAGGCTGGATCACCACGCAGCAAATCGCCGATAAGTATCTCGGTTACTTTGCAACAGCAAAAACACAATTGCAGGCAAATAACATAAGCGGTGTAACTACAACACTACAGCAGGTTTTAACGGATGTTAATGTCGATAGTTCGTCCACGCTGACAAGCGAAGCGTATGCACTATTGAGGTTTAATACGGAATATTTGATTGCGCACCTGCCACCTAATAAACCTGAAAATATACAGGGGGTGTTTCCCACTCCGCAATCCGTCACTGTAACATGGACAGCGGAATATAGTCCTACAATGCTCCCCAACGGCGGTGGGTATGATCTCTATCGCGCAATCTATTATAACGGAAGTGTTTTGTCATTCACAAAACTCAACTCCACATTAATTGCTGCAGCAACATATACGGATAATCCTGTTATTTCCCCCTCAATCCCGGCGGATAAAAACGTGTATCTGAAATATTACCTGATTGCAAAAAATAACCAGGGACTTAATTCTGTTTCTTCAGATACGTTATCGCTGTTTGTCGGCAGAACGGTGTCTGGAGCGATCGCAAGTGCTGCGTCATGGAATGAAAACAAGATTGTTGTAGGAGATGTTACAGTCAACAACGGAGCATCACTCTCCATTTCTCCCGGCGTTACCGTTCGTTTTGCCGGCGGAAAAAACCTTGTATCGTACGGAGTGTTGACAGCAATCGGGACACCATCCCAAAAAATCACGTTCACCCCGCTCACAACAAAAACACCCGGCAGTTGGGGTTCGATACTTATGAGAGAGGCAGGAGCCGCAGGATCCGCAATCGAATATGCCGTTGTGCAATACGGCAATGTGCTGCAAGTGCTGAATGTGCAGGGAACAGGAGTGAATGTTTCGCACTCGACATTTGATTACGCCATTAACGCCGTTCGCTATACCAATTCGCGCGGACTTATCAGTGAATGCTTTGTTAACACACCGCGCGATCATGGAATACAGATAGAGAGCAGTTCATTTGCTTCGGCGTACCAGAATACGATTACAAAAACGAACAAATCCGGCGGCGGGATTCTTTTTGCAGGCGGAGGAGTCGGAAATGCTTGGAAGAATTCCATCAACGGATTCAATTGGGGGATCGGAATGTACTGGGGCGCCGCACCGATGCTCGGAGATACATTGAACCAGGGAATCAATAACCGCATCACGAATTGCCTGCGGGGATTGAATATCTATAACTGGGCATATCCGGTTGTAGGGTACCCGTCCGATATTGATGACGGTATGACCTATGGTAATAATATTTTTGGCAATACAAAGAATGTCTATATTTATACCACACCCGACGACACTATTTTTGCCCAGAACGTGTATTGGAACTCGTCGAATCCTGTGAGCACAATGTATATCGGCGGTAGTGTCCTGAAATTTGATTACAGTAATTTTCTTACCGACAGCACGTGGCAGTCGGCGCAACCCCAAGCGCCGTTTATCAACAGGGCAAAACCGTCAGCAGCAATACAGCAATCAGAAGTTCTTCTGTCCGGCGACGAAAGGAATCTTCGTGAAGGGATAAAACTCCGCTTGAAAGGGAAATTTACCGAGGCGAAGAATTATTTTAGATCGCTCGTTAAAAATAATCCGAACAATGTGCAGGCATTTGTTGAATTATATAAGATGCTGAATACGGGAGAAGCCGATGAGATTGAACAAACATTCGTTGCGTATGCGAAGAATTCTCCCGCGATCGTAAAAATGCTTCAATCGTTTCTGTTCGTTAAACGAGGGAAGATCTCCGCTGCGAAACTTATCAACAGTGCGTTGATGGAAGAGTATCCTAATAGCGCAATATCGTCAAGAGCTGCAATGAATAATTTTTATATTGCTTTGTATAATGAGAATAATCTTCAGCAGGCGACAAAAATATTGAAAGAAATTTCGAGTAAGCCCGAATTGACAACCGACGTCGAACTGTCTCTTGCGCAGCATGCGTTGGATACGTACATCGCCCCGCGATCGACGAATCGTCGCAGCGGACAGTAACAATTTTATTAAGGAGAACATCATCATGAAAATATTCATTGCAAACATGTTTGTGTGTATTGCATATCTCAATGCACAGCATCCAATTCCATTTAGTTCAATCAATAACCGTATTGAACTTTCGGTTACCAATGCGTCATGGGTGGCAACGGGGAACGTTACCGTTGAAGTTTCAAGCGCACCGCAATGGTTGAAGTTCACAAATCTCACAATCCCGATCTCAAAACTGGAACCAAGTGCAGCGCAAATAGCCGGTTTTACTTTTTCAGTCGATAAATCCGCTCCTGTAAACAAGCCGGCGCAAGTAATATTCACTATATCTAATTCAAACGGAGAGAAATGGACAAAGACGCTTTCTCTTCAAGTCTCTCCGCCGGAGAAGTTTGACGTGTTCCAGAATTATCCCAATCCGTTTAATCCTGCTACGACAATAAGTTATCTATTGCCGATAGCAACTGAGTCTTCGGTGAAAATATTCGATGTGACGGGCAGGGAAATAGCCACATTGTTTTCAGGGATAGAAGATGCGGGGTATCATCAACACGAATGGAGAGCAGCGTCCGTTGCAAGCGGAATGTACATCTATCAAGTCATCGCAAAGAATGAAAAAGGAAAAAATGAATACTT
>JBFMFY010000120.1:0-3974 GCA_040751955.1 Bacteroidota bacterium
TATATATTCTTACAAATTTTACAAAAAATGTATTATATACAGGTGTTACTTCGGATTTAATCGGCAGAATTGAAGAACATAAAAGTAAAAAATTTGATGGTTTCACGAAGCGATACAATGCTACATTTCTAGTGTACTATGAAATCTTTTCGGATATTCGTGACGCAATTGCTAGGGAAAAACAAATCAAAGCAGGTTCCCGAAAAAAGAAAATGGAGTTAGTGAATTCAACAAATCCTGGTTGGATTGATTTGTATAATGAACTACTAATGTAAGATTGCTTCGTCGTCCCGATTGCATCGGGACTCCTCGCAATGACTAATCTCTCTATGATCGGTTCAGAAATAAAGCAGGATGACAACTTCAAACGGAATGCGGAATTCCACGCGAAAGCATTGAAGCAATTGCGCGACCTTGAAAAAAAGATTATGCTCGGCGGCGGTGTTGATGCCATCGTGAAACACAAGAAGAAAGGGAAACTGACAGCACGCGAACGGATCGAACTGCTCATCGACCCCGCGTCGAAATTTCTTGAGGTGGGACTGTTTGCCGCTCACGGAATGTATGAAGAGTACGGCGGTGCGCCGTCATCCGGGACCGTGTTCGGTGTCGGAAAGATTCACAACCGCGACGTTGTGATCGTTGCAAACGATGCGACTGTGAAAGCCGGGGCGTGGTTCCCGATAACCGCAAAGAAAAATCTCCGGGCACAGGAGATCGCAATAGAGAATCGACTGCCGATCGTCTATCTTGTTGACTCAGCCGGTGTATTCCTTCCTCTGCAGTCCGAAATTTTTCCCGACAAGGAACATTTCGGGAGAATCTTCCGCAACAACGCTGTGATATCTGCGATGGGAATTACGCAGATAGCCGCGATCATGGGTCCATGCGTTGCCGGCGGAGCGTATCTTCCCATTATGAGCGATGAAGCGATGATCGTTGATAAAACAGGAAGTGTCTTTCTCGCCGGCTCCCATCTTGTGAAAGCGGCGATCGGTGAAGAGATCGACAACGAATCGCTCGGCGGTGCGACCGTGCATTGCGAGATCAGCGGCGTGACAGATCATAAAATGAAGAACGATGAAGAGGCGATCAAGAAGATCCGCAGCATCATTTCCAAACTCGGACATTTTCCGGTGGCGGGATTCAATTATGTGAAGCCGTCGAAACCGAAATTCGATCCGAAAGAAATTTACGGCATTCTTCCTGCCGAAAGGAACAAACCGTACGACACGTATCAGATTTTATCTCGCATCATCGATGACAGCGAATTGGATGAATTCAAATCGGGATACGGCAAGACGATCATTTGCGGATACGCGCGTATTGACGGCTGGGCTGTCGGCATCGTTGCCAACCAGCGTGCCATCACGAAGACGGCAAAAGGAGAGATGCAGGTAGGGGGCGTCATCTATTCCGACAGCGCGGACAAAGCGACACGGTTTATTTTGAACTGCAATCAGAAAAGAATTCCGCTCGTCTTCTTTCAAGACGTGACAGGTTTTATGGTCGGCAGTAGAAGCGAGCATGGCGGCATTATTAAAGACGGTGCAAAGATGGTGAATGCTGTGGCAAATTCTGTTGTTCCCAAATTCACGATTATTATGGGCAATAGTTATGGGGCAGGAAATTATGCAATGTGCGGCAAGGCGTACGATCCGCGTTTGATTTTTGGATGGCATTCTGCCCAGATCGCGGTGATGGGAGGGAAACAGGCAAGTGAAACGCTTCTCTCGATAAAAGTGCAGGCGATGGAAAAAGGGGGAGCGCATATTTCTTCCGAACAGCAGAAACAATTGCTTGACGAGATACAGGCAACGTACGAAAGCGAACTCGATCCGACATTTGCCGCCGCCCGTTTGTGGGTGGATGGGATCATCGATCCGCTCGAGACACGGGAGGTCGTCTCACGCGGCATCGCAATGGCGAATTGCAACCCGAACATTCCCGAGTTGAAAACGGGCGTACTACAAGTATAAATGCTGATGATACAAGAAAGTTGTATGTATGAACAAGAAATTTTCAATTGTCAATTTTCAATTGTCAATTTTCGTGATAGTATGGATTTCACATTCGCTTTTTGCCCAAGAACAGGATTCACTTTGGCTTAATGAGGACTGGTATTATTCCACAGAAACTTCTTCGCTCTTCGACGTTACCGATTTCCTTCCGCCGCTCATAAAAGATGAAGCGCATCTCAAGCGATATATTCGCGACGACCGGTTCTATGCATTGCGTAAGTTGTACGACGACACGCTTGCCGTCGATGCGATATTTGACAGAGCAATGCTGATTGCGGATGATGATGTTGAACAGGCGCTGCTGATCGCTACATTTTCCGTTATGGATCATCGCAGGCTGGGACTGCGGATCCCGTTGATAGGATCGATCTATCTTCCTCTTACCGCAGAAAGCGATTCGTTTTTCC
Organism: Bacteroidota bacterium; assembly: GCA_040751955.1. Lineage (GTDB taxonomy): Bacteria > Bacteroidota > Ignavibacteria > UBA10030 > UBA8401 > SpSt-333. The sequence continues at coordinate 2,429 of JBFMFY010000120.1, forward strand.
GTTTACGTCGTACCCATCTCCCCAAAAAATTACTGAATGACAAAAAACGTGCATCGGACAAGGACAAACTCCAGCATTTTTTCGGTTCAGCGTATGTTGCGTATCTCTTTAATTCAAGCACAATTGCCCGATGGATCGGCGATCTGTTTGAGACAGGGGAAGACAGATTTGTACTTGGCGGCAGAACCGATGAAAGGGATAAACTTGCGAATGAAAAAGGGAGAGAATTCGGATTACGATTATTGAGAGATACACGCACGCTGCCGAGCGATGTGCTGTGGCATTAACAGAGTGCATACAGGGAGGAGCGAACAATATTATGGTTGAAGCGGATCCGGAGCATCCTTCCGGTAAGGCCAATCAGAAACTTTCCCGACGATCACACCAAGCAGTAAAGCCCACACGATGCCATAGGTGATTGTGAGCCAGATATAAAAAAAGGGGACTCCTCTGTACACCATATATGGAAAGAACATTGCTGGAACATTCAGTGCGATGCCGTAATATAAACCGAATTTCATTCCGCCTCTTGCACCGCCTCCAAAACTTCCCCGCGTTTTATAGAAAAACCAGACGAAGATAACGATCTTCAGAAAGCCAAAGAGAACAAACCAGACGGGGTTAATGTCTGTTCTTAGTTCGGTTGCTTGAGTTACAAAGATCTCTTTTAAAAAACCGCCGCGGACAATGATATCGAGGAGATTAACGGCAATGCCCCCTGTAAGCATGGCTATCCAGAAATTCTTACTGAACATTTTCCCCCCTTCCCATTGAAGGCTAAACAAATTCTATACAGCAGGATGTAAATCCGACAAAAAAGTATGAATTTAGTAAGTGACAGTCAAGAGAGAAGAAAAAAGTGCTGTCTTAATTTAGTACGATATCGTCATGCCGAACTTGTTTTCGGCATCAGTTTTTGGAAAGATGCTGACATTCGTCAGCATGATGAGTGTGTTAACTTTCAATATTAAGACACTATCGAAAAAAAGCTCCGAAATCTCTACGACTTCGGAGCTTCCGAGATGTTATGCCGCAGGTGATGCCGCATCTTTCATATAAAATTTTCCTACAACCGAACCGAGCACCGCTCCCCATATAATCCCGTACACGATTGATGCCCAGACATAACTGTACATCACCCCTTCCCACATCAGGTACGGGAAGAACATAACCGGAAAATTCATGACAACGCCGTAGTACAGTCCGAACTTCATCCCGCCGTTCATCCCTCCGCCGAAACTGCCGTACACTTTATCATAGAACCAGACGAACACAATCACCATGATCACATCCATTGCCATGAACCATGCAGGGTTCGTCATTTTCATTCCCTGCATTTTGGAATAGAACATCTGCTGGAACAACATACCCTGCACGAGAAAATCTATCATGTTCACAACGATACTTCCAATAACGACAGCAATCCAGAAATTCTTGCTCATCATAGCAACCTCCCGGAATTATTGGTTGTGGTCCCGTATAGGTCAACGGGCGTAAAATCCGACCACAAGGTATGATTTTGATCCGGTTGTGTCAAGGAAAGTTT
>JBFMFY010000121.1:0-3381 GCA_040751955.1 Bacteroidota bacterium
GTTCTCAGGACTTTTATTTGTATCTCAAAGAATACGAGTTCCGTTTCAATAACAGGCACTCGGATATCAAACAATTAATTCTTAAAATCTTTTTCAATGCTTGAGTTCTATCTAGTCAAGCCCCTACTTTTTTTTCATACTGCGAACATCATCTTGTCCCCTTTTTTGGTGTAGCTCATGTCGCATATTTTCCTCAGAAACATATTGTCGGGTTGTCAAAAATTAACCGCTTAGTTCAGTTCCTTGCACGAAAGCCGCAAGTGCAGGAGCGATTAACGTCCGAAGCCGGTAGAGAACTTCAACAAGCACTCCGTACGAACGATATTGCAGTGGTGATGGAAGCACAACATCTTTGCATCTCATCGCGTGGAGTGGAAGATACCAAAAGCGTTACACGCACTTCATTCTTCAGTGGAAAGTTTACGGAAAAGGAAATAAAAGATGAATATTTGAGAAATATTGAATACAGATGATACCGAAATCCTGTAATTGCATTTTTGGATAAGTCGAAACATTTTAATTTCCCTTCATTGAAAAACCCGCCTCTTTTCAGTATCTTTCTTTTGCACAAGAGTCTTTCATCAAATCCCTCTGAAGGGATTTTTTATTGTTTAAGGAAGGAATTTCAGCAGTAATGCAGTATAAAAAGCGTACACATACATGCGGCGAACTTCGTTCGTCGCATATCGGACAGACAGTGACATTAACTGGATGGGTGGATACACGACGCGATCTTGGAGGTGTTATTTTTATCGATCTTCGTGACCGGTACGGAAAGACACAGGTAGTTTTTAATCCCAAACATCATCAGGAAGCTCACGAACAGGCAAAGGAACTTCGTTCTGAATTTGTTATTTCTATAACCGGCAATGTTGAGAAGCGCCCTGCCGGCACCGAAAATCCAAAGCTGCCTACCGGCGAGATTGATGTACTGGTCAGCGAGATTTCGATTTTGAATAAAGCTGAGACTACTCCGTTCGCCATTGAAGACGGCATTGATACAAATGAAGACCTGCGGTTGAAATATCGATACCTTGATCTTCGCCGTCCAGAGATGCAAGAGCGTTTGCTGTTCCGGCACAAACTATGTCAATTGACGCGAAGCTATTTCGACCAAAATAACTTTGTCGAGATCGAAACTCCCGTGCTGATGAAAAGCACGCCGGAAGGGGCACGTGATTTTCTCGTCCCCAGCCGGATCAATCCAGGAAAATTTTACGCACTGCCGCAATCGCCTCAGACGTACAAGCAGATACTGATGGTTGCAGGAATGGATCGCTATTTTCAGATTGTTAAATGTTTCCGCGATGAAGACCTGCGTGCCGACCGTCAGCCGGAATTTACGCAGATCGACGTAGAGATGTCGTTCATTGATGAGATCGACATTCAGAATGTTGTTGAAGGATTTATGAAACGCGTCTTTAAAGAGTTGAAGGGGATTGATATCCAGACACCGTTCCCACGGCTTAGTTACAAAGAGGCGATGGAAGGATACGGCAGTGATAAACCGGATCTTCGTTTCGGACTGAAGTTTGCTGATTTTAGCGAACTGGTTCGTGATTCGGGATTTAAGGTCTTTACAGAAAATGTGAAGAAAGGCGGAGTCGTTGCTGGGTTTGCTGTTCCCGGCGGCGCAAGCTTCACCCGCAACCAAATGGACAATCTGGTTGACTTCACAAAATCTCTCGGCGTTGGAGGTCTCGCGTACATTAAATTGACCGAAAAGGGAATTGAATCGGCAATCGAAAAATTCATTGGCAACGATGTATGCAGAAAAATCTGTGACGCAGCAGGCGCAAATGTCGGTGACAATGTGTTGATCGTTTCCGATACATGGAGCAAAACATACAACACGCTTGGTACGCTTCGCCTTGAAATGGCAAAGCGATTGAGTCTGATAGACGAGAACAAGTGGAATTTGTTGTGGGTCGTTGATTTTCCGATGTTCGAATACTCGGAAGAAGAGAAGCGGTATGTTGCCATGCACCATCCGTTTACATCGCCGAAACCGGAAGATGTTGGGATGCTCGACACTGATCCTTCAAAAGCACGTGCCCGAGCATACGATTTGGTGTTGAACGGCAACGAAATTGCCGGCGGCAGCATACGTATTTTCAGTTCGGAATTGCAGAGCAAAGTTTTTGGCTTGCTCGGTATCGGACCGGAAGAGGCGAAGATGAAATTCGGATTTATGCTCGATGCATTTCGGTACGGCGCCCCTCCGCACGGCGGCATCGCGTTTGGTGTCGATCGTATGGCAATGCTTTTGACCGGTTCGAAATCGATCCGAGACGTCATTGCATTTCCGAAGACCAGCAGCGGATATTCGCTGATGGACGACAATCCGTCCGAAGTCGATACGAAGCAATTGGATGAGTTACATATTCGATTGAAATAAGATGAAAAAACGTATCGTTCTTGGACTGATTTTCGGCATTGGTGCCATCGTCTCTGCTCAGGAACATCAACTAAAAGAATCTGTTTATTTCGCTGAGTTTCGTACTGGGGGAAGATATAACGCTGTTGAATTGGAATTCAGCCGTCGTATTCTGGATTATTTCAGCTGCAACGTAATTTTTGTGATGTACAATTCCGGTGTCAGGGCAGGTGTGTCGTTTCACCCTGTTTCGTTCCTCTTTTTTCAGTCGTCACTTGGAGTTACAAGTTATCAGAGTCAGGCTATAGATGGACCACAATTCAAACCGGACTATGTCTATTCGTTCGCGGGTGGAGCAAGAATTCCATTGGGAAAACTCCCTGTTGCCTTTTCAGTTTCATACAGAATGATCACGATGGTTCAGAATGATTACAATCCGAACGGAGGATTTGTGCCAATTGATTACATACGACAATCTAACAGAATGGAAAAAGAAACAAGCAGTGCTGTTTCCGTCGGCATAACTTTGAGTTTTTAATGAAACAAACAATCCGCATAGCATCCGGTCAAGGATTCTGGGGCGATCTTCAAACAGCTCCAATTGATCAGGTACGTAAAGGTCCCATCGATTACATGATGCTCGATTATCTTGCTGAAGTAACGATGTCGATCATGCAGAAGCAGAAGTTGAAAGATCCGAAACTGGGCTATGCAAAAGACTTGATCCCGCTCTTTGATGAAATTCTTCCCGACATCGTTCAAAAAAATATCAAAGTGATCACGAATGGCGGTGGCGTAAATCCTCTTACATGTCGCGATGCAATATTTGAAGTCGCAAAGAAAAAGGGTATCAAGAATCTCAGGGTTGGTGTTGTGTACGGAGACGATATACTTGCGGAAATCGACGCACTGGCTCAAAAAGGAATATTCCTTGACAACATGGAAAGTGGCGAAAAACTTTCCTCTGTCCGAAAGAATGTGATTAGCGCAAATGTCTATTTTGG
>JBFMFY010000122.1:0-3284 GCA_040751955.1 Bacteroidota bacterium
AGCTTCAGCATCAACTATTGAAACTTTTTGTTCGAGAGTTTGAGACCTACTTTCCAGCTCAAAAATCAGTTCTTCCAATTTTGCTTTTTGGTCTCCAAGTAAACCTCTTGCACGTTCAATGATGAATTCATTGATTCCCAATCTCTGTGCAATTTCTAATGCATAGCTGCTGCCTGGAACTCCATGCCTAAACCGATATGTCGGGAGCAATGTCGTTTGATCAAACTCCATTGCACCGTTTGTCATCTGTTGCGAATTGTGAACAAACGCCTTTAATGCTGCTTGATGCGATGTTGCAATTGTCAATGCTCCGGAATTAGTCAACGATTCAAGAACCGCAGCACCAATGGCTCCTCCTTCTGCCGGATCGGTATTGGAACCAATTTCGTCAATTAATACCAACGATTGTCTGTCTGTTTGTTCAATAATTTTTTTTAATTGAATAATTTGAGAACTATATGTGCTCAGGTCGTTTTCAATTGACTGATTATCTCCCATTAGCACAAATATTTTTTTGAATATAGGAAACTCAGAATCTGGAGAGAGAGGGACATGAATGCCACACTGCACCATCAGCGCAAAAATCCCGACTGATTTCAGGGCGACAGTCTTTCCGCCTGCGTTTGGTCCGGTAATAAGCAGTGTGGCAAAGGTACCACCTATCTCTAAATCCAACGGAACCACTTCATCTCTGGAATGACGCAAAAGGAGAATGGGGTGAAAACCTTGTCGGATAACCAACGATCCGTTTTCTTTTAAAAGCGGTTTATTTGATTTTGTCTCAATGGAATACCGCGCTTTAGCAAAACATAAATCTATTTTTGTGACTGCATCAATAACAGAACCAATTAAAGCCGCATTGGTATGAATTTGAGCGGTTAGTTCTTTTAAGATCCGTTCAATTTCTCTTTTTTCGTGAAAGAACAATTCTGTTATTTCATTATTCAGAGTAAGTGTTTCTGAGGGTTCAATAAAGACGGTTTGTCCGGACGCAGAAGTGCTGTGAATGAATCCGGGAAATCTGTTTTTTAGTTCTGCTTTAATTGGAATCACCATTCTCCCGTCACGAGTCGTGACGATCTCCTCTTGCACCATACCCAATTCAGAGGAAGCTCGCAAAATCCTTTCCAATGCTTTTCTTATTGATATCTGCTTATCTGTGATTGATTGTCGTATCAACCGTAATTCTTTACTAGCAGAATCCTTAACTTCTCCATTTTCGCTTATAGCGTGAAGAATGTTGAATTCAATTTCTTTATGAACTGAAATTAAAGAAGTTATAGATTCTAATTCTTGTAAATACTCTTTTCGTTTTTCTATAAATGATTTGATCATCCGCGATGCCTGGAGGGTAGAAGCAATATCAAGCAGTTCGCGAGGAGAGAGAATATTATTTTCTATAGTCGAACGATGAATAGCATTTCTGATATCTTTTATACCGTCGATTGGGAATGTAGTCTCTGATTCAAGAATACTTTTCATCTCGGAAACCAGATTGTGCTCCCGGGATATTGTTTCCAGATCGGTTAGAGGTTCGAGATTTTCAACCGCTTCTTTTCCTACGTCAGAAGAGGCATAAAAACGTATTCGGTGGAGTATTTTAGGAAGGTCTAATCGTTCCGCGGCATTATCAAACTGACTCATGATCGCTATTTGCTCTCCAGCTTTTTCAACTCTTCAGTCGCGTAATTCATAATTTGTTCGTAAAAGTCCTGCGATTCAGGCAGAAAAGTGTTGATTTGGTCAAAGACCATCGGAGCAAAGTTTTTGAGCGGTTTATAAAATGTAGAAGATCCTTTTGTTTCGTCAGAGGGAAGATTCAAGTAAATACTCAACACAATGAGAGTAATGCTGATTGCCAGCCCCCCCTCGAAGATGCCGACAACAACTCCGAGTATCTTGTTCCACATTCCTTCGACCATTTCCTTTATCAGCAGCCTGTAGATTACAGATTGTGCGAACGTAACACCGAGTACAATACCAACAAACGAAAGCGCAAATCCAAGTCTGCCAGAGATACCGATCGGTTCGAAAATTAATTGGCTGAGATCCGCGGAAAATTTTGTTCCAAGCACCAATGCCAAAACCAGACAGATGATTCCGATGATTTTTTTGACAAATCCGCTCTTATATCCTGAAATCAAAAACAGTAAAAATACCAAAACCAAAACAATGTCGAAGAATGCCATACTCTATGCCAGTTTTTGTTTAACAATTTCGTTGATGATCTTCCCATCAACTTTTCCCTTCAGTTCTTTCATTACTGCAGTCATGACCTTGCCGAAATCTTTTGCTGATGTCGCTCCGGTTTCCGCTATAATTTTACCGATGACAATTTCTGCTTCCTCATTTGTCATCTGTTTCGGGAGATATGATTGGATAATCTCAATCTCTTTCAACTCTTGTTCAGCCAGATCTTTTCTCCCGGCTTTCTCATATTGTTCGATTGACTCTTTTCGTTTTTTAACGGATGATAGAAGTATTTTCATATCATCGTCATCCGTCATTGCTCTGTTAGCGCCGCTTTTTTCAAACTCTAATATCTGAGCGCGAAGCATCCGCAAAGTCTCAAGGCGTAATTTATCACCCGACTTCATCGCCGTTTTTAAATCCTCAACAATTTTATCTTTCAAGTTCATTCTTATACCTTACCATACATTTGAATAATCTGTCCGTTGAAAGCCGCACCGTTCTCTGAACATAAGTGTACAATCATATCCGTTATTTGTTCCGGCGTCACCCATTTCTTAAAATCTTCTTCACTCCCCCATGATTTATTTTCCTGGGTAAGAATAATACTTGGTGCAATTGCGTTGACAGTGATAGTATTGTATTCTTTCACTTCTTCAGATACCGTTTTCGTCAATGTAATCACTCCGGATTTTGAAACACCGTACCCGCCGCGTTTTGCTTCGGGAATTACAGCAGGCATCGCTGCAATGTTAACGATCCTCCCCCATTTATGCCGCTTCATGAACGAAACAGCTCCTCTCATCATCAAAAAGCATGAAGTAAGATTCAGGGCGATCATCTTATTCCATTCATCGAGTTCTATCTCTTCAATGAATTTCTTTGCTGATACTCCCCCCACCAAATTACAGAGAATATCAACCCGATCAACCCCTGACTGAAGACGCTTATAAAATGCCGCTACATCTGCTTCAGATGTAGCGTCTAATTTTTCTCCAGAAAAATCGGAATACTTTTTTTGAACTTCAGCGATATACTCCAGTGATTGCGTATTGCCGGTATGTGTCGCAATCACCGCAGATTTCTCTCTCAAC
>JBFMFY010000123.1:0-3144 GCA_040751955.1 Bacteroidota bacterium
GCAACATCCATTGAACAATTTTTGCTTATGCCTCATTACTCACTTTATTTCTATCTTGAAAAATTTTTTCTTCCGATCAACCTCTCTTCGTTCTATCCGTACCCAAAAATGAGCGGCGGATTTTTTCCATTGCAGGTGTATCTTGCCGTTCCGCTTGTGTATGCAATCGGGTATGTGCTGTGGAAGAACCGCCTTAAAAAGGATTTGATATTCGGACTGCTCTTTTTTCTGATTCTCATTCTTCCCGTCCTTCAACACATACGCTTCAGCAATATCATCGCCGCAGACCGGTTCACGTATCTCGCATACATCGGTCTTTCATATCCGGTTGGAATGTGGATGAGTAAGTTATATAAAGGATCGAAAAAGCAGGGACAAAGGACGATTCTTGCGTTGGGGATCGTTGTGCTCCTTGCAATGTACTTGCAGACGTTGGAACGAGTACAGGTGTGGAAGGATAGCCGAACTTTGTGGAACGATGTATTTAAGAAGTACCCTGATGCACTGCAGTAAATGATTACGCTGATCTACGAGGTGGAGGCTTTTTCTTTACTGATTTTTATCTCAGATAAGATATGGTGAATTTCAGATTGGTTTGTTGCTGTGAGTAGCCGTTTATATATTGATTCATTCCTGATATTGAACGCGATCATACGAAGAGCAGTAAGATATTCTTTCTCATTCGTTCCGGTAGAAACCATGAAAATGAATTTTACGGTTTCGTTGGTCTGCGGATTATAGACGATCTCGTTTTTCAACCGTGCAAACAATACGACAACCTCTTTTCCTTCGCTTCCGACTCTGCCGTGTGGTACCGCAACTTTTTTCCCGACAATCGTCGGGATCTGCTCTTCGCGGTCAATGATGCTTTGAAGGAATTCCGATTTGTTTTGGACTACTTTTGCTTTGAATGCGTGTGTTGCCATTCTCGCAAAGAGTTCGTTCTTTGTCGCCGCTTCAATATCAATGAAGATCAACTTTTCGGGAATGAATGAAGCAAGGTGCGGATGTTCAATTTTCCCTTGCGTCATGTCGAGTGCATATTGGATTGCTTCATTCATCGTCGGAATAAAATTCCCAATTCCGATTTTTTGTGTGACTCTTAGATTGTACAGGATCTCTCTGACTCTCGGACGTATGCCGACGATGATCAGTCTCTTTTTGTCGTGATATAACCGGTCCACAATGTTCTCCAGCGCAACTGCTCCGGTTGTGTCAACGATTGGTACATTTTCAATGTCAAGAATAACAACGTTCACGTCGAAGTTGTTTTCAAGGCGGTCAACAAACGTCTTTGCCGCGCCGAAAAACAACGGACCTTCAATGTCGAAGATAACAACTTTGTTCTTGTTCAACAGATCGCGTGTTGCATCATCGAGCTGAACGCTGGCAGAGCCGAAATCGTTTTGTGTCACCATCCCGAGTTCGCTCATGCGATGAACGAACAGGAACGCCGCCATCACCATTCCAACTTCTACCGCAGTGATCAGATCGACAAATACAGTGATGCCAATTGTCGTCAACATGACGGCAGAATCGGGGAGAGGTGATTTCGGAATGAGTTTGATCGGCTCTGTCTCAAACATGCCGATTGCTGTCATCATCAACACTCCTGCAAGCGCTGCAAGCGGAATATGCGAAGCCAACCCTCCAAGAAAGAGCATGACAACGATAAGGATCAATCCGTGCATAATGCCGGAAAGTTTTGTTTTTGCACCGCTCCGGATATTGACCATCGTCCGCACGATCGCTCCCGTGCCGGCAACACCGCCAAAAAATGGTGCGGTGAAATTTGCTATTCCCTGCCCGATTAATTCTTTGTTGCTGTTGTGACGCGTATTTGTTGCATTGTCTGCAACAACCGATGCGAGGAGTGTTTCAATGGCGCCGAGCAGTGAAATGGTAAAGCCCGCGGGAATTACTTTTTGCCACGTGTCCCATTGAATGTACGGGAGGCGGGGAACCTGAAACGATGAAGGTATCGTCCCGATTGTTGAAATTGCGTTCGCTATGAAAAAGGGATGATCTGAGTTTCCTATTTGAGTCCTGAAAAAATCTACGGATGGCAAATAGTAGGCGACAAGTGTTCCGGCAATGAGACCCATCAGCGAGCGTGGCAAATTTTTGTTGATCTTTGGTGCAATGTAAATGACAGCCATTGTGATCAGAGCGATGACGGGAGCAGAGTTAAATGTCTTGAATTGTTGCATAAAAATAAGGATTGCAATTCCGTTTGTGAATCCGACGATGACCGGATACGGCACGAGTGAAACATATTTACCGAGTTTCATCAATCCGAATCCGATCTGAAAAAGACCGGCAATGATACATGCGGCAAGAAGTGCTTCGATACCACCATAATGTATATACACTTCCGTGAGAACGACCGTCATTCCACCTGTCGGTCCCGTAATTTGCTGCCGCGTGCCGCCAAAGAACGATGCGAGGATTCCCGTGAAGATTGCACCATACAATCCGGCAACAGCACCTTGCGGATTTCCATTAAACGAGAGAAGCCCGAAGCCAAGAGCGAGGGGGAGAGCGACAATCGCGGATGTCAATCCGCCTATAAGATCTTGTTTGAGATGAGAAAAATCGAATTGAAGGATGGAGCGAAATTCAAATTCTTGGAAGTACTGCTTGATGAAAACCGAAGAGCCGGTGTTTGATTCCATTTCCGATATGCCGTATTCTAAATAATCGCGTTAGTGTTAAAACCTGAATCAATATACGATTTTTGGAATTCAGTTGCTTGTAGATATTTGGTACTGTGATTTAAATCGAGTGAATCTACAGGCAGGATTTCCCGTGCAACTCTCATTTTTTCCATCTACATTTGTCACGGACTTGTGCTTCACTAACTTGTATGGCTGAATCTATTACTCCATATTGTCAAAATTGTGGCGCGGAATTGCATGGTGAATATTGTTCATCCTGCGGACAGCGGGACAGAGACTTTCAAGTCCCGGTTAATGAACTTTTCCACGAATTTATTGAAGTTATTCCGGTGTTTGACGCTCGTTTGCTCCGAAGTCTAAAGCCATTTCTGATTAAGCCGGGGTTTCTGACACTCCAATATCTCTCCGGGAAAAGACGGCAATACATATCGCCGTTTAAACTCTATTTCTTTATCAGTTTCCTTTT
>JBFMFY010000124.1:0-3014 GCA_040751955.1 Bacteroidota bacterium
TGGTGTACTCTGGCAAATTTATTTTTTGTTCGTACAGAAAATTTGTATCTTACCTCGTCTAAAGAATAACTCAATAGAATATCCACATGAAAGTACTCATCACCGGCATCGGCGGTTTTGCCGGCAGCCACTTGACAGACTACATTCTGGCGAATACGCAAGCTGAAGTCTTCGGCATCCTCCGTGATATGGAGCGTGATGATAATATCCGTCATCATAACGGAAAAATCTCGCTCAGCTATTGTGAGATCGGTGAATTCCAGCAGGTGTTCAAGGTGATCAGAGAGGTTAAACCGGACATTATTTTTCACGTCGCAGGTCAGGCCTTCGTCCCCAGCTCGTTTGAATACGCTGCCGAAACATTTAAAACAAATGTCATCGGTACGATTAATATTTTTGAAGCGGTAAAAGCGTGTGAGATCAATCCGCGTATTGTTGTTGTAACATCAGGAGAGGTGTACGGTGAAACATTCGGTCTTCCCGCTCTGCATACCGAACAATCAATCCCTCAACCTGTCAATCCGTACGCCGCAAGCAAAACCAGCGTTGATTATATCGCACAGACGTACAAAAAATTTGAAGGATTGAACATCGTTATCGCCCGTCCGTTCAACCACACCGGACCCCGGCAGCGTCCCAACTTCGTCTGCTCCTCTCTCGCAAAACAAATTGTTGGAATGCAAAAGAATAATTCTCCCAAGGTGTTGAACGTCGGCAACGTGAAAGCACGGCGTGATTTTACCGATGTCCGCGATATCGTTCGCGGTTATTGGATGCTCTCGCAGATCGACAATAAAACCAATTACATCTTCAACCTGTGTTCCGGTAATATCTTTTCGATAGAAGAGATTATTGCATTGTATGGCGAAATCACCGGTTTCACATTCCAACTCAATGTCGAGCCGAGACGTCTCCGCGGGTACGATATACAACTCCTCGCCGGCAGCCATAGTGCTATTACGCATTCGGTTGGATGGAAGCCGCAAATCCCATTTAAACAAACGTTAACAGATTTACTTGCATATTGGACTGAAAAGGAAAATTCATAATGGTGAAAAAAGCATTAATTACGGGTATTACCGGACAGGACGGTTCGTACCTTGCGGAACTCTTGCTCGACAAGGGCTACGATGTGCACGGCGTCATTCGCCGCAGCAGCTCGTTCAACACGGGACGCATCGATCATATCTACAACGACCCGAAGTATTCAGGGGAAAAATTTTTCCTCCACTACGGCGACATCACAGATACAAGTAACATCAACCGGCTTTTAGAAAAGATCGAGCCGGACGAGATCTACAATCTCGCGGCACAAAGCCACGTGAAAGTTTCATTTGAAGTGCCGGAATATACTGCGGAAGTTGATGCTGTTGGAACTCTGCGCTTTCTTGATGCAATTCGTGAAACAGGAATCAAAACAAAATTCTATCAAGCCTCAACAAGTGAATTGTATGGAAAAGTGCAAGCAATCCCGCAGGATGAAAAAACTCCGTTCTATCCCCGCAGTCCGTACGGCGTTGCGAAATTGTACGGCTACTGGATCATCGTTAACTATCGCGAAGCGTACAACATTTTTGCGTGCAATGGAATTCTTTTCAACCACGAATCACCGCGACGTGGCGAAACATTTGTGACCCGCAAGATTACGATGGCGGCAGCAAAAATTAAACTGGGGCTTCAGCAAAAATTATCGCTCGGCAATCTTAATGCAAAGCGCGACTGGGGCTATGCACCGGAATATGTTGAAGGAATGTGGCGTATGTTGCAGCAGGATGTCGCGGAAGATTTTGTCCTTGCCACCGGAGAGACACGCGAAGTACGCGAATTTGTCGATGTAGCATTCAGCGAGTTAGATATGCCGTTGAAGTGGGAAGGGGAAGGCGAAAAGGAAAAAGGATTGCTTGACGGCAAAGTCGTCGTCGATGTTGACCCGAAATATTACCGTCCCACGGAGGTTGAACTGCTTATCGGGAATCCTGCGAAGGCAAAACAAAAATTAGGCTGGGAAGCAAAAACAAAATTTGCTGACCTAGCCCGCTTAATGGCAAAAGCAGATTATGAACTTGTAAAGAAGCGGGGATATTGAATTGGAGAAAAGTTCAAAAATTTATGTGGCAGGTCATCGTGGTTTGGTCGGTTCTGCTATTCTCAGATTGTTACAGCAAGGCGGGTACACAAATCTTGTGTATAGGACTCACAAGGAACTCGATCTGACAGATCAACGGTCGGTGAAAGATTTCTTTGACCTCGAAAAACCGGAGTATGTTTTTCTGGCTGCCGCAAAGGTCGGCGGTATTTATGCCAACAACACCTATCCGGCAGAATTTATTTTTTCAAACCTTGAGATTCAGAACAACGTTATTCATCAATCGTACCTCCACGGCGTCAAAAAACTCTGTTTCCTCGGCAGTTCGTGCATCTATCCGAAACTTGCACCGCAGCCGATGAAAGAAGAATATCTGCTGACCGGAAAACTTGAACCGACCAATGAACCGTATGCCATCGCAAAGATCGCAGGCATTGAAATGGCGAACTCGTACAACCGGCAGTATGGAACCAATTACATTTCGGTGATGCCGACAAATCTGTACGGTCCGAACGACAATTTTGACTTACAGAATTCACATGTACTGCCTGCTCTCATCCGTAAGTTTGTGGAAGCGAAAAAGAACAATGCACCGTCGGTCGTCTTGTGGGGAACAGGAACTCCCCGTCGCGAATTCCTGTATGTGGATGACATGGCAGATGCTTGTATCTTTCTCATGAATACATATGATGGCAGCGAGTTCGTGAACATTGGCACCGGAGAAGAAGTCACGATTCTGCAATTAGCGGAGATCATTAAATCGGAAGTCGGCTTCAGCGGCAAACTCGAATTTGATGCGACAAAACCGGACGGCACTCCGAGGAAGCTTCTTGATGTCTCCAAACTCCATTCATTAGGGTGGAAAGCCAAAGTTTCTTTGCGAGATGGTATAAAAAGGACCATCGAATGGTACGTTGCAAATAAAAAC
>JBFMFY010000125.1:0-2870 GCA_040751955.1 Bacteroidota bacterium
TTCAGCATGGAATTTCCATCGTATGTAAAACATCAAGGGTTGCAAGATTGGGTCTCTGAAATGGCAGGGCTTACAAAACCAGATGCAATCCACTGGTGCGACGGCTCGCAGGAAGAGTACGACCGACTGTGCGAACAAATGGTGAATGCGGGAACATTCAGGAAACTGAATCCCCAAAAACGCCCCAACAGCTATCTTGCACTTTCAGATCCCTCTGATGTTGCGCGCGTAGAGGACAGGACATTTATCTGCAGCAAGCGGAAGAGCGATGCAGGACCGACCAACAACTGGGTCGATCCGAAAGAGATGAAAGAGACGCTCCACAAATTATTTGATGGCTGTATGAAGGGAAGGACGATGTACGTTATCCCGTTCAGCATGGGACCGCTCGGTTCAACAATCTCGTACATCGGTTTTGAAATCACCGATTCTCCATACGTTGTTGTGAATATGCGTATCATGACCAGAATGGGAAAAAAAGTGTACGATGTGCTGGGAGAAAACGGCGAGTTTGTTCCGTGTGTCCATTCGGTCGGTATGCCGCTTGCTCCAGGACAAAAAGATGTGCCGTGGCCCTGCAACAAGGATAATAAATATATTGTCCACTTTCCTGAAGAGCGGAGTATCTGGTCGTACGGCAGCGGGTACGGCGGGAACGCGCTACTCGGTAAAAAATGTTTTGCACTCCGCATCGCTTCCGTAATGGCGCGCGACGAAGGATGGCTCGCCGAGCACATGCTTATTCTCGGTGTCGAATCACCCCAGGGACAAAAGACGTACGTCGCTGCAGCATTTCCGAGCGCATGCGGCAAGACCAATTTTGCAATGCTCATCCCGCCGAAAGCGTTTAATGATTGGAAAGTTACGACCGTTGGCGATGACATCGCATGGATCAAACCGGGAGTGGACGGGAAACTGTATGCGATCAATCCCGAAACAGGATATTTTGGCGTCGCACCCGGTACGTCGGAAAAGACAAATCCGAATGCAATGGCGACGATAGCGAAGAACACGATCTTTACGAATGTTGCGATGACTCCTGACGGCGACGTGTGGTGGGAGGGGATGACGAAAACTCCCCCCGCAAAATTGATCGACTGGCAGGGGAAAGAATGGACGCCGGAGAGTGGAAGAAAAGCGGCGCACCCAAATGCGCGCTTCACTGCACCTGCATATCAATGTCCCTGTATCGATAAGGATTGGGAAAATCCTAATGGTGTTCCAATCAGTGCATTTATTTTTGGCGGGCGTCGAAGCAACACGGTACCGTTGGTGATGCAAGCGTTCAATTGGAATTTCGGCGTGTACATGGCGGCAACAATGGGCTCGGAAACGACTGCCGCTTCGTCCGGTGCAATGGGAGAAGTGCGGCGCGATCCGATGGCGATGCTGCCTTTCTGCGGTTATCACATGGCAGATTATTTCAATCACTGGCTTCAGATGGGACGAATGATCTACAATCCGCCGCGTATTTTTAATGTGAACTGGTTCCGCACCGATGCGGAAGGAAATTTTCTCTGGCCCGGGTACAGCGAGAACATGCGCATTCTCAAATGGATTGTTGACCGCGTGCACGGCAGTGCATTTGCGATTGAATCGCCGCTCGGCTGGATGCCGCGCCACGAAGATATGGATTGGATCGGCTGGCACGACATCTCGCAGGAACATTTCTACGAACTGATGTCCGTGGACAGTGAACAGTGGAAGAAAGAAATTCTGCTCCACGAAGAACTCTTCATCAAACTGTACGATAAACTTCCGAAAGAATTCCTGCTGATGCGCGACATGCTTCTGTCGCAGCTCTGGCGCTCGCCGGAGAAATGGGAGATGGAGCCGGAGTTTTAGATCATATTAAACGCCCTCGCAATGAGGGCGTTTCTGTTCAGGATTGAACAGTCTTTTACTAGAAGCCAACACAAAAAATCCCAAATCAATGTCATTGCGAACCGTTCTTCCGTGAAGCAATCTTGTTTTTTGTCCAAATATCGGAAGATTGCTTCAGTCGCGCAGTTTATCCCGCTGAAAGCGGGACTCCCTCGCAATGACTCCTTATTTTTGAGATGGGTTAAATATTCTTCTCAATAACCTCTCAGTGTTATTTTTTCTCCCTCAAAATTGAAGAATTTCGCCAATTTCAAAAAATATTTTTAAAAAAGTCCATTTTTTGGCTCTGAAAAAAATTTTTTTCGAGTATAAGTATGTATGGGAGAGAACAGCAATTAGAGAAGGATTGAATTTCATCGAAGAATGGGTGACGAACCGATTGTTCGGAAAATACCAAAATAGATATAGTATCGTTTGCATAAGAATACACAATCAAAGAAAGGGGAATCTTGGAGTGCACAACAGATCACTACACAGGGTACTTGTTCTTCTTACATCATTGCTTATTTTAGTCGGTATGCTCCATGCTCAGATTATTATAAAAGATACCATTCAGATAAAACCGAAACACCTTTCTACCCATGGCACTGCCACCGTTACACAGCCGATCCGGTTTGAACTTTCGTGGAATGGCGGATTGAACGGCTGGGTGGATGTGTATTTGTATGAACCATGCGGTGGAGGAGACGATTACAAAGGGAGATGGGAAACCAACAGCCAATTGCTTTCGTTTACTGCCGTCGGACCGCAAGCCGGCAAGTACACAGTCATCGCAAATTTTTTTGGTGCACAAAGCGGCATTACAAATCTCAAACTCAGAGTATTCGACGAAGGTCTGCCGGCAAAAGAAATCCCCTTCCCCATCGGTTCAAACTCTGTTGAGTATAACACACCGTACTATTCCGGATTCAGGTTCTACGACAATTCCAACGGAAGAGATGAAGATATCGTCTATGAGGAGTTTGCAGGAATGTCACTGGTGAATG
>JBFMFY010000126.1:0-2610 GCA_040751955.1 Bacteroidota bacterium
GGTCAAAAAAAAGTTATCGTGAACGTGCTATTGCTATCGAATCACTGAGACAAGTGAATAATGATAAACCGAAAAAATTTAGTTTTAGACGAAAACTTCAGAGAGTTTATAGAGTTATTAAACTCAAAAAAAGTTAAGTACATGGTTGTGGGCGGGTATGCTGTTGGATTGTACGGGTACCCGCGATATACAGGTGATTTGGATGTTTGGATCAAGCCGAATTTAGAGAACAGTAAAAAAGTTTTTGAAGTGTTAAAAGCATTTGGTTTTGGTTCTCTTGATATAAATGCTGAGAGTTTTTTGAAGGAAGATTTGGTGCACCAATTTGGTTATCCTCCATTGCGAATTGATGTGTTAACCGGTATCAGCGGGCTTACGTTTGAACAAAGTTACAGAAGAAAGAAGAAAATGATAGTTGACGGAGTAGCAGTAAACGTCGTCCATCTTGATGATTTAAAATACAACAAAATTAAATCTGGTCGCCCTGAAGACTTCTATGATGTGAAGAAGTTGGAACAAGTAAAACAAAATGTCAAAAAAACAGGCAAAAGAAAAAGTTAAACCGAAAGAAACTCCGACACTTTCCAAAGACCAATACCTTCAACTCTACTTTTATATGAGGTTGACGAGGGAGTTTGAAGAATCGATCTTAAAATTATACCGCCAGGGAAAAATTGTCGGCGGCGCGTACACAGGTAACGGCAACGAAGCAACAGCAGTCGGCAGTGCGTTTGCGCTTGAGAAGCACGATTATCTTTTTCCTATGCATCGCGATATGGGTGCACATTTGGTTAAGGGACAGTCGCTGCGTAATTTGATGCTGCAACATCTCGCGCGCGGCAATTCGCTCTCAAAGGGGCGTGATGGTACTGGACATTACGCCGATCCTGCATTGAAAATTTACGGCAACATTAGTCATCTTGGTGCTATGGTTCCTATGGCATGCGGTGTGGCGCTGGCAAGCAAACTGAGAAAAGAAAAAGCAGTTGTGTTGACATATATCGGCGATGGCGGAGCGAATGTTGGTGACATTCACGAATCGCTTGCAATGGCGTCCGTGATGAAACTTCCGCTGGTGCTGATCATCGAGAATAATCAATTTGCCTATTCAACACCTGTTGAAAAACAAAAAGCGATGGAAAAATATTCTGATCGTGCAGCAGGATATGGGATTCCGGGTTATACGATTGACGGGACCGATATCAATCAGGTTTATTCTGCATGTAAACAGGCGGTCGAACGAGCCCGACGCGGCGAAGGACCGACGTTGATAGAATCGGTGACAATGAGAATGCACGGTCACTCTGCGCACGACGGTGCGGAGTATGTTCCGAAGGATCTACTGGCAGCATGGAAGAAAAAAGATCCAGTGATGAAGATTGAAAAATTATTGACTGATAAAAAGATTCTCACACCGAAGGTGAAAGAAGAATACGAACGGAAGATTATGGCGACGCTGGATGATGCAATTCAATTTGCCGTTGAGAGTCCGTATCCATCGGGTGAAGAAGCAACTGTTGGCGTGTACGCCGCATAAAAATTTAGAAACATTAACTCCGGAAATTTGTGGCGACACTAACATATATTGAAGCAATATCAAAAGGTCTCTGGGAAGAGATGGAACGCGATTCTTCGGTTTTTCTTCTCGGAGAAGATATCGGAAAATTTGGCGGCGCGTTCAAAGTAACAAAAGGATTCATCCAGCACTTCGGTGAAGATCGTGTTATCGATACGGTGCTGGCAGAGACAGCAATTC
Organism: Bacteroidota bacterium; assembly: GCA_040751955.1. GTDB lineage: Bacteria > Bacteroidota > Ignavibacteria > UBA10030 > UBA8401 > SpSt-333. Next base: position 1,757 of record JBFMFY010000126.1, read on the forward strand.
TCGGCGCAGCGACAGGAGCGGCAGTTGTCGGAATGAGACCTGTCGCCGAAATGCAGTTCGCTGATTTCGTGACGACAGGATTCAGCCAGTTGGTGAACAACACCGCGTCGATCCACTATCGGTGGCATGTTCCGTGTCCGATGGTTGTGCGGCTGCCAAGCGGCGCGGGAATTCACGGCGGTCCGTTCCATTCACGTAATCCCGAAGCATGGTTCTTTCACCAACCGGGCTTCAAAATTGTGGCACCATCGTTCCCGTACGACGCAAAAGGCTTGATCAAAGCTGCGGTTCGAGATAACAATCCTGTTTTGTATCTGGAACACAAACGGCTGTATCGTCACATCAAAGGTGAAGTTCCCGATACAGATTATATTGTGGAAATTGGAAAGGGCGTTGTGCGGAGAGAAGGGACCGATATCAGCGTTATAACGTACGGGTCTGTAGTTCATCAAGCGTTGGAAGCGGCAGACCAGTTGGCGCACGATGGAATCAGTATTGAAGTGGTTGACCTTCTTTCATTGATGCCGCTGGATAGTGAATTGATTTTAAATTCCGTCCGCAAGACCGGAAAAGTATTAATCGCGCACGAAGATAATATTACCGGCGGTATCGGCGGAGAAATTTCTGCGATCATCAGTGAACAGGCATTTGAATTTCTCGATGCGCCGGTCAAACGTCTCGGTGCGCTCGATATTCCGACACCGTACAGTCCGCCGCTGGAGGAATTCTTTTTGCCGAACACGAAGAAGATGGTTGCTGCTTTGAAAGTTTTGGCGGCGTATTAAAAAATTTCAAATAACAAAGATCAAATTACAAACAGCTTCCAATCACAGAAACTCAGAAAATATTTTGTG
>JBFMFY010000127.1:0-2323 GCA_040751955.1 Bacteroidota bacterium
CTTTAATTTGATTTTCTATCTGCTGCAATCTGCTCCTTTGTTTTCTTGGTGATAAAGTGCCAAACTCGCTAAAGTTCAGTTTGGCTTTGCCGTTTTCAATATCCTTTGCTATCAGCCAACCCATTGGTTGGATATTGGAATACCAGGGATAATTGGTATTATTGCTGTGGCAGTCGAAACAGGCATTCTTCAACAATGTGTGCACAGAATCCGGAATGCTATATATCTTTGAAATATCCGATTGCGGTGACTCCGCATTCTGGTTGCGGTCCGGTCTAATAAACTGCATGACGACGAATACGATCAGTAATGCGGTCAGAATCTGCTTTATTCGTTTCATCAGATTATTTCATTTCCTCCTGAACTGATCCACAGGTGAGCATTTTCTTTCCGTAGTATGGATTTTTTATTGTCTTTGTTTCACTTAGCCACATTGCTCCTTTTTTATTGTCATACATCGGGCAGAAATCTTTATATAACACCCGCTCGGTTCCGAATGCCGTGACCAGGTCGTACATATCTTTGCTCAGCATAACAAAATGTTCACGCTGATGCTCGATTTTTCCGGCATTGTCACCGATATGCTCCGCCTGCTCTCTGGCATCATCCGCAACATCCACATACAGTTTCCTTTGCGCTTCAGTCAAACCTTCTTTGTCGAATTTTTTGAATGCAGATTCTAAAGCAGCACCTGCTGTTGCCGCTTCTTTTGTTTTGTCATTTGCCAGAGCATTTTTCAGGTCAAGATAGCGATCCACAAGATCCTTCACTGATGCGGCGACACTCGCATCTGTAACACGCAGCGCTGATGTCGAAGCAGTATTTGCTTTGGTTGCTGTTGATTCTTTTTTGTTGTGGTGCTCATGTGAAGAGTCCGACGACATCTCATGATGCTGCGCAAGCATGACTTCGCTTGAGGTAAACAGGCAGATTACTGATATTGCGAGAACAACTGCAAATCGTTTCATGGTATTATACCTTTCTTGATTGTTAAATTATTTTTGAGATACTTTATATTTTTTCCAAAGAGTACCGAAAAAGGAGCGTCTCCGAGGAAGGAAATTCAATAGATTGATTAAAAAACAGAAAAAGAATAGATCGCCCTTCTCAACGAAAGGCAAGAAGGAAGATCAGATGAGGAAACTACAGAAAAGGGCACACTTATCCCTTGAAGGAGGACGAGTTTCCCAGTTTGCGGCATTGATTAGTGATGTTGAATGAAGATTTGAAAAAGAATCGAATAGGTCGGGTTGAATGACAAACAACGTCACGAATGAAGAAAAGCGGATATCTGTTGGCGGTGAAGTATTAAACTGATCGCCGGAACTAAACTTTACAAAATGAATTTCGTGATATGTTGAAGGCGTATTTTGTTGGTGTTCATCTGCTTCTTCACTATGAGGGTGTTCGGTACGTTCCTTAGTGGCCGCATTAATTGGATGCTCGTGCTGAACTACAAAAGTAAATCCAGATACAGCAATGAGAAGAAAACCTGTAACCGAGTACCTAACAATATTTTTTAGGAATCGTTGCATAGTGCAAATGTATGAACAGCCATAGAAAGAAGCAAGTTCCGTCATAGCATGACAATTTTTAGCAGCGTGATCGTGCGAATCACAATGGTCCGGTTGCTGACTTGGATATTTTCTCCATAATCCTGTGGCTCTCGCCAAACTTACAGAGCGCATCGCAGTGCGTGCGAAGGTCGGAAAAAAGAATATACTTAACGAGAATATTTTGATTTTGAAAAGAAGGCCGCTTGAGTTGTAATAGCACTTCACGCTCTCTTTTATCTGGAATAATAAGGTAGAGTGCAGTTTGATGGTCATTCAGTGAGAAGGCAAGATCGCTTAAGCGTAGGATGCCTGAGTATATAGATGTTGATTTTTCAACTTCAAAAGCACTTACGATTTTTGCTGTTTTCATTTCAAACCATAGCACGTCCACAAGTTGAATCGTGCTTGCAGTATCGGGATTAATCTCCAGCGTAGGAAAATCGGTTCGGGAAAGGAACGAAAAATCATAACCGGAATACGATTTTGACCGATCATTGGCAGCCGGCATAACTTCATACCCTAATGCATGCCCTATCTTTAGGAGATGCCACTGCATCTCAGTGTGAAGACTTTCCTGTTCATGTTCAGAAACTACTTCCAAATGGCGCTTCTTCAATTTTTGTTCAAGCTTTTCACGCTCTGTTTCAGTGAGAATGTTTTCACCATCCACCGGCAAGTTCCCGACACCAATTTCAAAAAGAAGCCCGGCAATAGCGCCGAGATCAACAGAGAATTCTTGGCGATACTCGCTATTGATTTTCAGAATG
>JBFMFY010000128.1:0-2298 GCA_040751955.1 Bacteroidota bacterium
TTCCCGGAAGTATTACCATTGAACCTACGGCGAGCGGCTTCGCAAGTGTTCTAAAACCTCCTTTGAAAGACAACCCTTGAGCAATCTGCATGTAATTTTTAGAAACGACCGCACCCGATTCGATGTCAACGACAGCTATTCCCTCTCCTCCTTCAGTATCGGTACTAGGTTCAATCATATCGGACGGGGTGTGAATGAGGACCGCAACTCTGTTTTCTTTTGATGAAACAGAGTAGTCAAACCCCGCCCGTTCAAATCCGAACGAGAGATGATCATTGTCAGTTGCTGAAGAAATCGCTCTCAACGGAAGTTCCCGTTTGGGCAGCGACTCATCCGAATGAGCGACGAGTGTTCTGTAGAGAACTTTCCCTGACAACGCATTCAGACTCATCACGTACAGTTTCACATCATCGGAAGGATCAATGTACGTAACGACAATGTTGTTAGAGTCACTCGCGATGAATGTGTGCATATAACCACTCACAAGGGGATATTTCGGCGCGGTTTGCCAGAGCAGTTTTCCATTGTCGAGATCAACTCCCAATAATTTATTTTCAAGACTGATAATCATCACTTCGCCGGAATCGGTTGTCGTTGCAGCATAATTCCTCACATCGGAAATATCAACTGAGACGTCGGACACTTTGCCCGTTTCGCCATTGATATGAAGAAACTTTTCTTCACCAAAAAATCCGCAGCCGGCAGCAGTCGGTGCGAGCACATTATACTGTTCGTCAATTGAAAGCCGGCGGCGCGCAAGAAGCGAATCTTCCTTGAGATCGACGAGTGCCACATCGTTCTCACCGACGAGAGCGATGAATTTTTCGTGATGTGGAAGGTAGTACCATGCCCGTCGTTGTGTGATGAGGTCGCCGTTCGGCAAGAATTGCGGGAGCGAAAGAAGTTTCTTTCCCGTTTCCGCATCAATCAATGCTGCGGAACCGTCCTCAAGGAATGCAATATACTTGTTCCTTCGCATGAGCAGGATCGCATTCTGCGAGCCTTGTTCGATCAGATCCTTCTCGTATTGCATTTGCTTTCGCCAAACTTCAGCACCTGTTGAGAGTGAGATACAAAGGTCGTTCGCTCCAAAGGACAAGACCAGCAATGTGTCAAATTGCTTCACGGAAACGAATTCATCCTGCTCAACCAGTGGATACCGCTTCTTCCAGAGCAATTTATTTTGAAAAATTGCAAAACATTTCAGCGAGTCTTCGTCACTCACAAGATAGAGCGAATCATAAACGAGGTGATGCATCCCTTTTTCAACATACTCATCGATCATAACGCTCCAAATCTTCTTCCCTGTTGCCGTTTCGTACAGCCATGCATACTCATCCGATTGAAGAAAAACATATCGTCCATTCATGATCGGTTGCATCTTCTTGACCTCATCGGAAAGCTCATATCTCCAGACAGGTGCATTCTTTGTTTGCGCAGTAAGTAGTACCGTGATGGTGAAGAGAAAAGAAAGAATGGATTTCATAGAATATTCCCCCGAGAAGCGTTGAACAAAAGAGATACCAAACTATCTAAAAGAAGATTTTTGTCCTTCTGTAGCAATTAAATGGTATTTGATTATACTATTTGGTTATCAGCATTTTCTTTCTGTAATATTGCTGTACTCCCTTTTCATTATTCCATGACACTTGATAAATATACATTCCACTTGAGATGTTTGTCGCATTCCATTCTACCTGATGATAGCCCGGTTCTTTCATCCCCTCATCAAGCATCACCACTTCTCTTCCAATCGCATCAAATATTTGTAACGAAACGATACTCGACATTGGTAATTGGTATCCGATTGTTGTTGTTGGATTGAATGGATTGGGATAGTTCTGAAAAAGTTCAAACTTTTCCGGCGGTGAAATTTGAAGTGATAATGTTTTAGTCCAACGCTCGCCGTTGCCTGCCCGTCCGTCAGGCGGGGAATTTGAGATGGTGAATATTACTTGTTCCGACTTGTTCACAGGTGCAGATTTATCAGCGGAGAATAGAAAGTGTGCAGTTTTATTTTCGTTGGCACTGAGATTTTCAATCGTCACTTTGCGATTTTGAAACTGCAGCCATTGCGGCGCGCTGGTTACTTCTACCACCACATTGTTGGCGGCAACTGTGGATGCGTTGGCAATGGAAAGTTCTATCGAGTTGTTTTGTGAGGCAAAGGGAATTGAGTGCTGTGCTATTGTAAAATTAAAAATGAAAAAGATAAAAGTGAGTAGTTGTACTGATTTCATTACTCTTTTCCTCCTTTCTTCTTCTCCGGCAGCCGCTCAATTAAATATTCCGCATTGT
>JBFMFY010000129.1:0-2056 GCA_040751955.1 Bacteroidota bacterium
TGGAAGGAATACTTCGAAGAGAGCGGTGAACTGTTCAACGTTCTGGACCGGAACGATTTTGAGAAACTCCAGGCGCTCTATAAAGTGGATTTCTCGCAGATCAAGAGCAACGCACGGGAAGTGATCACCGAAGAGATCCGCCGCACGGCACGGGCTGGAGAAGGATACGAAGTATTGCGCTCACGCTTGCGCAAGCGCGGACTCGGTGAGGGTGAAGTGCGCACACTGGCGAATACCGCACTGGCGCAGTTCGACAATGCAACGATGTTCGAGTTTGCACAACAGGCGGGGATTGAGAAGTTCAAATACGACGGAGTGTTGCACGAGAACAGCCGACCGTTCTGCCGCGAACATCTTGGGAAGAAATTTACCCTTGAACAGATTCGAGCGATGGATAACGGACAAGGATTGCCGGTGGAGACAAGTTTAGGCGGTTACAACTGCACGCACTTTTGGACGCCGGTGATTGAGCAGTTGAACCGAAAATCAACAAACAAACGCGCTGTGGAAAGTACAACGGCAACTGGCATACCGATCAGCAGTGCATTGAATGTGCTTGTGCGCGGAGAGTTGAAACGGGCTGTTGACAGGGGATTATCGTTAATTGATCAAGTTCATGGTGACGGCAAATTAAAAGTGATTGACGTGCGGCAGTCATCGTCACGGTATACACTCGGAGGATTCGGCGTTAATATCTTTAATCGAGAAGCAATCGGTATTCACATAAGCAGTAAGGGGAACCAAAAAGAGTTGACCTTCATCCATGAGATCGGTCATTACCTTGATCATTCCGGCATCGGCTCTCCCAAACTGATGGCATCAACGATCGATCCAATCATGAGTGAATGGAAACAGGCAGTGAGGAAGTCCCAAGCGTATAAGAACCTTGACGAAATCTACAAACGACAGTACATTGAAGTTGATGTTGCGGGGAAAAAAGTTAAACGATGGAATCCATTCACACAGCAATTTTTTGAATATTTACTAAGCGATGAAGAGTTATGGGCGCGGAGTTATGCACAGTTTATTGCACACAAAACTCGCGATCAATTTTTGAAAGAGCAAATTGCAATAATAAGAAACGATCCAGTAGACGGCAGCCGGCAGTGGGATGACAACGACTTCGAAGAAATAGCACAAGCGATTGAAAAACTGTTTCAACAATTAGGATGGATGATATGACACTGAATGAGATCAGACAGTTGAATGAAAAAAGATTTACCGGAACGATCACCGAAGAGGAGATGCGTATGCTCGACGGAGAGATCGGCAAATTGGCGGTGCGTCCAGTTGATTCATTGAGTCGTGAAGAAGAAATTCTTTTTTGGATGTATGGAAAGAACTGTTCTTATGACGATGCAGAGCGATGGGTGGCAGTGCAGCATGGCGAATACAAGCCGGGAAAACAAAATGACGGAAGTTATTTAGATTAGGAGTACACAATGAACACAGAGACACTGCGAGCGAAAACAAAAAAATATTTGGAAGAAGAAAAAGTGAGTATTCGTAAATTGGCGGCGACCGCGGATATTGATTTCTCAACGTTGTCCAGATTTCTGAAAGGTGAGCGTGACCTTGCACCGTATGCAATGAGAAGACTTCAGCGTGCGATTGATCCCCGCGGAAATGATCTCTCGCTGCACGCGACTGATATATTTAGGAAGTATAAGCGCCAATTTTTTAACGGAGACGAAATTGCGATTATAGGGGAGAATTTGGTGAAGATGGGTAAAGTATTGGCTTCGTCCTCAGGCAACAATCTGCAACAGGATGCAACGCTAAAGCATTGAAATGTAGAGGGTAGTTGAGAAGGGATAAAGAGGGTGTTTAATTCGATAACAGGCGAGTATTGAAAACTCGCCTTTTTTGTTGTATATATAAACGTTAGCAAATAGTGGCACACATCACAACTATGGTATGTCTTTTCCGTAATGTACTTATAATGAAATTAACTTTTAATAACTTTCATTGACAAAAGTTAATTTTTTAGTATATTACAAGCCACAAACACATTAATACTATGGCAGTAGCAGCACATCATACTCAGCCATCCGAC
>JBFMFY010000013.1:0-65315 GCA_040751955.1 Bacteroidota bacterium
TTTTCCCGCTTTGCAGCGAAGTGGCTTTCAGAGAATATACATAGGTGCCGGACGCAAATGAACTTCCGTCAAATATACATTCATGGACACCCGCGCTCCGCACATCGTGAACAAGTGTTGAAATTTTTCTGCCGAGCAGATCATACATTGTTATCTTAACGAGCGCCTCTTCCGGAATGCCGAATCTGATCGTCGAAGAAGGATTGAAGGGGTTAGGAAAATTCTGATACAGCTCAAAACGGCTTGGGATGTATGCATCCGTCTTTGACCGAATATAGTTCGCTTTGCCGACTATAAGTGAAAGGGGTGTCTCATCCGTTGTGACCGATATGTCGGCATTTCCTTTGCGATCAAATTGTGTCATAACACCGGTCGCTGTATTCAATACCACAACTGTATATTCCCCCGGCAATTGATCAACATTGTTGATTTTCAGGTGTGCCGGTTCTTTTAGGGTATGCCTCAGAATAAAATTCCATGTCTGACCCGTCTCCAGTGAAGGACGGATATCGCTGGCAAACCGCGAGTGGCGTGAATCCCATTCGGGACGATCGAACCAGATCGAACCTTGGTCGGAAAAGAGCGGTGGCTTGCGCACTTCAAATTGGTCAATCCCCGGCTGCGCGGATGGATCTGTGCCAAAGAATGTTGTTTGGTCCTTGTTCATTGAGGATGAATACTCAAGAGTAAATTTCAGATTCGGTTCCTGTTTCACATCACTGGAACTCGATGAAAAAGGAAACGGAATGGAGAGCGTGTTACTGTTGCTGAAGTAGTAATACCCGATAAACGGTTTCATCACCTCGGAGGGAATGAAACCGCTCTCTCCTTCGTATGCATAAATAAGACTGTTCGGGGGAAGATTATTCGCCGTAATTACATCGCTCCATTTTACAGGAGCTGAGTAAGGACTTCCAATGATATTCCACGCAAAGGAATTCATTGTTATCGACACGATGCCGTTGGTCGGCGCTGGAAATTGATACGAACCGTCGATGACAAAGCTATTCTTTTTAATAAGCCAATACCCCTGCCCATATCTCATCGTAGAACTGCTGCTCATTTCGTTCAAATGGTTCGGCGGCGTGCCGCCATTGTCGCTGTAAATCCGATAATCGTTCGGTATGTTGCCTTTAAAAAGATCTCCGACCAAAATCGGAGAAGCAACCGGAATCGTCACCAAACGATAGTCGGTCGATTTTTTCGGTTCTGCAGGGTAGGAAGCCGATACAACGTTTAACACTGTCTGTTGCACGGGAGTAATGAAAGTGGACAATGGCGACCAACTGCTCGAGTTCGTAAGCGAGCGCGCCCTCACTCTCCACTGGTATGTTGTCCCCGGAGCAAGATCCGGAATGGTAATTGCCGACAAGACTGACGTAATAATTTGTCCCCGGATGGAAGAAGAAATAATCGTCCCCACTTCAAGATCGTACGATGTGGCACCGGTAACAGATGACCATGATAACGTGACGCTGGTGTTCAAAAGTTGTGAACCGTTGGAGGGGTTCAAAATGCTCGGAGTTGTCAATGGAACTGAAGGGTTGAACGTGGTGTAGAATGTCCCATTCTGATTATAGACATTGATAAAAATCCCCGCCGGAGATGTACTGTACAGAGGTGTTTCAAGAAATGAATTGACATCTGCCGTCATCGAATAGATGACGTTTGTGCTTAAGTTAATTTGAGCTACCATGCCGTGCGATCCTACCACGAGTGCGGTACTTGAATTAAGATACGTTACGCCGTACCCCCAGTGCGGCAATTGACCGACTTTCGTCCATGTAACACCGCCGTTCGACGTCTTCCATAGCGTCGAATCATTTTTGACTGCGAGTCCCTGTGCTGAGTTGAGAAAAACAACACCGGAAGTGGAAACAGTCGAATCGAACGCAGTCTTCGCCACGGGATAGAAATTCCACGTATTGCCGTAGTTCGTGGTTTTGAAGATGCCGCGAATAGTGGATGACCCGCTCGTCAAATTACCTGCCATAAAACCAAGACTGGAGGTAATAAAATGTACTTGCGACGGTGTTGTCGTTCCGAAGAGATATGTGTTGTTATTCAGCCACGTAACACCACCGTCGGTCGTGCGCAGAAATGCGAGATTGCTTGAAGATGAAATCCCGTCGCCGATAGCGATTCCGGTAGTGCTGTTATCGAACTTTATATAATTGATGAAGTCCGTAACTGAAGTATTGTTGAATACTGGCAACCATGAAGTCCCCCCATCAGTTGTACGGTAGATCTTTCCGGTTCCGGTGCCGGCAAACCCCAATGTTGCACTCGCAAATTCAAGAGCGTACACATGCTCCGTTGTAGAAATACCTGAGCTCATACGGGTCCATGTAATCGGCGAACCTGCCGTGATCGTCGTACTCGACTTTGCTACCAATCCGTTATTTCCTGCAATCCATACCGCACCGAATTTTTCAGTGAAATAATTTATTTTGCTTGTTGTGATAGCTGAAGAGAGCGTAACCCGATAGAGCGACGGAAGAGGATCAAGTGTGGATGTTGACGACAGAACAGCGAACTGCGTTGAAGAACTCACATTGCCGTTTCCGGTAAGGACTGTTATCGTATAATTCCCTGCAGCAAGGCTTGGTACTGTTGCAATGATTTGCGTATTACTCCAGCTTGATATGCCCGCACTTGTTGTCCCAAATTGCACTCCACCCGCTCCCTGAGTTGCTCCGAAGTTGCTTCCGTTGATCGTCACTGAGGTACCGACAGAGCCGACCGACGGTGTAAACGACGAGATACTTGGAGTGGTTGAAGGGGAAAAGGATTTAAAACGTTGGTAGGAGTTATCATTCTCATTTGATTCGATAACAACATTTGTAGGATCAATCTCCAAGCGAAATGAATGCGATCCGGCAGCAAACTTCCCTATGGGCTTATTGATCCAGACGACACCGTTGTTGCTGGGAATAGAAGATGAGTACGTACCTTGAAACTTCAAAACGTTATCGACATACAAATAGCCGTAGAGGGTAACTCCCGAAGGAGAGGGATCGGTTCCATTATTCAGCGCAGCATAGTTGATGTACACTGAATCAGTATTAAAAATTGTCGAGACATCCACAGCAGAATTTACAGTTGAAGTATAAGTGTTAGAAACTACAATCGGGAATGACCAGCCTGTCGGAGTATAATATGTGAGATTGACTGCAGCCGTTTTTTGAAAAGACTCTCGATCTCTTTCGCCGCGCTCCGATTGGTTTGCCAATCCGATTCCTTCCCTCAAATCTTGTTCAACGATATTTCCGCCTGTTTTGATGGTCATCGGTACTGTTGGCGTTGAAGCAATCACATCTGCACTTCCCGAGGCATCTTTGACAACAAAAGTCCGCTCAATAATAATTTTACCATTCCCGCTCTGCAACAAAAAAAACGCTCTGCTATCCTGATACGACAACAGCAGCATGATCGTAAGAAGAAAATATTTTTTCATACCGTAGCCCGATCCGTTGTTGTTTTACTGAACATCATTTCACCGCCGACAGTACCGCATGGTCAACAGTCCGCTGATGAAGCGGAATTGTAAAAAGCCATTGAGAAAGACTTGTTAACGACAATTTCGGCAACATAAGTTCATCACCGACGATCTTCGCATCGCCGATCTCTGCAAACGGGATCTCTTCCTTCGTCACGACAACAATGAACTCTTCATTCGATGTTTTTTCTTCACCTTCAACTGTTAAATACAGTTCATAGTCCCGCGGAAAAATGAATTTTTTCTTCGCCTGAATCTTGTTGTTCCGGCTTAATGCGTTGGGGAATGCCATTTGAATCGTGTCGTTCTTCACATGGAAGATCGTGAGAAAGCCATCCTTTGATGATGTGATTTCCAACTCGACAGGCTCCGATTCGCGGTAGGTTGACCGTTTTGATTTTACCGTGACGGTAAACCCCGGGTCGGTGTTCCCTTCGGGAATAACTATGAATGCTTCCAGTTCGGCATCGATCTGGTACTGTACATCCTCTTTGGATGAAGCTTTGGTAAGACGAACCGGATCGGAGATGTCGATGTTCCGTTCCTGAGTAATGATGCCGCGCGATGTTGCCTCGGTGAATTGGCTGTAGTAATCGTTCATCGCGGTGTTTGATTCTGTCTGCACCCTGAAGGATGATGCAGAAACGACGATGCCCGCCTGATTGAGTGCATCAGCGCGGGCACGTTTTACAGCTTCGGTTCGCATTTTTTTAACATCGGTGCCAAATGCCGATGCCTTCCCCTTCACCCAACGCCCTTGTTCTTGAGCAAAAAGTGAGGCAGCGATGAGACAGATGGATAGGAACAATCTGATCATATCAATACTTGACCATCACCCTGTTCGGGTCGCCGTCGAATTCCGGAGTCTGAGTACCGCTGATTCTCCGTGAAACAGCAGTGACGTTCGATGTCACATACTCTTTTAATTCGCCGAGTGTGATCTCTTTATTCTTGTCCTTATCCGCTTCGCCGCGCAATCCTGCTGCAAGAAAGTATGTGAACAATCCGGTCTCCGATTCATCGAAACCGAGCGAGGTTTCTTCACCGGTCGAGGAGTTAATAACGGTGAAATTTTTGTACGAGAGCCACGGCTTCGTTACCTTCAGTTTTATTCCTTTTGCTGCAATCAAATTCTGTTCTTTAATCTGGGCGGAGGCGCGCGACGCACCGCTGAAGCACGCATCCAGTATCACGGTGACACTTTTGGCGTTCAACTTATTCAGGTTCTCATAGAATCGCTGGATCGGATATCCCGACTCTTCGAGAAATTCCTTGTCACCATCCACGGGAAAAAGGAATGTCTGATCCGCCGCTTTGTTCGGCATGCCGTGTCCGGAATAGAACACGTACACATCGGTCTCTTTCGGCTTCACATACGTTGCAAGTGTTCCTTTTTCAGGATCAAACAGTTTCTTGAAAAATATCCCCTGCACCTGATTGTTTGTATAGAAAAGTATCCTGTCCCTGTCGATACCGAATCTGTTTTCGAAATAGCGTTTCATAATCTCCGCATCGTTTGCGGCATACGGCGCTGAGGGAACATTCATATAGTTTTCAATCCCAATCACAACGGCGATTGCATTCGGGTTTGATGTCTTCGACGGAGGAACATCTTTAATATCGACATATCCGTCCGTCAGTGCGCTGCTCTTCTTTCCGGTAAATTGAATTCGTGTCACCTGTTTTTGCTGCGAGGGTCTTGCCTCCACTGAGACCAATTTCGGCTCCGCCGGTTTTTGATCAAGTTGAATAGGCAACTGGAACGATTTCAGCACGCCGTCTTTCGGTTCGTCTTCCAGTGTCAGAAACACCGGCAGATCACCGGTCGCTTCCACGCGCATTGTAGGGCTGACGATAAACGAAAGTTCTTTCACATCTCCCGATTTGATATCTCCAATCACTCCCGAGTTTTCAGACAACTTAATATTCTCGGAATTCGTCGCGACGTTATACTTCACATTGAGCGCACCGGTCAAGCCGACATTCTGAACGACAACACGAACTTTTACGCGCTCCCCTTTCTCAAGCAATCCGTCGTTCTTTTTCGCATACAGCCCTTCTCCCCGTTCGATGATTTCAAGACCTGAGAATTGCAGCTTCGGAGGTTCAAATTCTTGCGTGCTTAATTCCAGGTATGCCGTCTCCATATCATACCCTTCTTTCTCAACCCCTTTGATCGCAAACTTGCGGACTGCGCTCTTGATCTTTTTGCCGGCAAGGATTTTGAACGTCAATGTCGCTTCCTGCTTCGGCTGCAGGCGTTTCACATGTTTCTCTTTTTCAATGTAAATGTTCGGATCGGGATTTTCCGATTCTTCCACGAGCGATACCTTCATCTCCTGCGCATCGCCGATCCCCTTATTCATCAGCTTTACAGTAACAATTGCCGATTCCCGGTTTTCAAGGATACCGTTGTTGTTTTCATCCTTAAAGGAAATCTGAGCATAAATATCAGGCGGACCGCCGGCTACCGATTTCGAGTTCTTATCGTCAACCTCGATTTTACCTACTTTAAATTTAACCTGAGCGTCAACTGAATATGCGAGACAGACAGCAATCAAGAATATTTTTATTTTTTTCATAGATACCCCCTTCGTAATGCTCATTGAGGCCTGCTTGTCGGTGGACCGGGCAACGGACCGTCGGCAGTCGGCTCATCTTTGGAAGATCCGAGTAACAGTACAGCGCCTGCACCAAGTACTGCAGCACCTCCGGTGTACCATACCCAGCTTCCTATTCCTTCGTTTTTTGAAATCGTGAGTTCAAACTCAATATCATCATACGGCAATCCGCGCGGAAATTGCTTTTTGAACGCCCAGATCACGCGGAGATTGTTCCCGACAAATTTACCGTCGCCAACGGCGCCAGAAACATACTCCAAATCATATTTGAAATTCTTATCCGATTCGCGCGTTAAACGAAATGTTACCTCGTACTCTGCATCTTCTTCATCGCCAATGGGGGTATGGCTGTACGTGATAATAATATTGTCTCCCCCCTGCTGCACGTCGGTGATTGCGTACGGCTTTATATCCTGGCTAAAGCCATACACGCTGCACAGCAGCAGAAGTATCGTACCTCTCTCAAAAATTTTCATAGGCATTCCTACCGTTTCAGACATGTTGCTCAATTGAGTGCAAACGAAATATAAAATATCCCCACTTTCGTCGGCTGTTCAAATTCTCGCTCCATACTCGATGAGGGAAATGAGTTGCTGTTCGTGATTGTAACTTTGTGCTTCGGTTTCGCGGAAAAATATTTCGCTCCGAATGTCACGGCGTCGGTAAAAGTTAACCCGAACGAATATGCAAATCCCGGTGCAAACGTGTCGGCAGATTCAAGCTTGACATTTGCCGTTTCATAGTTAAGATCCGGCAGATGAATCAATGATATTCCGTAGTCGCCGGATCCAAACAGATATGCAGAATGCGAAAGATTGATCGCGACACCGAGACCGAGTGTGAACCACATCAGGTAATGCGCTTCATCTTCCGAAGAAAGAGAGCTGCCGCTTTGATTCCTCATCTCATCGATATTCAATCCGAGATAGGCGAATTGAAAGCTCAGGGGCATGTAAAGATTTTCCGACAGATGTATTCTCCCCTCATACCCGGTACCAAATCCACTCTTCGCAAACCCGGCATTCTGGCCGGTCGTCTCTTTAAATTCTCCGTTCGGTGTTGAGTACGCAAAGTTGAACCAAAAGCCGCCGAGATTGTATCCTTCATTATAACTGTTTGAAGCAGGGGAAGAATAATTTTGCTCAGAGACGGGTGATGTTACAGTAAAAGCATTGGAATGAACATCCCGCTGGCTTCCCATCTGCACCGCAACAGCATAACTCTTTTCATCTACATCCGGTACTTTAATGGTAATCCGATCACTCCTCCATGCTTCGATAGCCACTTGCTGCGAACCAAGAAATACCTTGCAATTCTTCGGCTCGCTCGGAAACATTCCTGTGATGTACACAGATGAACCGACGACACCAGAGGAAGGGGAAACAGATTCAATTACAGGAATATATTCTTTCTCAATCCTGGAAATATCGACAAAGTCAAAAAACTCAATGCCTTCCGATGATTCTATGACCACGGTTTTATCGGGAATCTTCTCAATAATCTTTCCGGAAACTACTTTTCCGTTCTTCAGGTAAAGAACATCGACCTCCTTAGCCTGAGAAAAAAGATCGGTTGCAGAAAGCAACAACAGAGTAATGATTAAAAAGAGCGATTTGTATAGATTTTTCATAGGCAATGTTCGCAAGTGCAGGAAGGATTCATGACAAGTATAGATATTTGTCCCCAATATTGCAAGTTAGATAGATCGTAAGCCGGGCGCAACAATACAATATAACGCTTTTGTACGGTGGAAGTAAAAAGGAGCAATCAAAGTTCAGGATTGTTTTGTCTTATATAAAATGTAATCACACTCTTTGGTAGTTTTTTGATACCAGTGCATCAGCCAGAGCATTTAATAACATGTGCTGACGAAAAGGTTTTTGCAATAACTGCGCAACTCCAAACTCCTCAGGTTTGAAATCATGATACGAGGGTGAATACCCTGTGGTCGCGATGATTGGTACGTCAGGATTGATCTCCCTCAATCGCCTGATCGCGCCGGGACCGTCCAATACGGGCATGTTCAGATCCATGATAACGCATGCTATGGAAGGATTCTTTTTAAAAACTTCAACGGCATCGTTGCCATTGATTGCCGTGACAGCATTGTAATTGTGCATCGTCAATGTCTCCTTGGTCAATTCAATAATCGAAACCTCATCGTCAACAATAAGAATTAACTCACCATGTCCCTGCGATATACTTGGTTGAGCTTCGCTGACATGCTTGGAGATGTCTTCCGGCGATGCAGGAAGAATAATTCTGAATGTCGTCCCTTTTCCTACGGTGCTTTCGACATCGATTGTTCCACCGTGGCTCTTCACAATAGTCATGACCGTCGATAACCCAAGCCCGGTCCCTTTCTCAAGAGATTTTGTTGTAAAGAAAGGATCAAATATTTTTCCCTTTATATTGTCAGGTATTCCAAGACCTGTATCAGAGATTGTAAGACAGACCATATTGCGTTCAACAATATTCTCCGCAGCGATGGTAATCGTTCCTCCCGTTGGCATCGCATCGCGGGCGTTGATGCACAGGTTAAGTAAAATTTGATGCATCTGTGTGAAATCTCCTGTAATCATGTCAATGTCAGGTGGAACGACCGTGCGAACCGTGATCGATTTGGGAAATGTTTCCTGAATAATTTTTTTCAACTCATCTATCAGAAATTTGGGATCAACACCCGTCCGTTCGTGTTCCGTCCCTTTTGCAAATGTAAGGACTTGCCTGACCAACGATACACCACGGCGTGCACTCACTTCCATTATATCGAGAATCCGTACTTTCTCGTGATCAAGCATGCGCCGTAAGCGTTCTATTCCCATCACAACCGGTGCAAGAATGTTGTTCAGATCGTGCGCCACACCTCCAACGAGAGTCCCGATGCTTTCCAAACGTTGTGCGCGGAGGAACTGCTTTTCGATTGCTTTCTTCTCTGTGATGTCGAACGCAATTCCTATCCCCACTCCCTTCCCCTTGTTGTCGATCCTTGCACCGGCAAAATCCAGCCAGCGGCTTTCGCCATTTTTTCGTTGAATGACAATCTCATATCGGGAAGGAACGTCGGCACCTTGAATCCTGGCTTCTGCTCGTTTCTGTACAAGCTCACGCATATCGGGATGAATGAGGAGGGAGAACGGCATGCTGAGCAACTCCTCTTTCGAGTACCCTGTGATCACTTCCGTTGCATGGTTCACATATAAAAATTTTTCTTGCTCATAAACAAATATGGCTGCGGGCGCAGCTTCGGAAAGTGCACGGAACATCTCTTCGCTTTCACGGAGTTTGTTTTCTGTCTCAACTCTGGAGGAAATATCGGTAGCAACGTACATTGTACCGATGGACTCTCCTTTGTCGAAAATGTTCGAGATTGCCAAAAGAACGGGAAATGTACTGCCATCGTTTCGACGGTAAACAGATTCTCCGTGTAGAATTTTTCTCAAATCTGTCGGCTGATCGGACGGCAACTCCTGCACAATAAAATCTGCAGCGCGGTGATTGATCCCGTCAATACCGAGTGATTTGCGGAATGCTCTGTTTGTGAAACGCAATACCCCGTTCGTATCTGCAACAGCCACTAGATCACTCATGGTCTCAAGGATGACCGACGCGGTCGTTTCCGGTGTCAGCGACATCAGTTGGTATTTCACTACACCGATACTTACAAATGTTACCGTAGCGGTCGTTGCCACTATTGCAAGCCGAAATACTTCAATTCCCGCCAGAGGAATGAACGCATCGGTCATCGAACCGATAGAAAGAGGAACCGCAGCGCCAAGAATTATCAACAATGTTTGCGTCACTTCTCTTTTCGATGTAGCAGCACGCAGTTTTTTCCAGCACCAGCGGAGACCGATAACGAAACAAACTTCAAGCCAAAGAATGAACGGAACATACAGTACCGATGGCGTGAACGTAGAACCCCACGAGAGTGCTACATTCTTGGTAACATATCCAGACGCTTGTAAAACACTGATCGTGATCCCGATTCCGTACATTATTTTTACCCATCGTAACGATGAAGCGGGCTGCTGAGAAAACTCAAAAGTAAAATGGAAGAACACGGCGGGAAGGATGCAAAAACCGATGCCGCCGTACTGCACAATGAGGGAAGTAATTTCGGGATCGCGAATGATGCGAAGCAGGAATTCCGCACTCCCCCAATACACAAGACACAAAATGGTAAGAGACCACAATTGATTGACACGGGCAGAAGGGTTTTTAGAGAGGACAAAAACTGCAAAGATGAGGTTCGCCGCAGTTGCAACAAAGGACATTAACGCGTAGATATTGAAATAAAGGACCAGCAGCTCCCCCTTGTCACTACAATTATGAGTCTGTCAATAAAATCGCAGTACTTCAGAATTAATATACGCTTGGTCTGACCCCTATGCAAGTTGAATAACGTTGGAATTTTTTAATAGTAATTTCATGAAAAAATTTTTAGTATTAAAAAAATCTAATGAGGAGACTATGTCCATATTGTTCCGTTCTGTCCGTTCATTGTGCGCGGCGGTCGTCATGATCGCTGCTACGCTTCATTCTCAGCAACCGGTGAATGATGTCCATTCTTTCGCCAATCCAAACGAGGTCACCATTACCCACATAGACCTTAACCTTTCGGTCAATTTCGATTCAAAAACATTGTCCGGAAAAGCGACGTTGACCATCGACAACAAAAAGAAGACAAAGAAATTGCTGCTCGACACACGCGACCTGACAATTGAGAAAGTAACTCTCGACGAGAAAGAAACGCCGGCACAATTCTCCCTCGGCGATGAAGTAAAATTCCTCGGCAAACCATTAACAATTACGATCACACCAAAGACAAAAAAAGTTCATGTCTATTATTCCACGTCTCCCAACGCCGGAGCGCTGCAATGGCTGGAGCCGTCACAAACGTCGGGAAAACAAAAGCCGTTTCTCTTTACACAGTCACAAGCGATCCTTGCACGAACGTGGGTTCCGTGCATGGATGGTCCCGGAGTTCGATTCACGTACTCCGCAACGATCCGCACCCGACCTGATCTTGTTGCCGTGATGAGCGCGGCAGGAAATTCCGGAACGAAAGCGGCAGATGGCATTTACAAATTTGAAATGAAGCAGCCAGTACCTTCGTACTTGTTGGCACTCGGCGTTGGTGATCTTGAATTCCGTCCGCTCGGGCATCGCGGCGGAGTGTATGCAGAACCTGCTGTCGTCGAAAAAGCGGCGTATGAATTTGCCGATCTTGAAAAGATGATCTCTGCCGCCGAAGAATTGTACGGACCGTACCGCTGGGAACGGTATGACCTGCTTGTGCTGCCGCCGAGCTTTCCGTTCGGCGGAATGGAAAATCCACGCCTGACCTTTGCAACGCCGACGGTGCTCGCAGGTGATCGCTCGCTTGTCGCACTTGTTGCTCATGAACTTGCACATTCGTGGTCCGGTAATCTGGTAACGAATGCAACGTGGGACGATTTCTGGCTGAATGAAGGATTCACCGTCTATTTCGAACAACGCATCATGGAAAAACTGTACGGCAGAGAATATTCCGAAATGCTCGCGACATTGGCGTTGAAAGATTTAAAAGAGACCATCGACGATCTCGGCGTAACAAGTCCCGATACGCATTTGAAACTCAATTTGAAGGGGCGAGATCCGGATGACGGGATGAACGATATTGCATACAACAAAGGATATTTTTTCCTCCGGCTGTGTGAAGAGACATTCGGTCGAAACGAGTGGGATACTTTCCTAAAAAAATATTTCAATGAAAATGCATTCAAACCGATGACAACCGAACTTTTCTTAAAGCATCTGAACTCCTATTTTAAAGACAAATCGAAAAAGGACCGTCTCACTATCAATGCGTGGGTCTATTCTCCGGGATTGCCAGCTAACTGCCCGCAGCCGCAGTCGGCGGAATTTGAAAAAGTATCGGCACAGATTGACGCATTGAAGAACGGAACTCCCGCCGTCAAACTACAGACTGATGGATGGACAACACATCACTGGCTGTTCTTCATCAGGAATCTTCCCGATACATTGAAACTGGAAAGGCTGATCGAACTTGATTACGCATTTTATTTCACTCGCTCCGGCAATCAGGAAATTCTATGCGAGTGGTTCCAGCGCTGTATTAAGGCAAAATATGAAACAGCATACGGACCGATGCGCAATTACCTGATCAATGTCGGACGCAGGAAGTTGATCAAACCGATCTATGAAGCGCTTGCCAAAACCCCGGAAGGGAAAGCGTGGGCAAAAGAGGTCTATGCAAAAGCGCGCCCGGGATACCACTCTGTCAGTTACAACACTATTGATGACATCTTAAAGTAAAAACGCCTCCCCTCCTCTTCCGGAGGAGGGGACTCAGGGGAGGTGGTCCTGATGTATAAATATTTTATTTTCCTCTCGGTGTTGTTCTATTCCTGCTCCGACCAATCAAAGCAGCCCGACTCAAAACCTCTTGTCGATTCACTGAACACATTGCCAAAAGATAAATGGATAGAACGCACATATCTGATCCAGAAAAAATTTTACGAAGTGTACACGGCAGGATGGGAAGGTGCAAACGGAGCAATCGGCGATGCGTATCTCTTTCGTACAACAAAGGACTCCTCCCTCCTCCGACGATACATGCACCAGTTCGATTTGAAACAGATGTTCAACGGCACGTGGGTAGATGACCGTGCGTGGATTTGCCTTGCGGAATTATACTGGTGGGAATTTTCAGGAAAGAAAAACCAACAATGGGTTGAGGATGCCCGACAGAGGTATATCAGTGCACGCAACGAAGGACGACTCTCCAACCATGAAGGATTCTGGAGTTGGTACAATTATCCGCCGCATTGGAAGATGAACGAACGGATCATCACCAACAGCAACATGAACCAGATGGTCGCGGTTGCCTGCCGGTTATTCGAAGCGACAGGTGACCGGAGATTTCTTGATGATGCGTTGCTGGCATGGAACGGCGACATAAAGTTTCAGGGTATTGAAAGAACATTCTACAGAGGAAACGGCATCTGGCAAGGCGAAGGAGGATTGGCTGCATTCGGGAAACAACTGCCGTGGGAATCGGCAAGTTATCTTTCGGTACTCAATGCTCTTTATCGCGTAACCAAAGATGAAAAATATAAGACGATGGTGGTTGCATCAACAAAGCATATTTTAGATCCGAAAAACAAATGGATTGATCCGAATGATTTTTATCAAATCCACATGGACGGTAACGGTGCGTTCGTTCATTTCCTGCTCGATGCATACGAGATTGCACCGAAAGAATTATCGGATGTTCCCGGAAAGATAGAAAAGATGCTCGACCATGTCTGGAGTAACAATCATGGCAGTGCAACCGTGACGCTTCACAGAGAATATGATCACGCAATCAGAAACGGATGGAACCCGCACGGCGGTGAAGACGGGTACGGTGTTGATGAAGTGGGAACTGTTCATGCACAATCGCAGGCACTTAGAGCGTTTGGCGTGTTTGCATACTTCAACAATCTCACACAAAGGCAAAAAGAAAAGTGAAAAAATTACTTCTGCAAAACCATTTTTTTCACACTCATATAATTTCCTGCTGTCAACCTATACAAATAAATCCCGCTCGGCAGCGCCGACGCATCGAACGATACCGTATGCGTTCCCGCCTCTCTCTGTTCATTCACGAGCGTTGCCACTTCCCTTCCAAGCATGTCATACACTTTAAGTGTGACAGCAATCCCCCTTGACACTGTCGCGTCATTCCCCCTTTGTAAAGGGGGATTAAGGGGGATTTGAAATTGAATCGTTGTCGCCGGATTGAACGGGTTGGGAAAATTTTGATGCAATGCGAATCCCAAAGGAATGTTCCCCTCACTCCGCACAGACGTCACCACAAAGCCGGCGAGATGTACGATTGTTTGCCTTGCCGTCCCATCGGAATAATTGATCGTCATCGTTTCGGATGAATCGGGATCGTTCGTGATGGGTGCAAAATGAACATTGACCGTCCGATAACTGTTTGCACTGAGATAAGTGATCGTGTCGGTCAATGAAAAAGCAGGATGTGAAACTGCGATCGATGTGATACTGACATCCTTATTCCCGTTATTCGCAAGAACAAGTGTTCTGTCCGATGAGCCGACAAAATCAATCGTGCCGAATTCAACAGTACGCGGGGATGCGATGATAACCCCGGCAGAGGGTACCGTTGCCGTTCCTCCGAAATTATTGATCCGGTCAACAAACTCAGGATGATCGACGAACGGATTTCTGTTTCCCTGATACTGTGCAATCCCGTTATTCCGGTTCTTCGATTTTTGAGTGGGTGGAAAATTCCTGTTCCATTCCCGGAAAGCCGATTCCGCATACGGGCTTTCGGTCCAGAAATTTCCGTGATTTGCATGACGGACGATAAAATAGAACATCGCTCGCGCGCAATCTCCTTTGTGCGCATCACGTGGTTCAAAAACCGTTACACCACCGTAACCTATCCCCAATTTCGAACCACCGACACTCCACGAGACATTCGAGACTACTTTGCCGAAGGCGTAATTGCTCCGGGTGCTGTTGGCAACCTCGTCGGATGAAAAAAGATGGTGAATATCGGACTGCATCGGATCAACACTCCCGAATTTGCTCTGCGGCCATGTGTGTTCCGCGTTAAAGTTGTTCGTCGTCGCACCGGCACGCGTGTTAAATTTCGCTTTTCGTCCTGTATAAATGCACTCTACTGAATCAATGCCGTTGTTGCTGTCGATATTGCCGTACATCCGGTCGCGTGCAGTCGTGTACCCCAGCGTGGTATGCCCCTGCTGTGCGATCGTTTTCAAAACAGTCTTGAGTGATTCTCCCGATAATCCCTGTGTACTTTTATAGAGCGTTTCGGGGTATTTTTTGGTTCCGGAAAGAGGAACAACGACAGTACCTGATGTGAGGTTTGTCTCGACAAAAGCAAAATCATAGTACGTAAGATTGTGAGGAGATGAAAAATAGATCCACGTCATCGCACTGTCACCGGATCCGATAAGGAAAGCGGTGTCCTTTACAGTAAATGATTCGCCAAAGATGTTGATATCGGTGATCTTGACATGCGACGGGGATGTGTTGACAATCCAGAGAGCGGTGCTGTCTTTCACTCCGGCAAGTGTTGTGTCGAATTGTACCGATGCAGGATTCATACTGATCGATTGTGCAGCAGCCGAATGACAAACCAACAATATTGCAATACCTATATATGAGAGGCTCTTCATTGTGTCGGCTCTCCATTGTTGAAAATTGGTAGAGGATTTTTAATGACAGTCAGAGTTAATTGACTTTCATTTCCCACCCGATCAACGGCAGAGACCGCTACGGCATTCAATGTCTCCACTGTTTCAGTCGCACTCACTTCCCCGTTCCTGCGTCTCGATTCCGATTTCACAACGCGCGACACTGGAAGGCTCAAAGTAGAATCGGTTTTTGTAAGAATCGAATAGTTCCACGTCTCGTTGTACCGGTAATATACGACTGACCGAAACACATCGGCGGCATTCGGATGCGTCCAGGAAATTGCAGCGGTGTCGTTCAGAACAGACTGAGTCATGACCGGTGATAACGGCGCTTCGTTGTCAAGCCACGGAGATGAAGGAACAAGCGCCTGTTTCTGATATGGACCGTTCCTCAATACGCCGTTCAGCACGCTGCTGTCGCGTTGGAATGCTTTCATGCTGAAGTGAATATGTCCGGGACCGTCCGGCACAAAGCCGCGCGTAATCATAATCTGGTTGAAGATCTCATCTGCCGCCGCTTCATCGCGCGACCGGCTGATAATCATGCCGGGCCAAAGATTGCGCTGCATCGTATTCTCTTTCACCCACCACCCGAGCAAAACGGGAAAACTTTGCGGGATCTGGTTGATACGCCAATAGAGTTGAGGTGTCCAGTAATCGACCCACCCTTTATTCAACCACAATTTTGCGTCAGCATACAATCTGTTGTACTGATCGAATCCGGAAATTGACGGGGGATTCTTCGGACGCCAGATACCGAACGGACTCAATCCGAATTTCACATGTCTCTTTTCCGCTTTGATTCCTTTGTACACCCGTTCGATAAATCTGTTCACATGCGAACGGCGCCAATCTTCGCGCGATGTAGTACTGTCTTTCTTCCTGAATTCAGTCCATGTCTCATCATCAGGAAAATTCCCATCGCCGTACGGATAGAAATAATCATCGAAATGTATCCCGTCCACATCGTACCGTTTCACTACATCCATCACCACGTTGTAGGAAATATCCTGCACTTCTTGTTTGGAAGGATCGAGCCAGTACATCCCGTCGCTGATTTTCTTAGCAAGATCAGGACGCTTTTTGACAATGGAAGAATCTGTCGGTTCGTTGTTTCTTGAAAGATGCGCACGGTACGGATTGAACCATGCATGTAATTCAATTCCGCGCTTGTGGGATTCATTGATCCAAAATTCCAGAGGGTCATAATATGGTTCCGGTGCTTTCCCCTGTTCACCTGTTAAATAAAACGACCATGGCTCATAGGAGCTTGCATACATCGCATCGCAATGCGGACGGACTTGAAAGACGACTGCATTCAGGTTCAATGCAACGACTGTATCGAGAATTGTGAGTGCTTCGCGCTGCTGCTCTTCCGTTGTCAATCCCGGTTTACTCGGCCAATCGATATTGCCGACTGTTGCAACCCACACACCGCGGAATTCGTGCTCAGCGCGAGGCAGCGAATCTTGTAGAATCGGATCCGAAACAATCTGTTTCGTGCCGCCGCATCCGAAGAAAGCGACCACTAAAAGAGAGAACAAAATCAATGGCATTTTCATAATAAAAATTAACCTTTATCTTAATCAAAGTTTCATTACTTTCGTCAACAATTTACTTCATAGTTTATCCAATTCAAAAACATTTTACAGGAGGAATTATGAGAGTGCTTTCAATCGTGGTATTCATAACAATAGTGACTGGAATTATGAACGCACAAATGCCACCAATACTCGACAGAGAACTTTTCTTTGGCGATCCGGAAATTTCCAACGCGCAAATTTCGCCGGATGGAAAATGGATTTCGTTCGTCAAACCGTACAACGGTATTCGCAACATCTGGGTGAAAAAAACGGAAGAACCGTTTGAAAATGCAAAACCGATTACGAACGATACCAAGCGTCCGGTCTCCAGTTACTTCTGGTCACGCGGCGGAAAATACGTTTTGTTCGTGCAAGATAAAGGAGGAGATGAAAACTTCCGCGTGTATGCCGTGAATCCCCTTGAGTCCGGCGATCCTGTTCCGCCGGCGCGCGATCTGACACCGTTGGAAAAAATACGCGCCTATATTTACGATGTACCGAAGAAAACTCCCAACGAAATCATCATCGGTTTGAATGACCGTAAAGCCGAACTGCACGATGTGTACCGGTTAAACATTGAATCAGGCGAACGCACTCTTCTCCGCAAGAATGATGAGAATGTTGCCGGGTGGGATATTGATCCGGACGGCAATGTGCGGCTTGGCATCCGTCAAACACATGATGGAGGTACTGAACTTCTGCTTGTTGACGGCGCTAACTTAAAACAAATCTACTCGACAACACCGGAAGAAAATTTCGGCACGCTCCGTTTTACTCCCGATGGAAAGAGCGTGTACATCACAACAAACAAAGGAAATGTTGACAAGCAGCAGTTTGAACTGCTCGATCTGACCACGTTCAAAACAAAAGTGATTGAGAAAGATCCGTTGGATGAGGTTGATTTTGCCGGACCGATCTTCTCGGACAAAACGGAAAAACTTCTCGCAACAATGTATCTCGGCGACAAGATGCGCATCTATTTTAAGGATAAGCAGTTCGAAAAAGATTACAAGCAGATGCAAAAGACAATGCCGAAAGGCGAAGTTTCTATTGCAAACATGACTGAAGATGAAACTGTCTGGATGGTGACGGTATCGAGTGATGTCGATCCCGGTTCCCGTTATTTGTATAACACGAAAACAGGAAAAGCAACTCTCGTGTACAAAGCACGGCCAAACCTTCCGAGCGAGCATCTTGCCCCAATGAAACCTCTCCGTTACAAAGCGCGCGACGGCATGATGATTCCCGCATATCTTACTCTTCCTAAAGGGGTTCCTGCAAAGAATCTGCCTGTCGTGATGTGGATCCATGGCGGACCGTGGGGACGCGATGTGTGGGGATACAATCCGTACGCACAATTCCTGGCGAACAGAGGATACGCGGTGTTCCAACCGAACTTCCGCGCCTCAACGGGATATGGAAAGAAATTTTTGAACGCAGGCAACAAGCAATGGGGTACCGGCGCAATGCAGCATGACATCACCGACGGCGTGAATTATCTTATTAAAGAAGGGATCGCTGATCCGAAAAAAATCGGAATCGGCGGCGGTTCGTACGGCGGGTATGCAACGCTGGCGGGTCTTGCATTCACTCCGGATTTATATGCTGCAGGATTTGACATTGTTGGTCCATCAAATATCATCACACTGCTCAACTCAATTCCTCCCTACTGGGCACCGATGAAAAAAATGTTTGCTGTGCGAGTCGGCGATATGGAAAACCCGGAAGAGAAAAAAATGTTGGAAGAGCAGTCGCCACTGAATTCTGCAAAACATATCAAAGCACCGCTGTACGTAGTGCAAGGCGCAAACGATCCGCGCGTGAAAAAAGCGGAGGCGGATCAGATTGTTGTTGCAATGCGCGATCTGGGCAGAAAGGTGGAATACATGGTCGCGCCGGATGAAGGACACGGATTCCAGGGGCGCGAAAACAGATTGGCAATGATTGTTGCGATGGAAAAATTCTTTGCCAAACACCTCGGCGGGCGTGTACAGCAAGAAGTTCCGGATGATATTCAGAAAAAACTGAATGAGATCACCGTCGATATTACCACCGTGAAGTTGCCGGAAAAACCGTCACCTATCGCAACGCCGATAAACGTGCCGGTCTTCAATCCCGCGCTTATTAAAGAAGGAAAGACGGAATACGATATGAAGATGAATATGCGTGGACAGCAAATGTCGATGCTTTTCTCACGCTCGATCATGAAAACAAAACTCGGCGAGAAGGATGTTGTGCGCATCATTGAATCAACCAGCGGCGCAATGGGAAGC
The DNA here is from genome assembly GCA_040751955.1 of Bacteroidota bacterium. GTDB lineage: Bacteria > Bacteroidota > Ignavibacteria > UBA10030 > UBA8401 > SpSt-333. The sequence continues at coordinate 19,216 of JBFMFY010000013.1, forward strand.
GGCGTTGATACGGTCGATTATGATGCTGTTACATTACTCCCAATTCGCCAGCAAGTGCAGCAGGGACCGGCGAGTATCTCGTTCACATTCACCGACAAATCGATCACCGGCACAATGGTAGCCGGGGGACAGACGATGCCTATCAATGCAACATTGGATGGACCGACACTGCCAAGTTCATCGTCTGCCGGAGCCATCCTGGCAACACTCCCGTTTGCCGAAGGGTATCAAACATCGTACTCCACGTTTGATATGATGTCCGCTTCCACAAAGAAGGTTACTTTGAAAGTGCTTGGAAAAGAAAAGGTTACCATTGCAAAAGGATCGTTCGATGCATTCAAAATCGAAATCGTGCACGGTGAACAAGACGGGATAAAATCCATCTATTGGGTCAGTATTGCTGACCGCACGATGCTAAAAAGCGAAGCGACGATGCCTGCCGCAATGGGAGGCGGAACAATGACGAGTGAGTTGAAGTAAATACAATCCAAAAAAAATCTTCAGAATACTATAGGGATTCGGGGCGCTTTACCGCGCCCCTTTTTATTGAGACATATTTTTTTTCTGCTTTTAGAAAAATTATTTGAAAATCTAACGGAACATTTTTTAAATTCATTCCGTCAAAATTCACGAAAAATTCTTTTTCTCACTATCAACCGATCTTTATTTGTATGTCAATTACAGTAAACAATCTTACAAAATACTACGGCAGCGAAAAAGCCGTCAATGATATTTCATTCTCCGTTCACAAAGGAGAAATTCTCGGCTTCCTCGGTCCGAATGGCGCAGGAAAAACCACAACGATGAAGATCATTACCTGCTATCTCCCCCCTTCCTCCGGATCGGTGGAAGTGGACGGACTGTCGGTGGAAAAAGAATCTCTGCGTGTGCGCCGCAAGATCGGTTATCTTCCTGAATTAAATCCGTTGTATTTAGATATGAATGTAGTTGACTACCTCGAATATTGCGCTCGTCTGCACAACATTCAAAATACTACGATGAAGAGCCGCCTGCGCGAAATGATTGATGTCTGCGGATTGACAACCGTGCGGCACAAAGATATAGGCGAGCTTTCGAAGGGATATAAGCAGCGTGTGGGGCTTGCGCAGGCGATGATTCACGATCCGGAAGTATTAATCCTTGACGAACCGACAAGCGGACTCGATCCGAATCAGATAGTGGAAATTCGTAATCTCATCCGGCGGCTGGGGAAAGCAAAGACAGTGATCCTTTCAACGCACATACTTTCGGAAGTGCAGGCAACATGCGATCGCGTGGTGATCATCAACGAAGGAAGCATTGTCGCCAACGGCACGCCGGAAGAATTGCAGCAGCAATTTCAAGGAACCACAAAATACGCAGTAGAAGTAAAAGCAGCGGTAAACGATCCGATGAGCGATATTTTTCCGAAACTGAAGGCAATTGAACATATCGACACGGTGATGTACGAAGGACAGGAGGGCGCAAATTACCGCTTCACACTGCAATCAACCCGCGGCATTGACGTGCGGGAACAGATTTTCCGGCAGTCCGTTGCGGAAAACTGGGTGCTGATGGAATTATCCAAACAGACGATCAGTCTGGAAGATGTTTTCCGTAAATTGACGCAGGCGCAAAACAATTAATAATCGTCATGTTCGAATGTATCAATCGGGTATCCTTCGATAGATTCCCGCCAAAAGCATGCGGGTATGACGAGGTAAATAATAAAAAATCGCAATCATTATGAGCACACTAACAGCAACGTTCAACAAATTCCTTCCCACCATTACAAACACACGTACGATCTTTGCAAAAGAATTGAAATCATTCTTCAATTCGGCGGTCGCGTACGTGGTGATCGTGGTGTTCCTCAGCATTATCGGCTGGTTTTTTACTAACAATCTGTTTTTAATGAACACGGCTTCCCTGCGGCTCTTTTTTGAACTGACGCCGCTGATCTTCCTCTTCGTTATTCCTGCTATAACAATGCGTTTGCTGGCTGAGGAAAAGAAATCGGGAACCATAGAACTGCTGACGACAAAACCGTTGAACGACGCGGAAATTGTTCTTGGAAAATTTTTTGCCGCATGGGCGCTCATTGCACTGGCTCTTCTCCCGTCGGTTCTTTACTACATAACGATTGCATCGCTCGGATCAATCGATAACGGACCGGTCGTTGGCGGGTACATCGGCTTACTGTTGATGGCAGGAGTGTACGTGTCGGTCGGAATTTTTGCGTCGAGCGTCACCGACAACCAGATTATCGCCTTCATTCTCGGATTCCTGTTCGTCTTTTTCTTTTTTATTCTCGACAAAGTATTGTTCTATGTCCCCGAATTTCTCACGGGCATTCTGGAATTTCTCGGCGTAGATTATCACTTTGCAAATATCGCGCGCGGCGTCATCGATTCGCGCGACATCATTTATTTCCTGACGCTTATGGGATTCATGCTCTACCTCTCTGTCGTATCGCTGGAACGGAGAAAGTGGTAAACTGAATATTGGATAGAGGATGCTGTTGGCAGTTGTGCAGAGTTATGAAATTCGACCATCAATTACCGATAACCGATTACTGATTATTGTTTACTGAATTATGAAAACAACGAAATACCAATCGCTCGGACGCCTTGCAATTGTTCTTGCAATACTTATCGTCGTCAATTTTATTTCCATTCGTCTCTTCTTCCGGCTCGATTTGACAAAGAACGGGGTCTATACGCTTTCCGACGCGAGCAAATCGCTCGTGCAGTCGCTCGATGACCGGCTTACTGTGAAAGCATACTTCACGGAAGATCTGCCGGCGCCGTACAATAACAACCGCCGCACCGTGCTCGATCTGTTGAACGAATACCGAGCATATGCGGGGGGAAATCTCCATTTTGAATTCATCAATCCTGAAGGAGAAAAAGGGGAGAAAGATGCACAGGAAGAAGGAATTCCCCCCGTGCAAGTGCAGGTGGTAAAGGATGATAAACTGGAAGTGAAGCGCGCATACCTTGGATTGGTGATGATGTTTGAAGACAAAAAAGAAGTTCTGCCGGTCATTCAAAATTTAAGTTCACTGGAATACGATTTCAGCAGCGCGGTGAAGCGGCTGACGACAAAACAGAAACCAAAAGTCGGGTATTCAACCGGACATCAGGAACCTGAACTTTCTTCGTTCAGAAGAGCATATCAATCATTGGCGCAGCAGTACGAACTTGTACCTGTAGATTTGACAAAACACGAACCGGTTGCCCCGGACATTACTTCACTGCTTGTTATCGCACCGCAAACGCAGTTCAATGATTCGGCAAAATATCTCATCGATCAGTTTATCATGCGCGGCGGCAAAGCAGCTTTTTTGCTGAACACGATGAATGTGAATCTTAATTCGCAGTACCGTTTTGCACAGCCTCAGCAAACCGGGTTGGAAGACTTACTTGCTCAGTATGGCATACGTCTGAACAGCGATATGGTGCGCGACGCACAGTGTGCCAACATTTCCATTGTGCAGCAGCAAGGTCCTTTCCAATTCCAAAGTCAGGTGCCGTTTCCATACTTGCCGTCTGTTTCCAATTTCAACAAATCCAACATCGTCGTAAAAGACCTTGAAAACGTTGTTCTCTATTTTGCCGGATCGCTCGACACGGCGACGGCAAAAAACAAAGGACTCAATGCCGAAGTGCTCATGCGCTCATCGAAACAGAGCGGACGGCAGTCCGGATTTATGATGGTCGATCCGATGCAGCAATACTCGCCGAACGACTTTTCGGAATCGGGTATTCCTCTGGCGGCAGTGGTTTCCGGTTCATTCTCCAGTTATTTCACAGGAAAGCCGCTGGCACCGGTTCATGCACAAAGTCCCGAAACGCGTATTCTCGTTGTCGGCGACGGCGATTTTATGAAAGATGATTTTGCAGGAAACAAGAGCAACATGATCTTCTTCCAAAATATTGTCGATTATCTGTCTGATGAATCGGGACTGATAACCATCCGTTCAAAAGATGTTACCGAACCGCCGCTGGATCCCGTTTCGGACGGTATGAAGAAATTCCTGAAGTATGGAAATCTTGCCGCCCCCCCGCTGCTTGTTATTCTGTACGGATTGCTGCGATGGAGGCGGAGAGTTTCGTTTAAGAAATCAATGGAATCTCAAATTGCATAACAGTACGCAGGCTTGCACAAGAGCTGCCTGCAACAACACAATCATCAGTACGTATATTCTGAACTATGAAAAAAAATTACATCATCCTTGTCGCTATTCTGGCACTCCTGTTACTATCCGCCTATCTTGTCATGCAAAAGCAGGGAGAACAAAGTTCTACGGCAGAACAAACGGCAAAATTTATTTCGGTTGATTCGCTCTCGATTGACAAAATCTCAATCCGCACCTCCTCTCAATCCTTGCTTCTGGAAAAACAGGGAAACACGTGGCATCTAAAAGAACCGATCAACGACAAAGCCGATCAACCAAGCGTTGCAAAGATCATACACATGATGAAAGAACTGGAAATAAAAAATGTCGTCTCGTCCAATCCGGCAAAGCAATCTGTCTTTAATGTCGATACTGTAAACGGAACACGTGTAACACTGTTTGAAAATGGAAATGAAACATCGTCATTTATCGTCGGAAAATCGGGACCGAGTTACAACGATACGTACGTTCGAAAACACGGTTCGAACGATGTTCTGCTGGTGAATGCATCGTTAGGATATGAGTTTACAAAAGGAGTCAAAGAGTGGCGGAATAAGATTCTGGTTTCTGTACCGCGGGAAACGATAAAAGAAGTTACATACCAATTCGGTGATACAACTTTTTCGGTGACAAATTCAGGCGGCGCCTGGTTAATTGGAAAAGATACTGCGCAGAGTGATGTTGTAAACGGTGTGCTTGCAGCATTAACGGATTTGCGCGCCGATGATTTTCTTGATACGGTTCATGCAGCCGCCAAAAAGGTTCAGACACTTGTTTCGTATGCAAACACTCAGGTGCGGTTTGCATTGGACAAGACAACAAATAAATATTTTGTACAGACCTCCGCTTCTCCTCAATGGTATGTGATGGAACAATGGAGGGTGAATCAGGTGCTGAAGCGAAAGAAGGAATTTGTGAAGAAATGAAAAGGGCTGTCAAACGATGACAGCCCTTCTACCGGAACCGTTTGAGTACATATTACCCTTTCTTAAACTCCGCTACTAATTCCTGCAGAACATTCTTTGCATCACCAAAGAGCATTTTTGTATTCGGTTCATAGAAGAGTGGATTTTCGATCCCTGCAAACCCAGTTGCCATCGAACGTTTCATCACTATCACCGTCCTCGCTTTATCCACATTGATGATCGGCATGCCGTAGATGGGGCTTCCCTTTTGCGTCCGCGCTGCCGGATTGACCACGTCATTTGCACCGATCACGATGCAGACATCGACGGTATCCATGGAAGGATTAATCACGTCCATTTCGAGCAACTGGTCGTACGAGACATTTGCTTCTGCCAAAAGGACGTTCATGTGTCCGGGCATTCTGCCGGCAACCGGATGAATTGCAAATTCCACTCTGATTTTTCTCTTTTCCAATTCATCGCTCAATTCACGCACTGCATATTGTGCCTGTGCCACCGCCATACCGTATCCCGGAACAATGACGACACGTTCAGCCTGTTCGAGTGCAAATTTTGTGTCCTCAATTGTAAACCGATTAATCGGACGCTCCTCCGCAAGCTTCGACGTATCCACCTGCGGTGCGCCGACAGCGCCGAACAGAACGTTGGTAAACGAGCGATTCATTGCTTTGCTCATAATGATCGACAGAATGAATCCCGACGAACCATCCAGTGATCCGGCAATAATAAGCATCTTGTTGTCGATCGCAAATCCGGTCGCCGCAGCAGCAAGTCCGGCGTACGAATTCATCAACGACAACACCACCGGCATATCGGCGCCACCGATGGGAAGGACGACAAAGATTCCGATAAGGAAACTGAGACCAATCATCGTATAAAAGATTGTCGCATCGTACGGAAAGAAGATCAGATAGACGAACATTCCCAGCGTGACAAAGAAAAGAGCGATGTTCACAACATTCTGTCCTTTGTAGGTAATCGGCGCACTTTTAATGATCTCCTGTAACTTGCCGAACGCCATAAGACTGCCGGTCACCGTTAGTGCACCGAACAATACTTCAAATCCGAGTGCGGGCATAATGCCGTACGCTTTTTCCGTGTGCACGGCATACTCATTGATGCCGACAAGCACTGCTGCGAGAGCGCCAAACGAGTGTGAGATCGCCGTTCGTTGCGGCATGGCTGTCATCGGCATCCACACGGACATTGCCGTTCCGATAGCAGAACCGACAACAATACCTGTGATGATCCATTCCCACGTGACGATCTCTCCGCTGAGCAGCGTTCCGACAACAGCAAGAAACATCCCTATTTCAGCAAAGTGCATGCCGCGCCGCGCGGATTCCGGATGGCTTAACCCTTTCAACCCAAGAATAAACAGAACAGAAGCGGCAATGTAGATTAATTCGAGCGGATAATTTATTGCAAATTCCATTTTACTTCCGCTCCTTTCGCTTGAACATCTTCAGCATTCGTTCTGTGATCAGGAATCCGCCGACGACGTTGATCGTAGCGGCTGTGACCGCAACGAATCCGAGCATCTGACTGATCTCATGAGCGCTTCCGGCTGCAACCAGCGATCCGACAAGTGAAATGCCGGAGATAGCATTGGTCGCGGACATCAGCGGCGTATGCAATGTGGGGGTTACACGCCTGATTACTTCAAAACCGACAAAACCGGCAAGGATGAGGATATACAACAGTTCGATCAAATTTGACATGCTACGTTCCTTTCTTTCCTTTGGCAGAAGACCCTTGAGGAATAAAACTCGGATGTACGATGGCTCCTTTGTGTGTGATCAAACAGCTTTTGATGATATCATCTTCAAGGTTCAACTCAAATATTTTCTTCTCTGTATTCCAGAATTCATCGATGAGATTATATAAATTATTCGAGTACATAAGGCTTGCATTCAACGCAACTTTTGCAGGCATGTTTGCAATGCCGATAATCTTCACTCCATTCTTCTCTACGGTTTTTCCGTACACAGCACCTTCAACATTGCCGCCGGTTTCGATTGCGAGATCTACAATAACGCTTCCCGGTTTCATTGCATCGACCATATCTTTCGTTACGATGACCGGCGCTTTACGTCCGAACACTTGCGCTGTCGTGATTACGACATCTGCTTGAGCGCAATATTGCTTCATGACATCGCGTTGCTTCTGTAACTGTTCTTCCGTAAGTGCTTTCGCATATCCTTGCACTGTTTGCCCCGTTTCACCGAGATCGACTTCAACGAATTTAGCGCCAAGCGACAATACATCGTTCTTGGCTACAGGGCGTGTGTCAAATGCATCCACTTTTGCGCCGAGCCGCCGTGCAGTCGCAATCGCCTGCAATCCTGCAACACCTGCGCCGATGATGAATACTTTCGACGGCTGGATGGTGCCGGCGGGGGTCATCATCATCGGAAATATTTTTTGAATATTGTCCGCCGCAACAATGACCGCGGCATACCCGGCAAGACTTGCCTGCGAACTGAGTGCATCCAATTTTTGCGCGCGTGTGGAGCGGGGAATCATCTCCATGGAAATTGCGGAAACATTCTGTTTCGCCATTGCGCCAAGCAATTTGGGTTCATTAAATGGATTCAGGTAACTGACATGGATACTCCCTTTCTTCAAAGAAGTAATTTCCTTCAGTTCCGGTTTGCGAAGGCGCAGAACAATATCACCGGTGGATATGACTTTCTTCCGGTTTTTCTCGACTGTGGCTCCTGCTTTTTTGTATTCGTTGTCGGAAATTCCGACCGTTGCACCAAGTCCCGCTTCGATTGTAACCTTTGCCCCCTTCTTCACAAGTTTTTCCACATTCACGGGAAGCATCGGCACACGAAGCTCGATCTTGGAATTTTCTTTGGGAATTGAAATGTGCATGGAGTATCTCTCAATGGTTCGATAAATTGTGTGGCAATATACTTATCCTTTGCTCGGTGAGCAAGACAGATTTCTTGTAACTGAATCTACTTTTTGGTAAGTTTAATCAGACAAAATAGACATGATTCGCTGGAACTTGCTTCCGATTCACTCTGTTCTTTCAGGTGTATTGACGGAACACGGAAGCACATCACATTATTTGAATGCTTCCTTTCTTTTTAACCGTCTCCGTACCCGATCCTCGGCATAAGGAATTCGAACAGCAAGCTCTTCCTCATATGGACGTGCTCTATAACTACGCTTTACGGCTCACTGCAAATGCAGACGATGCGAATGACCTTCTGCAGGAAACCTTCCTCAAGGCATACCGGTTCTGGGACAAGTTTGAACAAGGAACGAACCTGCGCGCTTGGCTGTTTAGAATCATGAAAAATACATACATCAACTTGTACCGCAAAGAAGTGAAGGAACCGGACAAAGTTGATTATGCGGAGATCGAAAGTTACTACAATAACATCCGGGATGAATCGACCGACGACACCGATCTCCAGCAAAAGATCTTCGGTCAGCTGCTCGACGACGATATCTCGAAAGCGCTCGAATCGCTGCCGGAAGAATTCAGAACCGTAGTAATCCTATGCGATATCGAAGGCTTGGCGTACGAAGAGATAGCGGAATTTCTTCAAATACCTGTGGGGACTGTACGCTCCCGATTGCACCGCGGAAGAAAACTGCTCTACACACGCCTGTATGATTATGCCAAAGAACGCGGCTTTATTCGAAAGGATGCCGAACTATAACAATTGATACTAAAGGTGTATTGTGAATTGCAAAGAATTTCAAGAGTGTGCGTGCGAGATCGTTGATAAACGATTGAGCAAAGAACGCACGGAAGAATTGCTGCAGCATGCAAGTATCTGTCCGCACTGCCAATATGAACTCCGGGCATTGCAAAGTGTAAAAACGGTCCTGCATGAAAAGGTTCAGCGCAAAAGCGTTCCCGCCGATCTCTACTATGCAATACTGAATCGCACAATGAATGAATCAGGCACATCGTGGTTCCAAAAATTATTCGGATTTAAACTCAATCCTGCCATTGCCGTTGTTGCAATGGCTGTTGTGCTTGTTGGTGCATATTCTCTCTTCTTTCCCGTCGCTTCCATCGCCGATGAATCGAATATCATCAACCAGTCGTTGGATAATTACCAGGCGGTGATCGGCGGTACGATCAAACCACAACTGGTAAGCAATCATGATGAAGTGCGTTCGTTCCTTCAAAAAGAGGTGAACTTCTCCGTGAATGTTCCCAAGATGAAGAACTGCAAGTCGTGCGCCGGCGTTCTGTCCATCTTCAAAGGAGTAAAACTGGCTCACGTTGTCTATGAAATGGAAGGAAACATCATCTACATCTATCAGGCGAATCTTGACGATGTGATGAAGGGAGACAAGATCGGTCTGCCGGAGAATGTGAAAGCAGAATTGGAAAAGAACAAATGGTACATCGAAGAAACAAACAATAAAACAGTGGTGCTGTGGCAGTACAAAAATACAATCTGCGCAGCAGTCAGCAAATTAAAGAAAGATCATCTGATCGCATTGTTAACGGAATAAGGAATTTGCACAACTATGAAACAATTCGCAGCACTTCTCTTCACCCTCACGCTCTTTGGATGTTCCCCGCAGGACAATAAACAAAATGGATCACCACAACAACAAACTTCGACAACCGGCGCAGCCTATAAAGAGAATGTCTCAGTGGTTCAATCAGTTGAGACGGTAGAAGGAATGGCTCCGAACTTTCTCTTTTATGACGAAACGGGAAAACAAGTTTCATTCGCCGAGGTCGCGAAAGGGAAACCTGTCCTCATCAACTTCTGGGCGACCTGGTGCGGACCGTGCATTAAAGAGATGCCCGACCTCGTCCTGCTCAGCGAAGAGTACAAGGCAAAAGGAGGATTGGTGATCGGTGTTTCTGTCGATAAGGATTCGGATGTGCTGACGCTCGTATCGGATTTTACCAAAGAGAAAAATGTAAAATATCCGATCGTGATAGATAACGGCGATCTGGAGAATGCATTTGGCGGATTACGCGGCATACCGACAACATTCTATATTGATAAAAATGGAAAGATCGCAAAGAAGTTGGTCGGACTGCAATCGAAAGAAAAGTTCGCGTCGGAGTTTGACGCGTTACTGTAATTTTCCTTAAAGTGCCGCTTACTTTCAAGGTGAGCGGCACTTTTTTCATTTTAAATCCCTACCAATAACCTGTCACCCAATTTTTTCGGCAGCCCGGCGGCGAGTATCTTTTCGCGTGCGGTTTTCACATCATACTCGAGCCGCACATACTCAATTGACCACGCATCGGTATCAACCAGCATAAAACACGCACGCCAGTTCCCGTCCCTCGGCTGCCCAACGCTCCCAGCATTCACGATGAATTTTTTATCACGAACAATGTGTGTGCTCACCATATCCTCGCAAAAAACTACGGGACGGTGCGTATGCCCGACAACGCATAACGGAACGGAGAATGCCTTGTAACTGAAGAGCGTATCTTCAGGATAGATAAGATAGCGGAACTCCTGCGGCTCATCGGGCGAACTGTGGACGAACATGATCCCGTGTTCTACCAGCGACAACGGAAGAGACTTCAGATACTGGATGCTTTCATGCGTCAGCACCGACCGCGTCCAGGCAATTCCGCTTCGCGCCGCATCACTGAAGTCATCGATGTCAATCTCTTTGATCGCAGCCTTGTCGTGGTTCCCCGCCACACAAGGAATATTCCTTTCCCACAGCAAGTGAATGCACTCGTTCGGATTTGCACCGTAACCCACCACATCGCCAAGACAATAGACTTGCCGGATCTTCAATCTTTCGATCTCGTTCAGCACGACTGTCAGCGCTTCGAGATTGGAATGAATATCGGAGATAATTGCTATGGTCATGATGTACTCTGAAGTAAATGTAACGATTTTTCCTTCATCCCTCTATCAATAATTTTCGGTTGAGCAAATTTTTTTGTAGTTTGATGCGGGAAATCACTACGGCTGTTGCCGTGTCATTCCGAGTCCGGTTGTATCGGACGAGGAATCTGAGTTCAACACCAGAAACAAAACTGGATTCTTCGCTCGTTCCTGTGGGATTTCGCTCAGAATGACAATACAGAAGCATTTTACTTTTACTCTCTAACGATAAACATGAAAAAGACACTCCTGAGCAGACTCAAAAAAATAAAAATCCTCATCAGCGATGTGGACGGCGTTCTCACGGATGGCGGCGCATACTACTCCGACGAAGGAATCGAATTGAAGAAATTTTCAATCCGCGACGGCATGGGGATCGTGCTGCTGCAGAAAGCGGGATACAAAGTCGCCATCGTCACCACGGAAAAAACGAAGATCGTCGAACGCCGCGCAGAGCGGATCAAAGTGACCGATCTCTACCAAGGTGTCGTGAACAAAGTAGAAGCGATCGAGGATCTGTTGAAAAAATATTCGCTCGCATGGGATGAAGCGGCATTCATCGGCGACGATATTAATGACGTGCCGGTGCTGAAACGTGTCGGATTCGCCGCCTGCCCTGCCGATGCGACATTGTTGAATAAAAAAACCGCACACTATGTAACAAAAGCAAAAGGGGGACACGGGTGCGTGCGGGAAGTATGCGATCTGCTCCTTTCGCTTGAATGGCACGGATCGTCCATTACGGAATTATGGTTGAAAAAATAAAATTGCAAGATTTTCAAGAACGCATTATACACAATCTTGAAATGTTGAAATCTTGAAATGAAGAATGTTTTATTCATAACCTACTTCTGGCCCCCCTCCGGCAAAGCGTCGCTTCACTGGCCGTTGTACATCATCAAGCATTTACCGAAATCAAACTGGCAGCCGAGCGTGTTGACGGTGGATGAAGATTCATTTTCGCACAAAGATACAAGCCTGCTTGCCGAAGTACCGCCAGATCTTGAAGTGTTGAAGACCGCGGCAAATGAGCCGTTCGATCTTTACAGAAAATTTCTCGGAAAGAAATCGGATGCTCCACTCGTCGCATCCGAGACGATCTCATTGTCCGACAAAGGACTCCGTCACCGGTTTGCCATCTGGATACGGATGAATCTGTTCGTCCCCGATGCACGTATTGGATGGTTTTTCTCAGCGGTGAACGGCGGGCGGAAAATATTGTCGAGGAAAAATTTTGATGCGATCGTTTCCGTCGGTCCTCCCCACAGCGCCCATCTCATCGGCAAAAAATTAAGCAGAGAATTCAGCATTCCTCACATTCCTGTCCTGATCGATCCGTGGGTTGACATCGTTTACTACAAGGAATTTAAACGAAGCGCGCCGACACTTTCACTCGATAATTATTTTGAACGGACGACATTTGCCAATGCACGGAGTGTTGTCTTCGTTACACAGAGCGCCCGGGAAGATTACATCAGAAAATACCCGTGGATCGAAAAAAAATCCCGCGTGCTGTATTGGGGATACAACGAGGAGAATTTTGAAAATCTGCACCGTACACCACAAACCTCGAACCCTGAAACAATCCTTCACGCCGGCAACATTTTCGATTACCAGAATCCGACCGGTTTCTGGAAAAACATAAAGCAGGAAATTGAGAAAGGACGGAACCTCCGGCTTCGTTTCATCGGTACAGTCAGCCCGGAAATAAAAAATACAATTGCGCAAGTTGGACTCAACGACTACACAGACTACAAAGGATTCCTGCCGTACAAAGAGGTTGTGCAAGAAATGGTGGATGCATCATACCTGCTCGTCTGCGCAACGGAGAAACGCCACGTGCCGGGAAAATTATTTGAATACTTACGCACAGGAAACAGAATTATAGCATTCGGGGATGACAATAAAGAAGTGGGAGAAATTCTGGAAAAGTCCAATGCAGGGAAGATTTTCTCTTACAATTACAGCGGGGATGATATATTACGGCAAACGGACTTGTTAAAGCCGAATGCAACGGATATCCGCAAATACAGCCGGGAAATTATTTCAGAAGAACTGGCAAAGATATTAGACGGAATGTCGTAGGCAATCCGGCTTCAAATCTGCGTTATCGGCGTAATCATTTCTAGAATTTATTCATCACTTCGATCACCCGCAACACGTCGCTTTCGGTATGACAAAATGAAATTGGAAGACTCAGCGTTGTCAAATGGATTTCCGATGAGATGGGAAAATCATCCGTCCCCAGTACACCCCTCATCGCATTCTGCTTATGCGGCGGTACGGGATAGTGAATTTCCGTTTTAATATCGTTCTTCAGCAAATACTCTTTCAACGCATCACGTTTGGGATGTCGGACGTTATAGATATGGAACACATCATAATAATCGGGATGGACATGCGGCTTGATGAAATCATTTTTCAGTCCGGTATGATATATTGACGCGAGTTTTCGTTTGTGATCGGTGATCTCTTTCAGGTGACGAAGTTTCACTGAGAGAAATCCTGCCTGCACTTCATCCAGCCGCGAATTGTACCCGACAACCTCGTTGTAATATTTCTTTTCCGAACCATAGTTGCGCAGCATCCTGATCTTCCCTGCAAATGCTTCATCATCTGTCGTTACGGCACCGCCGTCGCCAAGGCAGCCGAGATTCTTTGTGGGGTAAAAACTGAATGCACCGTAGCCGAATGTCCCGGTCATCTTCCCTTTATACATTGCACCGTGCGATTGGGCGCAGTCTTCGATCAATGCAAGATTGTGCTTCTTTGCAATTGTCACGATCGGATCCATATCGCACGATTTACCATACAGGTGCACGATCATAATCGCTTTCGTTTTCGACGTGATCGCCGCTTCGATTTTTTTCGGATCGATGTTGTATGTGCGGATGTCAGGCTCGACGAGAACGGGTTTTAGATCGTTTTGAAGAATGGAGAGGATGGTTGCAATGTATGTGTTGGACGGAACAATCACTTCGCTCCCCCGTTCGAACTTCAACGCACGGAGGCAAAGAATGAGCGCATCAAGTCCGTTCGCAACACCGACACAGAATTTGTTCGTATTAAATGCAGCGAACTCCTCCTCGAAATTCTTCACCGCATTCCCCAGGATAAACCAGCCGCTGTTCAAAGTCGCATCGAATGATTGCTTGTATTCGTTGAAGAATTTCTCATTCGCTTTTTTTAGATTTTCGTATTCGATCATGGGTACGGCTCGTAAATATAATCCTTGGGATCAAAAGGTTCAGAAGCAAAGACAAGAAAAACGGCATCGCGAGTAAAATGATGCATTGTGTGCCAGTCGCGCGGCTCAAGGATAAGGCATTTGCTTGGGTGGTCGAGCACGAAATCCTGTTTCACTGTTCCGTCATTGTTGGAAACGATGCAACTGCCGTGCACACAAATGCACGCCTGATACGTTGTGCGATGACGGTGCCCGCCGCGCACCGAATCATCAACGCCGTAAATATAAAATGTCCTTTTCACGGTGAACGGTATCTCTTTTTCAATCACCGTAAGATTGCCGCGTTTGTCGCTGTGCGTCGTTAAATTGATCAGGTAAGCCATTTACAAGAATTTTCCCAAAGGATATATGTGATAAATACCAAATGCTTTTCGATAGAGAAACAAGATCGGCGTTTTCCAGTTCAACGGCCTTTTCCCGGCACCATGTGAATCGAACGACGAATCGATCGTTTCAATCTCTTTTTTTGCCTTCTCCAATTCGATGAAGTACGGTGAATAGACCGTTGTCATGATCGTGTCTGTCAATTCCCTTCTTCCCAATTCCACTGTCCCATCATCAAAAAATTTGACGTAGTGAAAATGATAAAAAATTACTGGAAATTCTTTCCCGGATTTTTTCTCTTTCCCGATCAATCTACCATTTTTTTGAAAAACATCATACTGCTGCACGTTCCACGCAGCCATGCCGCCGCCGAGATGCTGCAGTTCGTGCACTCCTTCGAAACGTGTCGTCCAGTCATCGAGATATTTCTGGTCTCCGAATTTGCCATCCTCAAACCGGGCGTAACACCATTCAATGCAGCGTTCGCGCCACCATCGCAACACTTTCGGTCCCCGCTCGTCATTCCTGAACGACACAAACTGCACGCAGTACTTTCCTGTTTTTGCTTCCTTGTTGTACTGCGGCGAATAGCGGTGTTCTGTGATCATCACGGAAGCGTTCTCCATCTCATCAAACAATACTTTCGGTGAATCGAAGAACATCATATCTGCATCCAGATATGTGCACATCTCGACGTTGAATTTTTCGAGCACGTACAGAATTGTTGACGATGTGCAGGTCCAGCAATACTCCGCACGGCTGCGAGACGGCTTTATTTGCAGCAATTCTTCATCTTCAAACTCATTCAGTGAAATGACTGTCGCGTGTTCCAATCCGAGTTGTTTCAGTACAAGGAGAGTCTTTTCATCAAATGCAAAGATATAGAGATGGAAAGAATCGCAGACGCGTTCGAGCGAACGGTACAGCGTCAATCCGCGTGAAAGATAATTCGAATCGAACAACGTGCAGAAATTATACATTTTTCACCTTGCGGGCGAGGACGATGTTATCGAGATAGAGGTCGTCATTGGCAGGAAGGATAACAGCGAAGAATGAAGCTACGATCGTTATCAGCGACATGACTGTCAATGTAACGAACTGACGGAGCAATTTGTTATGGAAGGTCTTTTTGTACAGATAGCCATTCATGAGTTGGGCGATGACCCGGACATCGTTGACGCTTTTGAGATGCTGCTGAACGGTGAAGCCGTGCTGCTCCAGTACATGCCTAATTCCAAAGGACGAATAGCGTGCAAAATCGTACGGCTGCTCGTGCTCATCCCACACGAACGGCACGGTGAGAAGTAAAACTCCATCCTTCTTGAGCACTCTGTTGATTTCATTCAGGAAATCAGACGGATTAAAGACATGCTCAAACACCTGATTCGTGACAACGGAATCGAACTCCTCATTTTTAAACGGAAACGTGCTGCCGTCGTAAAAGACATCCGCTTTTTTCCGTTCACGGTTCAGTGTCGTCTCGATCTCTAATCCGATGTATTGCGATGAATGGAAATATTTCTCATACGGTTTTGTCCCGCATCCGACATCAAGCGTCTTGCCTGTGATGTTGTTTCCTAGAGAAGCAATGCTCTTCAGCAGCCCTTTGCGTGCGATGTAGAATGGATTGACAAATATCCCAAGGAGACTTGGTTCAAATTGTTCCTGCTCAATACGCTGTTTCAGCATGAATTATATTTTCTCCAATAAAAAGACCGGGACAAGTTGAAAAAGATTTGGAAAGTCTTGCAACAGACGATCTTTTATTGGATTGCTTGACCGTTCCAACCGGCATTCGACGACGTGCAAGCCGCCGACATCGTCCAGTAACTCATAAAAATCTTCAAACGACAACTGGTGGATATGTCCCGTTGAATACCATTTGTATTCGAACAACATTCTCTTCGGCATGCGGCCGTTCAATAACAAGTCGAGGCGGTTTCTCCAGAATGCAAAATTAGGAAACGAGATGATCTGGTATTTTGCAACCCGCTTCATTTCCCGCACCAGCACTTCGGGATACATCACCATCTGTATAGTCACATTGCAAATAGCGTAATCAAAAGCATTGTCATCAAACGGAAGCGTTTGATCTATTGCACCGAACTGCACATTCAATCCACGCTCTTTACAAATACGCACACCGCTTTCGGAAATCTCCAATCCGGTTTCCTTTACTGATTTCTCTTTTTTCAATCGTGCAAGCAGTGCGCCGTTGCCGCATCCCAGATCGATAACCTTGGAATTCATCTTGACCATATCAACAATGATCGGATACTCGTACCGCTCGGAATCCTCATAGCCAGAGTAGTCGTATTTGCGGTTGTCGTTCCTTTGCGGATCGTCAAGATGGTGTGTATTGTTCATGTGGAAAATAGTGATCGTAATTTATTCAATGCGCGGCGTGGCAATGAAGAACGCACTGACCGAAAGAATTCAACATATGCCTGTCGTGCTTCTTGATTTTCCACGATGGGAATATCGTTTAACACAATTGGAGTTTGAGCGACAGACGTTCTGAAATCGGTCAACGATTTTGTATGTGTGCCCGATTCCCCCTCGCCAATATTGTTGACCAATGAACGTCCCGGGAAAAGGGTCAATTTTTCCAATAAAAAAGCAGAGGCGTGCCATCGAACTGCCCACGAATCGACCTTACCGCTGATTTGTTCTCTGAGCATCTTCATGTACCCGTAGGTACCGTCGAAATCGAAACGATGCTGCAAATTTTTTTCTTTCAATTGTCGAAGCAATTTTTTGCTGTCTGGTTCGAACAATTCCCACCCCCGTTTCCATGTAGCCCACCCCCAGCAATCGGCGCCGCGAAGGAAAAAAGTTTCGGGAAGCGGTTTTGCTGTCGGATACGAATAGCCGTGAATGCTGATCACTTGTTCTTCATGCTCGTATTTTTCCAGCGCTTCGTTCATATACCGCAAAAAATACGGCGACGTCACGAGATCATCCTCTACAACGATTAC
The DNA here is from genome assembly GCA_040751955.1 of Bacteroidota bacterium. GTDB lineage: Bacteria > Bacteroidota > Ignavibacteria > UBA10030 > UBA8401 > SpSt-333. The sequence goes on from JBFMFY010000013.1 coordinate 36,699, forward strand.
TTTGCCGAAGCGGTTAACGATTTGCGTGACGCCGTCAATAACCGAATTCGCAAGACCGAAATTACGGTCACGTTCAATGATCTGTACGGATTTGAACCCTTTGAGTGATGATAAATACTTTCTGACTTCCTTCACAGCCGGTATATCCGATTCACGCCTCGGACCATCTGAAAAAATAATGAGATCGCTCTCTAACGATAATAAATTTTTTTGCAACGCATGAACGGTTAACCGTGTATGCTCAAGACGGTTGAAGACAAATACTAATATGGGAGCCGGTACTGTCACCGTCTGAATTGATTCTTTCCGAATGCTCTCTGTTGAACCAGTTCAAGCGGTTTCAGCAAAGACCATTCCGATATTGCTTTTGCTATTTCTCTCGTCTTGAAAGCTCTACAGTAAATATAATCAAAACCTTTGCCGAATATTGATCGGAGTGATAGTCTGTGAGCCGCAGAGTCAATTCTGTACGAAAGATTGCTCACGACTATTAAAAGTGGAAATGGAATGAACCTGACTTTCATGATCATATCATTGATCCATTCAATTCTTCGAGTAGTCACGATTCCTTTGAAATATTTGGGGTCAAGAAGATCGTTACGCGTCAGTGTCTTGCGCATCGTTTTCACATCGAGGACATTATCGTCACTCACCGGTTTAATATGACCTGCGTCGTTCTCTAGATCCAAACCGTTTCTTCTAAAAAAATCTCGCAGCCACACTCGATCTGTCCTTCGACTCTGAGGCATGTTCAATTGCGACATCGCCACGGTCAGATCATAAAACGGAGTATAGGTTTCATAAAAAAGCGACGCTGTGCGAAAAATATATGACGCAAGACCGATCCTACCACGACGGGCAAAGACAATCCTGAACAATCTGTCTTCCTTCAACCGCTGAGCATTTTTTTCAAATATTTCTCTTTTTATTGCATGATCCGTTTTCACTTCAATAAAATCTGAAGAGATTGAAATACCATGATTGAAAAAGAGCGATCCAAAATCAAGATGGTTTTTGGGAACTGAAAGCGGAATCTTCTCTCCGCTCCACCAATCGCCGACACTGCCGGATAGAACAATAAAATCCTTGCCCTTCATTTGATTAATCTTGTCATACAGTTCAAAGTGGTATGACGCATGAATCGGCATTTCAAGACCAAATGTATCAAAATTCCTTTGGACATAATCGCTGTTCCAATATTGATCGAGGGAAATTTGCTCCCAATTGATATTTAGACGAGTACTCACTTCGTGGGCTCTTACAACCTCGAATGAATATTTTTCACTCAGGCTGATATCGTACGTTATAGCGTCTATCCGTGATTTATCCTGAATGAGCGTTGCAAGAAGTCTCGAATCATAACCACCCGAGAGCGGTAAAAGAAATCTTTTTTGTACATGGCGCTCCCTTGATTCACCTTCAAATGCAGCAACGTGCTGTTGCAAGTGCATTATTGCCTCTTCTTCGCTGCTAGACTTCCCGACATATACATCGATCGGATCGGGTTCCTCTCTGATCTCCAACCGTAGGTCGGTGTTGTCAGTTTCGTGGACTGTAAGGATGGACGAATGCCTCAAGAACTTGACATCTTTGATCGGTGTTTGCTCGAACACCTGGTATCCAAAGGATAAGTAATTATACAATCCTTCCATATCGAACTCAAAATTATTCCAATCAATGACATCAAGCATGTTGCAACTGACTCTTTTTGTCCGGGAATTATAATATACCGGAGAGCTATTGATCCAATCTGTTCGAAATGTGCTGATGTGATTCATAGAATGAAATTTTTATCAGACAAAAAAGGGAATACAAATCATCGCTGTATCATAGCTTTCTTGAAATATTCCGTATCCATTAACTGTGCTACGATCATGTGAGAGAGCAATGCGATCGGTACTGAAATCGGAACGAATCTATATCGCTGCACTGCCTGTCTTACATCTGTTTCCTGAAAAATAATATCCTGAGCAAAATTTCCCCACCGCTCGCTCGGCATCAGATCGATCGTCATACCGGCGTGTGCAGACGGCAGCAACATGTTCGATCCATGCACCCCGATGACAATTGCACTCTCGGAATACACTCCGCATAATCGGCGTTCGGTCTGCATCGTGAAGACTGCCGTCCGTTGGTCGTCAATCCATTCGGGAAACCGGGTTGACGCTCCAGCACCGGCAACCGTGTACAGCAACTCCGGAAATCTCTTCCGTAATTTTTTAAAGAGCGAGACGATCTTCCTGTTCTGCATCTGACGGAATATCTGCATCATCTTCATCCTTTTTGCAGCAGCAATAACATACCGGTTGGCGAACCAGGGACGGTCGTCTCTCCAAATGAATGTGATACGGGAGGGCGACATATCGGTTCCGTGCCGTCGCATCCTCGTAAACAAAGAGATATCCGCTACCTGAGGATGGGAATGTGCTTTGCTGAGAAAAATCCGTGAAAATCTTTTACACTCCTTTTCTATAGTTCGTTGAAGTGTGGGATAATAGTTTCTCCCCTTTGACAGCGGCAATTTTACCGTCCATACTTCCGCCACACCGTCGGGAACCATCCATCGAAGAAAATCCTGAACGATGACCACCAGTCCGATTTTTGCATCGTTCAGTAAGTGACGTTCCGCATTCAACAGTTTCAGGAGTGCATGTCCGTATAAATAATCGATCGTATTCAAAAGAACTACCTTTTTTGTCCGGCGGAATATCTCAACGTTCAGTTCGATCTCGTCGTTCTGCGGATGAGTCAGTGAATATAACAATGGTTCGCCGAACCACCGGCGAACTTCCGAAGGACAAAACAATTCTTGTGTCGCGAGATTCACGGTATAATCATTGAGCGATCCATGTCCTGATGGGAGCGTCGAGATCAGTTTTTGCTTGGTAGCGCTGCACACGGTTTCAACGCACGTATGCATCCCCTGCCACACGATCTTTTCGGGAACAAGGATCCCCCCGTACGGTGAAGGTCGTTCAAATTCTATTTTCGGATAGATCTGGATCATAAAATGCGGGAGATGCTTTCCGGCGACAGTGCAACATAATTCGCGTACTGATAATTCTCCATACTTACCTCATACGCACGCGGTTCCAGTCTGTGTTTCATGATCTTGAACAGGCGAAACCCGGCATCCTGAAGCAGATGATACAATTGCCGCAGCGTCGTTCCGGAATCCAGGTTCGCACCGCCGTATTCAAACTGTATCGCCTTAATAAAGCCGGCATTCAGGTATGCTCCCAATCCTCGGAAAGCGGCAAGTTCGTGCCCTTCAATGTCAATCTTCAGGAAATCTATCTTTTGAATATTCTGTTTCGATAGATACTCATCAAGGCGAACAAGTGCTATCGTCTCTTTTTTATTCATCGTGACATTCACCGAGGAAAGGTCGCGTTGATACAGTGAAGCGAATCCACTTTTCTCGGCGTCATAGAAAATTTCGGAAGCACCGTTAGTATCCGACACACCGGTGTTGTTTAAAAATATATTTTGGTCATGTGAAAATTTCTGCCGGAGAGTCGTGAAGCATGACTGTGTCGGCTCGAACAAGTACAGTCGATAGTGCAATCCCTTACGTTTACATATATCAATAAGAACCTCCGAATACCCTCCTACATTCGCACCGACATCGAACAGGACAACATCGCCCTGCAGCGAATGGATGTACCGTCGTAAAAACTCCTCTTCGCCGTTGGTATGGAAGTCCGCATTGTTGTTGTTTTCCAGACGATTGAAAAGGGTGAACAGCACACTCCGTACACGTGAAAGCAGTATATTTGCTTTAGATGGTTTCATACCATGGTCACAATAACCGGGTGGAAAAGAAATCTTTATTCTTTTCACCTGCAATTGCCTTCCAAATTCTTTTAGGATGTATCTTATTTGCAATTTGCCAACCGATTGATGGGCGCTGAAGCATGTACGGGTTGGAGAACACCTTATCCCAAAATTCGTCTTCATTTTCAACTATTTTCAACGGGATATTACCCACGAATTCTAAACCAACGGCAACAATCCCCGGAAAAAACTCATCAATAGAAAAGAGGTCTCGTTTTCGCAATGACATTGAATATTCGGTAAATTTTTTCACCATTGAGAGATTAATCTTCTTTTTATCCAGACAAATAATTTCTCCACCAACTATATCAAGTATATTTAGATGAACTTCAAAATTGTAGATGTAATCATACAGGGGTCTTGGAAATTCAATATAGGCTTTGTTCCCGACCCTTTGTATTTCCGAAACCAACAGTGGCAATTCTGATACCGGAACATGTTCAAGCACATGAGAACAAATTATATAATCAAATGATGCATCCTTAAATGGAAGTTTCCCTTTTTCAATCTTAAACAACGGCTTCCCCTTTGTGTTGAGATCTGCTCCTCCAAATTGTGTACGATCTACGTCGCTGGATTCATCGAAGATGTCGGCACAACAATCTGATCTCCAAAAGGGGTACGCCCCGGGTCCGATTTCAAGAACAACGTCCGATGATCTGATATTCATTACCTGCGGGAAAAACATACTTTCTTATTTGCCTTTTTGAAATGAAAATAATCCAACAGTATACCCATTGCTGGATCGAAATGATTCTAATAATTGACTGTCAACGATATAAAGTTCTTCAGATATCGTACATCCAATAAAAAGTGATACCAGATATTCCTTTGAGAATGATCTATGCCCATTGAAATAAACTCTGTTTTCTCTCTCAACTGGTACACTAAAATAAATATACCCGCCCGGTTTAGTCACCCGCACCAACTCGCCGATCGCCTTTTCACTCCCCATCGGATCGAGCGGATCGCCGTAGCGTCCCAAGCCGATATGCTCTACCACGCACAGCGATGAGATTGATTCGATCGAATCGTTTTCGAACGGCAGGTCGAGTATCGAACCTTTTTGAAAGTAAAGATTCTCCAGTTGCAATTCCACAGGCCTGATATCGACCATTGTGGTCGGAACGAATTGCGAAATGATTGCAATTGTTTTGGCAGAACTTCCGACGTCGTAATGGTGCTTCGGTTTGTTCTCGAATATTTTCCGCGCCGCCCATGCATCCTGATAGAAATACACCGAATCGAGCGGAGTTGTCTCGGTTTTATCGGTCAAGCAGGGATACCAATCCAGGAAAGAGATTGAAAAATTAGTATTGGAAGGGAGCGAGATGTACTTCGTGTAGTCAAACAAAAACCGGAACATGTTCGCCAGTATCGCAATGATATTCCACCCATATTGGGGTTTTAAAAGAATGTAGAGCCGATAGAGGAGTTTCAGTACTTTCATTGCTTCAAAGAGAATTTATAGAATGTGAAAATACCGGTCATCATGGCGTGAAAGTTTCGTTTTGTTTTTGGGTTCAGCGCATCGATAGCAAATGTCGTCACGATAAAACCGCAATGCGCCGCGATGATACAGCCGAACACTCCCATACGCGGAATCAGGATGTAATTCAGCACAATGTTGACCGCAGATCCCGTCATTGCGCAGACCATGGCATGACGAAACAATCCCTCGGTGGATGTATAAATACTTCTCGCCACACCGATGTTCGAATAGAACCGGCTCCAGATAAGGATCGTCAAGATCGTCGCCGAATAGGCGAATTGTTCGCCGTAGAGTATATCGACGATCGGTCCGCTCAACAGAGATATAGGAAGGCACATCGCTATCGTCAGGATCGTCATGACCCTGTATAAATTCGTCAACCGTCTGCCGTATTCCTCGTCGCTCCATTCTTTCGTACGAACGATGACCGGAAAGACAGAACTTAAGATAATCATCGGAACAAAGCCGAGCGGCTCTGCAATTTTTTGTGCCGCCGCATAAAGACCAATCTCTTTCTCCCCCAACATCTCACGGAGCATCACCTGATCGATCCGTGTTTGCATAAAGATAGCAAGATCGGTGATAATAATCGGCCAGCTGTTGGTCAGTAATTCCTTCGCTTTCTGTAGGTGAAAGTTCCATTGACCGATACTGTTCCCGTTTTTTTTGTACATCGCTACAAGTCCTGCTGCACCAAGCAGGATCTCAAGCGCACTTGCCGACACAAAATAAATAAGATCGGCGCCATACACGATCAAAACGATCTTTACACAGGCAATAATGAAGAAGGCGGAATTTTTTGCGTACACCGTGAATTTGGATTGTACCTGAGATTGGAACCATTGATCGATCACATCAAACGATTGGAACACCAATCCCGCTGATGTAATAATCACAAGCCAGTGTGTCAGCGTGTCTTCCGGCCTTACAATGAAAATCGCGATCGCGGAAAAGATCAATGCGCTCAGCGCACCGAACAACCGCAGTCCGAATGCGGATCCGATGATCAGATCTTTCTTCGACGGATCCCGCACAATGTCGCGAATGACGATGCTGTCAATGCCCAGCGTTGCCATCGGCATGAACATTCCGACAAATGCCAGAGCGTAGTTGAAGACACCGTTCTGTTCAGGACCGAGATACCGCGTAAGCCATGCATTGATGAACACGGCACCAGTCATTCGCACGCCGCGATCGATCAGCAACCATCCGAGGTTTGAAACGGTCTTCTTCAGTGTTGTTGAGGTTGTCAACAAGGGATGGTGTGTGTTGTGGTGAAGTGAAAATTCATGTTACACCGTGGTTGTGCGTTTCTTCTGCACAAAAAATCTCACTGCAAAGTATCCTAATCCTCCCAATACAAGAATATTGAGCCAGAGGCTCAAATTCTTTCCGAGATAAAATCCTGCGGGTTCAAACTCCATCGTTACCACGTGATCGCCTTGAGGCACGACGACGCCGCGGAACATATAGTTGAGACGATAGATCGGTGTTTCGGTTCCATCGATAAATGCTTTCCACCCTTCGGGATACCACGACTCGCTGAGAAAAACTAAGTTGCTCCCTGTTGCATGCACCTTCAATTCAAGATCTTGAATTCCATAATGCGAATATTGAACAGATGCACCTTCCTGCGGAGGATCGATTGCCGCGTGAATATCTTCCATGACATATGTGACATCATAAGGATTAAATTTCATTCCTTTGATATTGTTAAGGATATCCAAACCCTTTGCAACTTCATATCGGCTCACAAAAAAAGCCCTGGGCATTTCAGCGCGATTATAGAGAACATGTTTACCGCTGCCGGCAAAGACAGGAAAAAGTACGCTGTTTGAATCGGCACGATCGGAAAGGATATATTTAACATTCATCAACCCCCACAACAGCGGATTACCTAACCCTACCACGTCAAACACATCCTGGATCTGACGCATTTTCGCTCCCTGATATCCGTATGCACTTTGGATCCTCCAATACGCCAGTGTGTTGTTGTACGGCGGCTGACCGTTTTCAAATTCTATTGTCCTGTACAGCGACGTATCCTGCTGCATGAATGAAACATAGGATGGAGTTGCAAACATACTTTGTGCATCACGATGCGGCTGGGGATTCATCGGTTTAAAATTAACTCTCCACAAATCGATCAACACAACAGAGACGAGCACGGCAACAAGGATCGTCAACGAAATCTTGTTCTTGATGAAGAGGTACAATCCTCCGAGCCCTGCAATAAGAAGTAATATTCCCGCCGTAATTTCGCTGGAGATAAATCCGGTGATGATCTTGTGGACGATTGCGGCGTTAGTACCGAATTTTTCCGCCAATACCTGAGATGGAACAAACATTTCATAGAAGGAAAGAAAAAGTTCTTTGAAAATTACGGAAAGGACGAGTAGTGCAGCCAGAACGATTAACGAGTATTGAAAATACTTCAAGAACGCATTATCCTTATCTGATGCCTGGTTCATCATTGCAGCGATCCCATATCCCGCAAGCACAGGAACGAAGATCTGCACAAGGATCAAAATCATAGAAGGAATGCGGAATTTGTTGAACATCGGAAAATAATTGAACATCAGATCATACACCAGCGGCATCTCTTTACCGAACGAAATCAGAAGCGAGATAAAGACGACAATCGTTGAATATTGTACGAACGGATCTTTTCTGTTTCTCCAAACACCAATCCCGGCAAGGATCACAATCACAACACCCATATATTGCGGCGCATCGGTAAACGGCATAGGACCAAAATATAGCGGAAGTCTCTGCTCGGTGTTATTTGTTTCCGGACCTTGATACGGCACAGCCGAACCGAATCCGTACCACGACGGAACAAAGAATGTCATTACTTCACCGGGAGAAAACGACCAGTTCGTCGCATATTCGTAATCAAGTCCGCCGTTCGTCGCCCCTTTCGCTTGTGCCTCCGCTGACGGTACGATCGGGTCCGAACCGCGCATCGAGTATTTAGAATATTCAAGCGTCGAAAGATATTGATCCCCTGTCATGAGAAATGCAAGCCCGGTCGCCACTGCAAAGATAGAACCGGATCGGATTACTCCCTGCCAATGTTCCTTTTTGATCAGCGACCAGACAAGGAAAAAGAGATAGTATATGCCGAATGCAAAATAACAGTAAAAAATCATTTGGATGTGCCCCGGCAAGAGCATAAAATGAACAAGCAGGACAAGGAGAAGTGAGAGCCGAAGATCGAATTTCTCCCTGAGCCTTTCGATGATCATGAAGATCCAGGGAAAGAAAGCAATCACAGGTACCTTTGTCATATGTCCCACGATGACCAAAATAATGACATAGGTGGAATGCATAACGGCAAGTCCGGAAATCAGCGCGGCGATTTTATTCTTTAATTTGTCATGAACAAAAAAATAGACTCCCGCTCCGAGAATCCAATAATAGAACAATCCCCAGCCGACATCCGGGCTGTTCATAATTGCACCGAACAGTTTTGATCCCCTGTTGATGATAAATGCGGACACATCAAAATACCGTTCGCCGTGGACGGTCAAACTCGCGTACCCCGGCATGCCGCAAAAGATATACGGGTTCCACAGCGGAAAAATTCCCTGTTGTTCCGCATCGCTCACCAGCGTTTGAAAACTTTTGGATGCAATGTTGTCAGCCGCAACAAATACCTTACCTTCAAATACAACTTCATTGAAGAATACCACCAGCGAAAGCAGTATCGCCAGCACGGCAGCCGGATGTTGGAATTTAGCGGGAATAAGAGGGGTTTCTGTCTGTTGCTTCTGAGATTTTTTTGCGGTCGCCATGAAGTATCCAATTCAGATATAATGAATTTTTTTCAAGATAGCAGAAAATGCCCAGAGTTACAAAAACAAAAAACCCCGCCGAAGCGGGGTTTTTTGTTTTTATTGGAGCCAAATTATTTGTACGAAGCAAATGCGATTTTCCATTCTCCACCAGGTGTCAATCCGGTATAATAGATTCGCAATTCATTATTGATTTTTGTTAGGTAAGGATATACGATACCGCCCGAAGCCCAATGATTGGATGTCTGGCTGTGCTTGAAGATCGGGTTTTTTGAATCTTTCACCCAATGGATACCATCCTCTGACGTCGCAAAGCCAAATGCGATATTTGAATAACTAAATGGATCATCGTTGGTATAAATCATCTTATAAATGCTTCCGTCCTTCACGACTGAAACCCAGGATATGTCTCCATTCTCCCACGATTGTGAGGCTGACAAAATCGGAGAAGTGGAATATCTTTTCCATGTTAGTCCGTCTATTGAAATAGCCAATCCAATTTTGTCACCACTACAATAATACATGTAGTATTGATTACCAATAATTTCAACCTCAGATGCTACCATAGTGTTTCTTTCCCAATCCAAGCTGTCAGTAAAAACAGGTTGAGGATACTTTACCCAGTTCTTCCCATCCACCGATGATGCTAATCCAATTTGAAAATGTTTTGATATAGCATCATATCCTTGGTAGAGCATAAAATATTTAGGCCCCACTTTATAAACAGGACCTGGTCCAGTACCCCCATCATCCCAACTTCCTGAAGGTCCGACAACAATGATTGGTGTCGAATCTGGTCGGTTCCAATTCACACCGTCGTATGATTCTGCATAACCCACCGGACTGGGAAAAGAATAATTCAAATAATACATCCGATACATTCCATCATCAACGTAAATCTTCGGTTGACCAACCCCGCCCCAATCAATTGGTTTTCCGGTTTTTGTCAATATTGGATTATTTATATGATCTACCCACTTCTTCTCAGAAGTACCCCACGTAACATTAATCTGCACACTCCCGACACCTGTCGGCACCGGAGTCAATGTCAGATTCACCTGCGTTACCGCCCCTTCTAATACGTTCACGTCTGCTTCCCCGGTATATAGTACCTTGGAGCTTTCATCTTTTGCATCCACTTTCACTTTCCAGGTTCCAACAGCCACTTCGCTGAAAAGCATTGTGGCAGATGTATCGGTAATGATATTGATAGTTTTCGAGAGTGTTGCGTACCCACTGCGCGAGAGTGTTGCAGTCAATGTTTTTACCGATGCAGGGGCGTTCGCTTTATCGAATGTAAAAGCGATATTGCCTACGTTTGATATCGGCGCGCTCGTTGTTACAGGTGTATTTTTTTGCTCACAACCTCCAAGAGCGAAAAGAAAACCGAAAACCAGAATTGCCAGATTTTTCATTGTGCCTCCCATAGTTCTCCTTGTGTGAAGATTATGCTGAATTTTCTTCTTTAGCAAGCTGAATTTTACGGTAAAAAAATGCTCCCGAGACAATTGACTCTCGATTACTCTTTGTCTATATTTTCGGCAGTTCTATCAGCATACTTTCACTTATCAGGAGCACACAATGTCAGATTACTCACTGGATGCACTCGGAATGGTTGAAACCAAAGGTCTTGTCGGAGCGATTGAAGCTGCCGACGCAATGGTAAAAGCCGCAAAGGTTACATTGATAGGCAAGGAGCAGATTGGCGGCGGCTACGTGACCGTGATGGTGCGTGGCGATGTGGGAGCAGTCAAAGCAGCCACGGATGCCGGTGCAGCAGCGGCACAGCGTGTCGGTGAACTCGTATCGGTGCATGTCATTCCGCGTCCGCACAGCGATGTGGAAATGATTCTTCCGAAACGTCCGGCATCAAAATAATTATCTTTGATTTTCCTACCTGCAAATTTGGAAGATCATAAAGACAGTTATGTTAGAACTTGCATTCGGACTTGTGGAAACGAAAGGTCTTGTGGGTGCTGTTGAGGCAGCCGACGCAATGGTCAAAACCGCCAATGTAAAGTTGATCGGCAGAGAGCGTACAGACCCGGCAATGATCACCATAAAAATTTTAGGTGATACGGCAGCTGTACGTTCTGCAGTTGAAGCGGGTGCTGCAGCGGCACAGCGTGTAGGGCAATTGGTTTCCAAGCATGTCATCCCCCGCCCGGCAGAAAACCTTGAAGAACTCGTATTTGCAAAATCTTTTTTAAGCGATGAAGAAATTGCGCTTTTGATCGGCACCAGTCAGACACCCGGCATTGAGGATGAGAAAGAGCAATTTACACCTCCAACTGCATCTTCCGATAAAGAAAAATATACGGCAGAGTTGCAGGCAATGACCGTGCATCAGTTACGTAACTACGCGCGCAGCGTTGAAGGACTTTCCATCTACGGCAGACAAATCTCGATGGCGAACAAAGAGGAACTGATTGCGGAATTGCTGAAGACAAAGTACGGAATATAATGTCGAGACAACGATAATTTTTACCAACGCCCGCTTTTGCGGGCGTTCCCATTTGACAGCGCTAGAATCATGAAAGAAAATAAATTCACGATCATATTTTTCTCTCTCTTATTTGCTGCAATTGTCTGGCTCTCCGTGGATATGGGAAATACGTTTCAAACATCAATCGAACTCCCTATCCGTGTCGAACATCTCCAGCAGAACAAAGCAATCGCTTCGCCGCTTCCTACAACAATTCGATTAAAGATCCAGGGGAATGGTTGGCAGCTGTTAAATATTGTATTGTCGCCAAATTTACGGTACACAATCGATTTCAGTACGCTGTCCAAACGAGACACCGTATTTACGTACAATGACCTTACCGAACATATAAACCTGCCAAAAGAGATCCATATTTTCGAGACTACGCCGGAAACAGTCTTTGTCCAAATAGATGACAAAATAACGAAGAAGGTCCCGGTGGAACCGGTCGTATCGACTCTCTACCGCGATGGATTCGGGATTGTCGGAACAATGAAACCTGAACCCGATAGCATTGTTCTTACCGGAGCTCGTTCATTGCTCAACCGTATCACAACGTGGAAAACCGATGCCGTTTTGCTGAAAGATATCAATGCTCCCGTTGCAGCTATTATTCCGTTGCAAGATTCTCTTCGATTGGAAGTAGAACGGTCGCATTCTACCGTGCGCTTGACCTTTGACGTCCAGCCGGTAGCAGAAAAAACAATCGAGAATATTCCTATCGAAGTGAATCAGCTACCCGAAAACCGCAGCGTAGTATTGATCCCGCCAACACTCTCGGTTATTATTCGGTCCGGTGTGAATGCGGTCGCGCCGTTAAACGAGAAAGATTTTAATGCGTTTGTCGATTACAAATCGATCTTGCTGGATACAAGCGGCTATGTTCACCCTATTATCCTCGGACCTGAAAACATTAAGATCGTACAACAGAATCCGGAAAAAATTCAGTATGTCGTCCGAAAATAAAAAAGCCGAACATATTGTTCGGCTTTTTTATAGTGCACTTCGCTTGCAGGATCAGAAGGCTCGGTTCAGTCTAAAGAAGACCGCAACAGGCGCACTCTTATCGGTTCTCCACGCAAACCCTAACCTCGCGTTTCCGTCATGCCAGCTCAGGGCAAATCCGAGATCCGATTTGACTGTTGGTGTTGAGATCGCATCGAACCCCTCATAGATTGCCTTCTTCGCAGGTACGTTGGCTACAGCACCTGCGTCAGCAAAAAGAATAAGGTTAAAGAAATCGGGCCAGAAGAAAATCTCATCTATCAATTCGCCAGTCATCTGGTATTCAAGATTACCAAGAATCATCCTGTTCCCCACAAATTCTTTGAATCCGTACGCCGGCATTGTATTGGCACCGCCAAGTTCAAACATCCGCTGTACAACCGTATTTCCCTCTAATGCCCCGGCACGAATGCGCGCGCTGATCTGATCATCGTCAGAAAGTGATTGATACCGGCGAATATCAACAAGTCCGTGTGTGAAACTATAATCACCACCGAATTGATTTCCTGCTACCTCAATCTTAGTCAATGCATCCCACCCCTCTGAGCGCCTACGGTATCTCTCTACGGTATTAAATCCGGCAGCAACGCTTACACTTCGCAGCATTCCCTCGTTAACCAACGGATTTGAGCGGAACCGATGCCCGCCAAAGACAGCCCAACTTGCCCGTTGGTCCATTGATGTATAACGATCAACATTGTATCGGACATCGATCATCGTCGTCACATCACCATCTTTTGTGTACCGTGCGGTGTGGACGGAATATCCCTCACGCTGGAAATAATCCCGGAAATCCTGATGGAAGAAGAGTGCGGCAAGATTGTTCTCACCCAGTTTCATGATCCATTCATCTTTTGTGTCGGTCAGGCTGTGAACCTCCGCGCCGATTTCGTACAGCCCGGAAGAAGTCGCGAATTGACGATCAAGTCCTAGCTGCATGCGCCATTTGTGCGAAGCGAAACCGTAACCAAATGAGCCGTAACCGGACAAGGTACGGCTGCCATCCCAGTAATATTCTTTGTTTTTTCCGAAACCAAAGAAAAATCCTTCCACCCGATTATAGCGGAAAAGAAAATTATCGTCGTATTCTCTGTCATACCACATAAACGGTTTGAACGAGTACGAATATTTTGCTCTCGATGTTCGTTTGCTGCGGGAGCTGCGCGATTCATAACTCTTATTCGATTCTTCAGTATAACCTTCAACGATTGCCCCTTCCTCCTTTGTGATCGAACCGTTCATCGCACGGGCATTTCCTTTCACAAGTGCAGTTCTTTTCACAATAATATCACCGTTCACAACGAGCACATCACCAACTACAGTCCCGCGAATCGTCAATGTCCCGTTTTTAACGACAAGATCTCCTTGGATAGTATCGACTTCTGCAATTTCGGTATCTCCGTTAAATGTGATCGCGTCGGGCGTCTCTTTATTCTGATCCTGTTCTCCCACCTCAACGATGGTAGATTGGTGTAAATACGAATTTCTTCCTTCGACAAAATCATCAATACGATGTTCAACACCTTCTACGATCTCATCGATGAACAGTTCAATATTATCAGTTGTGTAATCGATTTCCTCTTCCGTGTGATCGAAACTTGGCTGGGCTTCCTGTGCTTGAACTGAAAGGAATATAAAAAATGCGGCAGTGACAGTGGTAGTACAAAATGATTTCATGATTCCTCCGTTAGGAAAATGACCCTTTTCTGTTACGACACGCTCTACGAAAAGTTACAACCATAGTTTTGAATAAAGCTCCGAATTTAGTATAATTTGTTTGGTTTTAGAGAATGATCGAATGTATCTATCCATCAATATAGACCACATAGCAACAATCCGGAATGCACGGGGCGGGACTGAACCTGATCCTGTTGCAGCCGCAGAAATCTGCGAGCGCGCCGGCGCGGACGGCATTGTCGTACACCTGCGTGAAGATCGGCGTCATATTAAAGACCACGATGTACGAAAATTGCGTGAAACCATCAGGACAAAATTGGATCTTGAGATGGGGGCAAATGAAGATATTATTCTCATCGCTCTGGAGGTTGTTCCCGATCTGATCACTCTCGTTCCTGAAAAAAGACAAGAGTTAACAACTGAAGGGGGGCTCGACGTAGTAGCGCAAAAAGAAAAACTACGGCGTGTCATCGAGCGATTCCATGAAAAGAAGATTCCGGTAAGTCTCTTTATCCATCCGGAAAAAAACCAGATCGATGCGTCGAAAGAAATCGGTGCCGATATGATCGAACTACACACAGGCGAATATGCTGATGCTGCCGATGCTGCGAACCAAGATCGATGTTTCAAAAAGATTCAAGAGTCAGCAATTTATGGAAAGCAGATCGGTTTAGGGGTGAACGCAGGGCACGGATTAAACTACATCAATGTCGTGCGTGTTGCCGCACTCGAGACGATTGACGAAATGAGCATCGGACATTCGATTATCTCACGCGCAGCGTTTGTTGGATTGGATCGCGCTGTGAAAGAAATGATATCGCTGGTTAAGAAATAATTTGATTTGTGCGTGAGAAACAAAAAACCCCTTTTGATGAGGGGCTTTTTATTTAATCGGTGATTCCCATTTTGCGAATCTCGTCTCTGATCTTTGCCGCCTTCTCATAATCTTCTTTTTCAATCGCTTCTTTTAATGAAGACTGCAGCTGTTCCAGTTTTGAGGTGAATTGCTTAACGGGAGCTTTCTCCTGTTTCTTTTCCCCCTCTTCTCCTTCTTCTACGACCTCCTCATCGTCAGACATAACACCGGCTTCCTGCAGCACTTCTTCTTCAACAAAGATCGGAACACCATACCGCACAGCGAGTGCAATGGCATCGCTCGGACGGGAATCGATCTCTCGCGTCTCGCTGACACCTTCTACGGAAAGTTTTGCGTAAAACGTTCCGTCTCGAAGTTCATTGATGAATACTTCGTTCAACGACACGGCAAATGTATCGATAATGTTCTTCATCAGGTCGTGCGTCAACGGACGGGGGGGCTTCATTCCTTCAAGCTCCAACGCGATGGATTGCGCCTCAAACGCGCCGATGATGATCGGCAGCTTCCGCTTGCCGTTCGTTTCTTTTAAGATCAACGCGTACGCGCCGGCGCTCGACGGGCTCGTCGATAAACCGAGAATATCTACCTGAACTTTCTCCACCTGGTTCTCCTTGTTCAACTTATTGCGAGTATATCAAATTCTTTCGCCAGCCGCAAGAACTTGCGTCACTTTCCAAGCAGCTTCTTAATTTCCGTTGTTAATGCCGGAACGACTTCAAATGCATCACCGACAATTCCATAATCTGCAACTGTAAAGATCGGTGCATCTTTATCTTTGTTGATCGCAACAATGTATTTGGAAGACGACATCCCGGCGAGATGCTGCACCGCGCCGGAAATTGCCACTGCAACGTACAATGACGGCGAGACAGTTTTGCCGGTTTGTCCCACCTGTTCGTCGTGCGGCCTCCATCCTGCATCCACCACGGCGCGCGATGCGCCGACGGCGGCATTTAATGACCCTGCAAGATCTTCAATCAATTTGAAATTCTCCGGACCTTTCAATCCGCGCCCGCCGGAGACTATGATGTCGGCTTCAGCCACATCTTTTTTGCCGCTTGATTGTCTTACTTCTTTCACTGCAACGGAAAAATCATCATCGTTCAATCCAACTTTTTTTGCTTCTATCGCCGCTGTTGCCCCGCTTGGGTTCCCTGCCGTAAAGACATTGGGACGAAGCGAAAAGATTTTTGTTTGAGTTTTGATAGCAACATCCACCAATCCTTTACCTGCATAAACAGGACGGGTCGCTGTAATTGTTCCACCGTTGACACTCAGTGCTGTACAATCAACTGCAAGCCCGGCATTCAGTTTAACCGCAACACGCGGGGCGACATCTTTTCCCATTGCGCTTGCGGGAAGCAGGAGAACTTCGGCAGATTCCGTTTTTGCAATATCTGCTATTACCTTTGCATACGCAGTTGTTGAATAGAGTTCGAGCTTTGCATCTTCAACAACAACTACTTTCGAAGCTCCGTATCCCCCAAGTTGACCTGCAATCGATGTTATATTATTCCCCACGACTAATGCCACCACTTCCGCATGAAGTTGATCGGCGACCGTCTTTGCCGCCTTCACTACTTCAAACGCCACCTTTTTGAATTGACCGTTCCGTTGTTCTGCAAATGCTAAAATTTTCATAGTGTCGGTATCCTTCAAATTACTTTTGCTTCTTCATGTAACAAACGAACCAGTTCAGCAGCAGCCGATGCATCGGTGCCGACAATTTTTCCTGATGCTTTTGCCGGGGGATTGCGCATTGCACTCACCTCAACCCGGATTTCAGCCGCTGATGCCGGTTTTTCTTCGATCGGCTTTCTCTTTGCATCCATGATGCCTTTAAGCGAAGGATACCGAGGCTCGTTCAATCCTTTTTGCGCCATAATCACTGCGGGGAGCTTTGCATGAACGATCTCGTGTCCTCCTTCAATCTCCCGTTCCGCAATGATATTACCATCCTTAATTTCTAATTTCACAACAACTGAAACAGAGGACCATCCGAGCAGTTCCGCCACCAAGCCGCCGACCTGTGCATCGTCATAATCGATTGATTGCTTCCCGCCGAAGATGATTTCTGCGCCGTACTCCTTTGCGTACTCTGCAAGCGATTGTGCAACTGCAAACGAATCGCGCACGGCACTGTCTTTCAACAGCACAGCTTTGTCACATCCCATGGCAAGTGCTTTGCGAAGTGTCTCTTTGTTCGCTTCCCCGCCGAGCGATACGACAACGACTTCACCGCCGAACGATTGTCTCGTTTTGAGCGCCTCTTCCACAGCAAATTCATCGTACGGATTCAACATGTAATTGACCCCCGCGGGATCGATTAATTTGCCGTCGGCTCCGATTTTCACTTTTGTTTCAGTGTCGGGAACATGGTTAACAAATACAAGAATCTTCATTGAACTCCTAAATATTTTAGATTTTCCAAATCTGTAAGAATCGGAAAATCTTCATTCATAAATACTTTTTCAGCGCAGTTAAGAACGCTCTGTTTTCGGCTTCGGTGCCGGCATTAACGCGCAAGGTGTTGTTCAGCATCGGGTAGGAACTGACATCACGGATAAGCACGTTCTCGGAAAGCAGGTTCTCAAACAGCGCTTTTGCCCCATTCTTTACTGTAAAGATAAGGAAATTTGTCTGTGAAGGAAACACTTTGATTGTATTGATTTGATTAAGATTTTCGAATAAAAATTGTTTCTGTTTCTTAATATACGTGATTCGTTCGTTGATCAATTCGCTGTGCTGCATCAATTTTATTGCAACAGATGCCGAAAAATTATTTACCGTGAACGGAATCTTCGGCTTCAACAATTCCGAGCAAAGGTCGGGTTGTGCGAGTAGGTAACCGATACGGAGTCCAGCAAGTGAGAATGCTTTCGAAAATGTCCGCAGAATAATAAGCCGGTCGTACTTTTGCAGCAATGGAAAGACAGATGGCATTTCTGCAAATTCAATGTACGCTTCGTCAACCAGTACGATTGAATCTGTTTCAGTTATAATTTTTTCAACATCGCCCAGGGAAAGCATCTGTCCGGTGGGGCTGTTGGGAGAATTAAGAATGATAAGTGCCGGATGCTCTTTCTTTGCGGTCGATATGATACCATCGACATGAAACGATAGATCATCATTCGCAGGAACGGAAATGAGATGGCCTTCAAGCACTCGGACGATCTTTTCGTACAGAAAAAATGTCGGTGCCGGGATCAATACTTTTGTCCCGCTCCCGACAATCGCCATCAACACAGTGTACATCAGTTCGTTCGATCCGTTAGCGGCGATGATACTTTCTCTCGGGATGCTGGTGTATTTCGACAACGCTTCAATAAGGTGTCCCGGAAAGACGTCGGGGTATCGATTCCACGGCTGTGAGTAAAATTCATCAAGCAATTCACGCTTTAATTCATTCGGCAGATCGAACGGATTTTCATTTTGATTCAACTTGATCAGATCAGGAGAAAGCGGTTTGCTTTTCACGGAATATGCATCTAGATGTTGAACTGATGGTTTTATATATTTTAAAAACGACATTACTTTTTATTCTTCCTTAGTTGTAAGGATAGCGCATGCGCCGTCAATCCCTCTCGCTCTGCAAACAGTGCAACATCGTTTGCAACTTCTTCCATCCGTCTTTGCGAATAGCGGATCACGCTGGATTTTTTTATAAAATCGTCCACTGATAGTGGTGATGAAAATCGTGCCGTGCGTTCAGTCGGCAATACGTGATTCGGTCCGGCAAAATAATCACCGACGGCAACAGGTGAATAGTTGCCGAGAAAAATCGAGCCTGCATGGCGGATCTGTTTTAAGACCGATTCATTGTTTGTTGTTATTAATTCAAGATGTTCGGGAGCGAGCTCGTTCGTAACAGCGATGCCCTGTTGAAGTGAAGCAACGATATACATTTGCCCCCGGTTCTTTAACGAAAGTGCAAGAATATTTTTCCGTGGCAGTGCATCAAAAAGCCGTCTTACCTCAGCATTTACTTTGAGTGCCAACGATCGGCTCGGAGTAACCAAAATTGGAACGGCGCGTTCATCATGCTCTGCCTGTGCCAGTAAATCGGAAGCAACAAATGTCGGATCGGCAGAGTTATCGGCAAGGATCACCACTTCGCTTGGTCCGGCAAAATTGTCGATGCCGACTTTTCCGTACACCAACCGTTTGGCGGTAGCGACAAAAATATTTCCAGGACCCACAATTTTATCGACGGCAGGAATGGTTTCCGTTCCGTATGCAAGCGCTGCAATTGCCTGTGCTCCGCCGACACGATAGATATTTTTTATTCCTAAAATTCCTGCCGCAGCCAGTACATCCTGATTTACATTTCCATTGTTATGCGGCGGTGAAACGAGGTGAATTTTTTTTACTCCCGCAACTTGCGCGGGGATAACATTCATGAGTACCGTTGAAGGATACGCCGCTTTGCCGCCCGGAACGTACACACCGACACGCTCGATGGGACGGAAAATTTGCCGCAGTTCAGAGCCGCCGCTCACTTTCAATGTAAACGGCTTTCGTAATTGCTGTTGATGGAATTTCCGAATGTTCGATGCCGCCTGCCTCAACACCGAAAGAAATTTCTTGTCGGCACTTTTTACCGCATTTCGGATTTCACTTTGAGAAACTGCAAGTGATGACAGCACAATTCCGTCGTATTTTTTTTCGAATGCAAATAGCGCATCATCACCATTTTTTTTAACGGCGTTAATGATGGCTGTTACTGTTTTCTCAATTGCTGCGGTCTTCTTCTGCTCGGTTGGAGAATGAAGGACAAAAGATTTTTTCGGGCGAAGATCAATTATTTTCATCATATCTCTTACAATATAACAAAAAAGGAAACCCTTTTCTTGGTTTCCTTTCTGTTTTCGTCTGAAATGTGACTTTCTATTTCTTTGCCAGTAACTTCTCAATCTTACCGACAATTTCCGGTGCGTCCGGTTTTATTTTGTGAACAAACCTTGCAACAACATTGCCGTTTTTATCAACTAAAAACTTTGTAAAATTCCAACCGATATCTCCTTTGAAATCGGTTTCCGTCGTCAGATATTTATACAATGGATGGATGCCGTCTCCCAACACATCTATCTTTGAAAAGAGATCAAACGTTACTCCGTAGTTCCTTTCACAAAATGTTTTAATATCGGCATCACTTCCCGGCTCCTGTTTCCCGAAATCGTTCGCCGGAAACCCTGCAATAACAAACCCCTGATCTTTATATTTCTTGTAGATAGCTTCCAATTCCTTGTACTGGGGTGTGTAGCCGCAAAAAGATGCGACATTCACGACCATGACCACCTTCCCCTTGTATTCGCCAAGAGATTTTTCTTTGCCGTCGATGGTCTTCATGGTAAAATTATAAAATGGAGGCATTCCATTCTCCTTCTTTGTTTGCGCAGTCATCACTGCTGCAATAAACAACATCAAAATGATCCGTCTCATACTTTTTCCTTTGATTGATCTCAATTTACGGACACATGATATAACATCAAAATGGAATTATTTTTTTCATTTGGCAAGAAGGATTTTTATGTTATAAGGGGATATTAAAATGAAAAAGCCAGGAATTTATACTTTACAAACAATAGCACGATGATAACACTGGACAGGTTCTGTTCAAATAACAAAAGCTAATAAAGCAAAACATCGAAACCATATAAAAAGAAGAAAAAACCGCGCCGCCAAGTAAGCGTGTCCTGCACAAACAACGTCAACTTGGGGTTGCAAAAAAATTTCACAAGGACTTTAAACATTCAGAAGGAAGTAAGTAGTAAAGATTGAAGGTGAGTTGGCGTTGCAGATCCATCAAAAAATTTCTGAATTTTTGAGTATTTCGTATCAGACAATAGATTTCGATTCTCGTCAATTACACATTAACATTAACAATGCAACAAGAATTTGGTCGAGTGGGCTGACTCCTCTATGTTTACTAAATGAATGGGTTGAAATCATCTGTAGATACCAACGAATTGCAGATACTTTGAGTCATCTGACACCTTCTATTGTTTAGAAAGTTAATAATGTTTCAGATGATATTCTAACTAATACACAGTAACTCTGTCAAGGTTATTTGTTTTCACCTTCAATGCGTTAACAACATCACCTATGATAATAACTCCCGGCGCTTCGGTTTTTGCAGTTTGTATATTCTTAGCAATTGTCGAAAGCGTTCCTTCAACTACAATCTGTTTTACAGTCGTCCCGCCGTAAATGACTGCAACCGATGTTTCTCCATCTCGTCCGCACTCAATTAACCTCGCAGAAATTACAGGCAGATTTCTTATCCCCATGTAAATAACTATGGTATCGATTGCAGCAACATTTTTCCAGTCAACGCTCTTTCCCTTATTGGATATTTCACTGCCGGTAATAAATACGACACTGGATGCGATGCCGCGATGTGTTAACGGAATTCCGAGTGAAGAAGCAATCCCAATTCCTGCGGTAATTCCCGGAATAATCTCCACATCAATTCCTTCTTCGCACAACGATAATAATTCTTCCCCACCTCGCCCAAATACGAATGGATCGCCACCTTTAAGTCGAACAACATTTTTTCCTTCTTTCGCTTTAGTAATGAGGATATGATTGATTTCTTCTTGAAGGACAAAATGCCCTCCAGAACGTTTACCAACAAATATTTTTTCGCAATCATGTTTTGCAGAAGAAAGAAGTTCCGAATTGACAAGTGCATCGTACGCAATTACATCCGCTTGATGAATTGCATGAAGACCTTTGACTGAGATTAAATCGGGATCGCCCGGACCAGCACCAACGAGGAGGACTTTGCCGGTTTTGCTTGTCATCGCGAGTCCCGATTTCATCGGGACGAAGCGACCTCCTGCCGCCTTACTCGCGGGAGATTGCTTCGTTTTAACTTTGTTGGAACTCGCAATCACACTATTTAACTGTAGTTTCTTCAATTCATCATCAACAATTTTCACCAGCACTTCTTTTCGCTTTTCTGATTCTGCGTATGCAGAATGAACATACGGACGAATCTCGCCAAGTGTATCAAGCAGTTCGGGATATCCTTTACCAAATTCCTTCGCAATTCTGTCTCGGATTATTTTACCAAGTGTGGGACTTTTCCCGTTTGTCGAAACAGCAACTTTCAAATCGCCATTTTGAAAAATAGAAGCAAGATAGAAATTGCACAAGTCAGGAACATCAACTACATTCACGGGAATATTGTGAGAACCTGCATCGTCAAAAATTTCTTTGTGCACCACAGGATTGTTTGTTGAAGCAAAAACAAGAACGAATCCTTCAACATCTCCTTTTCTGTATTCTCTTTGTTGAACGGAAATTCTTCCCTTTGCGGATAATTTTTCAAGACGGTGCGTCAACTTCGGGGCAACAACTGTTATACTTGCATTTACTTCCAGCAATCCCATTACCTTTTGTTCAGCAATTTTTCCTCCGCCGACAACAAGCACCGGTTTACTTTTTAATCTGAGGAAAATAGGATAGAGTATATTCATTACATTTTCAATTTTTGGTTCCTAAATCACGCACAGAAAGTTCCATTACGCCACAGCAGCTTCCTGCTTTTTAACATAACTATTTTTTATTGATCTCATAAATTCCTCTGCATCCTTCAAATAGAGTTCAGCAAATTCTTTTGTTGGTTTATTTTTATTGATACGCAGGACAAAATCTTTAAAACCGTCCGGAAATTGAAATTCCTCCGCAAAGTGTTCTTCAAAATCAGAAAGAATTTTCATTTGCGTGTTAACAATGACATCTTTTTTCAGCAGCATAGCTTTTGCGCTGTTTACAAACACATTGTAACTGTGGTAAATAGCATCAGCAAAGCGATGCGCCTCGTATGTTTCTTTTGCCCACTGCAGCTTCTCTTCGGTTTCAAAGAGCAGCGTGGCAACAAGATCAATTATTACTCCGGCGCATTCGCCCACCTCAGTTTTTAATTTAAACTGATCCCCATGTCCCCAATCAATGAAATCATTCGGAACAAGATTCGTCAAATCGGCAAATGGTTTCAACAAATTGTAAAAATACTCTTTCCCTTTACGCTGATAGTATTGCTCGTAATACTCGCCTTCATTCTGATGTTCAAAGTAATCATCCAGGAGCAACCGCAGGCAATCCGGTCCGCGTTTCGATGGAATTTTTATCACTTTCTCAGAAAGGACTCCGTCGCCCTTTCCCAATCTTCCGCCGCCAAGTACAACTTGCAGCGCGGGAAGCGAATTTTTTCCCACGCGGAATGAACTGCCATGAAACCCAATGCTTGCCAATCCATGCTGACCGCATGAGTTCGGGCAACCGCTGATTTTAATTTTGATATTATTGTTGTAAATCAGATCGGGATATTCCTGCGCGATGACTTTTTCATATTCAAGTGAGATGTTTGTGCTGTCGGAAATTCCAAGATTGCATGTATCCGTTCCCGGGCATGCGGTAATGTCATTGGTGCTGTCAAAGCCCGCTTCCGCAAGACCGATTTCATTCAACGAGTGAAAGAGCGCGGAAAGATTCTCCTGCCTCACGAACTTCAGCAAGTATCCCTGATTCACAGTCACGCGAATATCATCTGCCGCAAACAACCGGGCGATTTCCGCAAAGAGTCGTGCTTTTTTCGCTGGCAAATTTCCAAGCGGCACGCGGACATAAACGCCGTAAAATCCCTTTTGCTTTTGCTCAAAGACATTTGTTGCGCGCCAACGTTCAAAAGAGGCAGACTCCACCTCATAGCGAAAGATGGGCTCCACTTTAAAGGTGGAGTCCATCTGTACTGCTGGTACAATATCTCTGTCAACCCAGTACTCTTTTACCTGCAGCGCTGTCCATTCTTCTTCAATCAGCCGCTGCATTTCATCGTAACCGATTTTTTCCAGCAAGAATTTCATTCGGGCTTTTGACCGGTTCTTCCGTTCGCCGTACCGATCAAACACACGAAGAATTGCTTCGGCATACGGAAGGATAAGTTGTTCCTCAAGAAATTCAAAAGCGGTTACCGCAAGCATCGGCTGTGAACCGAGTCCGCCTCCAATCAGGACTTTAAATCCGCGAATTTCTTTTTCACCTTCAAATTTTATCTTGGGAATGAATCCAATGTCATGAATGAATGCAAATGCTGTGTCATCATCACTGGATGAAAATGCAATTTTAAATTTCCGTCCAAGTTCCTGGCAAATTGGATTGCGGAGAAAATATTCGAAGAACGAAAACGCGTACGGCGAAACGTCGAACGGCTCTTTCGGATCAATTCCCGCTGTTGCTGATGCAGTGATGTTACGAACTGTGTTTCCGCATGCTTCGCGCAGTGTTATGTCCTCTTGTTCTAACTGCGTCCACAATTCCGGTGTTCTATCCAGACTGACATAATGAATTTGAATATCCTGCCGGGTTGTAGCGTGCAGATTTCCATTGCCGTATTCTTCTGCAATATCGGCAATGGTGAGCAGCTGCTTCACTGTCATTCTGCCAAACGGAATTTTAATTCGCACCATTTGCACGCCGGGTTGGCGCTGGCCGTAAATACCACGCACAAGACGGAGTGAGCGAAATTTATCCTCATCAATTTTCCCTTCGCGATACAGCCGAATCTTTTTTTCGAGATCAATGATATCTTTTTCGACTATTGGCTTGTGAAGATTTTCGAGTTCAGTTCTGAAACTTTGCATATGCTCACCTTTTTGAAACTGCAGGAACTGGTGAAAATCCGTTCCTAATACGCGGATTTTCATCCGCACCGACAAAAACATTACATCAACACGCCGACGGCAACAGTGTCATTCGTTGATTCATCTATCAAAATGAATGCGCCGGTGAATGTATTTAATTCATACGGGTCGTAGAACATTTCGTTTGCCGTCGTCATTATCACATCACCAATATCATTCAATGAAAGCAATTCGGAATCCTGTTTTTCTTCCAATGATTCCGGGTGAATAACAGTTTTTACCTGGTCTATCTTGGCAAGAATTCTTCTCACACCGTGTTGCAGCAGATAGCGTGAATGCAATTTTGCCGGACGTTCATTCAACCAACAGAGCCGCGCTTCAATCGTTCTGGAAATTACAGGAAGATTATTTTCTTTCACAATCATATCACCGCGGCTTAAATCCAAATCTTTTTCTAATCGAATAGAAACTGATTCGCCTGCCTGTGCGGATTCTACTTCCTTTCCCGCAAAATCAATCCCGCTAATTTTTGTTGTAAATTGTGAAGGGAGCAGTCTTACAGAATCGCCGGCAGTAATTTTTCCACTCGCTATTTTCCCGGCATAGCCGCGGTATTCAGGATGCTTTGAACGAAGCACATACTGCACCTGAAAGCGGAACGAATGTGTATCACGACCGCTTTCGACATCCAATGTTTCGAGCAATTCAAGAAGCGGTTTGCCAGAATACCACGGCGTGTTTTTTGAAAGAGAAGTGATATTGTCACCCGCACGTGCACTGAGTGGAACGAAAATTATTTTCTCCGAAGGAAATCCAAGACGCTGTGCGAAGGACAAAAGCGAATTTTTAATTTCATTGAATTGTGTTTCACGATACTCGACAAGATCCATTTTGTTCACACAGACGAAGACCGTTGAAAGCCGGAGAATGTGTGAGATAAAAAAATGGCGGTACGTTTGCAGTAAACTTCCGTTACGCGCATCAATAAGAATCAACGCTACGTTCGACGTTGAAGCACCTGTAACCATATTGCGGGTATATTGTTCATGTCCAGGAGTGTCTGCAACAACGAATTTTCGTTTTGGTGTTTGAAAATATACATGTGCAACATCAATGGTAATTCCCTGTTCTCGTTCCGCAAGCAATCCATCTGTCAATAAAGAAAAATCGGGAGAATCAAAACCGCGCCGCTTGCTGGCGCGAATTAAATCTTCCACTTTATCTGCAGGAAGAGATTTCGTTTCATACAATAAACGCCCAATCAGTGTACTTTTGCCGTCGTCAACATTTCCTGTTGTTGCAATGCGAAGAACTTGTTTCATAATTATTTTTTGTAAAAAAGATTGAAAGACCGTTCCTTATTTATGCACTGACTTTCGTCCGTGACTACAATAGTTAAAAATACCCCTGAACTTTTCTCAACTCCATAGCTGCTTCGGACCATTTATCGTCAATGCGGGCACCACGTTCGGATGTTTGTGCGTGTTCGGTTTCGAAAATAATTTCATCTACTGTTGATGCGCTTGATTCGATTGCGGCGGTGCAGCTCATGTCTCCCACTGTTCTGAATCTCACTTGTCGGATATCCGCTTTCTCATTATCAGCAAGCGGAACAAACTCGGAAACCGGCCAGATAAGACGATCGCGCACGAATGTTGAACGAATGTGTGAAAAATAAATGCTGGGTATGTCAAGATGCTCCTGTTTGATATAATTCCATACATCAAGTTCTGTCCAGTTGCTGATCGGAAACACGCGCACATTTTCCCCCTTGCTGATTTTACCGTTCAGCATATCGAATAATTCAGGACGCTGACGTTTTACATCCCATTGCCCAAAATCGTTGCGAACAGAGAAGAAGCGTTCCTTTGCGCGTGCTTTTTCTTCATCACGCCGCGCGCCTCCGATACATGCGTCAAATCCATATTGTTCTATTGTTTTCAAAAGAACATGGGTCTGCAATGTGTTGCGGCTGGCATATTTCCCGATTTGTTCTTGAATCTCACCGTTATCAATTGCTTCCTGCACGGAGCCGATTAACAATTGGACTCCACGGTCTTTTACAAAAGCGTCACGGAATTCCAGCACTTCGGGGAAATTATGCCCTGTATCAATATGCACGAGCGGAAACGGAATTGGCGCAGGAAAAAATGCTTTGCGTGCCAAATGCGAAATGGTGATCGAATCTTTTCCGCACGAAAAGAGAATTGCAGCATTTTCAAACTGCGCCGCTACTTCGCGGATGATGTAGATGGCTTCGTATTCTAATTCTTTGAGATAGTCCATTTTTGTTTTTTTGACCTCATAATTGCGATTTCATTTTTAATACTGCGGAACATTCGGATCGATTTCGCGCGACCATGCGAGAATGCCGCCATCCAAATTATAGAGATTGGTTAATCCGAATTGCTGCTGCAATTCAACAATAATATCGGCGCTGCGTCGTCCGCTGCGGCACATGATAATTGCGGGGACGTTTTTTCGGATTTTTTCGACGTTGTCAACAACCTCACTCATTGGAATCAATTCACCGCCGATATTGCAGAATTCATACTCATCCGGTTCTCGGCAATCTATTAATTGAAAGGTCTGATTTTTATCCATCATTCTTTTCAATTCGTACACATCAATTGCTTTTACATGTGCCGATTCTATCTTTTTTGTACTAAGTATTGTTTCCATAATTTTAATTGAGGGTTATGATTGATGTAATCCACATTCTTTCTTTGATGATTCCCACCACCATCTTCCTGCACGAAAATCTTCTCCTTCCTGAATTGCCCTTGTGCACGGCGCGCAGCCGATGCTCACAAATCCCCTGTCATGAAGAAGATTGTATGGAACAAAATTCTCGTGAATGAAATCCATTACCTGCTTCAAAGTCCAGTGAAGGAGCGGATTCACTTTCACAACCTTGAACCGGTTGTCGCATTCGAAAAAATTCAAATGCGAACGGTTGTCGGACTGGTCGGAACGAAGTCCGGTAATCCAGATTCCGTATCCTTTGAGCCCACGCTCGAGCGGCTTTATCTTGCGGATGGCGCAGCATTCTTTCCGCAGTTCTACCGAATTGTAAAATCCGTTAATGCCGTTGTTTGCAACATATGCCTCAACATCATTCGCATCGGGAAAAAGAACCTTGATCATGTTGCCGTATCTCTTCGCGGTCTTTTCAAACGTCTCAAGCGTTTCGTTGAACAATCTTCCGGTATCGAGCGTCATCAAATCAACAGGAAGCTTCTTCTCTGAAATTAAATGCGTTATCACCTGATCTTCGGCACCGAATGATGTGGTAAAGATCGCTTTTTGTGCAATTTCATCCAGTGCAAGTCGGATAACGCCGTCAGCAGAAAGCAACTCCGCTTCGGCATTCAAGGCATCCAGTTCGATTCCGTTCAAGAAATCTTGTCCCATAATCTTTCATGAACATAGAAGAGCACGATCTTTCCAAGAAGTTCAAATGCACCAATCGAGAGTGATAAAGCGATTTCTTGTGTCAGAACAAAAGTAATCAGCACGGTTGCAAGGGTACCCAAAAACCTGTAACTCACCGCTTTTAACAAGCTCCGTATTTTCGCTTTGTTTGTTTTAATAAAATTATTGTACGGATTTCTCAACGAAACAGCAGTATTCTGTTCTGCTGCGGATAATATTCTAGTATCAGCCATATTTTGTTCTTCCATGGTAAAAGTATTGTTAGGACTAAAAGAAAATTTTTTATGACGACAGAAGATTACCTCTCCGCCATTCTAAATGGATATCGATAAAAAAAGGAAAAATCAGAAATAACAACAGAG